>NZ_BLPG01000001.1:1946666-2595555 GCF_011764445.1 Phytohabitans rumicis
GATGAACGGCCTGAGCGTCAACACCCTCAGACGTTAGCCAAAATGCCCCTTTTGCCCGACCCGAACGCCAAGATCGCCCAAGCCCCACCCACCCCGCGCGTAGTAGGGCGCGCCCGAAGGCAGGGTAGCCCGATAGCCGCGGTGATCATGAAGTTAGCGTCAGGGCAAGCGCTCTCCCCCACGCTAACCTCATGATCACCGCAGGCTGGCGTCGATCGCTCGCCGGGATCTTGGGCCCGGTTATGTCGGACACGTCCGGACGCAAGATCCCGCCCTGCCCCACCAAGTCCACTGGTGCGGCCACCGCCACCCGCCACCCGCGTGAGTGGAACGCCAGTGCTGTTACCCGGCGGCCAAGACAGCACTGGTGTTCCACCGACGCCACCCAGCCGCTCGGGCGCGCTCGAAAGGCGCGCTCCGCCACCCCGAGCGCCGCCGCCCGCACCCACGCACCGCCACGGTCCGCCGATCAAGGATTTCTACGTCGATCAAGGGCAAACGGCCGCGGATTGGAGATCAAACCACGACCGTTTGCCCTTGATCGACGCACGAGAGGGAGCACGCACGAGAGCGCGCACGCACGAGAGGGAGCGCGCGGAGGGCGCAGGGAGGAAGAGCGAGGAAGGACCAAGGTCAGCCGACGGCGGCCATGATCTCGTCGGAGACGTCGAAGTTGGCGTAGACGTTCTGCACGTCGTCGCAGTCTTCGAGCACGTCGATGAGCTTGAACACCTTGCGCGCGCCCTCCTCGTCCAGCGGCACGTTCACCGACGGGACGAAAGACGACTCGGCCGACTCGTACTCGATGCCCGCGTCCTGCAGCGCGGTCCGGACGGCGACCAGGTCGGTCGGCTCGCTGACCACCTCGAACGCCTCGCCGAGGTTGTTGACCTCCTCCGCGCCCGCGTCCAGCACCGCCATCAGCACGTCATCCTCAGAGACGCCGGACGACGGCACGATCACGACGCCCTTGCGGGTGAACATGTACGCCACCGAGCCCGCGTCCGCCAGGTTGCCGCCGTTGCGGGTCAGCGCCGTCCGCACCTCGGTGGCGGCGCGGTTGCGGTTGTCGGTGAGGCACTCGATCAGGATCGCCACCCCGTTGGGCCCGTAGCCCTCGTACGTGACGGTCTGGTAGTCGGCTCCGCCGGCCTCCAGGCCCGAGCCGCGCTTGACCGCGCGGTCGATGTTGTCGTTGGGTACGGAGTTCTTCTTGGCCTTTTGGATGGCGTCGTAGAGCGTGGGGTTACCAGCCGGGTCACCGCCGCCCGTACGGGCCGCTACCTCGACGTTCTTGATGAGCCGGGCGAAGAGCTTGCCCCGCTTGGCGTCGATGACCGCCTTCTTGTGCTTGGTCGTCGCCCACTTTGAGTGGCCGGACATCAAGCCCTCCTATCCCAGAAACCCGCGCACCAGTTCCACGAAGTAACGGTGGACCCGCAGGTCTCCGGTCAACTCCGGATGGAAGGCCGTGGCGAGCAGACCGCCCTCCCGAACCGCAACGATCCTACCGGCGGCGGTACCAAGCACCCGCACCTCCCCGCCCACGCTCTCCACCCAGGGCGCGCGGATGAAGACCGCGTGGAACGGTTCGTCGAAATCGGCCAGCGTCACCGGCCCTTCGAACGAGTCGACCTGCCGGCCGAACGCGTTGCGCCGCACGGTCATGTCGATGCCGCCGAAGGACTCCTGGTCGGGGCGGCCGTCAAGAATCCGGTCGGCCAGCATGATCATGCCGGCGCACGAGCCGTACACCGGCATGCCCCCGGCGATCCGCTTGCGGATCGGCTCCAGCAGGCCGAACTCGACGGACAGCTTGCTCATCGTGGTCGACTCCCCGCCGGGGATGACCAGCGCGTCGACCGAGTCCAGCTCCGATGGGCGGCGGACCGGAGTGGCGGTCGCGCCACACGACGACAGGGCCCGCAGGTGCTCCCGCACATCCCCCTGCAGGGCGAATACCCCTATGTTCACCAACCGCGCTCCGCCAACCGGTGCGGCTGCGGGATGTCGTCGACGTTGATGCCGACCATGGCCTCGCCCAGGCCGCGGGAGACCTTGGCGATCACGTCCGGGTCGTCGTGGAACGTGGTGGCCTTGACGATCGCGGCCGCCCGCTGGGCCGGGTTGCCGGACTTGAAGATGCCCGAGCCGACGAACACGCCCTCGGCGCCGAGCTGCATCATCATCGCGGCGTCGGCCGGCGTGGCGATGCCGCCCGCGGTGAAGAGCACGACCGGCAGCTTGCCCGTGGCCGCGACCTCCTTGACCAGCTCGTACGGCGCCTGCAGCTCCTTGGCCGCCACGTACAGCTCGTCTTCCGGCAGCGAGGTCAGCCGGCGCAGCTCCGCCCGGATCTGGCGCATGTGCGTGGTCGCGTTGGAAACGTCGCCGGTGCCCGCCTCGCCCTTGGAACGGATCATCGCGGCGCCCTCGGTGATCCGGCGCAGCGCCTCGCCCAGGTTGGTCGCCCCGCACACGAACGGCACCGTGAACGCCCACTTGTCGATGTGGTTGGCGTAGTCGGCCGGGGTCAGCACCTCGGACTCGTCGACGTAGTCGACGCCGAGCGCCTGCAGCACCCGCGCCTCGACGAAGTGGCCGATGCGGGCCTTGGCCATCACCGGGATGGAGACGGCGCTGATGATGCTGTCGATCATGTCGGGGTCGCTCATCCGCGACACGCCGCCCTGCGCGCGGATGTCGGCGGGCACCCGCTCGAGCGCCATGACCGCGACCGCACCGGCGTCCTCGGCGATCTTGGCCTGCTCGGCGGTGACCACGTCCATGATGACGCCGCCCTTGAGCATCTCGGCCATGCCCCGCTTGACGCGGGCAGTGCCGGTGACGGGCGCACTTGACTGCGTGGTGATCTCGGCCATGACCAGGATTTTAGTCCCGGCCCAGGACCCCTCCCACAGCCAATCGCCCCCTAGGTGGCCTGCTCCACAACGGGCACGGCCGCCGGCGCGAGGACCGGGTCGTCGATGTCGAAGTAGGCCGGTGCGGCGTGCCGGCGGGTCATCCGCAACAGGCGTACCACCGGGCGGCGCCGCGCGGTCAGCGCGTCCCGGACCAGGTCCGTGTGCACCTGCCGGGCCAGGGCGAGCCGCCGGCTCGCCGCCACCAGCCCGTCGGCGTCCACGGCGAGGGCCACCGTCCGCAGCTGCCGGGTCAGATCATTCTCCGCGGCCTCGCGCTCGCCCGGCACGGCGTCCAGCGCGATCCGGGCCGCCGCGTAAAGCTCACCCGCCGCGCGCTCTTCCGCGAGTACGGCCGCCGCGGCGGCCCGGCGCAGCAGGTGCGCGTCGAGGGCCTTGGCCGCGGCCGCCGCCCGGGCGTGCAGGCGGTCGACCCGGCTGGCCGTCCAGGTCAGGTACGTCGAAACGAGCGCGACCACGGTGACCACGCCCACGACCCACCACATGCCCGGAATGGTAGAGGGTCTTAACTGGGCTCTTGTTCCATCACCCTGCCGTCGGTGGCCTCGATCGCCGTGGCGTACACCTCCAGGACCCGCCCGGCGACGACCGGCCAATCGAAGTCCCTGACCACCTGCTGGGCGTGCGCGGCGAGCGCGGCCCGGCGCGCGGGGTCGTCCAGCAGGTCCGCCACGCACCCGGCCAGCGCGTCGGTGTCGCCCACCGGAAACAGCTGGCCGGCCCGCCCGCCGTCCAGCACCCGGCGGAACGCGTCGAGGTCGCTGGCCACGATCGGGGTCCCGGCCGCCATCGCCTCCGTCAGGATCATCCCGAACGACTCACCGCCGGTGTTCGGGGCGACATACAGGTCGACGCTGCGCAGCATCCGCGCCTTGTCCGCTTCGGACACCTTGCCCAGGTACTCCACCCGGTCGTGCAGGTCGGAAGGCACGCCGTCGAGCAGTTCGTCGCGCTCGCCCGGCCCGGCTACCAACAGGCGCAGGCCGGGCCGCTGCCGGGCCAGCGCCACGTACGCCGTACGCAGGTGCGCGAAGCCCTTGCGCGGCTCGGTGAAGCGGCCCAGGAAGCCGAGCGCGCCGCCGTCGGCCGGCCAGCCGGGCAGCGGCACGGCGTCGGCGAACTTGGCCACCGCCACCCCGTTCGGGATCTCCACGGCGCCGCCGGCCATGTGCTCCACCTGCACCTTGCGGGCCAGCGCGCTGACCGCGATCCGGGCGGTGATCCGCTCCAGCACGAGCTGCAGCAGGCCCTGCGCGGCGGCCATCGCCCGGGACCGGGTCATCGCCGTGTGGAACGTGGCGACCACCGGCCCCCGCGCGGACAGCACCGCCAGCATCGACAGGCTCAGCGAGAACGGCTCGTGCACGTGCAGCACGTCGAACTCGCCCCGGGACAGCCACCGCCGCACCCGCGCGGTCGACACCGGCCCGAAGCTGATCCGCGCCACCGACCCGTTGTAGGGGAACGGCACCGACCGCCCGGCCGGCACCACGTACGGCGGCAGCGGCGCGTCCTCGTCCGCCGGTGCGAGCACGCTGACCTCGTGCCCGAGCGCCATCAGCGCCTCGGCGAGGTCCATCACGTGGTTCTGGACGCCGCCTGGGACGTCGAAGGAGTACGGGCACACGATGCCGATCCGCACTGCGGCCCCCTCCCTGTGTTAGATCTGTGCGGTTGCCGGGCTGTCCAGCCACAGTCGCTGCAGCATGTGCCAGTCCTCGGGGTACTGGGCGATGCCCGCCGCCAGGCCGTCGGCGACCTGCTGGGTCAGCGCCCGCGCCCGCTGGTCGAGGGGGCCGTCCGCGGGCACCGTGAGCGGGCCGGCCAGGGCGCCCCGGGCGCGGTCCTCCTCGTACCACATGGTGACGGTGTATAGCGGGCAGCCGGTACGCAGGGCCAGCAGCGCCGGCCCGGCGGGCATCCGGGCCCGGCCGCCGAAGAAGCTCACCTCGACGCCGCGGGCGGACAGGTCCCGGTCGGCGAGCAGCGGCACGACGTACCCCTGCTGGAGGCGCTCGACCAGGACGTCGAACGCGCCGCCGTCGGCCGGCAGGATCTCCATGCCCAAACCCCGCCGGTACGCGAGGAAGCGCTGGTAGACGCCCTCGGGCTTGAGGCGTTCGGCGACCGTGACGATGGGCCAGCCGCGGGCGGCGACCCAGGCGCCGGCGGCGTCCCAGTTGCCGCCGTGCGGGAGCGCCACGACCGACCCCCGGCCGGCCGCGACGTTCTCGGCGAGCATGTGGTCGCCGTCGAGGCTGAAGTCGCGCAGGATCTCCTCCTTCGACCGCGACGGCAGCCGGAACGCCTCCATCCAGTAGCGCGCGTACGAGCGCAGTGCCCGCTTCAAGAGCGCGTCAAACTCGCGCTCCGACGAATCCTGGCCTACCACCCTGCGCAAGTTGGCAGCTAGCCGCCGCGTACCCCTGCCGCGTTTGCGCGCCGCGTAGTCGGCGCCGGCCCGGAAGGCCGCCGCCGCGACCGGCCTGGGCAGCGCCCGGACCAGCCGCCACCCGGCGGCATACCCGATTTCGGCGAGGCTGAGCCGGCTGGTTCCCTCGCTACGCTCGGTCATACGTTCGTGTTCGCGTTCGCTTGCTTGTAGACGTGCGCGATGCGCTGGCCGACGGTGATCACGGACAGCCCGGCGAGGATCCACAGCGCGGCCGGCAGCGCCCACGCGAGACCCAGCCCGGCCAGCAGGCCGCCGACGCCGACGCTGAGCAGCCGCTCGGGGCGTTCGGCGATGCCGACGTTGCAGGTCATGCCGAGGCCCTCGGCACGGGCCTTGACGTAGGAGACGATCTGCCCGACGGCCAGGCAGAGCAGCGCCGCGACCATGCCCCAGCGGTCGTCCCGCGTGGCCAGGTAGTACGCCACCGCGCCGAAGATGCCGGCGTCGGCGACCCGGTCCATCGAGGAGTCGAGGAACGCCCCGAACTTCGTCGAGCCGCCCTTCATCCGGGCCATCGTGCCGTCGAGGAAGTCGGTGAGCGCGAACACGACCACGATCGTGAGTGCGATGATCAGGTGGCCGCGGGCACCGAAGCCGATCGCGCCGACGAGCACGCCGACGGTCCCGGCCACCGTGACGGCGTTCGGAGTGATACCCAGCTTGAGGAGGGCGCGGGCAATGGGCTCTGCGACGGAGCTGAGGGCCGTCCGAGCGGATACGCGGAAGATCTTCGCCATGGCGGCTCTCACGATAACGGTCCGCGGACCTCGACCGGGCCGCGGCCAGGCTGTGTTACTTCGCGCGTCGGGGTTGTGTACGGCGTGTTGCGGGTGTGGGATCGAAGGGCGAACGTGAGGTAGCTCACGCTCATCGGCTGAGGGAGGTTCTCCGGTGGCGCAAAAGAGTCAGGAGAAGGGAGTCACCGGCTCCGCGCCGGTGGTGGACGCGCCCGGCAGGGTACGCAACGTGGTGCTCGTCGGGCACTCCGGCGCAGGAAAGACCACGCTGGTCGAGGCGTTGCTCGCCGCGACCGGCACGATCCCCAGAGCCGGGGCGGTCACCGAGGGCACCACGGTCTGCGACCACGACGCCGCCGCGGTCAAGCAGCAGCGGTCGGTGAGCCTGGCCTGCGCTCCCCTGGTCCACAACGGCATCAAGGTCAACCTGCTGGACACCCCCGGATACGCCGACTTCGTCGGTGAGCTGCGCGCCGGGCTGCGCGCCGCCGACGCCGCCCTCTTCGTGGTGTCCGCCGTCGACGGCATGGACGCGGCCACCGCCGCGCTGTGGGAGGAGTGCGCCGCGGTCGGCATGCCCCGCGCGGTCGCCGTGACCCGGCTCGACCACCAGCGGGCCGACTTCGACGAGACGGTGGCTTTGTGCCAGCGGGTGTTCGGCGACAACGTGCTCCCGCTGTACCTGCCGATGCTGGGCGACGACGGCGAGTCCACGGTCGGCCTGATGGGGCTGATCACGCGGCGGGTCTTCGACTACACGGACGGCTACCCGCCCGAGGTCCGCGACCCCGACCCCGAGCACCTGCCGGCCATCGACGAGGCCCGCAACGAGCTGATCGAGGGCATCATCGCGGAGAGCGAAGACGAGACCCTGATGGACCGCTACCTCGGCGGCGAGGAGATCGAGGTCGAGGTGCTCATCACCGACCTGGAGAAGGCGGTCGCCCGCGGCCACTTCTACCCGGTCGTGCCCGTCTGCGCGGAGACCCAGGTCGGCCTCGACGCGCTGCTGGAGCTGCTCACCGCCGCGTTCCCGACGCCGCAGGAGCACGACCTGCCCGCGGTCACCGGCATCGACGGATCCCCGCAGCCGCCGCTGACCTGCGACCCGAACGGCCCGCTGGTCGCCGAGGTGGTCAAGACCACCATCGACCGGCACGTCGGGCGGGTCTCCCTGGTCCGGGTCTTCTCCGGCACGCTCCGCCCGGAGGCCACCGTGCACGTCTCCGGCCACGGCATGGAGGACCGCGGCCACCCCGACCACGACGCCGACGAGCGGATCGCGCACATCTACTCGCCGCTGGGCGCGTCCCTGCGCGAGGTGCCCGCCGCCATCGCCGGCGACATCTGCGCGATCACCAAGTCGGGCAGCGCGGAGACCGGCGACACGGTCTCGGCCAAGGACCACCCGCTGCTGGTCGAGCCGTGGGAGATGCCCGAGCCGCTGCTGCCGGTGGCCATCGTGGCGAAGAGCCGCGCCGACGAGGACGCCCTGGCGAAAAACCTGGGCCGCCTGGTCGCCGGCGACCCCACCATGCGCCTGGAGCGCAACGCCGAGACCCACCAGCTCGTGCTGTGGTGCATGGGCGAGGCGCACGCCGACGTGGTCCTCGACCGGCTCCGCGCCGGCGGCGTCGACCTGGAGACCGTGGCGGTACGCGTGGCGCTGCGCGAGACGTTCGGGGCCGGCTCGGCCGGTCACGGCCGCCACGTCAAGCAGTCCGGCGGCCACGGCCAGTATGCGGTCTGCGACATCAGGGTGGAGCCGCTGCCTCGGGGCAGCGGTTTCGAGTTCGTGGACAAGATCGTGGGCGGCGTGGTGCCGCACAACTACATCCCGTCGGTGGAGAAGGGTGTCCGCGCCCAGATGGAGCGCGGCATCGTCGCCGGCTACCCGGTGGTGGACCTGCGGGTCACCCTCTTCGACGGCAAGGCGCACAGCGTCGACTCCTCGGACGCCGCGTTCCAGACCGCGGGCGCGCTCGCGCTCAAGGACGCGGCCGAGAAGGGCCAGCTGACCCTGCTCGAACCGGTCGACGAGATCGTCATCCGGGTGCCCGACTCGTTCGTCGGCGCGGTCATGAGCGACATGTCCAGCCGCCGCGGCCGCGTCCTCGGCACCGAGGCCGACCCGAGCGGCAACGAGCGCACCCTGGTCCGCGCCGAGGTCCCGGCCACGGAGTTGGTGAGGTACGCGGTGGAGTTGCGCTCCATGACCAGCGGCGCCGGCACCTTCACCAGGACCTTCGCCAGGCACGACCCCATGCCCACCCACCTGGCCGAGCAGGTCAAAAAGGAACACGCGTCCGCCTGACCCGTCCCGTCTCTCCAAGTTGATCAGGGAGTTTGTCTGGCGTGTCGCGGCGCGCCGCTAGACGAACTCCCTGATCAACCGCTCGACCTCGGCGTAAGCGTCCGGCGGGAGAGGGCCCCGCGACAGCGCCCCGGCGTTCTCCTCCACCTGGGCCACCGTGCGGCAGCCCGGGATCGGGATCGTGTGGCCGTTGCGGGCCCAGAGCCAGCCCAGCGCGCCCTGCGCCAACGTACGGCCGTCCGCGGTCAGCGCCTCCCGGACGGCGGCCACCCGGTCCAGCCACTCCGGCGACGGCTTCCCGTCCCGGAAGAACGACAGCCAATCCGGCGCGATCCCCCGTACGTCGTCCGGCCCGAGCGTCGACGCGGCCGTGAACTTGCCGGTCAGCAGCCCCATCGCGAGCGGCCCGCGGTTGATGCTGGCCAGGTCGTACTTGTCCACCACCGCCAGCACCTCGGGCGAGTCCTGCAGCACCGACATCGCGTGCTGGATGGCCACCGCACCGGCCTGGGCGTACACGGTGGCGCGGTCCGCGAAGTCCGTGCTCCAGCCGTACGCCCGGATCTTGCCGGCGTCCACAAGGGACTCCAGCACCGGGAGCAGCTCCCGCGCCTGCGCGATCGGCAGGTCGTTCAGGTGCAGCTGATAGAGGTCGATGTGGTCGGTGCCGAGCCGGCGCAGCGAGCCCTCCACGGCCGTACGCAGGTACGCCGGCGACGCGTCCGTGCCGGTGAGCTGCCGGGTCGACTCGTCGAAGACGTTGCCCCACTTGGTGGCGATCACCACCTCGTCCCGCCGCCCGGCGAACGCCCGCCCCACGATCCGCTCGCTGTGCCCGGTGCCGTACACGTCGGCGGTGTCGAAGAAGGTGACGCCTAGCTCCAGCGCGCGGCGCAGCGCCCTGATCGACTCCTCGTCGTCCACCCGGCCCCAACCGAGCGGCTGCTCCCCCGCCCAGAACGGCCCGCCGATCGCCCAGCACCCGATGCCGAGCGCACTCACCTCGATGCCGCTGTGTCCCAGAGTCTTCATGCGTGACACGGTTCCAGTTCGAGCACGCTGGAAGTCAAGCGCCGCCCCCGCAACCGGGACGCCAGCAAGATCCGGACAAAACTCCGCGGGTGTGACCCGACCGCCCCGCCGATCAAGGAAAACCGCGTCGATCAAGGGCAAACGGTCGTGGTTTGGAGATCAAAGCACGACCATATGCCCTTGATCGACGCGAGCCGCGAGCTGCCCTTGATCGACGCGGAGAGCGGGCGCCGGCCGAGCGACGCGGGCCAAGCGCGGGCACGGGCGGAGGTTAGTCCTCGGGCCAGGCGTCTATGAGGAGGTCGCGTGTGTCGGTGAGGAGTTGGGGGAGGACCTTGGTTTGGCCGACCACGGGCATGAAGTTGCTGTCGCCGCCCCACCGGGGCACGACGTGTTGGTGCAGGTGGGCGGCGATGCCGGCGCCGGCGACCGAGCCCTGGTTCATCCCGATGTTGAAGCCGTGCGCGCCGCTGACCTGCCGGATCACCCGCATCGCCGTCTGCGTGAAGTGCGCCAGCTCGGCCGTCTCATCCGCGTCGATGTCGGTGTAGTCGGGCAGGTGCCGGTACGGGCACACGAGCAGGTGCCCCGGGTTGTACGGGTACAGGTTGAGCACCGCGTAGACGAGCTTGCCCCGGGCGACCACCAGGCTGCCGTCCTCCAGGGTCGGAGCGACGCAGAAGGGGCACCCGGGCGGCTGGTTCTGCCCGGCGATGTACGTCATCCGATGCGGCGTCCACAGCCGCTCCAACCCGTCCGTCACACCCTGATCCTATGGGGCTGACGGACCTTCATTCGTGCGCGAGTTGACGATCTCGATCACGTGCGCCACGGCCTCCGCCAGCGGTACGCCGTTGCGCTGCGACCCGTCCCGGTACCGGAACGACACCGTGCCCGCCTCGACGTCCGCGTCCCCGGCGATGGCCATGAACGGGATCTTCTGCTGCTGCGCCGTACGGATCTTCTTCTGCATCCGGTCGTCGGAGGTGTCCACCTCCGCCCGGATGCCCGCGTCCCGGAGCGTCGAGACGAAGTCGGCCAGGTACGCGGCGTGGTCGTCGCGGATCGGGATGCCCACCACCTGCACCGGCGCCAGCCAGGCCGGGAACGCGCCGGCGTAGTGCTCGGTCAGGACACCGAAGAACCGCTCGATCGACCCGAACAGCGCCCGGTGGATCATGATGGGCTGCTGCCGGGTGCCGTCCGACGCCTGGTACTCCAGCCCGAAGCGCTTCGGCTGGTTGAAGTCCAGCTGGATGGTCGACATCTGCCAGGTGCGCCCGATCGCGTCGCGCGCCTGCACGGAGATCTTCGGCCCGTAGAACGCCGCGCCGCCCGGGTCCGGCACCAGCTCCAGGCCGGAGTCCTCGGCGGCCTGCCGCAGCGTCTCGGTCGCCTCGGCCCACTCCTCGTCGGAGCCGATGAACTTCTCCGAGTCGCCCCGGGTGGACAGCTCCAGGTAGAAGTCCTCCAGGCCGTAGTCGCGCAGCAGGTCGAGCACGAACGCCAGCAGCGTGCGCAGCTCGCCGGGCATCTGCTCCTTGGTGCAGTAGATGTGCGAGTCGTCCATGGTCAGCCCGCGCACCCGGGTCAGCCCGTGCACGACGCCGGACTTCTCGTACCGGTACACCGTGCCGAACTCGAACAGCCGCAGCGGCAGCTCCCGGTACGACCGCCCGCGCGCCCGGAAGATCAGGTTGTGCATCGGGCAGTTCATCGCCTTGAGGTAGTACTGCGCGCCTTCCAGCTCCATCGGCGGGAACATGGTCTCCGCGTAGTACGGCAGGTGCCCCGACGTCTCGAACAGGTGCGCCTTGGTGATGTGCGGCGTGTTGACGAACTCGTACCCGGCCTGCTCGTGCCGGCGCCGCGAGTAGTTCTCCATCTCGCGCCGGATGATCCCACCCTTCGGGTGGAAGACCGGCAGGCCCGAGCCGATCTCGTCCGGGAACGAGAAGAGGTCCAGGTCCGCGCCCAGCTTGCGGTGGTCGCGGCGCGCGGCCTCTTCCAACAGCCGCTGGTACGCCTTGAGCGCGTCCCGGGTCGGCCAGGCCGTCCCGTAGACCCGCTGTAGCTGCGGGTTCTTCTCCGAGCCGCGCCAGTACGCCGCGGCGCTGCGCATCAGCTTGAACGCCCCGATCAGCCGGGTGTTCGGCAGGTGCGGCCCGCGGCACAGGTCGGACCAGCACACCTTGTCGGACGCCGCGTCCACGTTGTCGTAGATGGTGAGCTCGCCCGCGCCCACCTCCATGATCTCGGCGGAGTCGAAGCCGCCGGCGCCGGCCGTGCCGACCAGCTCCAGCTTGTACGGCTCGTCGGCCAGCTCGGACTGCGCCGCCGCGACGTTGTCGAAGCGCCGCCGGCGGAAGCGCTGCCCCGCCTTGACGATCTCCTGCATCCGCTTTTCGAGCTTGTCCAGGTCGTCCGGCTGGAACGGCCGCGGCACGTCGAAGTCGTAGTAGAACCCGTTGTCGATCGGCGGCCCGATGCCGAGCTTCGCCTCCGGGTACAGGTCCTGCACCGCCTGGGCGAGCACGTGCGCGGTGGAGTGGCGCAGCACGTTGAGCCCGTCCGGCTCGTCGATCGCCACCGGCGTCACGGTCACGTCCGCGTCCGGGGCCCAGTCAAGATCAAGCAGACGGCCCGCAGAGCCATCCGCTAGAAGTTCGCGTACCACGACGATGGCCTTGGGTCCCGCGACCGGAAGGCCGGCGGCGGACACCGCGTCGGCCGCCGTCGTCCCGGCCGGGACGACGAGGTCGGCCACGACAGGGGTACGGGGTGCGGACACGGCGATCTCCTCAGTGTGTTCAGCAGTCGGTAACCGCTGCCATGCTATAGAGCCGCGCCGGAAGTGCCGCGCAGCGGTAGATTGCCGGTGTGGCAGGCACCGATATGATCGCCGCGCTCCAGCGCCGCTACCAGGAATTCTTCGCCTCGCGACCGGCCGTGCCGTTCGCGGTGGCCGCGGTGGGCGGTGCGGCCCACCGGTTTGGCTCAGGGGACCCCCTCTTCACGATCACCGTCAAGGACACGCGCGGGGCGCGGGCGCTGACCGGGCTGGACCAGCTCGGCATCGCCGTGGCGTACCTACAAGGCTGGCTGGACGTCGACGGCGACCTGGTCGCGGCGCTCAAGATGCGCGAGTTCTTCAAGGACTTCCACCCGATCGCGTTCCTGTCCCGGTTCACCCCGGCGGCCCTGTGGCGGGGCCGCAAGGAGGACGACCGCCGGGCCAT
Source organism: Phytohabitans rumicis (assembly GCF_011764445.1). Lineage (NCBI taxonomy): Bacteria > Bacillati > Actinomycetota > Actinomycetes > Micromonosporales > Micromonosporaceae > Phytohabitans > Phytohabitans rumicis. Next base: position 1,959,386 of record NZ_BLPG01000001.1, read on the forward strand.
CTCGCACCACTACGACGAGGACTCGGAGTTCTTCCTGACGTTCCTCGACGAGCGGCACCGCTGCTACACCGAGGGCGTGTTCGCGGCCGACGACGAGCGGCTCGAGGACGCGATGACCCGCAAGATGGACCTCGCGATGGACGCGATCGGGGTCAAGCCCGGCGACCGGGTGCTGGAGGTGGGCGGCGGCTGGGGCGCGTTCTCCGAGCACGCCGCGCGGCGCGGGATCGACGTCACCACCACGACCCTGTCGAAGGAGTCCGAGCGCTACCTGACCGAGCTGTTCGCCCGGGAGAAACTCCCCGTGACGGTGGTCCGGCAGCACATCTTCGGCTACCGGAGCCCGCAGCCCTTCGACGCGATCGTCAACATGGGCGTCACCGAGCACCTGCCCGACTACCGCACCACGCTGCGCAAGTACGCCGAGTTGCTGCGCCCCGGCGGCCGCGTCTACCTCGACGCCCTCGCCATGCGCCGCAAGCACCTGGCCTCGACGTTCATGAAGCGCTACATCTACCCGGGCAACTCGGCGCCGCTGCTGCTGCACCAGTACCTGCGGCAGGTCTCCCGGTCGCCGTTCGAGCTGCTCAGCGTCGACGACGACCGGCACAACTACTTCCTGACCTGCCGGGAGTGGGCCAAGCGCCTGGACGGTGCCCGCGAGGAGATCGTGGCCCGCTGGGGCGAGCCGCTGTACCGCCGCTTCCGCCTGTTCCTGTGGGGCTCGGCGGCGGGCTTCGACACCGGCATGGTCCAGGCGTACCGCTGGGTCCTGCGCCTGCCGCCCGCCACCGCCTGATCGGTCGCCGCCCCCACCGGCGCTGGCCTGCCCCCGCCGGCCGGCCGACGCCGCCGGCGGCGTCGGCGCGTCGATCAAGGACTTCCTCGCCGATCAAGGGCGAACGGTCGTGCTTTGATCTCCAAACCACGACCGTTTGCCCTTGATCGACGCGCAAAGCCTTGATCGGCGCGGGCCGCGCGGAGACCGGGCCGCGCGGAGACCGGGCCGCGCGGAGACCGGGCCGCGCGGAGACCGGGCCGCGCGGAGACCGGGCCGCGCGGAGACCGGGCCGCGCGGAGACCGGGCCGCGCGGAGACCGGGCCGCGCGGAGACCGGGCCGCGCGGAGACCGGGCCGCGCGGAGACCGCCACGCGAGGGCGGCGGCGGGCGAGGGCGGCGGCGCGGGGTTAGTCGGCGGCGAGCAGGTCCAAGGCGAGCGCGGCCGTCCAGCTGAAGGCGGCCGCGCCGATCCCGGCGCCGTCGATCGGGTCGAAGTACTCGTAGCAGCCGCCCCGGCGGATCACGTCGAGCATCGCGGTGCGCAGGGTGCCGGCCGCCGCCGCGTGCCCGTGCGTCCGCAGGCCGCGCCACAGCAGCCAGTTCACATTGATCCAGACCGGGCCGCGCCAGTACCGCAGCCGGTCGAAGTCCGGCGCCGTGCGGTCGTACGAGGGCACCGGCGGGCCGGCGTACCCGAACCGGCCCGAACCAGCCTCGGCCAGCAACGCGGCCACCCGGTCCTCGGGCAGCCCGGGGAGGATCAGCGGCAGCAGGCCGCTGACGCAGCGGGCCGGGGTCAGCTCCCCGGTGCGTACGTCGCGGGCGTGGAACATGCCCGTCGCCGGGTCGAGGAGCCGGTCGAGCAGCGCCTTGGTGATGTGCTCGGCCCGGTCCCGGTGCGGCGCCGGGTCGGCGCCGACCACCTCGGCGATGTCGGCGAGGGCGTGCTCGGCGGCGCCCAGGATCGCGTTGAACGCCGGGCACTCCACCAGGAACAGGTGCCGCTGCGCCAGCCCGGCGTCGGCGTACCCGCTGTCCCGGTACGCGGCGGCGAGCGCGATGTACCGGGCGTAGTCGGTGTCGGTGGGCCGGTGCGAGGAGTCCGCGACGTTGGTGTCCTGCCGGCGGTGGCGCCGCAGCAGGCTCAGGTCGGCCGGCACCGCGGCGAGCGCCCGGTCCCAGGCGGGGCTGTTGTCCAGGCCCGACTCCCACGGGTGCACGATGCTGGCCAGGCCCGCTCCGCCCACGTCGCGCGCGCCGAACAGGTACTCCTGCTGGCGGACCAGCCGCGGGTAGAGCCAGGTCAGCTCCGCGCGGGCGGCCGGGCGGTCGGTCGCCCGCCGGTAGACCTCCCACGCGGCGACGGCGTGCACCGGCGGCTGGACGATGCCGGTGGTCAGCCCGGCGAGCCGGCCGGGCACCGGCGGGGCGTCCCAGAACGCCGGGCCGGGAAAGTAGTCGCGCTCGGAGACGTTCGGGTCGAACACGATGTGCGGCACCCGGCCGTCGGCCCACTGCGCGGCGAAGAGGCTGCGCAGATCCCACCAGGCCCGCTCGGGCGCGTGGTGCGCCAGACCCACCGCGATGAACGCGGCGTCCCAGCTCCACTGGTGCGGATACAGGGCCCGGGACGGCACCGTGTGGTCCCGTTCCCAGTTGGCGTCGAGGACCTCCGCGGCGCGTTGCCGCAGGTCGGCCTCTGTCAGCGCGGCGCCGGCCTGCGGGGCCGGCGTCGGGGGTACGTGGGTGGCGCGGTTCACTCGGACCATGCTGGCAGGTACCCCCTGGCTGGCCAGATATGGCACGCCGCCATCCCGATTATCGGTACGAAGGGGGATCAGCAAAGCCCGCTTTGTCCACATACTGCGAAACCGGAAAGGACGCCGCCTTGCCAAGGGCAGTACCGTCTTCGCATGGCCACCGTGCTCCTGGTCGAGGATGACCATGTCGTGCGCGGCGCGATGCTGCGTTCGCTGGCCGACCGAGGGCATGCCGTGCACGCGGTCGGGACGGCGCTCGACGCGCTGCGCCGGGTCGCTTCGGAGACCCCTGACCTCGTAGTACTCGACCTCGGCCTGCCCGATCTGGACGGCGCCGACGCGCTGCGGATGCTGCGCGGCATCACCGACATCCCGATCATCATCGCCACCGCCCGCGACGACGAGCAGGCGATCGTCCGGCTGTTACGGGCCGGTGCCGACGACTACATGGTCAAGCCGTTCACCGGTGCCCACCTGGACGCGCGCATCACCAGCGTGCTGCGCCGCGCCGGCCGGGCCAGCCGTACCGTGCAGCCGGCCGTACACGAGGTCGGCGGCCTGAAGGTCGACGTCGGCGAGCGCAGCGCGCAACTGGACGGCGTACCCCTGGCATTGACCCGCAAGGAATTCGATCTGCTGGCCTATCTGGCGGCGCGACCCGGCCGCGTAGTTTCTCGCCGGGAGCTGTTGGAGGAGGTATGGCGGCAACCGTCGGTAGGCGAGGACCAGACCATCGACGTGCATCTGTACTGGCTACGCCGCAAGCTGGGCGAGTCCGCGGCGAAGCCTCGCTACCTGCGCACCGTGCGGGGGGTCGGCTTCCGGCTGGTGGCACCGGACTAAGGCAGGCCCACGCGTACGTCACCGCCGCCCTCACCACCATCGCGGCGCTGGCCTTCATGATCCCGCTCGGGCTGGAGCAGCGGGCCGACGCCCGCGACGAGGCCATCGCCGAGGCGCAGCGCCGCAGCGCCACGGTCGCGGGCGCGCTCACCGTCGCGTCCGGCAACGACGTGGTACGCCGTGCCGTGCAGGCCGCCGGACCCGGTGGGCAGGCTCCCGTCGTACACGGGATGGATGCCGCGACCGACGGCGCGAAAGCGACGCCGGAGGACGTGGCGGAGGCGGCCAGCGGCACCAAGTCGGTCGTCAACGACGTGGACGGCGGCGTGGTCTACCTGCAGCCGGTACGACTACAGAGCGCCACCGCGGTGATCGAGGTGTTCGTGCCCGCGGGCGACCTCGGCGGCGCCAACTGGTGGCTGCTGATCGGCCTCACCCTGGGCCTGGTGATCGCGTCGGTGATCGTGGTGGACCGGCTGGCCTCGGTGGCGGTCGGGTCGGCGCGGTCGCTGGTGCAGGCCGCGATGGCGGTCGGCGACGGCGACCTGGCCGTACGCGTGCAGCCCAGCGGCCCGCGCGAGCTGGCCGAGGCCGGCTTCGCGTTCAACCGGATGGCGGACAAGCTGGTCACCTCGCGCAGCAACGAGCGCGAACTCGTCGCCGACCTCTCGCACCGGCTGCGCACCCCGCTGACCGTGCTGCGGCTGGACGCCGACGCCCTGGACTCGGACGACACGAGCGTGGGCCAGTTCAGCGCCGCCGAACTGGACCGGCGCCGCACCATCCGGCGGATCCGGCAGGCGATCGTCACCCTCGAAGGCGAGGTCGACGTGCTCATCAAGACCAGCCGCAAGGTGGTCGAGCAGGCGGCCGAGCCCGAAGAGAGCGTGTGCGACGCCAGCGAGGTGGTCCGCGACCGGATGGTCTTCTGGTCCGCGCTGGCCAGCGACCAGCAGCGCCCCAACCAGGTGCTCGGCGCGCACACCCGGATCCCGGTCCCGCTACCACGCGCCGAACTGGCCGCGGCGCTGGACGCCGTGCTGGGCAACGTGTTCCGCTACACGCCGCAGGGCGCCGCGTTCGAGGTGGCGATCTCGCGCCGGGACGGCTACGTGGCGCTGCGCGTCGACGACGCCGGCCCCGGCATCGCCAACCCCGACCGGGCGCTTGCCCGGGGCATGAGCGACCGCGGCTCGACCGGCCTCGGCCTCGACATCGCCCGCCGGGCGGCCCAGCAGGCACGCGGCTCGGTCAGCATCGACCGGGCCCAGCTCGGCGGCGCCAGCGTCATCATGCTGCTCGCCGACGCCGAGGCCACCCCACGCACGGTCAGCCGCTTCGGCCTGGTGGGCCGGCTAGCTAGGGAGCCTGGATCCCGGCGGTGGCCGCGGCAGCGGTCCAATCCGTAGCTGGGCGCGGAGCGATCAGATACGGATTGGACCGCTGTCCGGGGCCGAAGCGAGCGAAGCGAGCCAGCAGGCACAGCCACGGCAGCGGTCCACAGGAGACCGATAAGTCTTCCTTAGGTCTGAGTTAACGGGGCGTAGTCGGCGCCGGCAGGGTGGCAGCATGGTCATCGATCCCATCCGGTTCCATCGGACCACCGCCCGCAGTATGTCCACCCACCCCGGTCCGGTGGGGCTCTTGCGCGCGCGGCGGGAAACGGTCCCCCAACCCAGATCCCGCCGCGCGCCCACCCCTGTGAGGAGGTCACCCGCGGTGGAGGCGGACCAGGAGGAGCGCACCCGCTCCATTCCGAGGCGCCGCCTCATCCGCTGGGCCGCCATCATCGCGGGCGTGATCCTGGCCGTACTGGCCTGCTGGCAAGACCCCCTCTACGCCATCTAACGGCCGCGCCGAGCCCTCCCCGTTGATCAGGGACCAGCTCCGCGTGTCGTCGGCGTGCCGGGAGAGCCGCTCCCTGATCACCGCCGGTGCGTCGAACGCGCGCAGGAGCGGCGAGGGCGCAGACTCCTCCCACCGAGCGTCGATCAAGGATTTGCGCGTCGATCAAGGGCAAACGGTCGTGGTTTAGAGATCAAAGCACGACCGTTTGCCCTTGATCGACGCGGAGACCTTTGATCGGCGCGAAGACGGCGCGAAGACGGCGCGGACCGGCGCGAACAGCGCGGATCGACGCGGACCAGCGCGGGCGCGACGGGGGCGGGGCGCCTAGCCGCCGTACGCGTCGATTTCGGCGGCGAGCCGGGACTGCTCCGCCGGCCCGAGGAACGACGCCGCCACCGCGTCCTTCGCCAGCCCGGCCACCCCGGCCTCGTCCAGCCCCAGCAGCCGGGCCGCCACCGCGTACTCGTCGTTGAGCGTGGTGCCGAACATGGGCGGGTCGTCGGAGTTGACCGTCACCAGGACGCCGGCGTCGCGCAGCACCGGCAGCGGGTGCTCGTCGAGCGACGCGACCGCTCGGGTGCGTACGTTGGAGGTCGGGCACACCTCCAGCGGGATCCGGTGCTCGGCCAGGTACGCCATCAGCGCGGGATCCTGCGCCGCCGCGATGCCGTGCCCGATCCGCTCGGCGCCCAGTTCCCGGATCGCGTCCCAGATGGTTGCCGGGCCGGTCGTCTCCCCCGCGTGCGGCACCGAGCGCAGCCCCGCCGCCCGCGCCTTGTCGAAGTACGGCTTGAACTGCGGCCGCGGCACCCCGATCTCCGGGCCGCCGAGGCCGAAGCTGACCAGCCCGTCCGGCCGTTCGTCCAGCGCGATCCGCAGCGTCTCCTCGGCCGCCGGCAGCCCCGCCTCGCCCGGGATGTCGAAGCACCACCGCAGCACGATGCCCAGCTCCCGTTCGGCGTGCACGCGGGCGTCCTCGATCGCCGCGCAGAACTCCGGCGCCGGGATCCCGCGCTTCACGTGGGAGTACGGCGTGACGGTGAGCTCCGCGTACCGCACCTGTTGGCGGGCCAGCTCGCGGGCCACCTCGAAGGTCAGGATCCGCACGTCCTCCGGCTCGCGGATCAGATCGACCACGCTGAGGTAGATCTCCACGAAGTGGGCGAAGTCCCGAAACACGAAGTACTCCGCGATCGCCGCCGGGTCGGCCGGCACCGGCGTACGGCCCTCGTGGCGGGCGGCCAGCTCGGCCACGATCCGCGGCGAGGCCGACCCGACGTGGTGCACGTGCAGCTCGACCTTGGGCAGCCCGGCGATGAACGTCTCCACGAGGAGACCCCCTTTAGGTACGCGCGACGAAGAAGACCCGCCGGAACGGGAACGCCACGACGCTACCGCGCGCGGGATACGCGAGGGCCAGGCGCGCGCCGAGCGTGGCCCGGAACACGGCCCACTCGTCGGCGTCCAGTGCCGCCCGCACCGGCCGCAGCGCGGTCCCCTCCATCCAGGTCAGCACCGGGTGGTCCGCACCCGCCACGAACGGCAACTGATGCACGTACGTGGTCTCCCAGGCGTCGACCGTGCACCCGGCGTCGGCCAGCAGTGCGGCGTAGCCCACCGGGTCGAGGACCGGATCGTCCCGAAGCAGCGATCGCGCGGCGACCTCGCGCAGCGCCCGGTGCGACGGCGCGTCGAAGTTGCCGGGCACCTGCACGGCCAGCCATGCCCCCGTGGGCAGCTCGGCCGCCCAGCGCACCAGCAGGCCCTCGTGCCCGGGCACCCACTGCAGGGCCGCGTTGGACACGACCACGTCCACGTCCGGCTCCGGGGTCCAGTCGCGCAGGTCGCCCACCGAAAATCCCACCGGGTACGCCTCAGCCGATGCCTTTTCGATCATCTCCGCCGAGGAGTCGATGCCCCGTACCCGGGCGTCGGGCCAGCGCTGGGCGAGCGTGGCGGTGAGGTTGCCGGGCCCGCAGCCGAGGTCGACGACGGCGCGCGGCCGGTCCGCCCCGACGCGGGCCACCAGGTCGTAGAACGGTCGCGACCGCTCGTCCCCGTACCGCAGATACGTGCTCGGATCCCACATGAGTCCCCCAAACCGTACGTACGTCTTGCTAACCATACCGCTAGTGTGGGCCCGTGGAGAAGCGGAATTTCGGCCGGCTGGCTGCAGCCGCGCCCGCGGCACCATCGGGGGCAAGCGCCGCACACGCGGACGCAGCATCATTAGGCCGCGACGCGGGCGTGATCGGACTCGGCGCCTGGCAGCTCGGCGCGGACTGGGGCGAGGTGAGCGAGGACGCGGCGTTCGCGACGCTCGCGGCCGCGGTCGAGTCCGGCGTCACGTTCATCGACACCGCCGACGTGTACGGCGACGGCCGCAGCGAGCAGCTCATCGGCCGGTTCCTGCGCCAGCACGGCGGGGACCTGTTCGTCGCCACCAAGATGGGCCGGCGCGTGCCGCAGGAGCCCTCGGCGTACACGCTGGACAACTTCCGGGCCTGGAACGACCGGTCCCGCACCAACCTCGGCGTCGACACGCTCGACCTGGTGCAGCTGCACTGCCCGCCCACGCCCGTGTACCACACCGGGGCGGTCTTCGACGCGCTGGACACCCTGGTGCAGGAGAAGCGCATCGCCGCGTACGGGGTGAGCGTGGAGACCTGCGACGAGGCGCTCGCCGCCATCGCCCGCCCCGGCGTGGCCAGCGTCCAGATCATCCTGAACGCCCTGCGCCTCAAGCCGCTGGAGCAGGTCCTGCCCGCCGCGGCCGCCGCCGGCGTGGGCATCATCGCCCGGGTGCCACTGGCCAGCGGGCTGCTCTCCGGCCGGTACGACGAGAACACCCGGTTCGCCGCGGACGACCACCGCAACTACAACCGGCACGGCGAGTCGTTCGACGTGGGCGAGACCTTCTCCGGCGTCGACTACGCCACCGGCCTGTCCGCCGTACGCCGCCTCAAGCCGCTGGTGCCGGCCGGCGAGACGATGGCCCAGTTCGCGCTGCGCTGGATCGTCGACCAGCCCGCCGTGACCGTGGTGATCCCCGGCGCGCGCAACCCCGAGCAGGCCCACGCGAACGCCTCGGCCGCCGCGCTCGCACCGTTGCCGCCCGAGGCGCACGCCACGGTCACCGCCGTGTACGACGAGCTCGTCCGCCCCCAGGTGCACCACCGGTGGTGACCTCGTGAAGGCGTGGCTGCCGCTGGCCCTCGGGCTGCTCGCCGTCGTGGTGGGCTGCGTCTGGACCCTGCAGGGCCTGGGCTACCTGACCGGCAGCGTGATGACCGACGTGACCGCGTGGGCCATCGCCGGCCCCATCGTCGGCGTGCTCGGCCTGATCCTCATCGCCATCGGCCTCCGCGCCCGCCGAAAGCAGTGAGGGAGCGAGCTGGCGCGGCGACGTTTCCCTGTGGCGTCGCGCCCCCGTGACCACCACGGACCCCGCCGCCACAGGGAGACGTCGCCCTAAAGCGCCGCGCGAGCGATCCGAACCATCAAACACAGCGCGAGCGATCGAACCCATCAACACAGCGTCGAGCCCCCGCATACAGGGCAGGATGCGGGGGCTCGACGGACTGAGGATCAGATGGGGCGGACCTGCTCAGCCTGCGGGCCCTTCTGGCCCTGCGCGATCTCGAACTCCACCCGCTGGTTCTCCTCCAGCGTCCGGTAGCCGCTGGTCTGGATCGCCGAGAAGTGGACGAAGACGTCGGAACCCCCGCCGTCAACGGTGATGAAGCCGAAGCCCTTGTCTGCGTTGAACCACTTCACGGTTCCCTGCGCCATGCTGTATCTCCTTCTAAAACTGGCGGCCGAGCACACCGTGCGGCCGATTGGCCGTTTTCGAGCAGCGGCGCCTGAGCCGGCCCCCGATGAAGGAGTCTTCCCAACCACGCCATCTCTCAACAGCGTGGACCAGCAAACCACGTACGCAAAAACTTCGCACAGCTTACCCGACGATTTTCTCCGACATGTGACCTGATCCAGCGTTAAATTGGGTCCGCTTTAGCCGGATACGGGTCAATGCGGCCACTTGCCGGTGAGGCTGCGGACCCCTGCGGCGCCGCCCCGGTCGACCGCGGCCTTCACCACGGCGAAGATCGCGCCCTGGAGCGCGGCGGCCGCCAGGACCTCGCCCCACCCGCGTTCCTCGTCGGTGGCGTCGGGGGCGTCGTCGTCGCCAGCGGCCACCTTCCAGACCTGCTTGAAGATGACGCCGGCCAGCAAACCGGCACCGATCCCCAGCAGCATCCCGACCGGCTTATAAGCGACCTTTCCCATCAATCCACTCACTTTCACCGGCGCCTCCGCCGGATCATCAGCAACACGACAACGGCCACGAGGGCGCCGGTCACCATGGAGGCGGCGGCGGCCAACGGTACGGGGTGCGCGCGGGCGCTTTCGACGCGGTGCGCGGCGGAACGGCGTACCCGGGCCTTGACATCGGCCTTGGCGGCGAGCGCCTGGACCGTTTCGCCGAGATCGGCGCGCGTCCGCTGGATCTCCGCCCGCAAAGCCTGGGTGTCGACCTTCCCGTTGACAGTGGCCATCACAACCGCCCGCCGTTCGTGCCGTGCGACCGCACGGCCGTGGTCACCGCGTCGAGGTCGGCGCGCAGGCCCGAGGCGGCCGCCTCGGGCATCGGCGGCACCGCCCGGCTGACCTGCCCCTTGCCCACCAGCGCGAGCACGGCCGCGATGATGAAGAGCGCGCCGGCCACGATCAGCGCGGCCGCCCACGCCGGCAGGACCAGGTCCAGGAGCAGCACGCCCCCGGCGACCAGCGCCCCGACGCCGTAGAACGCCAGTGCGCCCCCGCCGCCGAACAGGCCCAGCCCGACCCCGGCGTGCTTGGCCTTGTCGGTGAGCTCGGCCTTGGCGAGCGTCAGCTCGTCGCGGACCAGCAGGGAAATCTGTTCGCTGGCGCGTTGCACCAACTCGGCGGTGGACTGCTCGGCGACCGGCCGAGCCGGAGCGCGTTCGAGAACATCGGCCATGGCGTCCTCCTTCACCCCATTACCGGGACTATGCCCAGCCTAGGAGTACGCCAACCCTTGCGCCCTATGTTCTTGATCGGTCCGCCGGGCCCTCGAAGTCGGCCGCTCGGGCCTCGCCCTCCTGGCTGCCGCCGAAGACCCGCGCGTCGTGGTCCGGCTCGCCCTCCACGGGCGCCTCGCGCAGCGGCTTGGACCACTGCCACACGAGCTGGTTGGCGCCGTCGCCGACCTCCGCGCGCAGGCGCGGCAGCGCGGTCGGGTGCTGCTCGCGGATCCACCCGACCAGGTGCTCGCGGACCAGGCAGCGCAGGTCCCAGAGGGTCGGCGCGTCCACGGCGCTGACCAGCGCCCGGATCCGGACCATGCCGCCGACCGCGTCGGTGACCTGCAGGACGCACACCCGGCCGTCCCACAGCTGGGTGCCCTCCATCAGGCGGCGCAGCTCCTCGCGCATGGCCTGGACCGGCACCGCCCAGTCCACGTCGAGCTCCGCGGTGCCCAGCACCGCCGCCCGGGTCCGGGTCCAGTTTTGGAACGGCTTGGAGGTGAAGTACGTCGTCGGCATGATCAACCGGCGGTCGTCCCAGATCTGCACCACCACGTACGTGAGGGTCAGCTCCTCGATGCGGCCCCACTCGTTCTCGACGACCACCACGTCGTCCAGGCGCAGCGCGTCGCTGAAGGTGAGCTGGAGCCCGGCGAACACGTTGCTCAGCGTGCTCTGCGCGGCCAACCCGGCCAGCACACCGATGATCCCCGCGGAGGCCAGCAGGCTGGCGCCCACGGCCCGGACGTGCGGAAACGTCATCAGCATCACGCCGAACGTGATCACGACGATCGCCGCGACCGTCACCCTGCGCAGCATCACCACCTGGGTGTGCAGCTTCCGGGCCCGCCGGTTGTCGGGCACGTCGGTGCGGAAGCGGTCCAGCGCCACGTCCTCGACGACCAGCATGAGCGCGCCCACCAGCCAGGCGAACGCGCCGATCACGGCCAGGACCAGCAGGTGTACGACGGCCGTCCGCCCCGCGAAGTCCCCCACCGCGCTGCGGACGGCTACCTCGGCCGCCAGCAGCGACGCCGCCACCTGGAACGGCCGGTGGGCGTGATCGGACAGCTCCCGTAGGAGAATCGAGTGCCGGCCGAGCCGGCGGATGACCCGGTGCACCACCTCGACCGCGCCGAGGGCGACCGCCGCGGCGCCGAGCGTCGCAGCGATCGCCCACAGCAGGGTCTCCACAGGTATGCCCCCTACCGGGCTATCTTGACCACCACCTGGTCGTCGTTGACGCTCTCCAGGGTCACGTTCAGCCCGCTGACGTCGGTGCCCTGCTGGCCGACGGTCAGCGTCAGCTGCTCCCCGGCCACCTCCACGGTCACCTTGTCGCCGTCGACGCCGACCAGCTTCGCGTCCACGCCGAGGACGCTGGCGTTCGCCTCCACGCCCCGGTCGAACGTCACCGTGCACGCGTCGAGGCCGCAGTCCGTGGACGCCCCCTCGGAGCTGCAGCCGGACAGGACGGTCACTGCGAGGGCCAGGCCAATCGCCACGCGGGCGGTCAGTCGCTTCGTCACCCGGCCAGGGTACGCGTGGATCACCACCCCCGCAGGTTCAAACGGCGTGCTCGGGTGCCGGCAGGTCGTCGAACGGGAACAGCCGCGCGAACGCGGGCCAGGTCACGGTGATGCGTACCCGATCCTGGGCGACCGCGGGCGCCGGCTCGACGACGAGGCCGGCGATCTCGCCCAGCTGGGTGAGCGCCCGCCGGATCTCCTCGACCGGCATGCGCAGCGCGCCGGCCAGCGCGCCGATGTCGGTCTCGACCAGGCGGCGCCGCCAGCGCGGGCGGCTGTGCTCGGCCAGCTCCCGCACGGTGATCGCGACCAGCACGGTGCGGTCGTCCTGCTGGGCCCGGTGCTCGTTGACGACCTCCTCGCCGACCAGCGGCAGGACGTCGACCGGGTTCTGATCGAGCCGGGGCAGCAGCCACTCACCGTCCATCTCGAACAGTCCGAACCCGACCAGACAGGCCAGCAGCTCGTCCAGGGTGTGCGGCACCGGCAGCCCGCGCCGGAGGCACATCTCGGTGAAGAGCTCGACCCGGGCCGCCCGCACCCGCACCACCCGGTCGTAGTGGTCCCGGGCGTGCAGCTCGGCGTGGTCGGCCTCGCGGCGTGGGTGGTAGCGCTGCGCCTGGACGACCCAGTCGTCGACCGACCCGGGGTCACACCAGACCGGTTTGTCCCACGGCAGCATTGACCACGCCGAGCGGCGGAACCGCTCCTGATCGGGCACGACCGTCAGAAAAGCGAACGAACACGGCAGCCAGCGGATCCACGAAGGCACCATCACGGCGCGCTGCCAATCGGTGGCCACGAATGGACGATAGTGCAACTCCGCGTATCCGTGGGGGCACACTCCGCTGTGGACAGTGGTCAGGCCGTCCGTCCGGCGAGGACCTCGGCGGCCGCCTGCCCGCACGCCCGGGTCGCCCCGAACGTCGCCACGTGCACCGCACCCACCACCTTCTCCGCCACGCCCATCTCCACCACCACCGCGTCCGGCCGGGCGGCCAGCGCCGACGCCACCGCGCGCGCCATCCAGTCGTACCGGTGTAGGTCGCGCACGACAAGCACGAGCGGCCGCCCGTCAGCCGCAAGGATGAATCCGTCGGCCTCCGCCGACAGCCGCGTGGCCGTCGTGCCCGGCAGCAGAGCCAGCAGGGGTACGGCGACGCCCCACGGCGTCTCCGGCCCGATCGCCATGTTGAGGGGCGGCTCGAACTCCACGACGTGCGGCGGCGCGGCGAGCGGCAGGCCGGTGCCGATGACCCGTACCGCTCGCCGCGCCGCCGCCAGGCCGACCGGGGCCCCGCCCGGTCGGTCCGGCATCGCGGCGGCCCGCGCCTGGGCGGTCCACGCGGCGAGCTGCTCGACCCGCTTGGCCGCCTCGGCGAGCCGCTCCTCCGGCAGCGCCCCCGAGGTCACCGCCTCGACGATCGCGGCGCGCAGCCGGCTCGCCGTACCCTCGTCGGCGTGGTCGCCCCCGACGCAGATGGCGTCCACGCCCGCGGCGAGCGACTGGACCGCGGCCCCTTCCAGGCCGTAGCGGCGGGTGAGCGCGCGCATCTCGATGCCGTCGGTGATCACCGCGCCGGGAAAGCCGAGCTCGTCGCGGAGCAGATCGGTCACGACCGCGCGGCTCAGCGTCGCCGGCCGGTACGGGTCGACCGCCGGCACGAGCAGGTGACCCGTCATGATCGCCTGGACCCCGGCGGCGATCGCCGCGCGAAACGGCGGCAATTCCCGCACGTCCAGCTCCGCCCGCGACGATCCGATCCGGGGTACGTCGATGTGCGAGTCGACGCTCGTGTCCCCGTGCCCCGGGAAGTGCTTGGCGCAGGCGGCCACCCCGGCGGACTGCAGCCCGGTGATCCAGGCGGCGGTGTGCCGGGCCACCAGATCCGGGTCGGCCCCGAACGCGCGCACGCCGATCACCGGGTTGTCCGGGTTGACGTTGACGTCGGCGTCCGGCGCGTAGTCCAGCGTGATGCCCGCCTGCGCCAGGTCGTGGCCCAGGTCGCGGGCGACCGCCTCGGTCAGCGCCACGTCGTCGACCGCACCGAGCGCCAGGTTGCCCGGACGCGAGCTGCCCTGCCGCGTCTCGAACCGGGTGACGTCGCCGGCCTCCTCGTCGATCGCCACGATCACGTCCGGCCGCTCGGCGCGCAGCGCGGCGGTCAGGGCGGCCACCTGCGCGGGGTTCTCGACGTTGCGCCCGAAGAGCGCCACCCCACCGAGCCCTTCGCCCAGCCAGCGACGGACCCACGGCGGCGGTGACGTGCCCTCGAAGCCCGGCTGCAACACCGCGCCGGCGAGGCGAACCAGGTCGCGGCCAGCTTCGGACATGAGACCCCCCGGAATTCCATAGTGGACGGTGGACCGTAAGGGCCCCCCGGTGCGCGTACGTCATGGTGACACCCGTAACCCGAAATAGTCAACAAACCTTCCAGTTTCCCGAACCCCTCCCCTTGATCGGCGCGCCGGGGCCACCGGGGGGCGCTTGAATCTCGACAGCGCGTGCGACAGTGCCAGGATGGATGCGCTGTACGTCGCCGCGGTGCACGCCGCCGAGGACCGGAGCTGGTTCGACATCCCCGCCGTACGCGTGGTGGGCGCCATCCTCGGCGCACTCCTGCTCCTCGCCGCGATCCGTTCCATGTTCGGCAAGGGGAGATGACCGTTTAAGGAACATCTGTGGAAGACGGTGCCTTTCTGTGACTGTTACGCCGGGTGCGGCTGGAGTAACGTGACCGCCGGTACGAACAGCGCTGCTCCCCCAGCCAAAGAGGCAGATACACGTGGACCTCGAAACCTCAACCCGCCAGCTCGCCACCGGCCTGGCCCGCGTGGCGGTCGCCGTCCACGTGGCCGAGGGACCGTCGGCGAAGTTGGAGCGCACCATCGCCCAACAACAAGTGCTCCTCCTGCTCAGCCGCCGCAGCGAGATCTACCCGCTCGCCGACCTGTCCGCCGACCTCAACATGACCACCCAGGCGACCATGGCGGCCGTGTCGACGCTCGCCCGCGAGGGCCTGGTCACGGTCGACCCGTCCCCGTCGTACGCGCCGCACTCGGTGCGGGTGGCGCTGACGGCGCAGGGGCGCGTCCAGTCCCCCGAGCTGCTCAACTGGGCCGCCGACCTGCTCGCCGAGTTGCACAACCTCGACCACGAGGGGCAGTACCAGCTGCTCGGCGTGGTCAGTGACCACATCCGGCGGATGCAGCGCGAGGGCCAGATCCCGGTCACCAAGATGTGCGTGACGTGCCGGTTCTTCGACGGGTACGCGCATCCCGGCACCGAGGAGCCACACCACTGCTGGCTGATCGACAAGCCGTTCGGCCACCAGCATCTGCGGGTGCGCTGCCCGGAGGGTCAGCCCGGCGAGGGACCCACCAGGCCGGAGGCATAACCGCCCGCCCGGCGGGGCAAGATGGCGGGGCCATGATGCTGCCGCTGTTCCTCTCCCGCCGGGTGCGCCGCGCCGCGCGTACCCAATTTGGCTGGCGTCGCCTGCGACCCGGCCAGCTCGGTCCGATGAAGGCCGTGCTGCGCCGCCGCGACGCGCTCGTCGTCCTGCCGACCGGCGGCGGCAAGTCCGCCGTCTACCAGGTGCCGGCGACGCTGCTGCCCGGACCCACGGTGGTGATCTCCCCGCTGCTCGCCCTGCAGCAGGACCAGATCGCCGCGCTCAACAACCGACCCGGCATGCACGCCGTCCGGGTCAGCTCCGCCGAG
Source organism: Phytohabitans rumicis (assembly GCF_011764445.1). NCBI lineage: Bacteria > Bacillati > Actinomycetota > Actinomycetes > Micromonosporales > Micromonosporaceae > Phytohabitans > Phytohabitans rumicis. Next base: position 1,974,919 of record NZ_BLPG01000001.1, read on the forward strand.
ACGCCCGGCCAGCGGGCCGCGGCCCTGGAAGCGTTGCGCCGCGGCGAGGCCCGGTTCCTGTTCATCACCCCGGAGCAGCTCGCCCAGCCGGAGCGGCTGGCCGAGGTGCGCGCCCTGAAGCCGAGCCTGGTCGCGGTCGACGAGGCGCACTGCATCTCCTCCTGGGGGTACGACTTCCGCCCCGACTACCTAGCGCTCGGTCACTTCATCGACGGGCTGGGCCGGCCTCCCGTCCTCGCGCTCACCGCCACGGCCTCCCCGCCGGTCCGCGACGACATCACCGCCCGGCTCCGCCTGCGCGACCCGCTCGTCGTGGTGTCCGGGCTGGACCGGTCCAACCTCTTCCTCGAGGTGGCCCACTGCCCCGACGAGGACTACCGCTGGCGCCGCCTCGTCGCGCTGCTCCGAGCGGACACCGGGCCCGGCATCGTGTACGTCCCGACCCGGCGCGCCGCCGAGGAGCTGGGCGAGCGGCTGTCCGCGGCCGGGTTCGGGGCGCAGGCGTACCACGGCGGGATGGCCGCGGGCATGCGGGAGAAGCGGCACCGGGACTTCCTCGCGGGCAAGGTGCCGGTCATGGTCGCCACGTCGGCGTTCGGGATGGGCATCGACAAGCCGGACATCCGGTGGGTGGCGCACATGGCGCTGCCGGACTCGCCGGACAGCTACCAGCAGGAGATCGGGCGCGCCGGGCGGGACGGCGACCCGGCGCGGGCGCTGCTGCTGTGGCGGGCCGAGGACGTGGCGCTGCAGCGGTTCTTCACCGGCGGCGCGCCGGACGAGAAGGAGCTGCGCGACCTGGCCGCCGTGCTGCGCACCGGCCCGCTGAGCCGCACCGCGCTGCGCGACCGCACCGGGCTGGGCACCCGCCGGCTCGGCCAGCTGCTCGGCCTGCTGGAGGAGGTCGGCGCGGCGGTGCCGGCCGGACCGCACAAGCTCACCGCGCCCCCGTACGCGCCGATCCCCGCCGAGGCGGCCCGCGCCGCGCTGGCCGAGGTGGAGCGGCAGCAGGCCCTGCAGCGCTCGCGCACCGACATGATGCGGGCGTTCGCCGAACGCCGCTCGTGCCGCGGCCAGGCGCTGCTCGCGTACTTCGGCGAGCACCTCAGCAAGCCCTGCGGGCACTGCGACAACTGCGCCGCCGGGCGCGCGCACCGCTCCAACGGCGCCGGGCCGTTTCCGCTGCACAGCACGGTACGGCACGCGGAGTGGGGCCTCGGCATGGTGCTGGCGTACGAGGCGGACCGGATGACGGTTCTGTTCGACGACGTCGGGTACAAGACCCTATCGGTGCCGGTCGTCCGGGCCCAGGGATTGCTGTCTACCCTGAGCGGGGTCGACCGCTGAGGAAAGAGGCGAGCACGTGACGGAACAACCGGTGTACTCGACGCTCGGGTTCTCCGACGAGGAGTGGGGGCTGCTGGTCGGCCTGCCGCAGTCGGTCCTCATCGCGGCCAGCGCCGCCGAGTCGGACGGCACCCGCCGCACGCACGCCGAGAACGCGGCGGGCCTTTCAGCAATCGCCGCCGGCCGGGAGGGCGCGAGCCCGCTCGTCGCCGCGGTCGCGCTGGAGGTCGTCGCGCGGGTGGGCGACCCGGAGGCCGGCGAGGAACTGCCCGCGATCGCGCCGAGCGACCCCGAGGCGTACACCGCCGACGTGCTCAAGCGGGCCGGCGAGGCGGCCACCCTGCTGCACGGCAAGGTCAGCGCGGGCGAGGCCGGGGCGTACGCGCACTGGCTGGTCAGCGTCGCCGAGCAGGTGGTCACCGCGGCGCCCAGCGGCGGCCTGCTGGGCCTCGGCGGCGACCTGGTGACTGAGCCGGAGCGCCGGTTCCGCGACGAGCTCGCCAAGGTCCTGAACGACTAACTCCAGATGACGAGCTCGACCGGGTGGGTGTGCTCGGTGAAGGGCCCGCCGCCGAGCAGGGCGCGCAGGTCCCGCTCGAAGTCGGCCAGCCGCTCGCCGAACAGGTGCGGCGCGGCGTTCGACAGCGAGAAGACGGCGGCTACCACCTCGTCCGTGGAGCGTTCGACGGCCGTGTCGCCGCCGACCACCAGCCGCGCCGGGCCGCGGTAGCCGGCGGCCCGCATGACGTCCTCCTCCCCGCCCAGGGTGCCGCCGGGCAGGAGGCCCTGCCCGGCCCGCCGCACCGGCCCGAGGTAGCGGGCGATCAGGGCGTCGATCTCGTCGTACGGCGGCGCGCCCGCCTGGACCCGGCCGCGGTGCGTGATGGCGCCGACGTGCACCCAGGCGCCGCCGGCCTCGAGCATCGGCCGGACCAGGCCCGCGACCCGCTGCCGGTCCATCCAGTGGAACGACTGCGCGAACGTCACCACCCGGAACGTGCCCAGGTCGCCGGGCAGCTCCTCGGCCCGCATCCGGCGCCACGTCACGCCAGGGACGGCCGGCGCGGCGGCGAGCATCCCGGCGTCCGCGTCGATCCCGACCGTTGCCGCGAACAGCGGCGCCAGCAGCCGCGTCAGCGACCCCGGTCCGCAGCCCACGTCCAGCAACCGTCCGGTGCCGTCCAGCCCCAGCTCGCGCCGGAGCGCGTCGGCCACCTCTTGCGGGTACGGCATGCGGCCCACCGCGTAGTACGGGGCGCTGCCGGCGTACAGGGTCTCGTCCACGCGACGGTACGGTAGCCGGCGTGATCGTGGCTGGCGAGACATTTAGGGCGTTCTGGCGCGAGCGGCACCTGTGCACGCTGACCACGCTGCGCCCGGACGGCTCGCCACACGTCACCCCGGTCGGCGTCACGCTCGACCCGGACGCCGGCGTGGCCCGCGTCATCACCTCGCGCGACTCCCGCAAGGCGCGCCACGCCGCCGCCACCGGGCGGGTCGCGATCTGCCAGGTCGACGGCCGCACCTGGTCCACTCTGGAGGGTCACGCGGTGGTGCGCGACGACCCGGCCGCCGTCCGCGACGCCGAGCGCCGGTACGCCGAGCGCTACCGCACGCCGCGCGCCAACCCGCGGCGCGTCGTCATCGAGATCACCGTCACCCGGGTGCTCGGCAATGCCTGACGTGACCGTGGTCGGCATCGGCGCCGACGGCTGGGCCGGCCTGTCCGCCACCGCCCAGGACGCCGTACGCGCCGCCGAGGTGCTGCTCGGCAGCCGGCGCCAGCTCGACCTGGTCCCGGACGAGGCCAAGGGCGAGCGGGTGCCGTGGCCATCCCCGCTGCTGCCCGCCCTGCCCGGCCTCCTCGAACGGCACCGCGACGCCCGCACGTGCGTGCTGGCCAGCGGCGACCCTATGTTCTACGGCATCGGCTCCACGGTGGTGCGGATCCTCGGACCCGACCGGGTCACGGTGCTCCCGCAGGCGGCGTCGACGTCGCTGGCCTGCGCCCGGCTCGGCTGGGCCGCCGAGGAGGTCGAGGTGGTCAGCCTGGTCGGCCGCCCGGTCGAACTGCTGCACACCGCCGTCCACCCCGGCCGCCGCCTGCTCGTGCTCTCCGCCGGTGCCGCCTCCCCCGCGGCCATCGCCGCGCTGCTCACCTCCAAGGGGTACGGCGAGAGCGCGCTGACCGTGCTGGCACAGCTCGGCGGTCCCGGCGAACGGATCGTGCGGGGCACCGCCCAGGACTCGTGGGACGCGGCCGACCCGCTCAACCTGGTGGCCGTCCAGTGCCGGGGCACCGCCGTGCTGCCGACCGTGCCCGGCCTGCCCGACGCGGCGTACGACCACGACGGGCAGCTCACCAAGCGGGAGATCCGGGCGATCACGCTGGCCCGCCTGGCGCCCGTGCCCGGCCAACTCCTGTGGGACGTCGGGGCCGGCGCCGGCAGCATCGCGATCGAGTGGATGCGCGCGCACCGGGCGTGCCGGGCGATCGCGGTCGAGTCCGACGGTGCACGGGCCGCACGCATCTGCGCCAATGCCCAGTCGCTGGGCGTACCCGGACTTGTCGTGGTGGAAGGCCGGGCGCCGGCGGCGCTTTCCGGCCTCGCGGCGCCGGACGCCGTGTTCGTCGGCGGCGGGGTGACCGCGCCCGGGATGGTGGAGCAGTGCTGGGCGGCGCTGCGCCCCGGCGGGCGGCTGGTGGTCAACGCGGTGACGCTGGAGTCCGAGCGCGTCGTGACCGACTGGTACGGCCGGGTGGGCGGCGACCTGACCCGCATCGCCATCAACCGGGCGGCGCCGGTGGGGGGCTTCACCGGCTGGCGGCCGGCGCTGCCGGTAACACAGTGGACGGTGCACAAGTGACTGTCCACTTCATCGGCGCGGGACCGGGTGCGGCCGACCTGATCACCGTGCGGGGCGGGACCTGATCGCGGCCAGCCCGGTCTGCCTGTACGCCGGCAGCCTCGTCCCGTTGGAGTTGCTGGCGCACTGCCCGACCGGTGCGCGCACAGTGGACACCGCCCGGCTGACCCTGGACGAGATCGTCGCCGAGATGGTGTCCGCCCACGCCGGTGGGCTCGACGTGGCGCGGCTGCACTCGGGCGACCCGTCGGTGTTCAGCGCGATGGCCGAGCAGATGCGCCGCCTCGACGCGGCCGGCGTGCCGTACGACGTGACCCCGGGCGTGCCCGCCTTCGCGGCGGCGGCCGCGTCGCTGGGCCGCGAACTGACTGTGCCCACAGTCGGGCAGACCGTGATCCTGACCCGCGTATCAGGACAGGCCACCCCGATGCCGCCCGGCGAGGACCTGGCCACCCTCGGCGCCAGCCGCGCCACGATCGTGCTGCACCTGGCCGTCCAGCGCATCGACGACGTGGTGGCCGCGCTGGTCCCGCACTACGGGGCGGACTGCCCGGCCGCCGTGGTCGCGTACGCCAGCCGCCCCGACGAGCTCATCCTCCGCGGCCCGCTGTCCACCATCGCGGCCCAGGTCCACGCGGCCGCCGTGAAACGCACCGCCGTCATCGTCGTAGGCCAGGTGCTGACCGCCCTGAACTTCCCCGACAGCCACCTCTACTCCCCCACCCGCCCCGCTAGCCCCCGCCTCGCGAGTTGATCAGGGAATAGCTCTGGCGTGTTGCGGAGTGGCGCGGGAGCAGGTCCCTGATCACGGGGATCTTGACCTGCGGTACCTGACGGAAGGTGGCAGGTATGGGCGGCAGGCTGGGGGCATGACAGCGATTGCCAACCTCGTCATGGTCAACATCGACGGGCCGGACCCGGCCGCGCTCGCCCGCTTCTACCACCAGGTGCTCGGGTGGGAGGTGACCCACAGCGAGCACGAGTACGCGATGATCAGCGACGGGACCACCTCGATCGGCTTCGGGCGGGTCGAGGACTACCAGCCGCCGGCGTGGCCCAACCCGGGTGGCACCAAGCAGTTCCACCTCGACGTGGGCGTGGAGGATCTGGACAAGGCCGAGGAGCTCTACCTGGCCGCGGGCGCGACGAAGCCCGAGTTCCAGCCCGGTGGCGAGCGCTGGCGGGTGCTGATCGACCCGGCCGGCCACCCGTTCTGCATCTGTCCCCGCGGCTGACGTCCGCCCAAGATCGCGTTGATCAGGGATCCGCTCTCCCGGCGCACCGCAACACGCCCGAGCTACTCCCTGATCAACGTGGGCGCCAACGTGGCGAGGGGTTGTGGGGGCCCGGCACACTGTGGCGGTGATGAGACGGGTGGTCGTCGCGCTCAGTGTTGGCGTCGTCGCGGCGTGTGGCACCGAGCCGGAGGTGCGGTTCGTGACCGGGTCGCCGCCGGCCACCCCGGTCGAGGCCGTGACGGTCGCCCCGGCGTCGTTCGAGGGGTGGTCGGACCCGGCCAAGGTGGGCCAGCCGTACGGCGAGACGGTCGACGGGCTGCTCACCTTCCGCGGCAACCCGACGCGGACGTACTACGGCACCGGGCCGGTGCCGCGCACCAAGCCGGCCCAGCGGTGGCAGTTCCCGCGTACGGGCGGGCTGTGCGCGAAGTCGACCGACTCAAAGGGCGAGCGGGTCTGGTGCGGATCGGGCTGGACCGGTCAGCCGGCCGTCTTCGAGCGCCAGGGCCGCACCTGGGTGGTCTTCGGCGCGTACGACCGGGCGGTGCACTTCCTCGACGCGAAGACCGGCGAGCGGATCCTGCCGGACTTTCCCACCGGCGACATCATCAAGGGTTCGGTCACTGTGGACCCCGACGGCTTTCCGCTGGTCTACACCGGCTCACGGGACAACTACTACCGGATCCTCGCGATCGACCGCGGCAAGCCCACCGAGCTGTGGCGGCTGTCGGCCACCGCTGTCTCCCCCACGATGTGGAACAACGACTGGGACGGCTCCGCGCTCGTCATCGACGACTACCTCTTCGAGGGCGGGGAGAACAGCCAGTTCCACGTCGTCAAGCTCAACCGCGGGTACGGGCCGGACGGCAAGGTGCGGGTGAAGCCGAAGGTGGTCTTCCACGCACCGGGCTGGGACGCCCAACTGCTCAAGGACGTCGGCGACCAGAACGTGTCCATCGAGGGCTCGGTCGCGGTGTCCGGCAACGTGGTGTACTTCGCGAACTCCGGCGGCCTGGTCCAGGGCTGGGACATCAGCGGGCTCAAGCAGGGCCGTACGCCGAAGCGGGTGTTTCGCTTCTGGACCGGCGACGACACGGACGCCACCATCGTCGCCGACGAGAAGGGCGCGCTCTACATCGGCGCGCAGTACGAGCGGGGCACCGCCCGGTCCCGGCAGGTCGGCCAGATGATGAAGCTGGACCCGAGCCGCCCCAAGGATCCGCTGGTGTGGAAGGTGGACGACCACGCCACCAAGCCCGCCGGGATCTGGGGCACGCCGGCCCTCTACAAGGACGTCGTCATCTACGACACGACCGGCGGCGACGTGGTCGGCGTCGACCGGGACAGCGGCGCGGTGCGCTGGCGCTTCCACCTGCCGCCCACGACCTGGCAGTCGCCGGTCGTGGTCGACGACGTGCTGCTCATCGGGGACTGCAAGGGCGACATGCACGCGTACGACGTACGGGACACGAAGGCCCAGCCGAAGCCACTGTGGACGGTCCACATCGGCGGCTGTGTCGAGTCGACGCCCGCGGTGTGGAAGGGCACGCTGTACTTCGGCACCCGGGCCGGCGCGTTCCACGCGATCGGGGCGGCCTAGATGCGGCTACTGATCCTCGGCGGCACCGGCGAGGCCCGCGCCCTGGCCCTCGCCTGCGCGGGCTGGCACGTGGTGACCTCGCTCGCCGGCCGGGTACGCGATCCGCGCCTGCCCGCCGGACAGGTGCGGATCGGCGGTTTCGGCGGTCCGGAAGGGCTGGCCACCTGGCTGGCGGAGCAGCGGATCGACGCCGTCGTGGACGCCACGCACCCGTTCGCGAGCCGGATCAGCGCCTCCGCTCGGGCGGCCACCGCCCAGACCGGCGTGCCGCTGCTGGCGCTGCACCGGCCGGGCTGGACCGCGGAGCCGGGCGACGACTGGCGCCGGGTGCCGACCGTGGCTCAGGCCGCGGCCGCGCTGCCCGGACTGGGCAAGCGGGTGATGCTGACCACCGGACGGCAGAGCCTGGCCGTGTTCGCCCCGCTGGACCTGTGGTTTCTCATCCGCACCGTGGACCCGCCGGAGCCGCCGCTGCCGGCCCGGCACCTGCTGCTGCTGGACCGGGGACCGTACACGGTGGACGGCGAGGCGGCGCTCATGCGGGAGCAGGCGATCGACGTACTGGTCACGAAGGACAGCGGCGGCGAGATGACCGCGGCGAAGCTGGTGGCGGCCCGCCAGCTCGGCCTGCCCGTCGTGATGGTCGACCGGCCGGCCCCGGCCGCGGTCGTGCCAGCGGTGTCCACCGTGGACGAAGCGGTCGCGTGGCTCAGGGATAACGCCGTGGTGTGAACACCGCGCTCCCGGCCACGCGCGTGGTCGACGAGCCGACGATCAGCAGGCAGCGCATGTCGATCCCGGCCGGGTCGAGGTCGGCCAGGCGCACCACCCGTACGTCCTCCGCGGGCCCACCGACGTCCCGGCCGACCACCACCGGCGTGTCCGGCGCCCGGTGCTCCAGCAGCAGATCCCGGGCCTTCTCCACCTGCCACGTACGGCTGCGCGACGCCGGGTTGTAGATGGCGATGACCAGGTCGGCGCGGGCCGCGGCGGTGAGCCGCTCGACGATGACGTCCCACGGCTTGAGCCGGTCCGACAGCGACAGCACGCAGTAGTCGTGCCCGAGCGGCGCCCCGGCCCGGCTGGCCACGGCCTGGGCGGCGGTGAGGCCGGGCACGATCCGCACCGGCACGCCCGCGAAGCGCGGCTCCGCGGCCACCTCGAGGACCGCGCTGGCCATCGCGAACACGCCCGGGTCCCCGGACGACACGACCGCGACCCGCGCACCGGAGGCGGCCAGGTCCAGCGCGTACGCGGCGCGCGCCGCCTCCTCCCGGTTGTCCGACGGGTGCCGGCGTTGGCGCGGGTTCGGCGGCACCCGGTCCAGGTACGGGCCGTACCCGACCAGGTCGTCGGCGGCGGCGAGGGCGGACTGCGCCTCGGGTGTCGTCCACTCCCGACCGGCCGGGCCGAGGCCGACGACGATCACCTCACCGGTGGCGGTGGCGGGTGCCGGCCGCGCGACGACCGGTGCCGCGGCCACCCGGCTGGGCAGCATGGCGAGGGAGAAGTACGGCACGGTCGCGGGGTCCACATCGGACAGCGGAACGGCGCGCTCCCGGTCGGTGGTGGCGCGCTCGACGTACCACGCCTCGTCCAGGCGGCCGGCCTCGGCGAGCGCGTCCCGCACGGCGCCGAACGTGCGGCCCAGCTTGAGGATCGCGGCCGAGTCGGTGCCGGCGAGCCGCCGGGCCAACTCGTCCGGCGCCAGCGTGCCGGGCAGCACGGTCAGCACCTCGTCGCGCTCGACGAGCGGGCGGCCCAGCGTGGCAGCCGCCGCGCTGACCGAGGTGACGCCGGGTACGACCTCGGTGGGGTACCGGTGCGCCAACCGCTTGTGCATGTGCATGTAGGACCCGTAGAAGAACGGGTCGCCCTCGCACAGCACCACCACGTCGCGGCCGGCCTCCAGGTGGGCGGCCAGGCGCCCGGCGCAGTCGGCGTAGAAGTCCTCGATGGCGCCCCGGTAGCCGCCCGGGTGCGCGGTCGTCTCGGTGGTCACCGGGTAGACCAGCGCCTCCTCGATCTGCCCGGCCCGCAGGTACGGCTCGGCCACCGAACGCGCGATGCTGCGGCCGTGCCGGGCGCTGTGGTAGGCGACCACGTCGGCCCGTTCGACGAGCCGGGCGGCCTTGACGGTCACCAGCTCCGGGTCGCCCGGTCCGAGCCCCACGCCCCACAGACGCCCCGTGCCCATCACTCCTCCTCGCTCGCGATGGCGTTGATCGCCGCCGCGGTCATCGCGCTGCCGCCCCGCCGGCCGTGCACCACCAGGTGTTCCAGCCCGCTGCCCGCCAGCGCCTGCTTCGACTCGGCCGCCCCGATGAACCCGACCGGGATGCCGAGCACCGCGGCCGGGCGGCCGGCGCCCTCGCCGACCAGCTCCAGGAGCCGGAACAGCGCGGTGGGCGCGTTGCCGACCGCGACGACCGCGCCGTCGAGGCGGTCCCGCCACAGCTCCAGCGCGGCGGCGCTGCGCGTGGTGCCGAGCCGGGCGGCCAGGTCGGGCACCCGCGGATCGCGGAGCGTGCAGACCACCTCGTTGTCCGCGGGCAGCCGGCGGCGGGTCACCCCGGCGGCCACCATCGCGGCGTCGCACAGGATCGGGGCGCCGCCGCGCAGCGCCGCCTCGGCGGCCGCGACGACCCCCGCCGACCAGGCCAGGTCCGCGACCAGGTCGACCATCCCGCAGGCGTGGATCATGCGTACGGCCACCCGGGCCACGCCGTCCGGCAGCCCGGCGAGGTCCGCCTCGGCCCGGATCGTCGCGAACGACCGGCGGTAGATCTCCGCACCGTCCTTGATGTACGCCGTCATGGCTGCGTCTCCATGTACCCGTCCTCGGTCGCCAGCATCCGCACGTGGTCGGCCGCCGGGCTGCCGCAGGCGCGCGGGCAGCCCACCCAGTGCACCGGCAGCGGGGGCGACGACTGTCCACTGTGGTGGGCGATCGCGTCGGCGCGTACGTCGGTCGCGGACTTGGCGCAGCCGGTGGAGCCCGCGCAGGCGGTCACGCCGACCCACGACGAGCCGGGATCCGTTGCCAGGCCGGCGTTTTCCAGCGCGGGCAGGAGCCCGAGGTCGGGCAGGTCGACCGCGACCACGCTCCGCCACGGCGTGACGACCACGCCCGGCGCCGCACACAGGACCTTGATCTGGGCGCGGTCGAGCCGGCCCAGCGGCGCGGTCGCGGCGATCGCCAACCGGCAGTCAGCCTGCGGGATGACGCCGATCGGGCCGTGCGCCACCGGTCGCGCGGGCGGCGCCGCCGCCGGCCCGGAGCCCAGGCGGGCCGCCACGAGCGCCGCGCCATCGTCTATTTCGGACAGCCGCCAGTGGTCGCCGCGCAGCGCCAGGAACGCGTGCGCCGCCGCCAGCAACACCGGCACCGCCTCGTCCGGGGCCACCCGCAGGCCGCTGTCCTGGCCGGCGAGCAGCACCGTCCGGCCGCGCAGTCCCACATCGGCGCCCAGCCCGGCCACGTCGCCGCGCCCGTCGTCGAGCGCGAACAGGAAGCGGCCGGGCAGCTGCGCCAGCGCCGGATCGGCGCACAGGGCCCGGTCGAGCGCCGCCACGAGCGACCGGACATCCAGCACGCCCCGCCCGTCGCGCCCGCTCAACGGCGAGGCGACGATGTTCCGTACCCGCTCATGGGTGACCGACGGCAGCAGGCCGGCCGCCGACAGCCGCGCGGCGAGCGCCGTCTCCGCGCCGGCCGCGAGGCCGCGGACCTGGAGGTTGGCCCGGGACGTGAGCTCCAGCCCGCCGTCGCCCAGTTCGGCCGTCGCGTCCGCGAGCGCCCGCCACTGGGCGGCGGTCAGCGCGCCGCCGGGCACGCGGACCCGCGCCAGCCCGCCGTCGACGGCGCGGTGCACGTCGATCGCGCCGGGGCAGGCGTCGGGGTGGGACCGCCGGGGTGACCTGGGCACGGGCCGGATACTACGGGCAGCTACGCTGGGGTCCGCAACCCGCGGCGACAAGCGGAGGAAGCCGGTGCGAGTCCGGCGCGGTCCCGCCACTGTCACTGAGCAACGACTCAGGAGCCAGACACTCCCGTCGCCGCGTCCGACCAGCCGGGACGCGGATCCCGGGGAGGAGCCCGGCGTGATCCTGCTGCTGTCGACGTCCGACACCGACCTGCTCAGCGCGCGGGCGAGCGGCGCCGCCTACCGCCTGGCCAACCCGGCCCGCACCACCGTCGACGACCTGCCCGCCCTGGTGGACGGCGCCGACCTGGTGGTGGTCCGGATCCTCGGCGGCCACCGGGCCTGGCAGGACGGGCTCGACGCATTGCTCGCCGGTGCGCGGCCGGTCGTCGTACTCGGCGGGGAGCAGGCGCCCGACGCGGAGCTGATGCGGCTCTCGACCGTGCCCAGCGGGGTGTGCGCGGAGGCGCACGCCTACCTCGCCCACGGCGGGCCGGGAAACCTGGCCGAGCTGCACCGCTTCCTGTCCGACACGGTGCTGCTGACCGGGCACGGGTTCGCGCCGCCGGCGCCCACGCCGACCTGGGGCGCCGGGGACCTGCCGGACGGCGACGGGCCGGTGGTCGCGGTGCTCTACTACCGGGCGCACCATGTGGCGGGAAACACCGCGTTCGTGTCGGCGCTGTGCGCGGCCGTCGCCGCGGCGGGCGGGCGGCCGCTGCCGGTCTACTGCGCCTCGCTGCGGACGCCGGACCCGGCGCTGCTGGCGACGCTGCGGCACGCCGACGCGCTCGTCGTGACCGTGCTCGCGGCCGGCGGCACGCGGCCCGCCGAAGCCAGCGCGGGCGGCGACGACGAGGCGTGGGACGTGGGCGCGCTGGCCGCCCTCGACGTGCCCATCCTGCAAGGGCTGTGCCTGACCACGAGCCGGCAGGCGTGGGCCACCGGCGACGATGGACTGTCCCCACTGGACGCGGCGAGCCAGGTGGCGATCCCCGAGTTCGACGGCCGGATCATCACGGTCCCGTTCTCCTTCAAGGAGGTCGACGCCGACGGGCTCACCGTGTACGTCGCCGACCCCGAGCGGGCCGCACGGGTGGCCGGGATCGCCGTCGCGCACGCCCGGCTGCGGCACGTCGCCGCGCCGGACAAGCGGGTGGCCGTCATGCTGTCCGCGTACCCGACGAAGCACTCCCGGATCGGCAACGCGGTCGGGCTGGACACGCCCGCGAGCACGGTACGGCTGCTGGCCGCCCTGCGTTCGCGTGGCTACGCCGTGGGTTCGGAGTTGCCGGCGGACGGCGACGCCCTGATGCACAGGCTCATCGCGGCCGGCGGGCAGGACCCGGACTGGCTCACCGACGAGCAGCTCGCCGGCAACCCGGTGCGCATCCCGGCCCGCGACTACCTGGCGTACGACCGGACGCTGCCGGCGCGGCTGCGGGAACAGATCGAGCGGCACTGGGGCCCGCCCCCGGCGAGCTGTACGTCGACGCCAACGGCGACATCGTGCTGGCCGCGCTGCGCGCCGAAAACGTGGTCGTGATGGTGCAGCCGCCCCGCGGCTTCGGCGCCAACCCGATCGCCATCTACCACGACCCCGACCTGCCGCCGAGCCACCACTACCTGGCCGCGTACCGGTGGGTGGCGGACTCCTTCGGCGCGCACGCCGTCGTCCACATCGGAAAGCACGGCAACCTGGAATGGTTGCCCGGCAAGACGGTCGGCATGTCCGCGGCGTGCGGGCCGGACGCGGCGCTGGGTGACCTACCGCTGATCTACCCGTTCCTGGTCAACGACCCCGGCGAGGGCACGCAGGCCAAGCGCCGGGCGCACGCCACGCTCGTGGACCACCTGGTGCCGCCGATGGCGCGGGCCGAGTCCTATGGCGACATCGCCCGCCTGGAGCAGCTCCTCGACGAGCACGCCACCATCGCCGCGCTCGACCCGGCGAAGCTGCCCGCGATCCGGGCGCAGCTCTGGACGCTGATCCAGGCCGCGCGCCTCGACCACGACCTGGGGGTGGACGACCGGCCGCACGACGCCGAGTTCGACGACTTCCTGCTGCACGTGGACGGCTGGCTGTGCGAGGTCAAGGACGCGCAGATCCGCGACGGGCTACACGTGCTCGGCGCCGCGCCGACCGGCGAGGCCCGGGTCAACCTCGTGCTGGCGATGCTGCGCGCCCGACAGATGTGGGGCGGGCAGATCTCGCTGCCCGGCCTGCGCGAGGCGCTCGGGCTGACCTCGTCCCAGCGGTCCGATGTGGACCGCGTGGAGGCGCGGGCGCGCGAGCTGGTCGAGGACATGGAGGCGCACGGCTGGTCGCCCGACCGCGCCGGCGACGGCCCGGTCGGTGACGTCCTCCGCTTCGCCGCCACCGAGATCGTGCCCCGGCTGGCGCGTACGACGGACGAGCTGACGAACGTGCTGCACGCCCTCGACGGCGGCTACGTACCGGCCGGGCCGAGCGGGTCCCCCTGCGCGGCCTGGTCAACGTGCTGCCCACCGGGCGAAACTTCTACTCCGTCGACCCCAAGGCCATCCCGAGCCGGCTGGCCTGGGAGACCGGGCAGGCGATGGCCGACTCGCTGCTGGCCCGCTACCGCGCGGACACCGGCGACTGGCCCCGCTCGGTCGGGCTGTCCGTGTGGGGCACCAGCGCGATGCGTACCGCCGGTGACGACGTGGCGGAGGTGTTCGCGCTGCTCGGCGTCCGTCCACAGTGGGACGACGCGTCCCGCCGGGTGACCGGCCTCGCGCCGGTCCCGCTCGACGAGCTGGGCCGGCCCCGGATCGACGTGACGGTACGGATCAGCGGGTTCTTCCGCGACGCGTTCCCCCATGTGGTGGCGATGCTCGACGACGCGGTCCGGCTGGTGGCCGCACTCGACGAGCCGGCCGCCGACAACTACGTCCGGGCGCACGTGCTGGCGGACGTGCGGGAGCACGGCGACGAGCGGCGGGCCACGACGCGCGTCTTCGGCTCCAAGCCCGGCGCGTACGGGGCCGGCATCCTGCCGCTGATCGACAGCCGGAACTGGCGCGACGACGCCGACCTCGCCGAGGTGTACGCGGCCTGGGGCGGCTTCGCGTACGGCCGCGGGCTCGACGGCGTGCCCGCGCGCGCCGACATGGAGACCGCGTACCGGCGCATCGCCGTGGCGGCCAAGAACGTCGACACCCGCGAGCACGACATCGCCGACTCCGACGACTACTTCCAGTACCACGGCGGGATGATCGCCACGGTGCGGGCGCTGACCGGTGCCGCGCCGGCCGCGTACATCGGCGACAGCACGCAGCCCGAGGCGGTGCGCACCCGGGCGCTGAGTGAGGAGACAGCGCGCGTCTTCCGCGCCCGGGTCGTCAACCCGCGCTGGCTGGAGGCCATGCGCCGGCACGGCTACAAGGGCGCGTTCGAGCTCGCCGCCACCGTGGACTACCTGTTCGGGTACGACGCGACGGCCGGCGTCGTGGCCGACTGGATGTACGACAAGCTCGGCGAGGCGTACGTGCTGGACGCGGAGAACCGGGCGTTCCTGGAGCGGTCCAACCCGTGGGCGCTGCACGCCATCGCCGAGCGCCTCCTGGAGGCGGCCGACCGCAAGATGTGGCAGTACCCGGATCCGGCCGTGCTCGACGGCATCCGGGAGGCGTACCTGCGCACCGAGGGCGACCTCGAGGACCGATAGTCGGGCGGGCGCCACAACCGAATCGGGTCCCGGCCCACTCATAGTGGGCTGGGAGGTCAGGTTGCGCGACGAACGGGATTACATCGAGTACGTGCAGGCCCGCACGCCGGTGCTGCGGCGCCTCGCGCACCGGCTGTGCGGAGAGTGGTCGGCGGCCGACGATCTGCTCCAGGACTGCCTCGTCAAGCTGTACCGGCATTGGCGCAGGGCGGCCGCGGCGGACTCGACCGACGCCTACGTGCGGGCGATGCTGCTCCACGCCTACCTGGCCGAGCGGGAACGCTTCTGGGCGCGCCGGGTCCGCCCCACGGCCGAGGTGGCGGGGCCCGCGAGCACCCCGCTGGCCGGCGCCGAGCACCGCGTCGACCTGCTGACCGCGCTCGCCAAGCTGTCCCGCGGCCAGCGCGCGGTGCTGGTCCTGCGCTACTGGGAGGACCTCGACGTCGCGCAGACCGCGGCGGCGCTGGGCTGCTCGCCGGGGACCGTCAAGAGCCAGACCTCGCTCGCCATCGCGGCACTGCGCCGCCTGCTGCCGAACTACGTGCCGGGAGGGTCGCAGACGCCATGAGAGACCTGTTCGCCACGCTGCCGGACGCGCCCGCCCCGCCGCTGCCGGCCGGTTACCTGGACACCGTGCTCACCCGGGGCCGCCGCTCGGTCCGCCGCGGGCGGATCGGCGCCGCCGCGGTGTGGGCGGCCGTCGTGTTCTGCCTCGCCGTCGTGGTCGTACCCGTCGTGCAGCGTCCCGCCCAGCCGGGCGCCCCGCGGAAAAGCCCGGCCTGCCGGACCGCCTCGCCGGGTACTCGCTGCTCACCAGCACCGTCAGCAAGGCCCCGCCGGGCCGCGCGATCGCCCTCTACGGCTACGGCAACGGCGAGCTGTTCAACATGTTCCAGCCACTGGTCGTCGGCGCGGACCGGGACACGTACCGGCGGGTCGACGCCGCCGACGAGCGCGACCGCCCGACGGCGCTGCTCGCACCGGACGGCACCCGCGTGCTGCTCGGCGAGGACCGCCGCGCCACCCGGGACCTGCTCCTCGTGGACCTGACCAACGGCCGGCGCCGGTCCATCCCGATCGGCGACCCGGTCGGCGTGCGGCTGCTGGCCTGGTCGCCGGACGGCCGCTACGTGGCGTACGCCGCCGCGCCGCTCGGCCCCTCCGACGGCTCCGTCAACTTCGTCGACTCCACGGTGGCCCGCACCGGCACCCTGCGACTGCTCGACGTGTCGACCGGGCGGAGCACCGAGGTGCCGACCGCCACACCCGCGTGGACCGCGGCGTTCGCCCCGGACAGCGGCCGGCTCGCCGTACAGGTCGGCCAGGAGGCCCACCTGATCGACCTCGACGGCCGCGGGTCCGGCACCGTCCCCATCCCCGGCGGGCGCGAACTGGCCGCCGGCGCCGGCTGGTCGCCGGACGGCCGGTTCCTCGCCACCGTGCCCTGGGCCGCGGACGGGCCGTCCGGCGGCAACACCAACCACAGCGTGTTCCTGTCGCTCACCGTCGATGTCCAGTTCCTCGCCATCACCGGTACGCCCGTGCCGGAACCGGTCCAGGACGTCGTACAACTGCTCGGCTGGCGCTCGGCGGACAGCATGGTCGTCGCGACCACGAACGACGCGGGTCAGCTGTCGCTGACCGAGGTGGCGTTGGGTGCCGGCACCCGCCGGACGCTGTCCCGCTTCGACACGGGCAGCACCTGCGAACTGGGCACCCAGAACTGCCAGGTGTTCGACCTGCAACTGGCCACCGGGCTGCTGCCCGACCTGACCGTCCGGGAGGCCGGCCGCCCGCGGCGCGGGCCCTGGCCGGCCACCCTGACGATCCCCGTCGCCGCCACCGTCGTCGGCGCCGCCCTGCTGCTCTGGCGCCGGATGCGCCGCCCGCTCGCACCGGGAGACCGCATCCGCCGATACCAGTCGATCCATGATGATCTTGCCCACGTTCAGGTTGTTCCCGGCAAGGTCGAGGTCTACGGGCGCCGTACGACGGCTTGGGTGCGCCAGGGGTGTGGATCGCGGCGGGTGAGGCCGCGGGAGCAACGGTCTGTACCACGGCGGACGTCGCGGTAGCCCTGAATTTTTGGATCTAGACGAGTTAGGGTTCGGAGCTGACCCTTTCTCGTCTAGATCCAGGACCCTGGGAATAGACGTCTAGGACATGGGGTCGGGCAGGGGCGGCCAGCCCAGGTCCGGCCCCACGCCGTCGAAGTACGGCTCGGCGGCTTCCAGCACGGCCCGCGACATCTGCTCGCACTGCGCGGAGGTCAGGGGCACGCCAAACCGGTGGGCGTGCTCCGCAACCTTGACCGCACCTACGGAGATGGCTACGTCGTTCATCGCGTTGTCCTCCCTCGTTGGCCTCTGTCGCAATATCGCCAACGAGGGTTTGTTGGTACAAGGACACCAAGAGGTTCAGTCGGAGGACCAGGGAAAGTTGATCCAGCTGTTGGTGCGTTTCCAGACATATTCGCAGCGCACCCGGGTGTGCGGCTTCTCGTACAGGACGGCGCAGCGCACCTCCGCGACGTGGTCCGCGCAGAAGTCGTGCACCAGCTTCAGCGTCGCCCCGGTGTCCGCCACGTCGTCCGCGATCAGCACCCGCGCGCCGGCCAGGTCGACGACCTGCGGCACCGGCGGCAGCATCACCGGCATGTCGAGGCGCTCGTCCACGCCGGTGTAGAACTCGACGTTCATGACGTGCAGGTTCTTGACCTCCAGCGCGTAGCCGAGCGCGCCAGCGAGGAAGAGCCCGCCCGGGCGATGGCCAGGATCAGGTCCGGCTGGAACCCGTCCGCGGACACCTGGCCCGCCAACTCCCGGCTGGCCGAGCCGAACGTCGCCCAGTCGAGTACCTCACGATCTTCGGTCACGCCGCCCACCCTAGCGATCGTTCGTGAACGCCCGGCTCGCTGCGACCAGGCGGGCCGGGATCTCGGGATGGCCGGCCCAGTGCAGGTGCAGGTAGCTCGCGTGGACCGCGCCGGCCACCCAACCCTCGGGCTCCGCGCCGCGCCAGGCCCACGCCGGGGTCGGTGCCGAGGGCGGGGTCACCACCGTGCGGTGGAACTCGTGGCCGGTCGCCCGCATGCCGGCCGGCGCCACTGAGCTGTCGGTCAGGGCCACGGCGTCCCGGTAGCCCAGCGTCAGCCGGTCGGTCATCGCCGCGTCGGCGTCCAGCACCCCGCACATCGGGGCGCCGTCGAGGCTGCGGCACAGCCACAGCAGCCCCGCGCACTCGGCCGCGATCGGCGCGCCGGACGCGGCCAGCGCGGCCACGGCGGCGCGCAGCGGCGCGTTGGCGGCCAGCCGGTCGGCGTACACCTCGGGAAAGCCGCCGCCCACCACGAGCGCCCGGGTGCCCGGCGGCAGCGCCTCGTCACGCAAGGGGTCCACGATGGACACCTCGGCGCCCGCGCCGCGCAACAGCTCGACGGTCTCGGCGTACCCGAAGCTGAACGCCGGACCACCGGCGACCGCGACCACCGGCCGGCCGGTGACCGGGTCCGGATAGGACGGTGACCACGGCGTGGCCTGCAAGGGTGGTGCGGTCCGCGCCACCGCGAGCACCGCGTCGAGGTCGACCCCGCCGGCCACGACGGCGGCGAGCGCCGCGACGGACGCCTCGGCCTCCGCCGAGCGTTCCACGACCGGCACCAGGCCGAGGTGCCGCGACGGCGCGGCCACCGCCGAGTGCCTGCGCAGCGCTCCGAGTACGGGGGTGCCGACCTCCTCGCACGCGTCCCGCAGCAGGGTTTCGTGCCGGTCTGAACCGACTCGGTTGAGGATGACGCCGGCCAGCGGGACGTCCCCAAAGGACCGAAAGCCGTGCACGAGCGCGGCCACCGAGCGGCCCTGCGCGGACGCGTCGACGACCAGCACCACCGGGGCGCGCAGGAGCGCGGCGACGTGGGCGGTGGAGCCGAAGTCGCCCGCGCCGACGCGACCGTCGTACAGGCCCATGACGCCCTCTATTACCGCGAGTTCCGCGCCGGCGCTGCCGTGCGCGAACAGCGGCCCGATGCGCTCCTGCCCCACCAGCACCGGGTCGAGGTTGCGGCCCGGCCGGCCGGCGGCGAGCGCGTGGTAGCCGGGGTCGATGTAGTCCGGGCCCACCTTGAAGCCGGCGACCCGGGTGCCGCGGGCGGCGAACGCGGCCAGCAGTCCGGTCGCGACCGTCGTCTTGCCGTGCCCGGACGCGGGCGCCGCGACGACGAGCCGGGCTACCACTCGATGCCCTGCTGGCCCTTGCGTCCGGCGTCCATCGGATGCTTGACCTTCGTCATGTCGGTGACCAGGTCGGCCAGGTCGACCAGGCCGGCCGGGGCGTCCCGCCCGGTGACCACGACGTGCTGGCCGCCGGGGCGCTCGCGCAGCGTCGCGACGACATCCGCGACGTCGACCCAGCCCCACTTCATCGGGTACGTGAACTCGTCGAGCACGTAGAACCGATAGGCTTCGGCGGCCAGGTCGCGTTTGATCTGCGCCCAACCCTCGGCGGCCTCGGCGGCGTGGTCGCGCTCGGTGCCGGGACGCTGGATCCACGACCAGCCCTCACCCATCTTGTGCCAGGTGACCGCCCCGCCCTTGCCGGTCTCGCCGAGCGCCCGCAGGGCCGCCTCCTCGCCGACCTTCCACTTTGGACTCTTCACGAACTGGTACACCACGATCGGCCAGCCGGCGCTCCACGCGCGCAGCGCCATCCCGAACGCCGCCGTGGACTTGCCCTTGCCCTGTCCGGTGTGGACGGCCAGCACCGGCTGTCGGCGCCGCTCCCGCGTGGTGAGCCCGTCGTCGGGCACGTGCTCCGGCTTGCCCTGCGGCATCAGGCGGCCCTCCTCAGCGTGGACAGCTGCGCGAGCGGGACGCACTCGGCGCCCATAGCGTCGGCCAGCCGCCGGGCCAGGCCGAAGCGCACCGGGCCGGCCTCGCAGTCGACGACCACCGTGGTGGTGCCGGCGAGCTCCGGGGTGACGGTGAGCGGGTCTTCCCCGGCGGTGGCGCGCCCGTCGGTGACCACCACGAGCAGCGGCCGGCGGCGCGGGTCGCGGCGGCGCTCGGTCCGCAGCGTACGCGCCGCCGCGCGCAGGCCGGCGGCCAGCGGCGTACGGCCACCGGTGCGCAACTCGGCGAGCCGGGCCACCCCCACCTCGTGGCTGGACGTCGGCGGCAGCACCTCGTCCGCCCCGGCGCCCCGGAATGTGATCATGCCGACCCGGTCCCGCCGCTGGTACGCGTCGCGCAGCAGCGACAGCACGGCGGTCTTCACCGTGCCCATCCGCTTGCGGGCGGCCATCGACCCGGAGGCGTCCACCACGAAGAGCACCAGGTTCGCCTCCAGTCCGATGTGGACGGACTCGCGCAGGTCGCCCGGGTGGACCGTGCGGCTGCCCCGCGCGGCGGCGGCCCGCAGCGTGGCCGGCAGGTGCGGGGCGCCGGACCCCGCGGCAGCCGGGCGCCGACCACCCGGCCGCGCCGGGCGTACGCCTGGGACCGCCGGCCGGTGTGCGCCCGCTCGCCCGCCTTCGGCAGCGCCAGCACCCGCGGCTGGTACGCCTGCCCCGGCGCGGCGACCGGCTGGTCCGTCCCATCGCCTTCGCCGGACGGGCGGGACCCCGTCGGGCCACCGTCATCCGGACCGTCCGGCTCCTCGTCCGGCTCGCGCAGCGCCTCCTCCAGCTTCGACGAGTCGCTCCCGGGCGGGTCCAGCGGATCGCGCCGGCGCCGGTGCGGCAGCGCGAGCCGGGCCGCGTCCCGGATGTCGTCCGGGGTCACCTCGTCCCGGCCCTGCCACGCGGCGAGCGTCAACGCGGCCCGCGCGACCACGATGTCGGCGCGCAACCCGTCCACCCCGTACGCCAGGCAGATGCGGGCGATCCGGTCCAGCTCGACATCGGGCAGCCGTACACCGGGCAACACGTCGCGGGCGTCCGCGATCCGGCCGGCGAGCGCATTGTCCTGTATGGACCATCGCGCGGCGAAGCCGTCCGGGTCGGCGTCGTACGCCAGCCGCCGGCGTACCACCTCGGCCGGGGTGCCGGCTCGTCGGGCGACCCGACCGAGACCACCAGGCCGAACCGGTCCACCAGCTGCGGGCGCGGCTCGCCCTCCTCCGGGTTCATGGTGCCGACCAGCAGGAAGCGGGCCGCGTGCTTGACCGAGACCCCGTCCCGCTCCACGTGCGCCCGGCCCATCGCGGCGGCGTCCAGCAACAGGTCCACGAGGTGGTCCGGGAGCAGGTTCACTTCGTCCACATAGAGCAGTCCACGATGGGCGGCGGCGAGCAGTCCAGGCTCGTACGCCTTGACGCCCTCGGTGAGCGCCCGCTGGATGTCCAGGGTGCCCACGACCCGGTCTTCGGTGGCGCCGACCGGCAGTTCGACGAGCGCGGCCCGGCGCCGGGTCACCCCGCGCCGGGGTCGTGCGGACCGTCCGGGCAGGAGGCGTCCGGCGCGGCGGGGTCGCAGGCGAAGCGGCAGCCGCGTACGGCGTCCAACTCGGGCAGCAGGGTCGCCAGCGCGCGCACGACGGTCGATTTCGCCGTACCTTTCTCGCCGCGCACAAGCACTCCCCGATCGCAGGATTGACGGCGGTGAGCAGGAGTGCGAGACGCAGGTCGTCAAGGCCGACGACGGCGGAGAAGGGATAGGCCGCGGGCATGCGGGCCATGTTAGGCTGCCCAGGCCACGGTGTATCGGGAAGCCGGTGAAAGTCCGGCGTGGTCCTCGCCACTGTGACCGGGGAGTGTTCCCTCGCGACGCCACTGGGCCGGCAACGGTCTGGGAAGGTTGAGGGAGTGCGCTGATCCGGGAGCCAGGAGACCGGCCGTGGCACGCACCGCATCGCCACGAGGCATGGACGAGAGGAACACCTGGCATGTCAGCACCTTCGGCTTCCGCCGTCACCCCCGTTCGCGTACCTGTGGTGGCCTGGCTGCTCGCGGCCGCCGCCATCGCCGCGGTCTTCGTGCTCTTGCAGCTCAACGGCACCGCGTTCGCCGACCAGATCCACGAGCTCACGCACGACGGCCGGCACGCCTTCGGCGTTCCCTGCCACTAGCCGCGATGGGTTCCCTCACCCTCGGCGCGATCGTGCGCCGCGGGGCGCTCGCCGGGCTCTTCGCCGGCGTCGCCGCCTCGCTCGTCGCCCTGCTCCTCGTGGAGCCGCAGATCGACAACGCCCTGGTCATCGAAGAGGCACGGTCCACAGTGCACGAGGAGGCGCTGTACGGCCGTACCACACAGGTGATCGGCGGCATGGTGGCCGCGGCGATCGTCGCGGTGTGCCTCGCGCTGGTCGTGGCCGTGGTCTTCGCCCGGGTGCGGCACCGGCTGCCCGCCGGCACCGACTTCGGCCGGGCGGCGCTGCTGTCGTTCCTCGGGTTCGTCACGGTCGCGCTGCTGCCGGCCCTGAAGTACCCCGCGAACCCGCCCGGCGTGGGCGATCCCGACACGGTGACCGAGCGCACCGTCCAGTACCTCACGCTGATCGCCGCCGGGATCGCCGTCACGTGGCTGGCGTTGCTCGTCCACGACCGGCTGGCGGCGCGCCCGTGGCCACCCGCGCACCGTGCGGCGCTCGCCGTCGCGGTCGCCGCGGCCGGCTACGCCGCGCTGCTGATGACGTGGCCGGCCACTCCGGACGGCGTGCCGGCCGACATCCCGGCCGGGCTGCTGTGGGACTTCCGGCTCGCCTCCGTGGCCGAACTGGCGGCCCTGTGGACCGTGTTCGGGCTCAGCTTCGGGCTGCTGTTGACGCCGCGAAAGGTCATGGCGCCGGTCTGATCTCGACCGGCACCGCCTCGGTGTAGTGCAACCGTCCGAAGTAGACAACCTTGACGAGGGCCCACCAGTGGCTGCCCGGCCGGGCGGTGGCCGGCGCCGCGACTTCGTACCGCAGACGCGTGCTGCCGCCCGCCGGCACGGCGAAGCCCTGCGTCCACGGCGTGATGGCGACGCCGCAGTCCGGCCCGCCCCAGGTGCCGTACGGGCTCACCAACTGCGCCTCGCCGCGGATCTCGCCGGGCGACCGGTTGTCCAGCCGCACGGCGAGGTCGGCCCGAACACCTGGAGCGAGCCGGAGCGGCTCGGCGTCGAGGACGACGTCCAGCGGCACGCCCGCCTCGCCGACCGCCACCGCGACTACGTCCTCCAGCACCTGCCCGAGGTCGTCACGGATCCGGGCGCCCACGAAATACGTCCCCGCCGGGGCGCCGTCGGCGCGCACCCGCACCGCGAACTCGGCGTGCTCGCCCGCCGCCAGGTCGTACGGCAGCGGTCCGTCCGGGGTCACGGTGAGCCCGGCCGGCACGTCCAGGTCGACCACGCCGGCCGCCGCACGGGTCCCGGACGCGACGCGTACCAGGACGGTGCCGCCCGGTGCGATGGACGTCGGTTCGACGTGGACGCTCACCGGCAGGTAGCCCACCGGGGCCGGACCCTTGTTGTGCAGCCAGTACCGGGTGTAGACCGGCTGAGCCGGCTCGATCACTCTGCTGGCTGGCGCTCGCTCCGCTCGCGCGGGCCCCAGGGCCGCGCCGGCAGCCAGCAGCAGCGGCTGGGCGCCGACCGTCACCACGTCCGCTGCGGCCAGGTCGACCACCGCAGCCTCACCGTCCACAGTGAGCGGGCCGCGCGCCGTGCCCTCCAGCAGATCCGTCGCGACCGCGCTGTCGAGCCCGCCGTGCAGGCGCACCGTGGCCGTTGCCGGGGCGCCGGCCGACTCGTACAGGCGGAACGTCACCCCTGACGAGCCGTCGTTGGGCTGGCCAGACGCCATCGGGTTGCCACGCGGCTTGAGCGCGGCCAGCACGACCGTCTCCGGCTCGACGGAGGCGAGGCTCAGGCTCGCCGGGAGCGGGCCGGCGGCGGCGGGCACCTCCGTGGCGTGCACCGGGTGGTTGACCTCCTGACCGGCGCGCACGAAGCCGGCGTCCCGCCAGTCACCCGCGCCGGCCACCAGGCTGTAGCGGAACGTGTGGGTCCAGTGCTGCCAGGCGAACGAACTGCCGTCCGGGGCGGTGCGCCGCGGCCCGTCGATCCAGACGCCGCACGGCCACGCGCTGCACGACCGCATCAGCGACAGGTACAGCGTGCCGTCGGGCTCGGCGACGAAGCTCGGCGTGCCGTGGTTGACCAGCGCGACCGAGTGGCCGCCGAACGGCTCGGCGACCGGCGCGACGCCCGCCGCGTCGATGGCCGTGCCGTCGACGTCCAGCGCCTCGCCGGCCACCACGAGCACCGGCAGGTCGCGCGGGCCGCGCAGGTCCGCGTCCGGCGTCCAGGCCGCCCGGCGGCTGCGGTCCGCGGGGACGAAGACCTTTCCGGTACGCGCCAGCGCCTCCCGGTACGCCGGGCCGGCCGACTCCAGCACCGCCGCCGCGAAGGAGTTGCCGGCGCCCAGCGCGATCCGCACGTCCGGCAGGTTCGAGTCGGCGTCCAGGGCGCCGTAGCGTTGCCCGTCCGGGCGGGTGCCGGTGGCGGTGACCCCGATCGCGGCGAGCCGGACGAGCAGGTCCCGGGCCGGTGCGTCCGCGATCACCTCGGCCACGCCGATCGCGTGCTCCTGGCGGCTCCCGTCGGGCAGTCGTACCCGGATCCGCGCCGTCGCGGACAGCCCGGCCCAGGTGTGCGCCGGATTGTCCAATGTCCACAGATGTTCGGCGGCGTCCGAATTGGGAAAGCCGAACGACCGGCCGATCGCGGCGAACCCCACCTCGGACACCGGAAGCGCGCCGGGCGCGTCGAGGTCGAAGCGCACCCGCAGCAGGTGGTCCTGCCCGATGGAGCCGTCGACGTGGGTGCGGAAGTCGACCCGGTCGACGCCGTCCCACAGTGTGACCTCCTGGCGGGCGCGCAGGTCGCCGAGGTCCGCGACCGAGACGACCCGGCTGCCGACCGGGCTCGTCTCCGCGTACACCTCGGCGGGTCCGGCGCCGTGACCGGGCCCCTTCGGCAGCAGGTGCCACGGCCCCTCGCCCCACCGTGGATGGGAGTCGTGCTCCTCCTGGCGGACGAGCGCGCCGCCCAGGCCGCCGGGGCGCAGCAACTCGCGGCCGGTCCGGCGGTCAAGGACGCGGGACAGCGCGCCGCCCCGGGCCGGGTCGGCCGCCACCAGGAAGGCGTCGTTCGACGCGGTGTGTCCGGTGGCCCGGGTCCAACCCGCGGGCACGTCGGGCGCGTCGAGGACGCGGTAGACCCGGTAGCCGACCGGCGGGACCGCGCGGGCCAGGAACGAGAGCGTGACCTCGGCGAGCGTGCCATCCGGGTGCCGGCATACCCCTTCGGATACCGCCTTCACGGGCTCGCCATCGTCGGAGGCGACGGCAACCCCTTGCGGGCCGGGCGCGTCGAACGCCAGCCGGACCGTGGTGACCCCGTCGCGCGCCCAGGACAGCGGGTTGACCACCAGCACCGGGCGCCCCGGGCCAGCGGTGCCGACCTGCTCCCCGATGGCGCGCACCGCCGCGTCCCGCGCGCCGGCGGACCACTCGTACGCCTCGCGCCAACCGCCGAGCAGGTCCAGGTAGACCTGGTCGGACTCGGTGCCGGTGACCGCGTCGTGGTGGGCGCCGTAGGCCAGCTGCCGCCACGCCTTGTCCAGCGCCTCGGCCGGAAACCGGTGCCCGAACAACGTGGCCACTGTGGACAGCCGCTCCGCGTCCAGCACCGCGACCTCGCCGGCCCGCTGGGCCTGTTTGGTGTCGATGTAGGACACGTCCTTGCCGGTGTAGACCGGGTTCATGTCCCGGGTCTGCGGTGACAACGACCGTCCACTGTGGGCAAGGTCGGCGCGTACGGCGGCGAAGAAGTCGCGCGGCAGGCCGACCACGAAGCGGGGCCACACGTACCGCTTGGCCCAGTGCCGGTGGATCTCCGTGCACCAGCGCGACGGCACGTTGTGGTCGTGTCCCACGGGCAGCAGCACGTTGCGCGTCGCGGCGACCCGCTTCAACTCCCGGAACTGGGCGTACGCCTCGGCCATCGCGGCGTCGAGCGTATCCTTGCGCTCGATGTCCCAGCCCGCCACATAGTGGTTGGCCATGTACGCGGTCAGCAGCCCGCGCCCGCTCGGCGAGACCCACTCGAACTCGCTGGGAAACTGCATCCGGGTGATGTCGCCGGTATGCCGCTTCGCCCCGACGTGGTGGAACGGCCCGCGCGCCCAGGCGCTGGAGTCCAGGCCGGCGTCCGCCATGAGGCCGGGAAAGGCCGGGTCGTGCCCGAAGACGTCGAGCATCCAGGCCGAGCGGGGATCGCCGCCGAGCACGTCGCGCTGGTATCCGATGCCGTAGACCGCGTTGCGGATCGTCGACTCGGGGTGGGTGAGGTTGGTGTTGGGCTCGTTGTACGCCCCGCCGACCAACTCGACGCGCCCCTCGTGCAGGAACCGGCGCAGCTCGGCCCGGTCACCGGGAAACGCGTCCCAGTACGGCTTGAGGTAGTCGATCTCGGCGAGCACGAACCGGTAGTCCTCGTCGTGCCGGGCCGCCTCCAGGTGCGCCCGGACGAGGTCGAACGCCGTCCGCACGAACGGTGGCCGCAGCCGGTCCGCCCACGGCAGGTCGTGCCAGACCTCGGTGAAGCCGCCCTGGGTGTTCCACCACACCGGGTCGTAGTGGAAGTGCGACACCATCCACATCGTCCAGCCGGTGTCGGCCGCCGTGATGAACGTGTCCACCATGGACGGTTGGTCGTCGACGAGGGCGGTGACCCGGTGCACCGAGCCGGCCGGCGCGGGGGCGGCGATCCGCACCCCGACCTCGACGACGCCCGGCACCTCGTGGACCACCACGGGCTCCGGCGTGGTGACCGACGGCCCCTCGACGCGTACCGTGACGGGTCCTCGCCCCTCCCCCAGGGTGACCCGCATCACCTGCAGCGGCGCGCTGGCCGTACCCGTGAAGAGGTCCGTGCCCTCGACGGCCAAAACGCGCGGTGTCACGCCGTTCCTCCCATGCCATAGTCCCAGCTCAGCGCCGTACACACTAAGGTAAGCACATGAGTGGATCTTCTCCGGTCCGGCAGCTTCGCCTCGTCGTCACCGCCGACGACTACGACGCCGCGCTGCGCTTCTACCGCGACGTCCTCGGCATGCCCGAGCAGGCCGCGTTCTCCTCGCCGGACGGGCGCGTGGCGATCCTGGAGGCCGGAGTCGCCACCCTCGAACTGGCCGACGCCGGGCACGCCGACTACGTCGACGAGGTCGAGGTGGGGCGGCGGGTGGCCGGGCACATCCGGGTCGCGTTCGAGGTCGACGACGCCGCCGAGGCGACCGCGCGGCTGGCCGCGGCCGGCGCCGAGGTGATCGCCCCACCGACCCGCACGCCCTGGGACTCGCTGAACTCCCGCCTCGAAGGCCCGGCGCACCTGCAGCTGACGCTCTTCGAGGAACTGGGGTGACGCCCAGTTGTCCTTTGCCCTACCCCGCGTCCGGCGCGGCTGAGTCGTAGGCGGCCGCCACCTTCTTCGGCACGCACATGCGCCACGCGTCGGTGACGAGCTCGCGCATCTCGTCGCGGTCGATGGCGGCCAGCCGCACCCGGACCCACTGATACCGCTCGTCGGACTTGATCGGCATCAGGAACTTGTCGGGCTCGGCGGCGACCAGGGCCTCGCGCTCCTCCTTGGGAAAGCCGAAGCCCATCAACGTCTCGTCCCGGGACAGCGACACGAAGACGATCCGCCCCACCCGGAACTTCACCCGGTCGCGCACCAGCGCCTCGTAGGCGCGTGGCAGGGACAGCGCCACCTGCCGTACGTCCTCCGCCGTCACCACCGCTTCACCGTATCCGTGTGCTATCGTTCGCGTAACTTGACAGCGGCTAGATCGGAGGTTGTCATGAGTGACGCCAGTCGGGTCGTCGCGGGCATCATGCTGCTGACGATCGTGACCATCGAGTTCGGCGGCTGGTTCATGACCAAGATCGTGCGGGGTCAGGTGCCGATGACCGACTTCCAGAAGGCGTTCGCCCGGGCCGGGCACGCGCACGCCGGCGTACTCGTGACGCTGGGGCTGGTGTGCCAACTCCTCGCCGACGCGACCACGCTCGACGGCGTCGCGGACTGGGTGGCGCGCCTCGGCGTACCGGCGGCGGCGATCCTGATGTCCGGGGGCTTCTTCGCCTCGTCCGCCGGCAAGGACGTCACTCAGCCCAACCGCTTCTTCGCGATCCTCTGGGCCGGCGCCGCGTGCCTGGCCGCCGGCACGATTACGCTCGGGGTCGGACTTCTCATAGCCTAGGGCCATGACGTGGGACGAGGTGCTGGCGTACTGCCTGGCCAAGCCCGGAGCGTGGCAGGACGAGCCCTGGGAGGGCGACGTCGTGGTGAAGGTCGGCAGCAAGATCTTCGCGTTCCTGGGCTCGGAGTCGGAGTCGCGAGGCAGCGTCGGAGTCAAGTGCGGCGCCAGCCGCGAGGTGGCCGACGAATGGCTGGCCCGCTATCCGGACGACGCGTCGGTGATGGCGTACATCGGCCGGTCCGGGTGGAACACGCTGGGCTTCGACGGCAAGATCCCGCCGGACGAGCTGCTCGAAGCGGTGGACGCCTCGTACGACGCGGTGGTCAGCAAGCTCCCCAAACGAGAGCGCCCGACCTAAGCCCTCCGCGCCCGCCCTCCGCCCTCCGCGCCCCGCGCTCTCCTCGTCGATCAAGGGCGAACGGTCGTGCTTTGATCTCCGATCCACGACCGTTTGCCCTTGATCGACGCGGTTTTCCTTGATCGGCGCGGGCCGGGCGGGGCGGGTAGGCCCCCGGAGCGGACAGGAGCCCCAAAAAGGGGGCCCATTGGGCGTCCCGCTGTGAGTGGGCGCGCCCCCAAGGCCGGGAAGTTAGGGGAACCCGGTGCGTGTCAAGCGCTGACGACGCAGGGCGGGTCTTGACGACTGTGGCGAGTAGTTGCCGTCCACGGGGCAACTACTCGCCACAGTCGTGGATGGCCTTGGGTCTCGCGGTCGGGTATGCCGGATACGTCCGAGCGGCCGGCCCGATCGCCCCGGCCACGTCGAACAGCGCCGACACCGCTTGACAAGGGCCCACTTTCCTTAACTACCCGGCCTTGGGGGCGCCCCTTTGCCTGCGTGAAGCTGTACAGAGGGCGCCCTACTCACGCCCGATCCCCAGCAGGGGCCCCCTACTCACGGGTAACCCGTGGCCTACGCGGCGCCGCGCTCGTCGGAGTGGGCGATGTCCCCGACATTGCCCACGATCTCGGTGGCGGCGTCTCGCGGGAAGCGGACACCGTCCCACACCCCCGGCAGCGCTCGCCGATCAAGGACTTTGGCGTCGATCAAGGGCGAATGGTCGTGGAAAAGAGATCAAAGCACGACCATTCGCCCTTGATCGACGGCGAGAGGGGAGAGGGGGCGCGAGGAGGGCGGCGAGGGGGCGGGGGAGGAGGAGGGGCGGGGTTAGTGGCGGAGGGCGCGGATGATTAGCCAGGTCACGCCTGCGGCGGCGGCGGACAGGAGCAGGAGGCCGGCGTAGCGGGCCATCGGGGTGGCGGCCGACAGGCGCAGGACGTCGATGGGCTCCGGCTCCGCGGGGGCGGGGCGAGCTCGACGTCCGCCGCAGGAACGGCGGGCGTCGACAGCTCCTGGGCCAGGCAGTCGGCGAACCGGCCCAGCAGGCGGCCGCCGACGTCGGCCAGCATGCCGCGGCCGAACTGCGCCGGTTTGCCGGTGACGGTCAGGTCGGTGGTCACCTCGACGCGGGTCGCGTCCCCGTCGGGTACGAGGACGGCGGTGACGGTGGCGGCGGCCGTACCCGCGGCCCGGGTGTCGCGACCCGACGCCTCGACGACCACGCGGTGGGCCGCCTCGTCGCGCTCGACGAAGCGGCCCTTGCCCGTGTACGTCAGGACGATCGGCCCGACCTTGACCTTCACCGTGCCGGTGAAGTGCTCGCCGTCGAAGTCGGTCAGGGTGGCACCCGGCATGCACGGGGCGACCCGCGGCACGTCGAGCAGCACCTGCCATGCCTCGTCGACCTTCGCCGGCACGGTGAACTGGTGGTCAAGCCGCATGTACGCCTCCGGCGGCGGCCAGCGCGCGCCGGGTCAGCACGGTGGCCAGGTGCGTGCGGTAGTCGGCGGACGCGGTCACGTCGGTCGGGGGCGCGGTGCCCTCGGCGGCCCGTTCGGCGGCGGCGGCCACGGCGTCCATGGTCGCCGGGGCGCCGACCAGCGCCTCCTCCACGCCCCGGGCCCGGATCGGCGTGGCGCCCATGTTGGTCAGCGACACGCGGGCCTCGGCGATGCTGCCGTTGTCCCGGCGTACGGCCGCGGCGACGCCGACGATGGACCACGCCTGCGCCACCCGGTTGAACTTCTCGTAGTGCGTGCCCCACCCGTCCTGCTTCGGGACCCGGACGGAGACCAGCACCTCGTCCGGGCCCAGCGCGGTGGTCAGGAAGTCCACGAAGAAGTCGGACGCGGCGACCGTGCGGCGGCCACCGGGTCCAGCGATCTCCATGACCACGTCCAGCGCGACCGCCACGCCGGGCAGGTCGCCCGCCGGGTCGGCGTGCGCCAGCGAGCCGCCGATCGTGCCGAGGTGGCGCACCTGGCGGTCGGCGACCGTGGCGGTGGCCTGGGCCAGCAGCGGCGCGTGCGCGCGCACGAGCGGGTCGCGCAGGATGTCGGCGTGCCGGGTCATCGCGCCGATGACCAGGGCGTCGCCGTCGTCGCGGACGTCGCGTAGCTCGCCGAGGCCGCCGAGGTCGACGAGCACGCTGGGCGCGGCCAGCCGCAGGCGCAGCACCGGGATCAGGCTCTGCCCGCCGGCCAGCACCTTGGCGTCCTCACCACCGTCCGTCAGCGCCTGGACCGCCTCGTCCACGGTGGACGGACGGACGTACTCGAACGCGGCCGGGATCATGACCGGTCACCCCCTTGGACGGCCCGCCACACGCGCTCCGGCGTGCACGGCATGCGGATGTCGTTCACCCCGTACGGGCGCAGCGCGTCGACGACGGCGTTGACCACGGCCGGCGTCGACGCGATCGTGCCGGCCTCGCCGACGCCCTTCACACCCAGCGGGTGGTCCGGCGCGGGCGTCTCGGTGCGGTCGCTCACGATGTCCGGCAGGTCCGCCGCGCTCGGCACCGTGTAGTCCACGAACGTGCCGGTGAGCAGGTTGCCGTCGGCGTCGTACACGGCCTCCTCGAACAGGGCCTGGGCGATGCCCTGGGCCACGCCGCCGTGCACCTGGCCCTCGACGATCAGCGGGTTGATGACCCGGCCGACGTCGTCGACGGCCACATAGGACCGGATCGAGACCCGCCCGGTCTCGGTGTCCACTTCGGTCGCGCACAGGTGCGTGCCGTGCGGGAACGAGAAGTTGGCCGGGTCGTACGTGGCTTCGGCGTCGAGGGTCGGTTCGACGCCGTCGGGCAGGTCGTGCGCGGCGAACACGGCCAGCGAGCAGTCCGCGATCGTCTTGCCGGCCACATCGGACGGTGCGCCGCGTACCCGGAACGTGCCGCCGCTGAACTCCAGGTCGGACACGTCGCATTCGAGCAGGTGCGCGGCGATCGGCTTGGCCTTGTCGACGACCCGCTGGCAGGCGTTGACGAGCGCGAACCCGCCGACCGCCAGGGACCGCGACCCGTACGTGTCCAGGCCCTTGTGCGAGGTGCGGGTGTCGCCGTGCAGCACCTCGACGTCCTCGAACGCCACGCCGAGCTGGTCGGCGACGATCTGGCTCCACGCCGTCTCGTGGCCCTGCCCGTGCGGCGACGTGCCGGTGACCACCTCGACCTTGCCGGTGGGCAGCACGCGCACGCTGGCGCTCTCCCAGCCGCCGGCACCGTACCGGAGGGCACCGAGCACCCGGGACGGCGCGAGCCCGCACATCTCGGTGTACGTGGACACGCCGATCCCGAGTTGCACCGGGTCCTTCGCGGAACGCCGGGCGGCCTGCTCGCGGCGCAGCTCGTCGTACCCGAAAAGGGCCAACGCCTTGTCGGTGGCGGCCTCGTAGTTGCCTGAGTCGTAGGTCAGCCCGGCGACGGTGTTGAACGGGAACTCCTCGTGCCCGATCCAGTTGCGCCGACGTACCTCGATGGGGTCCTGGCCGACCTCGACGGCGAGCTCGTCCATGATCCGCTCGATGGCGTACGTGGCCTCGGGACGCCCGGCGCCCCGGTAGGCGTCGGTCAGGGTGGTGTTGGTGAACACGCCTGTGCACTCGAAGCGGTACGCCGGGAACTTGTAGATGGCGTTGTACATGAACGCGCCGAGCAGCGGCACCCCCGGCGTGACCAACCCCATGTACGCGCCCATGTTGGCCAGCAGCCGCACCCGCAGGCCGAGCACCGTGCCGTCGCGCCGGGCGGCCAACTCCAGCTCCTGGATCTGGTCGCGGCCGTGGTGGGCGGACAGGATGCTGTCCGACCGGGTCTCGGTGTACTTGACCGGCTTGCGGACCCGCTGCGCGGCGATGAAGGCGATCATCTCCTCCGCGGTGACCTGCAGCTTGCCGCCGAACCCGCCGCCGACGTCCGGAGCGATCACCCGGACCTTGTGCTCGGGCGTGCCGGTCACCACCGCCATCAGGAAGCGCAGGATGTGCGGGATCTGGGTGGCGGACCACACGGTCTGCTGGTCGCCGGTCGGGTCGACGACCACGCTGCGCGGCTCCATGAACGCCGGGATCAGCCGCTGCTGGACGTACCGGCGCTTGATGACGACCTCGGCGTCCGCGAACGCCGCGTCCACCGACTGGCCGGTGCCGGCCTCGCCGGAGTCGAAGATCCACGTGTACGCCTTGTTGGTGCCCTTGTCGGCGTGCACCAGCCGGGCGTCCTCGGCGAGGGCCTCCGGCATGTCGAGCACGACCGGCAGCGGCTCGTAGTCGATCTCGATGGCGGCGAGCGCGTCGACCGCGCTGGCCCGGTCGCGGGCCACCACGACGGCGACCGCCTCGCCGACGTGCCGCACCTCGTCGACGGCGACCGGCGGGTGGTCCGGCAGCACCATGTCCTCGGTGACCGGCCACGCGCACGGCAGGCTGCCCTGCACGTCGGCCACGTCCCGGCCGCTGAACGCCGCCACGACGCCCGGCTCGCGCAGCGCGGCCGAGGTGTCGACGCGGGTGATCCGGGCGTGCGCCATGGGGCTGCGCAGGATCGCCAGGTGCAGCATGCCGGGCAGGGTGATGTTTTCCGTCCACATTGTCCGGCCGGTGATGAGCCGGGCGTCCTCTTTGCGCCGTCGGGCGGTGCCGACCTCGCCGGACGGGCGCTCGTGGGTGACGGTCATGCCGACACCTCCTCGCTGGCCGGCTCCGGCGCGGGGGCCTGGGCGGAGCGCATCGCGGTGGCGGCGTCGCGGACCGCCCGGACGATGTTCTGGTAGCCGGTGCAGCGGCACAGGTTTCCCTCGAGCCCCTCCCGGATCTCCGCGTCGGTGGGGTCGGGGTTCTCGGCGAGCAGGTCGACCGCCGTCATGATCATCCCAGGCGTGCAGAAGCCGCACTGGAGGGCGTGGCAGTCGTGGAACGCCTGCTGTACCGGGTGTAGGCCACCGTCGCCGAGGCCCTCGACGGTGGTGACGTCCTTGCCGTCGGCCTGGACGGCCAGGACGGTACAGCTCTTCACGGCCTCACCGGCCATGAGGACGGTGCAGGAGCCGCAGTTGCTGGTATCGCAGCCGACCACGGTGCCGACCTTGCCGAGCCGTTCACGCAGGTGGTGGACGAGAAGAGTGCGGGGTTGGACGTCATCGTCGTAGCGGACGCCATCGACGGTGATGCTGATACGGGCCATCATCCCTCCCATGGGGCGACCTACCCATCAGACAAGTCCTCCCAGCGATCTACCGCAAGGGGTTCGGCGTAACCCGCCAGAAACACTTACGGCTTCGAGATGACCCGGACGAGCTCTTCCAGGGCGGCGAGGCTGTGCCCGGCGACGAAGTCGTCCAGATAGGGCAGCGCCGCCGCCATCCCGGCGACCAGCGGCTCGTACCCGGGCTTGCCGCGGTGCGGGTTGACCCACACCACCCGGTGCGCCAATCGGGACAGCCGGGCCATCTGCGCGGCGAGCTGCGCCGGGTCGCCGCGCTCCCAGCCGTCGCTGCACAGCACCACCACCGCGCCGCGGGCCGTGCCGCGCTGCCCCCACCGGTCCAGGAACGCCTTCAGCGACTCCGCCAGCCGGGTGCCGCCGTGCCAGTCCGGGATGGCCTCGCCGGCCCCCGGATGGCGCCGTCCGGGTCGCGGTGGCGCAGCGCCCGGGTCACCCGGGTCAGCCGGGTGCCCAGCGTGAACGCCTCGGTCAGGGTCGGGCGCCGCCGTACCGCCGCGTGGCCGAAGCGCAGCAGGGCGTCGGCGTACGGGGCCATCGAGCCGGACACGTCCAGCAGCAGGACCAGCCGGCGCGGCTTGGGCCGGTGGTCGCGGCGGGCCAGCCGGGTCGGCTCGCCGAGGTGGCGCAGCATCCGCCGTACCGTGCGGGGCGGGTCGACCCCGCCACCCCGGGCCGGGCGCCACCGGCGACCGGGCCGGACCGCGGTGCTCGGGGCCAGGAGCGCCACGAGCCGTCGTACCTCGTCGCGCTCGGCCGCCGAGAGGGCCGCGACGTCGCGGCGGCGCAGCACCTCGGCGGCGCTGGCCGCGACGTTGAGGTCCTTCTGCGGGTCGGCGCCGGCCTCGCCGCCCTCGGAGCGCTGCGCGAACAGCGCGGCCGCGCGGCGGCGGGCGGGCACGGGCGCCGGCGGACGGACGGGCATGCGGCCGCCGAAGTAGGCGGCGAACGCGGCGTCGTAGATCGGCAGGTCGTCCGGCTCGCCGCAGAGCGTCAACCGGCCCGCCCAGTAGGCGTCCTCCGGCCGGGTCACGTCCAGCGCGTCGACGGCCGCGATCATCGCCTCGACCCGTTCGCCGATCGCCTGTACGCCGGCGTTGCGCAGCGTGCGCGCGAAGCCGACCAGGACGCCGGTCAGGTAGTCAGCCACGGCTGCGCCGCCCGCACCCGGTCGGCGTCCTCGCGGTACTTCAGCACCGCGCCGAGGGTGGCCGCGGCCAGATCGGGGTCCATCTGCCGGGCGCCGAGGGCGTCCAGGGCGTTGGCCCAGTCCAGGGCCTCCGCCACGCCCGGCGCCTTGATCAGGTCGAGCCGCCGCATCCGCTGGATCGCGCCGGCCACGTCGGTGGCCAGCCGCTCGGTGACCTCCGGCAGCCGGGAACGCAGGATCGCCACCTCGCGCTCGAAGGTCGGGTGCTCCACCCAGTGGTAGAGGCAGCGGCGCTTGAGCGCGTCGTGCACCTCCCGGGTGCGGTTGCTGGTCAGCACCGTCAGCGGCGGCCGCTCGGCGGCGATCCGGCCCAGTTCCGGGATGGTGATCGCGGCGTCCGCGAGGATCTCCAGCAGGAACGCCTCGAACTCGTCGTCGGCCCGGTCGATCTCGTCGACCAGCAGCACGCACGGGGTGCGTTCCAGCGCCTGCAGCAGCGGCCGGGCGATGAGGAACCGCCGGTCGTACAGGCTGGCCTCCAGTGCCTCAGTGTCCGGTTTGTCCCCGGCCGCGACGGCGGCCGCCTCCACCGTGCGCAGGTGCAGGATCTGGCGCGGGAAGTCCCAGTCGTACAGGGCCTGGGAGGCGTCCAGCCCCTCGTAGCACTGCAACCGGACGAAGTGGGCGCCGGTCGCGTCGGCCAGCGCCTGGGCGAACGCGGTCTTGCCCACACCCGCGTCGCCCTCCAGGAAGAGCGGACGGCCGAGCCGCTGCGCGAGATGGCCGGCGGTCGCCAGGCCGTCGTCGGCCAGGTAACCGACCCCGGCGAGGGCCTGCGCCAGGGCGGCGGGGGTGGCAGGGATCACTTGACCAATCTATGCCACGCATGACCGGTATCACGCGCGCAGTTAACACGCTCGTAGCGAATACGCAGTGTCATGGAAGGGAGGAGGTAAAGATGCTGTACGACTGCCCCGAATGCGGGCTCCCGACGACCGTGACCAGCCAAGGGAAGGCCGCCGGCAGCGACGGCCCGGTCGAGGTCGTCGGTGTGCGCTGCGTGGCCGACCACTGGTTCCTCGGCCCCGGCGACACGCTGCGCCGGCTGTTGCCCATGCCCCGGCGCAGCGACCGCTGAGAGGTCGGTCAGTTCTCCTCGTCGGCGGGCGCGGAGCTGACGCCCTTGCCCTGCGTGGTGGAGCTGACCCCTTGCCCTGGGTCGTGGAGCTGACCCCCTTGCCCTGCGTCGAGCTGACACCCTTGCCTTGCGTGGTCACCTCGGTCGGTTCCAGCGGGTCCGTCATGTCGTCCCTCCAAGTAGATCCAATGTGGGTAGCCTAATGGCCGGGCCTACCGCGCAACTGTCCCAAGCTCGACAGACACCGCTACCGTGTGACAGACCATGGATCGCGTCTGTCTGAAGTGCGACGCGCCCGCCGACCCCTCCCATCAGTTCTGCGGGCGTTGCGGAGCACCGCTGCACACCCGCTGCGGCGCGTGCCTGACGCTGGTCGCGCCCGGACTGAACTTCTGCACCGCCTGCGGCCGCCAGCTGTCCCGCGACCTGTCCGCGACCGGCGCCGTCCGCGAGGAGCGGCGCACCGTCAACGTGCTGTTCGTGGACCTCAAGGGCTTCACGAACATGGCCGAGAGCCTCGACCCGGAAGACCTGCGCCAGCTGCAGCTGGACTACTTCAGCACGGCCCGCGAGGTGATCCGGCGCTACGGCGGGGTGGTGGAGAAGTACATCGGGGACGCGGTGATGGCCGTGTTCGGCGTACCCGTGGAAACCGAGCACGACGGCCTGCGTACCGTGCTGGCGGGCCTGGAGCTGCAGCGGGAGCTGGACGGGCGGGCGCTGGCCGGCCGCTACCCGATGCGGGCGCGGGTCGGCATCGCCACCGGCGAGGCCCTGGTCGACCTGGCCGCGGCCCGCAACGGCGGCGAGGCGCTGCTGTCCGGCGACGTCGTCGCCACCGCGGCGCGGCTGCAGACCCACGCGCCGCCGGGCGGCGTCCTGGTCTCGGCGGTCACGCACCGCGCCACCGCCGGTTCCATCCGGTACGACGAGGCGCCGTTGCGCCTGGAGCTGGCCGGCAAGTCGCAGCCGGTCGAGGCGTGGCTGGCCCGGGCGTCGGTACGGCGGCCGCCGGTCCCCGACGACGAGGCCACTCCCCTGGTCGGCCGGGCCGCCGAGCTGGACCTGCTCATGGCCGCGCTGCGCCGGTGCGTGTCGGAGCGCCGCGCGCACCTGGTCTCGGTGGTGGGCGCGCACGGGATGGGCAAGAGCCGGCTGGTGCGGGAGCTGTTGCGGCGGGTGCACGACGACAGCGGCCTGCTGGTGCGGTGGCGGGTCGGGCGCTGCCTGCCGTACGGGGCGGGCGGCACGTACGACGCGCTCGCCGAGATCATCAAGACCGAGGCGGACGTGCTGGACACCGACGACCCGGTGCGCACCCGCGAGCGGCTGGCCACCGCGCTGGCCAAGGTGCTGCCGGCCACCGAGGTGGAGCGGCTGACCAACCTGCTCGGCCCGCTGGCCGGGCTGCCCGGCCGGCCGGTGCGGCCGGGCGAGATCGAGGCCGCCTGGCGGGACGCGCTGCTGGCCCTGGCCCGGCACCTGCCCACCGTGCTCGTCGTGGAGGACCTGCACTTCGCCGACCCGGCGCTGCTGCGCTTCCTGGCCGAGCTGGTGGAGACCGGCGGGGACGCGCCGCTGCTGGTGCTGTGCACGTACCGGCCGGAACTGCTGGACGAGCAACCGGCCTGGCCGTCCGCGCTGCCCGGCATGCTGACCGTGTCGCTGTCCCGGCTGCGCGCCGACGAGATGCGCACCCTGCTGTCCACCTTGATGAGCCGGCACGGCGTGGCCGCCGAGCACACCGAGCGGCTGACCGGGCTGACCGGCGGCAACCCGATGTACGCCGTCGAGTACGTGCGGATGCTCGCCGACGGCCAGGGCGACCTGGACGTGCCGGACAGCGTGCACGGCGTCATCGCCAACCGCATCGACCTGCTCGACAACGCCGAGCGCACCCTGCTCAACGCCGCCGCCGTGCTCGGCGACCGGCTCTGGCCGGGCGCTATCGGCACCATGCTGAGCCTGGACGGCGCCGACGTGGCCGGCGTGCTGGTCCGGCTGCAGCGCCGGGACTTCTTCGTCGCCGGCTCGGTGTCCACTGTGGCCGGCGAGGCGGAGCTGACCTTCCAGCACCAGCTGGTCCGCGAGGTCGCGTACCGGCGGCTGCCCCGGGCCACCCGGGCGGCGCTGCATCGCCGGGCGGCCGGCTGGCTGCAGGCGGTCTCCATCGACGGCCGCCACGACCTGGCCACCGCCGTGGCCCGGCACCGGATCGAGGCGCTCGCGCTCGCCGAGAGCCTTGGCGAGGACACCGCCGCCGACGTCCAGGCGGCCCGCGCGGCGCTGCGGGCCGCCGCCGACGCGGCCTTCGCCGTGTACGCCGTGGAAGCCGCCCTCGGGTACGTCGGCCAGGCGCTCAACGTGTGGCCGGTGGACCACGAGCCGGCCCAGCGGCGCACCGCCGAGCTGCTGCACCACCGGCTGCAGTTCCTCGTCGACAGCGACCGCTTCTACCGCGAGTACGGCGTCAAGGAGGTCACCCGGCTCGCCGAGCGGATGCGCGAGGCCGGCGACCGCACCGGCGAGGCCCGCGCCGAGACGCTGCTCGGGCAGGCCGAGTTCATGCGCGCCGAACGCGACCGGGCCCGCGAGCACCTCGACCGGGCACTCGCCCTCTTCGCCGACCTGCCCGACGACGCCGCCAAGGCCGAGGCGTACGGCGAGCTGGCCCGGCTGCACCTGCTGGAGTTCCAGACCGGCGCCGCGCTGCCGGCCGCCCGCGCCGCCCGGGAACTGGCGCACCGGCAGGGCCTGGCCGACGCCGAGATGCACGCCCTCGTCACCGAGCACGCCACCCGGTACGTGGCCGGCGACGCGTCCGCCCTGGCCGACCTGGAACGGGCCGTCGAGGTGTGCCGGGCGCAGAGCCTGCCGACGCTGCGCCGGGCCGCGCACAACCTGGCCACGTTCCGCCAGGAGGAGGGCGAGCTGGCCGGCGCGGCCGAGCTGGAACGCGAGAGCCGGGGTGTCCACGGTGGACAGCTCAGCCTCGTACTCAGCCACTCGGAGGAGGCCGAGGTGGCGTACTTCACCGGCGACTGGCCGGCCCTGCTGCGCGCCGCCGACGAGTACCTCGACGAGGAGGGCGCCGACACCACCGACTGGGATCTGCAGCTGCGCGGCCGGCGGGCCTGGATCGGCGCGCTGTGCGGGCGGCCCCAGGTCTCCGACGTGGCCCGCAGCCTGGACGTCGCCCGCCGGTCCGGGTTCGTGCGGCTGCGCTACAACGCGTACGCCCACGGCGCCCTGAGCCGGGCGCTCGACGGCGACACCGCAGGCGCGGCCGCGCTCCTGGCCGAACTGGTCGAGCTGTGGCACGAGGCGCCGACCGCACTGACCCTGGAGTGGCTGTCCGCGGCGGTGCACGCCGACGTGCTCACCGGCGGTTCCACCGTGGAGCGGGTGGTGCGCACCAGCGTCCGGCGGACCCGGTGGGTGGTCGCCGCCGAGGCCCTCGTGGCCGGCGACCCGGCGA
The DNA here is from genome assembly GCF_011764445.1 of Phytohabitans rumicis. NCBI lineage: Bacteria > Bacillati > Actinomycetota > Actinomycetes > Micromonosporales > Micromonosporaceae > Phytohabitans > Phytohabitans rumicis. The sequence goes on from NZ_BLPG01000001.1 coordinate 2,014,164, forward strand.
CCGCCGCCGAACGCTACGACGAGATCGGCTGCGCCAGCGACGCCGTGCTCGCGGCCGCGTGGGCCGCCCGCGCCACCGGATCGGCCGCGCACGCCGCCCGGGTACGCGCGTTCGCCGAACGCACCGGCGCGACCGGCCTGCTCAGCCTGTATTGACCCAGCGTCCACTGTGGGCGGACTCGGCCATCGCCGCGACCACCCGCGCGGCGTGGACCGCGTCGTCGATCGTCGGGCCGTGCGCGGTGCCGTCCACGATGGACCGCAGGAAGCCGGCCGCCTCGATGACCTTCAGGTCGTCGTACCCCATCGCGATGCCCGGACCGGGCTGGAACGCGGCGTACTCGCCGTGCCCCGGGCCGACGTGCACGGTGGTCCCGCCGACGCGTAGCTCGCCCATGCGCCGGAAGTCCCAGGCGAGCACGCCCTCGGTGCCGTGGATCTCGAAGCCGTAGTCGCACTGCGAGCCCACGCTGACCCGGCTCGCCTCCAGGGTCCCGCGCGCACCGCCGGCGAAGCGGGCCAGGCAGCCGACGTAGTCCTCGTTCTCCACGTCGCCGAGCACGCCGCCCTCGACCGTCGCGAAGTGGCTCGTGGCGCCGCCCGGCACCGGCCGCCGCGGGACGAACGTGGCCTCGTCGGCGACCACCGCCTCGATCGGCCCGACCAGGTACCGGGCCAGGTCGACGCCGTGCGACATCAGGTCGCCCAGGACGCCGGAGCCGCCGCGCTCGCGGACGAAGCGCCACGACAGCGCGCCCTTCGGGTCGGCGGCGTAGTCGGACAGCAGCCGGAACCGGGCGTGCGTGACCGCGCCGATCCGGCCCGCCGCGATCAGCTCCCGGGCGTACGCCACCGCGGGCGCGTGGCGGTAGTTGAAGCCGACCGTGGCGCGTACCCCGGCCGCCGCCACCGCCGCGGCGACGGTGGCGGCCTCGGTGGCGTCCCGCCCGACCGGCTTCTCGATCCAGATGTGCTTGCCGGCCCGCGCCGCGGCGGCGCCGACCTCGGCGTGCAGGAAGTTCGGCACGGTCACGCTCACCGCGTGGACGTCCGGGTCGGCGAGCACCTCGGCCCAGTCCCCGGTGGTACGCCCGAAGCCGTACCGGCGGGCGGCGTCGGCGCGCAGCCCGGCGACCGGGTCCGCGGCCACGACCAGGCGCGGCGCCGGCACCGGGTAGTGGTGGGCCACCCGCAGGTACGCCTGCGCGTGCACCCGGCCCATCCAGCCCAGCCCGATGACGCCAACGCCGATCACCGTGCCTCCTAGGTCACCGCGCCACTAAGGTCAGCTCGAAGCTGTAGTGCGAGGCCCGGTACGCGTGCTGGCCGTACTCCACCGCCCGCCCCGCGTCGTCGTACGCGGTGCGGGCCATCGTGAGCAGCGGCGCGCCGCGCACCTCGCCGAGGGCCTTGGCCTCCGCGGCGGTGGCGCGGCGGGCGCCGATGGTCTGGTCGGCCAGCCGCAGGTTGATCCCGGCCGCCCGCATGAGCTGGTACAGCCCGCGCGCGCGCAGATCCTCGATGGTCAGCGGGAAAAGCCCGGAGGGCAGGAAGTTGCGCATGACCGCCAGCGGCTCGCCCTGGGCGTACCGGAGCCGCTCGATGGCCAGCACCGGCGCGCCGGTGGGCAGGACCAGCGCCACCGCCACCTCGTCCGGGGCGGTGGTCTCCGCCAGCGACAGCACGTCCGTGCGCGGCTGCTGGTGGGTGCGGTCCAGGTCGTCGTACAGGCTGGTCAGCTCGACGGTGCGGCGCACCTTGGCGTGCACGACCTGGGTGCCCACGCCGCGCTTGCGGACCAGCAGCCCCTTGTCGACGAGGTACTGGATGGCCTGGCGCATGGTGGGCCGGGACAGCCCGAGCTGGTCGGCGAGAGAGACCTCGTTTTCCAGCCGGGTGCCCGGCACCAGCTGGCCCGACTCGATCAGCTCCTCCAGCCGCTGCGCCACCTGGAAGTACAGCGGCACAGGGCTGGAGCGGTCGACCCGGATCAGCTCGCTTACGGGGTTCACGGTGTGCTCCGATACAGGCTCGGGCGGTCGGCGAGGTCCACAGTGGTACGCGTACCCCTAGACGATATGCACGCCTCCGCAACCGCGGTGGCCGCGTACCCGTCCCAGACGCTCGGTCCGCCGGTGACGCCGCGGGCGAGACCGGCGACCCACGCTTGCAGTTCGTCCACGTATGCCTGGCTGAAGCGCTCCTGCCAGTCCGGGTGGATGGGTTGCGCCCGCCCGCCGTTGCGGGTCACCGTGCCGGTGGACGGGGTGTCCAGGGTGACCGTGCCGGTGGCGCCGACCAGCTCGCACCGCACGTCGTACCCGTACCGGGCGTTGACGAAGATCTCCACGTCGACCAGCACGCCGGCGTCGGTCTCCAGCAGCACCAGCTTCGGGTCCCGCAGCCCGTCGGCGGCGAGCGGGCTCTGCCGCCCGCCCAGCACGGTGGTGGCGACGATCTCCTGGTCGAGCAGCCACCGGGTCACGTCGATCTCGTGTACGACGGAGTCGGTCAGCGTCATGTCGGTGGTGAACGTCGGCGGCACGCTCGGGTTGCGGTGCACGCAGTGCAGCATCAGCGCCTCGCCGATCTGTCCACTGTCGAGCACCGACTTCACCTGGAGGTAGCCGGGGTCGTACCGGCGCATGAAGCCGACCTGGACCAGCCGGCGGCCGTGCGCGGCCTCGGCCTCGACCACCTTCAGCGCGGCGCCGCTCGTGGTGGCGAGCGGCTTCTCGCACAGCACCGGCTTGTCCGCGGCGATGCAGGCCAGGACGAGCTCGGCGTGGGTGTCGCCGGGCGAGGCGATCAGGACGGCGTCGACGGCCGGATCGTCGATGACGTCGTGCGCCTCGCGGTGGACGGACGCGCCGACGGCGGCGGCGATCGCGCCGGCGCGTTCGGTGTCCACGTCGAAGACCGCACCGGGCCGCGCCCCCGACACGTGTCCGGCCAACCGGCGGATGTGTTCGGTGCCGATGTTGCCGGTGCCGATGACGCCGATGTTCATTGTGCTCCTTCAGGTGCTCTGTGGCCGGTCGCTGGCAGTACCGACCCGGTCGAGTTCGTGCGCGAGCTCCTCCAGCTCGGCACCGCCGGACATGAGACGGGTCAGGTCGTCGCGACTCATGTCTTTTTTGGCCGCGTCCGCGATCATCTGACCGCGCCGCAGCACGACGAAGTGGTCGCCCACCGGGTACGCGTGGTGGGGGTTGTGGGTGATGAAGATGACGCCGAGTCCGCGCGCCCGCGCCCGCATGATGTAGTTCAGCACCACGCCGGCCTGCCGGACGCCGAGCGCCGATGTCGGCTCGTCGAGGATGATCACCTTGGCGCCGAAGTAGACGGCGCGGGCGATCGCGATGGACTGCCGTTCACCGCCCGAGAGGGTGCCGACCGGCTGCTCCACGTCGCGGATGTCGATACCCATCGCCAGCAGCTCGTCGCGGGTGATCCGCTTCGCCGCCTCGATGTCGAAGCGGCGCAGCGGCCCGATCCCGCGGGTCGGCTCGGCGCCCAGGAAGAAGTTGCGCCAGACCGCCATGAGCGGCACCATCGCGAGGTCCTGGTACACCGTGGCGATGCCCCGGTCCAGCGCGTCGCGCGGACTGGTCAGGCGCACCGGTTCGCCGTCGATGCGGTACTCGCCGCTGTCGTACTGGTGCAGCCCGGACAGTATCTTGATGAAGGTCGACTTCCCGGCGCCGTTGTCGCCCAGGACGCAGGTCACCTCGCCGGCCCGGACCGTCACCGACACCTCCCGCAGCGCGATGACCTGCCCGTACCGCTTGCTGAGCTTCGATACTTCCAGCAGAGGTGCGCTCATCGTCGCGTCACCTCCGCGTACCGGCGCACGAACTGGTTGGTGATGACGGCGATCAACAACATGGCGCCGAGGAAGAACTTGTACCAATCGCTCTCCCAGCCGGCGTAGACGATGCCCTTCTGCGCCATGCCGAACATCAGCGCGCCCAGCGCCGCACCGATGGCGGATCCGTAGCCACCGGTCAGCAGGCAGCCCCCGATCACGGCCGCGACGATGTAGGTGAGCTCCTCGCCGATGCCCATGTTCGCCTGGACTACGCTCAGGCGAAGCACGGCGATGTTGCCCACCAGCCAGGCGCACACCGACACGGTGACGAACAGCATGATCTTCGTACGCGCAACGGGCACGCCCGTGGCGCGGGCCGCGTTGGCGTCGCCGCCCGCCGCCAGGATCCAGTTGCCGGCGCGGGTGCGGGTCAGCACCCAGGTCGCCGCCAGCACGATGAGTACCCACCACAGGATGGCGATGCGGAACTGCTGCCCCGCGATCGTGATCGGGTTGGCGAACACGGTCTGCGCCGACTCGTAGCCCGACGCGCTGCCCAGCCCGGCGATCTGCACCGACCCACCCGTGATCACCTTGGTGACGCCCAGGTTGAGCCCCTGCAGCATCAGAAACATGCCCAGCGTGATGATGAAGCTGGGCAGCCTGGTGCGCACCACGAGGATCCCGTTGGCGAGCCCGACCGCCACCGCGATCGCCAACGAAGCGGCCATCGCCAGCCAGACGTTCCAGCCCTCCAGCGCCGCCAGCCACACCGTCACCGTGCCGGCCGTACCGGTGAGCACGCCGGCGGACAGGTCGAACTCGCCCCCGATCATCAGCAGCGCGATGGCGACCGCCATGATGCCCAGCAGCGAGGCCGGGTCCAGCCAGGTCGCGACCCCCTGCATCGAACGGAACGTCTCCGACAGGACCGCGAAGAAGATGAAGATCGCGATCGCGCCGGTGAGGGAGCCGAGCTCCGGGCGTACCAGAATCCTGCGGAACAGGCCGCGTCCGGCCACCCGCTCGTCCGGCACCGCCAGGGTCGCCATTAGCGCGTGCCCTTCTTCGTCAGGTCGGCGACCTGGCCCGCGTTCTCCTTCGTGACGAAGCCCGGCCCGGTCAGGATCGGCTGCCCGCCACCGACGGTGTTCAGGTTCGTCTTGTTCAGATAGAGGATCTGCACCGGCAGGTAACCCTGCAGGTACTGCTGCTGGTCGACCGCGAAGAGCATGTCGCCCGCCTGGATGGACGAGATGACGTCCGGCGACAGGTCGAAGGTGGCCAGCTTCGCGCTGGTCCCGGCCTCCTTCATGCCGGCCAGGGCGGCGGTGGCGACGCCCGGGTTCAGCGCGATCACGCCGTCGATGGACTTGTCGGCCTGCAGCTTGGCGCTTACCGTCGCCGACACGTCGGTCAGGTTGGCCACGTTGACCTGCTGGTTGGTGACCTTCCCGCCAAGGGTCTCGGCGACGCCGGCGCACCGCTCGGTGAGGCCGATGTTGCCCGCCTCGTGAATCAGGCACAGCAGGTTCTTGACGCCGGCGACCTTGAGCCGCTCCCCGGCTCCCTGACCGGCGATCTTCTCGTCCTGCCCGACGTGCGCGATGGCGCCCACGCTGGCCGACTGGTTCTGCCCCGAGTTCAGGGTGACCACGGCAATGCCGGCCGACTGGGCCTTTTGCAACGCGGCCCGCAGCGCGTCGGCGTTCGGCAGGGAGACCGCGATCCCGGCGACCTTCTTGGCCACCGCGTCGTCGATCAGCTGGGACTGCTTGAGCGGGTCGCCCGAGAAGGTGTAGTCGATCGTCACGCCCAGCTGCTTGCCGGCCGCCTCCGCGCCGTTCTTGACCACCGGCCAGAAGTTGTCGGTGCCGTCGCTGTGCGTGATCACCGCGATCGTCAGGCCGGTCGTCTGGGTCGTCGCCCCGCCCCCGGTGTCGTCGTCGTTGCCGCAGGCCGCCACGCCGAGCGTCACGGCCGTGATGAGTCCGAGTAGTGCCGCCTTCCTTAGCTGTGCCATTTTGTCCCTCCGTGGGTAGGTGGGGTAGGTGCCTCAGCTTGATGTGGGGCTCAGCTTGATGTGGGGAAGTGGTAGCTGGCGCCCGCCGGGTGCGAGACGTGCGGCCAGCGCGCGGTGATCACCTTCGCGCGGGTGTAGAACGAGATGCCCTCCGGACCGTGCACGTGCTTGTCGCCGAAGAGCGAGTCCTTCCAACCGCCGAAGGAGTAGTACGCCATCGGCACCGGGATCGGCACGTTGATGCCGATCATTCCCACCTGGACGCCGCGCTGGAACCGCCGCGCCGCCTCGCCGCTGGAGGTGAAGATGGCCGTGCCGTTGCCGTACGGGTTGGCGTTGACGAGCCGGATCGCGTGGTCGACGGTCTCCGCCCGCAGCACGGACAGCACCGGGCCGAAGATCTCCTCGCGGTAGACGTCCATCCCCGGGGTGACCTCGTCGACGACGGTCGGCCCCACGAAGAAGCCGTCCTCGTACCCGGGGACGACCAGCCCGCGGCCGTCCACCGTGATCCGCGCGCCCTGGCGTTCACCCGAGTCGATGAACCCGACGATCCGGTCCCGGGCCGCGCTGGTGACGACCGGGCCCATCTCGCTGGTCGCGTCCCGCCCGGGCCCGACCTTCACCGCGGCCGCCTTCGCGCTGACCGCCTCGACCAGCGCGGCGCCGGCGTCGCCGACCGCCACGGTCGCCGAGATCGCCATGCACCGCTCCCCCGCCGAGCCGAACGCCGACGCGACCAGGTGGTCGGAGGCGTAGTCCAGGTCGGCGTCCGGCAGCACGATGGCGTGGTTCTTGGCGCCGCCGAGGGCCTGCACGCGCTTGCCGTTCGCGGTGCCGCGCTGGTGGATGTAGCGGGCGATGGGCGTGGAGCCCACAAAGGACACCGCGGCCACGTCGGGGTGGTCGAGCAGCGCGTCGACCGACTCCTTGTCGCCGTGCACGACGTTGAAGACGCCGTCGGGCAGGCCGGCCTCGGCCCACAGCTGCGCCACCAGCACCGAGGCGGACGGGTCGCGCTCGCTGGGCTTGAGCACGAACGTGTTGCCGCAGGCGATGGCGATCGGGTGCATCCACATCGGCACCATCACCGGGAAGTTGAACGGCGTGATGCCGGCGACCACGCCCAGCGGCTCGCGGAAGGAGTACGAGTCGACGCCGGTGGAGACCTGGTCGGAGAAGTCGCCCTTGAGCAGGTGCGGGATGCCGCAGGCGAACTCGACCACCTCCAGCCCGCGCTGGACCTCGCCGCGGGCGTCGGACACCACCTTGCCGTGCTCGTCGCTGACGACCTCGGCGAGGTCGTCGATGTGCCGGTTGACCAACTCGCGGAACGCGAAGAGCACCTTGGCCCGCCGGCTCAGCGACGACTGGGACCAGTCCGCGAACGCGGCACGGGCCGCGCGTACCGCGTCGTCGACGTCGCCGGCGGTGCCGAGGACGACCTGCGCCTGTTGCTGTCCGGTGGCCGGGTTCCACACCGGTGCGGTACGGGTCGACGCGCCGGCCGTGGCCTTGCCGCCGATCCAGTGCTCTATCGTCTTCACTGTCGCGCCTTTCCAAGGTATGGCCGCTGGTTCGCCTTCGCGGCCTCGTACGACTTGCGGGCCTCCCCCGTGGCGTCCAGTTCGGACACCTCCGCCACCGGGACGTCCCACCAGGACTGGCTGTCCGGCGCGTACACGAGCGGGTCGGCCTCGACGTGCACGAGCGTGGGCCCGTCGTGCGCCTTCGCCTCGCGCAGCGCGGCGCGCAGTTCCTCGACGCCGTTCGCGCGCAGCACCCGTACCCCCAGGCTGGCCGCGTTGGCGGCCAGGTCCACCGGGAGGACGCCGCCGTCCAGCCGGCCGGTGTCCGGGTTGCGGTAGCGGTACCAGGTGCCGAACCGGGGCGCGCCGACGCTCTCGGACAGCGCGCCGATCGAGGCGAAGCCGTGGTTCTGCACCAGGACGACGATGAGCTTGATGCCCTCCTGCACGGCGGTGACCAGCTCCGAGGACATCATCAGGTACGACCCGTCGCCGACCATGACGAACACGTCTCTATCCGGGCTGGCCATTTTTGCGCCCAGGCCCCGGCGATCTCGTAGCCCATGCAGGAGTAGCCGTACTCGACGTGGTAGCCCTTGGGGTCCCGGGTGCGCCACAGCTTGTGCAGGTCGCCGGGCATCGAGCCGGCCGCGCAGACCACGACGTCGCGGGGATCCGAGACCTCGTTCACCACGCCGATCACCTCGGACTGGGCCGGCAGCGGGCCGTGGCCCAGGTGGTACGCCCGTTCCACGGTCTCGTCCCACTCGGCCGCGAGCCGGCGCGCCTCCTGCCGGTACTCGGGCGGGACCGACCAGTTGATCTCCGCGGTCAGGTGGGTGAGGGCCTCCCGGGCGTCCGCCACGATCGCGACGCCGGCGTGCTTGGCGGCGTCGAAGGCGGCCACGTTGATGTTGACGAACGTGGCGTCGCCGAACGCCGTGCGGGACGCGGTGGTGAAGTCGCTGTACCGGGTGCCGATGCCGATCACCACGTCGGCCTGGCGGGCCATCTGGTTGGCGGCGGTGGTGCCGGTCGCGCCCACCGCGCCGAGCGCCAGCGGGTGGTCGTACGGCAGCGAGCCCTTGCCGGCCTGGGTCTCGGCGACCGGGATCCCGGTGGCCTCGGCGAACAGGCGCAGCGCCGCGGTGGCGTCGGAGTAGCCGACCCCGCCGCCGGCCACGATCAGCGGTCGCCGGGCGCCCCGGATGGCGTCCAGCGCGCGGGCGAGCGCCGCCGGCTCGGGCACCGGACGGGCCACGTGCCAGACCCGGCGGTCGAAGAGCTCCGCCGGCCAGTCGTACGCCTCCGCCTGCACGTCCTGCGGCAGCGCGAGGGTGACCGCGCCGGTCTCCGCCGGGTCGGTCAGCACCCGCATCGCGGCCAGCAGCGCGGACGGGAGCTGCTCGGGCCGCCAGATCCGGTCGAAGTACTTCGACACCGGCCGGAACGTGTCGTTGACCGTGACGTCACCCTGGGAGTGCTCCAGCTGCTGCAGCACCGGGTCGGCCGCCCGGGTGGCGAACACGTCGCCGGGCAGCAGCAGCACCGGCAGCCGGTTGATCGTGGCGAGGGCCGCGCCGGTCACCATGTTCGTCGCGCCGGGGCCGATCGACGACGTACACGCGAGGGTCGTCAACCGGTTGCGCATCCGCGCGTACGCCGCGGCGGCGTGCACCATCGCCTGCTCGTTGCGGGCCTGGTGGTACGGCAGCGCGCCGGGCGCGTGCAGCTCCGCCTCCATGAGCGCCTGGCCGAGGCCGGCGACGTTGCCGTGGCCGAAGATGCCGAAGCAGCCGGCGAACAGCTTCTGCTCCACGCCGTCCCGCTCGCTGTGCTGCACGGCCAGGAACCGGACGAGGGCCTGTGCGACGGTGAGTCTCATCGCTCTCCCACCGGAAGTCTCGGGTCGATTGCCTGGTCCGCCCAGGTGCCGCGGATCCAGGCGTGGTCGGGGTGGTCGCAGACCAGCCACGCGCGCTCCGCGCCGGGGCCGGCCATCACGTTCAGGTAGTAGAGGTCGTAGCCGGGCGCGGCCATCGACGGGCCGTGCCAGCCGTGCGGGACCAGTACGACGTCGCCGCCGCGGACCTCCTCGAGCACGTCGATGCCCTCGCCGAAGACCCTTTGGTACCCCATGCCGCCGCCGGCGACCTCGAAGTAGTAGATCTCTTCCAGCACCGACTCGCCCGGCCGCTCCTCGTCGTGCTTGTGCGGCGGGTACGACGACCAGTTGCCGCCCGGCGTGAGCACCTCGCAGGCGATGAGCCGGTCCGCCTCGAACGCCTCCGGGGTGCAGAAGTTGTTGACCTGGCGGGAGCAGTTGCCCGCACCGCGCAGCTCCACGGGCACCTTCTCGGCCGGGCCGTACCGGAACTCCAGGCGCCGCCGCGCCCGCGCCGCCGGGATGGCGAACCGCCCGCGGCCGGTGACCGTCACGGTCGCGTCGCGCGGCGCGTACGCGAAGTCGGTGACGCCCGAGAAGACGTCCCGGCGTCCGTTGAGGACGAACGTCTCGCCGTCGCACTCCACCGTGCACGACCCGGACAGCGGCAGCACCAGCACCTCGTCCGGGCCGGTCGCGAACGTGAGCGTGCCGTTGAGGTCCACGACGCGCAGCCCCGAGTAGGTCCAGCCGGCCGACTCCGGCGTGATCACCTTCATAGCAGGCTCACCGCCGTGTCGACGGCGCCGGCCACGTCGTCGTCGGTCGGGTAGAGCAGGGACCGGCCGGCGACGATGCCCTTGACCGTGGGCAGCTGCAGCGCCTTCTGCCAGCCGTCGAACGCGGCGTCGCGGTCCGCCGGCACCTCGCCGCCGAGCAGCAGCGCGGGCAGCGTCGAGGCCGCCATCACGCGTTCCATCTCCGGCACCACCGGCACCTTCAACCAGGTGTACGCCGACGTCCCGCCCAGCCCGGAGGCGACCGAGATGGCCCGGATCATCGCGTCCGGTGTGAGGTCGTTGCGGACCCGGCCGTCCACGCGGTGCGAGATGAACGGCTCGACCATCGCCATCAGCCGGCGGGCCGCGAGGGTGTCGACCGCCTGGGCGCAGGACTGCATCGTGGACGCCGTCGCCGGGTCGTCGGGGTCGATGCGCAGCAGCATCTTGCCGCCGTCGAAGTGCATCGCGGTGAGCGCGTCGGCGTCGTACCCGGTGAACCGGTCGTCGATCTCGAACGTGGTGCCGGCCAGGCCGCCCCGGTTCATCGAGCCGACGACGATCTTGCCGTCGAGGGCGCCGAGCAGCAGCAGGTCCTCCAGGATGTCGGCGGTGCCGAGCACGCCGTCGACGCCCGGCCGCTCCAGCGCGACGCACAGCCGTTCGAGCAGGTCGGCGCGGTCGGCCATGGCCAGCGGGCGGCTGCCGGCCCGCAGCGCCCCGCGCGCCGGGTGGTCGGCCGCGATGAGCACGAGGCGGTCACCGACGTACGCGCGCCGGCGCCGGGCCGCGGCCTCCACGATGACGTGTGGACGGTGGACACGGGCGTCGACCACCTCGGCGAGCCGGTCAGTGAACATGGGCCTCAACTTCAGCTAGCGTGGGCATGGCGTCGGAGCACGCCAGCCGGCCGGCGACGATCGCGCCGGCGACGTTGGCGAACCGCATGATGCGGGCGGTGTCCCACCCGGCGAGCAGGCCGTGGCACAGCGCCCCGCCGAACGCGTCGCCGGCACCCAGGCCGTTGACCACGTCGACCGGCACCGGCGGCACCTCCACGGCGCCTCCGGCGTCCACGGCGAGCACGCCGCGCGGGCCCTGCTTGACGACGGCGAGGTCCACGCCCCGGTCGCGCAGCGCCTTCGCGGCGGCCGCCGGATCCTGCTCGGCGACGGCGGTGAAGCACTCGTCGAGGTTGCCGACCGCCACCGTGGCGTACGGCAGGGCCTCCTGGAGCCAGTGCCGTGCCTCCTCCCGGGACGGCCAGAACATCGGGCGGTAGTCCAGGTCGAGGATCGTGATGCCGGCCTTGTCGCGTGCCTTGAGGGCTTTCAAGGTGGCCGACCGGCTCGGCTCCTCGCACAGGCCGGTGCCGGTCACCCAGAAGATGCCGGCGCTCCGGATCGCGTCGAGGTCCAGTTCGTCGGCCTCGATCTGCAGGTCGGGCGCGCTGGGATAGCGGTAGAAGTAGAGCGGGAAGTCGTCCGGGGGGAAAATCTCGCAGAAGGTGACCGGGGTGGGCAGGTGGTCGACGGCGGTCACGTAACGGTCGTCCACGCCGTACCCGGTGAGTGCCTGGTGGATGAACGCCCCGAACGGGTCCGCGCCGGTCCGGGTGATGACGGCGGTTCTGTGGCCGTAGCGGGCGGCCGCGACCGCGACGTTGGTGGGGCTGCCGCCGAGGTACTTGCCGAAGCTCTCCACCTCCGCCAGGCCCACGCCCACCTGCAGCGGGTAGATGTCGACCCCGATCCGGCCCATGGTGAGGACCTCGAACATCTACAGGCCCCTCAGGTACTCGACGCTGGCCCGTACGTCCGGAAGCGGGTCGTCTTCGGGGCCGCTCAAGATGGCGTCTTGCTCCATGACGTACCAGCCCTGGTAGTCCACGAGCGTCCGGACGATCCCGGCGATGTCGACGTCGCCCTTGCCCAGCGGCCGGTACATGCCGGCGCGGACCGCCTCGGTGTAGGTCAGCTCGCCGGCGCGCACCTTGGCGGCGTAGTCCGCGTCGACATCCTTCAGGTGCACGTGCGCGATCCGCTCGGGCACCCGGGCGGCGATCTCGGCGGGGTCGGCGCCGCCCACCAGGAGGTGCCCGGTGTCCAGGCACAGCGGGATCGACGACCCGGCGAGCACCCGGTCGACCTCGTCGGCGGTCTCGACCATCGTGCCGACGTGCGGGTGCAACGTGGCGGTCAGCCCGTGCTCGGCCACCGCCGCGGCGGCCGCGTCGAGGTTGGACAGGAGCGTCTGCCAGCCGGCCTCGTCGAGGGCGGGGCGGCTGTCGTACCCGATGGCTCCGGTGTCGGCGGCGAGCACGACGACGTCGGCGCCGTCCGCGGCGAAGCGCTCGGCGGTCTGGCGGATGGCCGGGACCGGGTCGCCGTCGTGGAGCACGACCGGGACGAACCCGCCGACCGCCCGGAGCCCGGCGAGCAGCGCCTCCCGCGCGATCGGCTCGACGGGGAGGAAGCCGTCCGGGCCGAACTCGGTCGCTTCCAGACCCAGGGCGCGCATCTCGGCGAGCACTCGCTCGGGCGGGAGTTGGTGGCCCCAACCGGGCACCTCACACACGCCCCACGAAATGGGCGCACCAGCAATCCTCACATCGCCTCCCGAAGTTTTGCCTCAGTTGACCCCGGGGCGGTGACTTTGTCAATACATACTGACTACTAGACCTCTAGTCAGACGTACCCCCAGTCCTCGGCCACGGCCCGCAGGCCGTCCGGCAGGTCCGTCGCCGGCGGGAGCTGGCGCGGCGGCTGGACCCGGCCGCTTCGGATCCGTTGGGTCCAATCTCCGAGCCCGGCCTTGATCGCGCCGTGCTCGAAGCGCCCGTACTCGAGCATCGCGGGCTCCCACCGCACCCCGAGGAAGTCACACAGGGCCTGGCCCTCCTTCTCCGGATCGGCGACCAAGTCCTCGTAGCGGACGGTGTGGCCGGGCAGGACACGCCGGGCGTCGTTGAGCGCGGCGGCGTACCGGCCGACGCTGGCCGCGGCCCCTCGCGCCCGCCCTCGGGCCGGGCCCGCGCCCAGGACTCGACGATCGCGGCCGGGTGGCGCAGCAGGAAGATGAACTGGGCGTCGGGCCAGCAGCGGGCCAACCTGTTCCACATGAACACGTGGTTGGGCGTCTTCTCGACCAGCACCGACTTGCCGCTTTTGCGCAGCGCGTGGTCGAGCATCCGGTCCCACAGCATGTGGGTCAGCTCGGCCGCCGGCAGGCCCAGCTCACCCATGCTCTTCTCCGCGTAGTGATCGCAGAGGTCCACCTTCACGCTGCTCAGGTGCAACTCGTGGGGCGCGTAGATCTCCGGATGGCTGTTGAGGATCATCCGCAGCAGCGTCGAGCCCGACCGCACCGACGAGAGGATGAACGTCGGCCGCACCAGCATGCGCTCACGCCGCGCGAGGCTCAGCCCCCTGCGCCCGCCGGCCTGCCGCAACACCTGCACCCCGGTCGCCCGTGTCAAACGCACCAGCACCTGGTCTTTCCAACCCATGTGGCCGGAGTGTAAGGGGTGACCCTTGGGATTTGCCACCAATTAGGTCAAGATACCGTCAAAGGCGTTAAAGATCTCCGGCGCATCCACCAGCCGACCCCGAACCAGCAGGCCGTGGTGAGCGCCGCCCCCGCCATCGCGTCGAGGATGTAGTGGTTGGCGGTGAGGATGACCGCGAGCGTCATCGCCACCGGCATGACCACACCCAGCACGCGCACCCACAGCCGGCGCGCCGCGATCGCGATCGCGATGCCCATGAGCAGGTCCCAGCCCACGTGCAGGCTCGGCACGGCCGCGTACTGGTTGGTGAACATCGGCGGCTGCAGCACCCGGTAGGCGTGCGAGCTGACCGTCACCGTGTCGACCATGCCCATCCCGGCCAGCCGCGGCGGCGCGACCGGGAACGACGCGAAGATGACCATCCCGATGACCCCGGAGATGATCATGGCGTTCCGCGCACGCAGGTAGACCACCGGATTGTTGCGGGCAAGCCAGACCAGCGTGACCGCGATGACCGGCCAGTGCCCCCAGATGTAGATCCAGTTGAAAAACGTGCTGACCGCCGGGGACCCCGCGAGCGTCGACTGGAGCCACTGCTCATGGTGCAGCCCCAGGGCGCGCTCGAAGTCCACGACCCGGTCCGCGTTCGCGACCGCCTGCCCCACCGAGCCCTCGGTCAGATGACGCACGCCGAAGTACACGGTAATGGCGCTGACGACAATGATTATCTGTCGAGGCAGGCGAACCTGTGGTGTGGCTTCGACCGATCCTGCCCGCTCGACCCCCGTGATGACCGCCATGAGCACAGCCTCCCCGTCGATCTTCACACTTCCATCCGGGCCCGGCACCGACTTCTCCCTGATTCCGCCCTCGCACCCGAGGGGAGATGACCCTAAGGGTTTACTGGGGCGATGAAGATCCGGTGCATCAGCTCCGAGGAGAGACTCAGCCATTCCTTCCCCTCCAGGCGTACGCCTTCGAGGCATCACCCGCGGACGGCCAGCCGTTCCGCGACTACCTGCCATTCCACGAAGGCAACCGGACTCTCGTCGTGGAGGACGGCGGCACCGCGCTCGCGGCGGTAACCGGGATCCCGATGCGCCAGAACGTACGAGGCACCCTCCACCGGATGGCCGGCATCGCCGGGGTGGCCGTCCACCCGCTGGCCCGCCGCCAGGGCTACGTGCGGACACTGCTCACCCAGCTCCTCCGCGAGATGCGTGACGAAGGCCACACGGTGAGCGCCCTGTACCCGTTCCGCGCCTCGTTCTACGAACGCTTCGGCTACGTCGGGCTGCCCCAGCGCCGCACCGTCACGTTCGCTCCCGAAGACCTCGGCCACCTGCTGCGGGCCGACCTGCCCGGCGAGCTCGCCTGGGAGCGGATCGGCACCGGATACGACACGTACCGCGCCTTCACCCAGCGGTTGGCCGCGGAGCGGCACGGGTTCGCGACGTTCCCCGACTTCCGCGCCGCCCGGCTCCGCGAGGACGACAAGCACTGGCTGGTCACCGCCCGGGTGGACGGCCAGGTGGCGGCCGCCGCCCTCTACCAGATCACCGGCTTCGGTGCCGACCTCGTCGTGGACCACCTGCTCGTGACCACGCCGCTGAGCCGGGCACTGCTGCTGCAGTTCTTCGCCCGGCACGTCGACCAGGTCGCCCGGATCGTGGCGGGCGTACCGGCCGACGAGATCCCGGAACTGTGGGCCACCGACCTCGGCACCCACACCGAGGCCCGCACCCGCGTGCCCAACTCGAACGCGCCGATGGCCCGGGTTCTGTCGGTCGACGCGCTCGCCGGTTCGGGTCCCGGCCGGGTGGTCGTCGAGGTCGTCGACGACCCCTTCATCGCCGGGACGTACCTGCTGGACGGGCCGACGGTCACACCGAGCGACGGCGTACCGGACGCGACGCTGCGGGCGGCCGGGCTATCCGCACTCGTCTACGGCGTGCTGGACCCCGACGAGCTGCCGCTACGCGGTTTCGGGACCGTGTCCCCGGACGCCGGCGCCCAGCTGCGCGCCCTCTTCCCCCGGCAGGTCCCGTACCTGTTCGCCGACTTTTGAACGCCGGATCCACACGGCCACAACAAGGAGTGCGGCGAAAACGGCGCCCACCACGCCGACGCCGGCCCCGGTGAGCCCGCCGGACAACCAGTGCTGCACCCGGGCGGCGACGGTGATCACCGGATCGTCGACGGCGCCGCCGGACAGCCTGATCTCGTACCCGCCGTAGTAGGCCACGTAGCCGCCGGCGAGGATGAGCAGCACGCCGCCGGTCCGGGTGATCGCCGGGCCGGCCCGGCGGACCGCCCCGATCAGCGAGGTGCGCAGCAGCGCCACGGCGAGGGCGGCCGCGCCGACCACCAGGCCCATGCCGGCGGCGTACGCGAGGAAGAGTCCGAGGGCGGCGCCGGTCGAACCGGCGCGCAGGCTGGCCACCACGATCGCCAGGAACGGCCCGATCGTGCAGCTCAACGACGCGGCGGCGTACGCGGCGCCGAACAGCGCCATCGACGGCAACGTCCGGCGGACCTCCGGCGCGCGCGGCCCGCGCCACGGTGTTGGCAGCGCCCGGCCGGCGGCGAGCCAACCACCGGCGACCACGAGCATCAGTCCCAACACGACGGTTACCCACGGCAGCCGCTGCTGGATCCAGCCGGCGGCGGGCGCCACGATCACGCCGAACACGCCGAACACGCCCACGAAGCCGGCGGTCATGGCCGCGGTGGAGGCCAGCGCCTTGGTGACCTTCGCGTCCCCGGCCACCAGCAGCGACAGGTACGCGGGCAGCAGCGCGAAACCGCAGGGGTTCACCGCGGCGAGCATGCCCGCGGTCAGCGCGAGGACGAGGGTTGTCATCGCTCAGGCCGCCATCTCGGCGACCTTGCCCTCGAACTCGACGCTGTCCATCCACCCCGTCCGGAGCACTTTGCCATCCTTGTCGATGAGCACGAACGTGCTCTGCTCGGCGATCTTGAACTTCTTCCAGACGGTGCCCGCCTCGTCGTTGAGGTGGGTCACGTTGCCGACCTCGCCGTCCTTGACGAACTCCTTCATCGCCTTCGCGTCGCCGAGCCCCGCCACCCCCAGCAGGTTGACCTTCGTGCCGAACTCGGTCTGCATGTCGGCGACCGACGCCGCCTGGCCGAAGCAGGTCGCGCACCACGGCGCCCAGAACCACAGCACGGTCGGGCGGCCGGCGAGGGCGGCGCCGCTGAAGGACTTGCCGTCGAGCGTCGTGCCCTCGAACTTCAGCGTTGCCGGGACGGGGCCGGCGGTGGCCGGTTGCGTGGCCTCCTGGCTGGCCGCCACCTGCTGCTGTGGTGGTGCGGCCTGGTCGACCTCCGGTTCTCCGCCTGAGCAGGCGGTGACTCCCAGGACGACGAGCAGAGCAACGGCGGCCAGCCTGGCACGCATGCGGAACCTCCCCTGGAGCGGCTGCGCCCGGGAGTACGGGGCGCGCAGCACGGCGGTTCAATCCGGCAGATCCGGCGGATCGTGCGGCACGACGTACCGGTGGCCGAGCCGGCTGGTCCAGACGAACACTCCGGGCATGATCTGCAGCACGTCGACGCCGTCGTGGTGCTTGTAGCCGTGGTGGTGGCGGCACATGACACCCAGGTTCTCCGGGATCGTCGCCCCGCCCTTGGCGAAGTCGCGAGTGTGGTCCAGATCGGCGTGACTGGCCGGCACCCGGCAACCCGGCGCCCGGCACGTGACGTCCCGCGCCTTCACGAACTGCTCGTCGATGCGCGTCGGGCGGCGCCGGACCCGACCATGGAACACGAGCCCACCGCTGTCGTCGTACACGCTGGCCCGCCAGGGACCGCGCGCCTGCTGCTTTGCGATCTTGCGAGCGATCTCGCCGATCACCGGCCCCCAACCCGCGACCTCGCCCGGCTCGTTCGACAGCCCCATCAACGTGGACAGCGAAACGCGCAGCTCCACGGCACCACCCGCAGCCGCGCCCGCGGTTTCGACTCCGGTCAACAGATCCAGGAACGTGTCCGCCCGCAGCGCGTCCATACTCCGCTCGTCACCTGCCTGCTTCACCGCACGGGCGATCGCGTCGATCCGCGCCAGCGCTTCCGCCGCCCGGTCGGCGGGCAACCGGTAGCCGGCCAGCCTCGCGGTGCCGTGCTCATCAAGACCACTGTGGACAGAGCGGCGCGCGACCGAGCGCTCCTGCCTCCTGCGGGCGGCATCTGGATCGACGGAGATGACCTTGCGTCGCAAGCGGGCGCCGATCTGGCCCGTCGTACGATTCGTCGCCCAGTCCAGCTCCTCGCCGGCGACCTGCCGTGCGGTCGGCTCGTCCAGGACCGCCGTCTCGGCGGCGAACACCCGCGCCCGCGCCAGATCGAGCTGGCCCCGCGACAGGGCCTCGTGCACCGCCGGCAAGCGGTTGACCAGATCCAGAGCCAGGCTCAGCATCCGATCGGCGGGACGCCTCGTCAGGCACAGCGCCATCCGGATCTCATCCGAGGCGAACTCGTCCGGGCGCTCCATCCGCCCTGCCGGCGAATCGAACTCCCCCGACGCGCAATGAGCCACCTCCACCATGTCAGCGAGCAGCGCGGCCTGCTCGTGTGCGATCTGACGCGACCGGGCCCGCATCAGCTCCACCATCTCGTATCCATTGAGGACTGATCTGTCCACAGTGGCCAGAAATGCGGCCAGCTCCGGACCCGGCGCCATCTCGGCGAGATCCTCCAGCAACACACCGTCTAACACATCCGGGACCGTAAACCCACCCACCGACAAGAACCGCAAGCCGAGGTCAGACGGCATGATCGGCCAGACACAAGGGAATTGTCGGAGGGCAGCCCTACGGTGACGGCATGGAAGCCACCTTCAGCCGCCGCCTGATCGTCGGTGGCCGCAGCTACGAGATCACCGCCGCCGGCGCTGACGCCGGCCCGATCGCTCTCCGGGTCGTCGGGCATGACCGCGATGGCCGGGTCGTCGCCGAGGTGACCGGCGAGCTGGCACCCGACGAGTTGCCCGTCCTGGCCGACGTCGTCACCTCCACGCTGGCCGGACTCGTCGCGATGACCCACACGCCCGCGCGGCGGCGTCACGCGCATCCCAACCACGGCGCGCGCTGGGCGCCGGACGACGACGAGCGCCTCGTCACCCGCTATCGCGGCGGGGCGTCCATTCCGGACCTGATGAAGGAGTTCGGGCGCAACCGCGGCGGGATCCGGTCACGCCTCGTCCACCTGGGCGAGATCTCCGCCGAGCCGCGCGCCGCCTGACGGCGGCCCGGCCGCCTACTTGTCGAAGCGGTACAGGTTGTAGCGCTTCATCAGGTCGATGAGGTTCTTGGCGTACGTCGGCGACGTGGCGTACCCGGCCTTGTGGATCTCGACGGCGAAGCGGTTCGGGTCGCGGCTGTACTTGAACGCCTTTTTGTACCGCGGGTTCACGGTCAGGAAGCGCCCGTGATCCGCGAACGAGCCGGTCGCGTTCCGGTACGCCCGGAACTGTGCGGTCGTCCGCCAGCAGTGCGACTTGTCGCATTCATAGGTGGCGTACGAGCGGCAGCCCACCGCGATCCCGCCCGGGCTACCGAAGCACTTGATACCGAAGTAGCTGTGGTCCCGGCGGGTCAGCCCGCTACCGCCCCACCCGGATTCGAGGATGGATTGAGCGATGGTCACCGAGGCCGGCACCTGGTATTGCCGGAAGCCCGCGCGGGCCGGCCCCGCCGCGCGGGCGATGAACTGGGCCGAGTTCGCCGGCGGCACGGTGGGCGGCTCCTGGCCGCACCACGGCAGTGTCGACGCGGCGGAGCTCCAGGCGACGTACGCGTCGGACACGTACCGGTTGCCGGCCAGCCGGTTCCAGGCGGCCGTGCGGCGGACCCGGCCGTTGACGGTCTCGCCCCACACCTGGCACTCGACGGCCAGCACCGCGCCCTCGGCGGCCTGGCCGACGCGGGCGTACCGGGTGCCGGGTCCGGTGCGGACGTTGAGCGGGCCCGTCCCGGTCCGGATAGTGGGCCGGGCGGCGCCCTTGGTGCCGCACCAGTGCACCCACGGTCGCCGCGGGCTCCAGCGAACGTACCCGTCCGAGATGTACCGCCCGTTCGACAGCCGGTCCCAGGCGGCGGTCCGGCGCTGGGTGCCCGCGATGAACTGCCCGTACGCCTGGCAGACGACGGTCAGCCGGGCGCCGTCGGCGAGCCGGCCCATCGCGGCGTCAGCCGTCGATGGGCCGGAGCGCATGTTGAGCCCGGTGTCGGACCGGACCGTGGCCACGGGGCCCGCCGCCGCGGCGGGAGCCGGGACCAACACCGAAGCCACCACAGACACGAGCACCCACTTCATGCCCTACACGTTATTTGCCCGAAATGGGGCTCGTGAGGAAAATGTGAAAACTACACCCCTATCCGGTGCCATGGACCCCAGATCGCGAACGACATCCCCCGGCTGGCCTGGATGTTGACGAAGAGCGTGTGTCCGTCCGGGCTGAACGTCGACCCGGCGAACTCGTCGTTCGACCGGTCCACCCCCGTGCTGCTGGTGAGCCGGTTCAACGCGATGTTGAAGAGCCGGCCACCCGGGGTCAGCCCGCGTACGAAGTTGTCCGCTACGTTGTCCTCGCAGACCACCAGCGTGCCCCGCGGGCTGGTGGTGACGTTGTCCGGGAAGTCCAGCACGTCCGGGCCGGGCGACTCGAACACGAGCTGCAACACAGCCGCCCGGGTGTGGTACGCCCAGATCTGGCCGCTGCCGTTGCCGTACCCGTCGGCGATCGGGCCGAGGGACGTCTCGGCCGGCCCACCGCCCTGGGTGGAGGTGAAGTACACGACGCCGTCGTCGTACGCGGAGCCCTCGAGTCGGGAGAAGTACGCGGCACCCTGCGCCCACCCCTGCCGGCCGACGTGGGTCAGCGCCGTGTCGTTGGTGGTCGGTGCCGGCTGGCCCGGCGTGTACGGGAACGTCGGCGCCGGGTCGTCGATGTCGACCCAGTCCACCCGGTACGTGGCACGCCTCTGCTGCGCGGCGGCCAGGTCGAGGTTGGTCCGCCCACGCACCTTCAGCATCTGCAGCCGGCCGTTGTTGCCGAGCCGGCCGTGCTTGCGCGGCTTGTACCGGTAGAACCCGGATGGCCACCCGAAGTTGTCCTCGGTCAGGTAGAGGTAGCCGCTGCGCGGGTCGTACGCCACCGACTCGTGCGCGAACCGGCCGGCGGACGTGATCGGCTCGCGGTCGGACGGCCGGCCGGCGGGCACCTCGAAGATGAAGCCGTGCCGCTGGGTCAGCGGCACGTTCGACGCGCCGGTGAAGTCGGGCCCGACGTCCGGCCCGTTGATGGTCTCCTCGCAGGTGATCCAGCTGCCCCACGGCATCCGCCCGCCGGAGCAGTTCATCATCGTGCCGTTGCAGCTGGTGTAGGCGCTCACCACCTCGCCGTACCGGGTCACCTCGACCGTGGTGGTGCCACCCTGCGCCATCGGGTCGTATGCCGCACCGGCGTCGCCGAAGGCCGGACCGGGGTTGTTCAGCTCATGGTTGCGGACCAGCAGATAGTTGCCGTTGCGCCCGCGGAAGGCACCCATGCCGTCGTGCCGGCCGGGCAGCAGGGTGCCGTCGTTCAGCGTCACGGGGAACTCGGTGTCGTGGAAGGAGCGGTACTGGAAGCCCTCGGGCAGCCAGAGCCGCACCTTGCCGTCGCGTAGGTCAGGAATGGGGCCGACCACCGGGGTCGCCGGGGCCGCGCTCGCCCGGTTGGCAAACCCGGCAAACGGCCCGCCGATAACGGTCGCGGCAGCAGCGCCGCGCAAAAGGGTACGCCGTAACATCCATTAACCATAAGTTCATCTAGCGTTCAGAACGCTAGACATTCGCACTCTGTCATCAACGCACGGACATTCGCCACGGCGAAGGCGAAGGCGAGCGCGAAGGCGTCGCCCCCTTGCCGAAACCCTCGGCGAGCGTGACGGGCGCCGGGGACGCCGACGACGAGGGTTCAGCAACGGACGACGACACGGGCGTCCGCTCCAGGCACCCCATGGGGCGCACCCTAACAACTACGGCAGCCGCTCGCGGGCCCGTGAATCCGATATATCGGGTACGTCCTGGTGCGTCGACCAGGCCACCATGAAGACCACCGTCCACAGCACGCCGAGCAGCACCGACGTCACCATCTGGCTGGCGGTGTTGAAGGCGACGTAGAGCCGGGCCGCCGACACGGTCGCCAGCCCCACCCCCGCGGCGGTCCACGCCGCGACCGCGGCCGGCCACCGGGTGCGCTGGGCGACCAGCCAGGCGAGCGTGCACAGGCTGGCCGTCACCACCGCGTGCTGGGTGAGGAAGTACCGCTCCGGCACCAGGACGCGCTCAGCCGCGGCGAGCACCACCAGCGGCAGGAACGCGCCGACCGTGCCGATCAACGTGACCAGGTCGCCCCGCCACGCCCGGGTACGCCAACCCAGCACCAGGGCGACGACGGCCACCGCGAGCACCAGGTACTTGGGGGTGAACACGTCGACCACGAGGTTCGCGGAGTGCGCGAAGCCGTCGGTGCGCCGGTAGGCGATCCAGTTCGCGATCGCCGTGTCCACCACCGAGAGTCCACTGTGGAGCACCACGGCGTTGACCAGCCAGGCCATGACGACCGCGAAGAGCAGCAGCAGCGCCAGGCCCGAGACGAGGTTGAGCACGAACGCCCACCCCGGACCGATCTTCATGGACAGCAGGAAGAGCAGCAAGCCGTACCGCTGCGTGACCCACCGCATCGGCGGCATGCCCCCGCACGCGTCGCGAGCGCCTTGACCGGGTCCGGGTTGCGGCCCAGCCACCGTCCGATGAGGACGATCACGACGACGGCGACCAGCAGCACGAGCACCGCGCCGGTCGCCCTGCCCAGGTACTCCGACACGGTCTCGTACGACTCGCCGGCCAGGTAGCCGACCGTCACGGACGCGCCGACCCAGGTGACCACGCCCAACGCGTTCCAGGGCGCGAACCACCGGTACGGCATGCCGGCGCCGCCGGCCAGCCGGGGCGCGAGCGTCCGCACGAACGCCACCCACCGGGCCCCGAACATGGCCCGGCCGCCGAGCCGGGCCAGCATCGCGTCGGCCTTGTGCCAGCGCTCGTAGCCGACCCGCCGGCCCCAGCGGCTGGCGCGCAGCCGCGGCCCGTAGCGCCGGCCGCTGCGGAAGGCCAGCGTGTCGCCGGCGAGCGCGGCGAGCATCATCAACGCGATGGCCGGGCCGAGCCGCAGGGTGCCCAGGTACGCCAGGAAGCCCACGGTCAGCAGCGTCGCCTCGGCGGGGACCACCATGCCCACGATCACCGCGGTCTCGCCCGCGACCAGCAGCGCCGCCACCACGTACACCAGCACCGGCGGCAACTGCTCGAGCAAGTTCAGCAGGTCTTGCACGAAGGCCCCCGAAACCCGTCTGGGAGGATGGGCGGCATGCAGACCCGCTCCGATCTCCGCAACGTCGCCATTATCGCCCACGTGGACCACGGCAAGACCACCCTGGTCGACGCCATGTTGCGACAAGGTGGCCAGTTCCACGCCAGGGCCGAGATGACCGACCGCGTGATGGACTCGATGGACCTGGAGCGGGAGAAGGGCATCACGATCCTCGCCAAGAACACCGCCATCACGTACCGGCCCACCGACAGTGAACCACCCGTCACCATCAACATCATTGACACCCCCGGCCACGCGGACTTCGGCGGCGAAGTGGAACGCGGCCTGACCATGGTCGACGGCGTGCTCCTGCTGGTCGACGCGAGCGAGGGGCCACTCCCGCAGACCCGCTTCGTGCTCCGTAAGGCGCTCAAGGCCCGCCTGCCCATCATCCTCGTCATCAACAAGGTCGACCGGCCGGACGCCCGGATCAAGGAGGTCGTCGACGACACGTACGAGCTCTTCCTCGACCTGGACGCCGACGAGACCCAGATCGACTTCCCGATCGTGTACGCCTGCGCCCGCGACGGCATGGCCTCGCTGAAGCAGCCCGCCGACGGCGCCTTGCCGGACTCCGCCAACCTGCAGCCGTTGTTCCAGGCGCTGCTGGAGACCATTCCCGCCCCCGCGTACGACGAGGCCGCGCCGCTGCAGGCGCACGTCACCAACCTCGACGCCTCGCCGTTCCTGGGCCGGCTCGCGCTGTGCCGGGTGCGGCAGGGCACGATCCGCAAGGGCCAGACCGTGGTCTGGTGCCGCGAGGGCGGCGCCGAGGAGCGCGTACGCATCTCCGAGCTGCTCATGACCGACGGCCTGGAGCGCAAGCCGGCGGACAGCGCCGGGCCCGGCGACATCATGGCGGTCGCCGGCATCCCCGAGATCATGATCGGCGACACGCTGGCCGACGCCGACAACCCGGTGGCGCTGCCCCGCATCACGGTCGACGAGCCGGCCATCTCGATGACGATCGGCACCAACACCTCGCCGCTCGTCGGCCGGGTCAAGGGCGCCAAGGTCACCGCCCGGATGGTCAAGGACCGCCTGGACAAGGAGCTGGTCGGCAACGTGTCGCTACGGGTGCTGCCGACCGACCGGCCGGACTCCTGGGAGGTGCAGGGCCGCGGCGAGCTGGCCCTCGCCATCCTGGTCGAGCAGATGCGCCGCGAGCACTACGAGCTGACCGTCGGCAAGCCGCAGGTGGTGACCCGGCAGGTGGACGGCAAGACGTACGAGCCGGTGGAGCGGCTCACCATCGACGCGCCCGAGGAGTACCTCGGCGCGATCACCCAGCTGCTGGCCACCCGCCGGGGCCGCATGGAGCAGCTGGTCAACCACGGCACCGGCTGGATCCGGATGGAGTGGCTGGTGCCGGCCCGCGGGCTGATCGGCTTCCGCACCGAGTTCCTGACCGACACCCGCGGCACCGGGATCCTGCACCACGTCTTCGAGTCCTACGAGCCGTGGTTCGGCGAGCTGCGCACCCGCAACAGCGGCTCGCTGGTCGCCGACCGGACCGGCGTGGTCACCCCGTTCGCGATGCTCAACCTGCAGGAGCGCGGCACGCTGTTCGTCGAGCCGACCACCGAGGTCTACGAGGGCATGATCATCGGGGAGAACTCCCGCTCCGACGACATGGACGTCAACATCACCAAGGAGAAGAAGCTCACCAACATGCGCTCGTCCACCGCCGAGGAGACGGAGAAGGTGATCCCGCCCCGCAAGCTGTCCCTGGAGCAGGCGCTGGAGTTCTGCCGCGAGGACGAGTGCGTCGAGGTCACCGCGGCCACCGTACGGCTGCGCAAGGTGACCCTGGACGCCACGCAGCGGGCCCGCGAGACCGCGCGCCGCAAGCATGCTGGATAGCTTCCCCGACACGGTCTCGGTGTACGTGGGGCGGCTGGGCGCCGCACCCGCGTACACCCGGCTGCCGGACACCACCCACTACGCCGCCAGCACGATGAAGGTCGCCGTGCTGGCGGCGCTGCACCGCTCCGGGCTCGACCTGGACGCCGAGGTGCCGGTGCACAACGTCTTCGAGTCCCAAACAACGGGCTTGTTCGGCTGCACGCCCGAGTACGACACGGACAAGCAGGTGTGGGACCGCCTCGGCGGCACCGCTAGGCTGCGCTGGCTGGCCACCCGCATGATCGTCCAGTCGAGCAACCTGGCCACCAACATCGTGCTGTCCCACATCGGCCTGCCCGCCGTCGAGGACGTCTGGAAGAGCGTGGGCGCGCGGCACAGCACGACCCGCCGCGGCATCGAGGACTACGCGGCCCGCGACGCCGGCATCGAAAACCTCGTCACGGCGGCCGACCTGGCCGCCCTGCTCACCGCCACCGTGGCCGAACCGGAGTTGCGAGGCGTCCTGCTCGCCCAGGAGCGCACCGAGGACCTGGTCGCCGGCCTGCCGCCGGGCACCCGCATCGCCCACAAGAACGGCTGGGTGCACGGCGTCCGCCACGGCGCCGGCGTCGTCTTCCCGGACGACGCTCCGCCGTACGCGATCGCCGTCTGCACGAGCACCGACCTGCCGGACGCCGACGCCTGCGCGCTCGTCGCCCGCGTCTCCGCCGCCGCCTGGGCCCAGCGATGATCGATGCCGTCCGCACCCACCGGGTCTCCGCGCCGCTGCACACGCCGTTCGTCACCGCGCTGCGCCGGGCCACCACCGTCGAGACGTTGATCGTCGAGGTGGTCGACGCCGACGGCCGGTCCGGCTTCGGCGAGGCGCCACAGGTGTGGCAGGTGACCGGCGCCTCGGTGGCCGGCAGCGAGGCGTGCGTCCGCGAGCTGCTCGGCCCGCTGCTGACCGGCCGCGACCCCGACGACCTGAACGCCCGGCTGGCCGAGACGCGGCGCGCGGTCGCCGGCAACGAGGCCGCGAAGGCCGCCGTCGACACCGCGCTGCACGACCTCGCGGCGCGCCGGCTGGGCGTACCCCTGGCGCGGTTGCTCGGCGGGACGGCGCTGCGCGTGCCGACGGACGTCACGCTGTCCGCCGGCGACCCCGGCGCCCTCGCCGCGGCGGCCAAGGACCGGGTCGCCGAGGGCTTCGCGGTGCTCAAGCTGAAGGTGGGCACGGACGCTCATACCGATCTTCATCGGGTACGTCTGGTGCGGGCGGCCGTCGGCGCGGATGTGCGGATCCGGCTGGACGCCAACCAGGGCTGGACGCCCAGGGAGGCGGTCCGGGTGATCCGCGGCATCGAGGACGCCGGCCTCGACGTGGAGCTGGTCGAGCAGCCAGTGTCCAGATCGGACATTGCCGGGCTGGCGTGGGTCAGCGACCGGGTGGGCGTGCCGATCCTGGCCGACGAGTCCGTGTACGGGGTGCGCGACCTCGTCGAGGTGATCCACCGGCGTGCCGCCGACATGGTGAACGTGAAGCTCGCCAAGTGCGGCGGCCTCGGCCCGGCGCGCACGCTGCTGGAGCTGGCCGCCGCGCACGAGATGGGCACGGTCGTCGGCTCGATGATGGAGAGCCCGGTCGGCATCGGCGCGGCCGCGAGCCTGGTGTCGGCGTACGGCACGACGGCCGTCCCGGACCTGGACGCCGCGTGGTGGCTGGCCGCCTCGCCGGTACGCGGCGGGATCCGGTACGAGGGTGCCACCGTGGTCCTCCCGGACGCGCCCGGTCTCGGCGTAGATAATGTTCAGGAGCCGACCCACTTCTTGTAAACTAGCTACGTGCTTGCCGCCGTGCGCGCGACCGTCGCGACGCTGTGGTCGAGCCCCGAGGCGGTACGGCCGGTGGACCGTCCCGCACTCGGCCGGCTCGCCGACATCCCCCGCTGGGTATCCGGAATGGACACCGACCAGCAAGTCAGTGACTGTGTGCTCAGTCAGCTACTGCTCGGCGAGCGGGTGCTGGTCGAGGAGGTACGGTCCGACGGGTGGGCGCGGGTCGTCGCCGTCGAGCAGCCGGCGGCCAAGCTCGACCCGCGCGGCTACCCCGGCTGGCTCCCGGTCGGGCAGTTGGCGGCGGCCAGACAGGCCGAGGGCGCCGTGGTCGTAGACGCCACCACGACCGCGCTCCGCGACCGGCCGGACGGCGGCGTGGTGCTGGCCGGGGTGATGCTCGGCACCCGCCTGTCCCCGCCGGCGCCGCCGAGCGCGGCTGGCTGCCGCTGCACGTCCCCGGCCACGACAGTCCACTGTGGGCACCCGAGCGGGACCTGGCGCCGTTGCCCGCCGACCCACCCACGGCGGCGCAGGTGCTCGGCGTCGCCCGCCGCCTGCACGACGTCGTGTACGTCTGGGGCGGTGTCTCCACGTACGGCATCGACTGCTCCGGCCTGGTGCACCTGGCCTGGCGGCGCTTCGGCGTACGGCTGCCGCGGGACGCCGACGACCAGGCCAGGGCCACCACTCCCCTGGCCCTCGGCGAGGAACGCCCCGGCGACCTGTACTTCTTCGCCCGGCCCGGCCGTGGCGTGCACCACATCGGCTTCGTGTCGGCCTACCCCGGGGCACGGCGCCAGATGCTGCACGCCTGCTACACCCGGCGCCGGGTCATCGACGAGCCGCTGGCCGGCGACCGGGCGGACACCCTGGTCGCCGTCCACAGGGTCTCAGACGGGCGGGTCTCAGCGCTCGGCGCCGACTAACTCTTTCTTGGCCTCCCGGGACGACTTGACGAGGCTGGCCACCGTGGCCACCAGCAGCGTCCCGATGATCACCGTGAGGGACAGCCAGATCGGGATGTGCGGCGCCCAGCCCACGTGCTCGCCGCCGTTGATGAACGGCACGTTGTTGTCGGCGAGGGCCTCCAGCACCAGCTTGACGCCGATGAAGCCGAGGATGACCGCCAGGCCCATCGACAGGTAGACCAGCCGCTGCAGCAGCCCGCCGAGCAGGAAGTAGAGCTGGCGCAGGCCCATCAGCGCGAACACGTTGGCCGTGAAGACCAGGTACGGCTCCTCGGTGATGCCGAAGATCGCCGGGATCGAGTCCAACGCGAAGATCAGGTCGGTGGTGCCGATCGCGATCATCACCAGCAGCAGCGGCGTGAACATCCGCCGCCCGTCGCCGTTGACCGTCGTGAACCGGCCGTTGCCGTAGTCCGGCGACACCCGCAGCGCCCGCCGCGCGTACCGGATGAGCACGTTCTCCTTGTAGTCGGCCTCGTCCATCTCACCCTGGCGGGCCAGCCCGATCGCGGTGTAGATCAGGAACGCGCCGAAAATGTAGAACACCCAGGCGAACTGGGAAATCAGCGCCGCGCCCGCCGCGATGAACCCGCCGCGCATCACCAGCGCCAGGATGATGCCGATCAGCAGCACCTCTTGCTGGTACTTCCGGGGCACCGCGAACCGGCTCATGATGATCACGAAGATGAACAGGTTGTCCACCGACAAGCTGTACTCGGTCAGCCAGCCCGCGTAGAACTCGCCCGCGATCGTGCCGCCGCTGGTCAGCCACACCCCGACGCCGAAGACCAGCGCCAACGCGACGTAGAACGTCACCCAGAGGCTGGACTCTTTGATGCTCGGCTCGTGCGGGCGGCGACCGATGATCAGCAGGTCGACTATGAGCACCGCACCCAGCACGATCAGGGTGGCGATCCACACCCCTGCGGAAACATCCAAGACAACCTCCGGCAGACATACGACATCGCCTCGTCATGGACGAAGCGATGTGACTCTGTCGGAGGTCTCTTCCGCCGCCTCGTGATCAGCGACCGACGATGCCGGGTCGTGTTGACCGTGTTGACGACATCATCGCGGGGGAATACTCCCCTCCTACGGCCTCCATCATCCACCATCGCCACGCTTTTTGGCACGGCACGCCGGTGTGTAATGCGCCTCCCCACGCCTAGAGCATCCTAGGAGGCTAGGCCCGGTAGTCTGCCCGCATGGTGCTTGAGGTGGCTTTGATCGACATCGTGGCAGGCCAGGAGGACGACTTCGCGGCGGCGTACGCGAAGGGCCACCCCGTGCTGGCCAGCACCCCCGGCTGCCGGTCGGTGCGGATGACACGCGGCATCGAGTCACCGACGCGGTTCGTCCTGCTCGTCGAGTGGGACACGGTCGAGGCCCACATCGAGAACTTCCGCGACACCGAGCGCTTCACGACCTGGCGGTCGCTCATCGGCCCCTACTTCGCCGCGCCGCCGGTGGTCGAGCACTTCACGGACGTTCCTGCCTAGCTGGTACGCCCGGCGGCCGCCTTCGCCAGCCCGTCCGCGCAGCCCTTGATGAACCTGCCGAGGAACCACCGGTAGAACCCGCCCATCCACGGCCGGCGCGCGGTGAACGTGGAGTGCCAGCGGATCAGCGTGCCGTCCTCGACCGGGGTGAGGTCGACGTCGGCGCGGTAGCCGTCCAGCGCCATGCCGGACAGCAGCACGTAGCTCAGCCGGCGCCCCGGCACCGCCTCGACGATCTCCTCCCGGGTGGTGAACGGCCACGTCCGGAACACCCGGATCGCGCCGACCCCCTCCCCGCCCGTGGCGTCGGGGCGTTCCAGCGCGAACGATCCCAGCCCCGACCACGTCGGCCAGGTCGCGCCGGACTTCAGTAGGTCGTACACGGTCTCCGCGTCGGCGCCCGAGCGAGCCGTCACATCGATGTCACGCATGTACCATATGGTACATGCCCGATCCCCGGCAGCGCCTGCTCGACGCCGCCATCGACCACCTCGCCGCGCACGGCCTGAGCGACCTCAGCCTCCGGCAGCTCGCCGCCGCGCTCGGCACCAGCCACCGCATGCTGATCTACCATTTCGGCTCCAAGGAGGGCCTGCTCGTCGAGGCGATCCGGGCGGTGGAGCGGCGGCAGCGGGACGCCTTCGCCGAGGTGAGCGTCGAGAACGCGGCCAGCCCCGGCGACGTGCTCCGGCGAATGTGGCAGCGGTTCGCCGACCCCGCCCTCGCCCCCCACGAACGGCTGTTCTTCGAGGTGTACGGCCAGGCGCTGCAAGGCCGGCCGCACGCCGTACCGCTGCTGGACGGGATCGTGGAGTCCTGGCTGGAGCCGGCCGTCGAGTACGCGCGGCGGCATGGCGTACCCGAAGACGTCGCGCGGGCCGACGCGCGGCTCGGCGTGGCCGTCATGCGCGGCCTGTTGCTGGATCTGCTCGCCACCGGCGACCGGGAGGGCGTCGACGCGGCGCTGGAACGATTCGTCGAAGCCTACGAGACGGTGCGCTGAAACCTCGCGCGCCGGCCGAGCAGGGTAAAGCCCAGCCGGGTGTAGAGCTGGCCCGCCGGGTTGTTGACGTTCACGTCGAGCAGGGCGTCGGCGGCGCCGGTGGCCCGCATCCGCCGCAGCGCCTCGGCCACCAGAGCCGCGCCCAGTCCCCGCCCGCGCCAGGCCGGCACCACGCCCACCTGGACGATCCACCCCTGCGCGCACGTGATGAACCCGGCGTCGTCCCCGTCCACCCCCGTCGCCAGCAATGACCACTGTGGACGGAACTCGTCGTCGCCCGCGGTCCACGCCACCCACCGCTCCGCCGGCCAGCCCGGAAAGCCCGGCCGGTCCCGGAACGACGCGTCATAGACGGCGAAGAACCGGCCCGCGATGTCGGACCCCCACTCCCCCAGCCGTACGCCCGGCGGCAGCGCCACGTCCGGCGGCTCGGCGCCGGCCAGGTCGAAGCGCATCACGTCCTCGGCGAAAACCTGGCGCAGCCCGCGGCTGGCGAACAGGCGCTCCGTCGCCGCGGTGAGCGCCTCGGTCTCCACCGTCACGCCGTCCGCGATCGTGGCCGCCGCCGACAGCCCCAGTCGAGCAGCCGGCCGCCCACGCCCCGCCCGCGGTGCGCCGGGTCCACCAGCCCGATGACCGCCACGCCCGGCTGGAGCCGCCGGACGGCCGCCGCCGCGACCAGCTCCCCGCCGGCGGTGCGCCCGCTCGTCGTGATGACGCCGTCGGCCGCGTACCGGCTGAGGGTGACCTCGGTCATCCCGCCGTCCGCCGCATGGCACCGCCCCGCCAGCCCGGCCAGATCCCCCGCGTCCGCGGCCCCGTCCAGCGGCCCCCAGGTCAGCTCCCCGCTATGCACGCCGCTGAGCCTACGGCCCCCACCCCACTGTCCGCGCCCCCGTTTCCCGGCCCCCTACGGGCGGTACGTGCCGAAGGACCAGACGTTGCCCTCCAGGTCGCGGGCGCCGTACTCCCGCGACCCGTACGGCTGGTCGGTCAGCGGCATGACGACCTCCGCCCCCGCCGCCGTGGCCCGGGCGTGGTGCGCGTCCACGTCGTCCACGGCGACGTAGACGCGCCATTCGTCGGCGGCCGGCAGCCCGCCCGCCGGCTTGCCCTGGCCCACCATGATCATGCCGGTGCCGTACGTCAGCTCGGCGTGCGTCACCGAGCCGTCGGGGCCGTCGGTCACCGACCCCACCTCGAAGCCGAACGCCGTGACCAGCCAGTCGATGGCGGCGCGCGCGTCGGCGTACCTGAAGACCGGGTAGATGGTTCGCATGCCGCCTAGTCTGCGACGCCGGGCGCCCCCGCGATTGGACGAAAGTGACCCGGCGGCGCGCCGGCGAACTCCTTGAAGTCGCGGATCAGGTGCGCCTGGTCGTAGTACCCGCACGAGACCGCGATGTCGGCCCAGCTATCGGCGGAGCCCAGCGCCGCGTACGCCCGCTCGAAGCGCAGCACCCGCGCCGCCATCTTGGGCGTCAGGCCGATCTCCCGCCGGAACGTCGACGCGAGGTGCCGGCCGCTCCAGCCCAGCTCGGCCGCCAGCCCGGCCACGCTCACCCCACCGTGTGCGCGCCGCAGCCGCGCCTAGGCCCACTCGACGCGCGGATCCGGGGCGGTGGAGGCGTCCAGCCGGGCGCCGATCGCCTGGTCCAGTACGGCGAAGCGGCTGCGCCAGTCGGGCGCCTCGGCCAGCCGCTCGCGCAGCCCTCGCATCCAGCCGCCGGGCAGGTCGTCGAGCGCGACCGCCCGGTTGGTCAGCTCGCCCGCCGGCACGCCCAGGATCCGGCCCGCGACGGGCGGCTCCAGCATGAGCTGCACGCCCCGGCCGACCCCGGCCGTGCTGGTGACCACGTACGAGTCGTACAGCCCGGCGGTGAACGAGGTGACCCCGTACGCCCCGGTCCCCCGCGGGTCGACCACGTCGAGCGGGTCGCCCCAGCCGACGACCAGCACCACGTGGGCGCCCGGCATCTCCCGCCGCCGCAGCAGCGACCCGGCGTCCTCCTCGTACCCGACGTAGCGCTCGACGTACGGGCGCAGCCGCGGATGCGGGGCCCCGGACGCGAGCGCCAGGCCCATGGCTACTTCACGCCCGCCACGTCCATGCCGCGCAGTTCCTTCTTCAGCTCGTGAACCTCGTCGCGGATCCGGGCCGCCAGCTCGAACTGCAGCTCCCGGGCCGCGGCCAGCATCTGGTCGTTGAGGTCCTGGATGAGCTGGGCCAGGTCGGCACGGGCCATGCCGGCCCGGGACGGGGTGGCCGCCTTGCCGCGCGACCGGGTCTCCGGCACCGGCGCCTTGCCGCGCGACATCTGCCGCCCGGAGCCGCCGATGACGTGCCCGCCGGGACCGTGGCCGGCCAGCGCGCCCTCGGTGTCGTCGGCCTCCCGGTAGATGTCGTCCAGGATGTCGTGGATCTTCTTGCGCAGCGGCTCGGGCTTGATGCCGTTCGCCTCGTTGTACGCGACCTGCTTGGCCCGCCGCCGGTTGGTCTCGTCGATCGCGTTGGCCATCGACGGGGTGATCTTGTCCGCGTACATGTGGACCTGGCCGGACACGTTACGGGCGGCGCGGCCGATCGTCTGGATCAGCGACGTGCCGCTGCGCAGGAAGCCTTCCTTGTCGGCGTCGAGGATCGCCACCAGCGACACCTCGGGCAGGTCGAGGCCCTCCCGCAGCAGGTTGATGCCGACCAGGACGTCGAAGTCGCCCTTGCGCAGCTCACGCAGCAACTCGACCCGGCGCAGCGTGTCGACCTCGGAGTGCAGGTAGCGCACCCGGATGCCGTGCTCCAGCAGGTAGTCGGTGAGGTCTTCGGCCATCTTCTTGGTCAGCGTGGTGACCAGCACCCGCTCGTCGCGCTCGGTACGCAGCTGGATCTCGTGCATGAGGTCGTCGATCTGGCCCTTGGTCGGCTTGATCAGCACCTCGGGGTCGATCAGGCCGGTCGGGCGGATCACCTGCTCGACGAACTCCCCACCGGAGTGCTGCAGCTCCCACGGGCCGGGGGTGGCGGACAGGAACACCATCTGGCCCACCCGCTCCAGGAACTCGTCGAAGCGCAGCGGCCGGTTGTCGGCCGCGCTCGGCAGCCGGAACCCGTGCTCGATCAGCAGCCGCTTGCGCGAGGCGTCGCCCTCGTACATGGCGCCGATCTGCGGGATGGTCTGGTGCGACTCGTCGATGACGGTCAGGAAGTCGTCGGGGAAGTAGTCGAGCAGGCAGTGCGGTGGGCTGCCCGGCTCGCGGCCGTCGATGTGCATCGAGTAGTTCTCGATGCCCGAGCAGAACCCGACCTGGCGCATCATCTCCACGTCGTACGACGTGCGCATCCGCAGCCGCTGGGCCTCCAGCAGCTTGCCCTGCTGCTCCAGGTCGGCGAGCCGCTCGGTCAGCTCGGCCTCGATGCCGCGCAGCGCCCGCTCCATCCGCTCCGGCCCGGCCGTGTAGTGGGTGGCCGGGAAGATGAGCAGCTGGTCGACCTCCTTGACCACGTCGCCGGTGAGCGGGTGCAGGTAGTACAGCTTTTCCACCTCGTCGCCGAAGAGCTCGATCCGGACCGCCAGCTCCTCGTACGCCGGGATGATCTCCAGCGTGTCGCCCCGGACCCGGAACGTGCCCCGGCTGAACGACATGTCGTTGCGGGTGTACTGGATGTCGACCAGCCGGCGCAGCAGCTTGTCGCGGTCGATCTCCTGACCGGCCCGCAACTTGACCGAGCGGTCGAGGTATTCCGACGGGGTGCCCAGGCCGTAGATCGCGGACACGGTGGCCACCACGATCACGTCGCGGCGGGTCAGCAGCGACATCGTCGCCGAGTGGCGCAGGCGCTCGACCTCCTCGTTGACCGAGGAGTCCTTCTCGATGTACGTGTCCGTCTGCGGGATGTACGCCTCGGGCTGGTAGTAGTCGTAGTAGGAGACGAAGTACTCGACCGCGTTGTTGGGCATCAGCTCGCGAAACTCCTTGGCGAGCTGGGCGCAGAGCGTCTTGTTGTGTGCCATCACCAGTGTGGGCCGCTGCAGCCGCTCGACCAGCCACGCCGTGGTCGCGCTCTTGCCCGTGCCGGTGGCGCCGAGCAGCACCGTGTGCCGGTCGCCCCGGCGCACCCGACGCTCAAGGTCATCGATGGCTGTCGGCTGGTCGCCGGACGGCTTGTAGTCGCTGATTACCTCGAAACGGCCGTCGAGTCGCGGGATGTCGAGCGCCATGCAGCCCACCGTACGCCGACCGTATGACAACCTCGGAGCGCGTACGATCAACTTCGATTTGTCATTGTGTGCACAAGATCACCGCGCTACCGTCTTAGAGGTAGGCCGCTCGCGGCGGCCGACCGGGTTCACGATCGGGCCTCCACACCGGCCGATCACACCCGGCGCAGGGTTGCAGCCCCGGCAGCTCGTCGGTGAGCGCACCCGACGCGGTCGCGCAGGACGCGCTGACCGGCCGCCGCGAGCGCCCCATTGTGTTCCGACACGTCACCTCAACCGCGCCCAGCCGTTCAACCTCAGGTGAAGGCAAGCCTCGACCGGCGGCGCGTGGTCGCGCTCGTCGCTCTCGTCTGCATCGCCGTCGGCTCGGCCGCGGGACTGACCACCGGCCTCGTCTCCTGCACCCCGGCGCAGGAGACGGCCCAGATCCGGCCGCTGTCCGCGACCGAGGCGCAGCGCCTGGCGGGCATGCGCGCCCGCAACTACCAGGACGGGCGGGTCGGCATCCGCGCCACAGTGGGCAAGCCGGGTACCGAGATCCGCCTGGCGGGGTGGGTCGACTGGCGCCGGCAGCTGGCCTACCTCGCGGCCACCGCGCCGGCTCCGGGTCCCGACGACGGGCTGCTGCAAGCCGTACCCGGAATAGTGGCGACGCGGCCCGGACGGGCCGACGGCGGTCTGCCACCGGCGACGCCACCGGTGGGCGACTGGCGGGTGCGGCCGTCCACGGCGACCGCCGCGCAGCCGGCGGTGATCGACTCGTTCCTCGCGCTGCTCTTCACGGTGGCGGACGCCGCGCCATCCGATCAATCAGGAACGGTGGCGGAGCTGCTGGTCAGCAGCGAGTCGCGCTGGCTCGGCCGGGACACGGTCGAGGGCCGGACGGTCGACGTGCTGCTCGGTCCGGCGGTGCCGCCGCGGATCCGCCCCACCGGGAGCCCGACGCCCACGCCGACCCCCACCGGCCCCGTCGGCCCCGCCAGCCCGACGCCAGCGCCCGGATCGCTGGCCGCGATGGGCGGGGCGGTCCGCTACTGGCTGGACGGCGACGCGCGGCTGCACCGGTACGAGGCGCTGCTGGCCAAGGACTTGCCGGTCAAGGTCGACCTGACCCGCGGCGAACAGCCGCAAATCGCCGCGATCGACGCGTTCGGCGGCCGGATCACCAAGCCGCGCAAGCTGAGCACCGCCGAGGCCGACCTGCTCGCGAAGATGCGCCAGCGCAACCGCGCCGTGGGCGGCGGCGAGCTCACGCTGACCGTGCCGATGCTCCCCGCCGGGGTGCTGCGCGCGAAGGGCTGGATCGACTGGCGCAAGACCCGCGCCTACCTCGGCGTGTACGACCCCGACACGCCGAAGGAGCGCATCCTCATGCGGGTCAGCGGCGACGGCGTCTCCGTACGCGCCAAGGGTTACACGGCCGGCAAGCTGCCCCCGATGCCCGTGCCCGGCGGCGGCTGGGAGTTCATCGCGTGGTCCAAGCGGGGCGACGCGCTCGGCGGGCTCGATCTGGACATGCTGCTCAACGAGGCGCTCGCGGTGAGCAGTTCGCGCCGCGACGACGCGAAGGCGCTGCGCAAGGCGGCGCTGTGGCTGCGCACGGACACGATCGGCGGCGCGCCCGTGACCGTGTTCGAGATCTCCAAGGTCGCGGACGTCGGCGGCGCGCGCGGGCAGGCCCGCATCCGCTACTGGGTCGATCGGAACGGTGGGTTGCGCCGGCTGGAGCTGCGCACCCGGGTCGGGGCGTTCGGGCAGCTCGACATCAAGCCGGGCGACGTGCCCCTGTGACGATGTGCGCCGGGCGGCCCGGGTCGGCGCTGCCGTGCCCGCCGCCGTCCGGCAGCGGCGGAAACCCGGCCGGGCCGAGCAGGTCCGGCCGGTCGGTGGTCACCTCGAAGACGCCGTCCGCCACCCGGGCGTCGGCGCCCAGGACGTACCCCAGCCGGGCCTCGATCCGCGCGTAGTCGGCCGGGTCCGCCGGCGCGCCGGGGTGCGCCACCCGCTGCTGGCGCACGTTCTCGCCGTACGGCACGAGCCGCCC
This sequence comes from Phytohabitans rumicis, assembly GCF_011764445.1. NCBI lineage: Bacteria > Bacillati > Actinomycetota > Actinomycetes > Micromonosporales > Micromonosporaceae > Phytohabitans > Phytohabitans rumicis. The sequence goes on from NZ_BLPG01000001.1 coordinate 2,050,552, forward strand.
CAGCCACAGGTCGTCGACCCGGGCGTGCAGCGTGTCGAGGTCCGCGTCGTTGTCCAGCAGCACGTCGGCGGCGGCCCGCCGCCGCGCCGGGTCGGCCTGCGCGCGGATGCGCGCGTGCGCCTGATCTTCGGTCATTCCCCGGTCGCGGACCAGCCGGCCCACGCGGGTGGCTTCGGCCGCATCGACGACGATCACAATATGGTACGACGGTGCGAGTCCCACCTCGACGAGGAGGGGGACGTCGTTCACCACGATCGCGTCGGCCCCCGCCGCGGCGACAAGCTCGATGGACCGGGCACGCACGCGAGGATGCACGATCGCTTCGAGCCTTCGCCGCGCCCCATCATCCCCGAACACCCGATCGCCGAGCGCCACCCGATCAAGGGCGCCATCGGCTCCCAGCACTCCCGGGAACGCCGCAACAACGGCGTCCAGCCCTTCGGTCCCCGGCGCCACGACCTCCCGCGCCACCAGATCCGAGTCGACAAGCGTGGCGCCCAGCGTCACGAGCCGCGACGCAACCGCCGATTTCCCCGCGCCGATGCCCCCGTCAGGCCCACCATCAACAAATCAGGTAACTCCCAAGCCAGCAACCAACGGACGGAGAAAGCCCACAACAGAGTTTCGGGCCGGGGTGACCGGCGGAGACATCAAGCCTGACGGGCTCCGCGGGCACCCCGGCCCGAAACTCAAAAGCGCAACCGACGACTACTTACCGCCAGCCAACTTCTCCCGCAGAGCAGCAAGAGCCTCGTCAGTGGCAAGAGTCCCAGCCGGCTCCTCAGGCGCCTGGCGGGCAGGAGCCGACGAGCCGCCGGACGACGACGGAGCCACCGGCGGAGCCGCCGCCGCGTCCGCGTCGGCCGCCCGAGCGCTCTGCACCTGCTTGGTGTGGGCCTCCCAGCGCACGCGGGCCTCGGCGTACTGCCGCTCCCACTCCTCGCGCTGCTTCTCGAAGCCCTCGAGCCACTCGCCCGTCTCCGGGTCGAAGCCCTCCGGGTAGATGTAGTTGCCCTCGTTGTCGTACGTCGCGGCCATGCCGTACTGGGTCGGGTCGAAGTGCTCCTCGCCCTCGACGAAGCCCTCGTTGGCCTGCTTGAGCGACAGCGAGATCCGCCGGCGCTCCAGGTCGATGTCGATGACCTTGACCATGACGTCGGAGCCCACCTGCACGACCTGCTCCGGGATCTCCACGTGGCGCTCGGCCAGCTCGGAGATGTGCACCAGGCCCTCGATGCCGTCGTCGACCCGCACGAACGCGCCGAACGGCACCAGCTTGGTCACCTTGCCCGGCACGATCTGCTGGATCGCGTGGGTGCGGGCGAACTGGCGCCACGGGTCCTCCTGCGTCGCCTTCAGCGACAGCGAGACCCGCTCGCGGTCCAGGTCGACGTCGAGGACCTCGACCTCCACCTCCTGGCCGACCTCGACGACCTCGGACGGGTGGTCGATGTGCTTCCAGGACAGCTCGGAAACGTGCACCAGGCCGTCCACGCCGCCCAGGTCGACGAACGCGCCGAAGTTGACGATCGAGGACACGACGCCCTTGCGGACCTGGCCCTTCTGCAGCTTGTTGAGGAACTCGGTGCGCACCTCGGACTGCGTCTGCTCCAGCCACGCGCGGCGGGACAGGACCACGTTGTTGCGGTTCTTGTCCAGCTCGATGATCTTCGCCTCGAGCTCGCGGCCCACGTACGGCTGCAGATCGCGCACCCGACGCATCTCGACCAGCGACGCCGGCAGGAAGCCGCGCAGCCCGATGTCGAGGATGAGGCCGCCCTTGACCACTTCGATGACGGAGCCGCGGACGACGCCGTCCTCGTCCTTGATCTTCTCGATCGTCCCCCACGCGCGCTCGTACTGCGCACGCTTCTTCGAGAGGATCAGGCGGCCCTCCTTGTCCTCCTTCTGGAGAACCAGGGCCTCGATGTGGTCACCGACCGACACCACCTCAGCGGGGTCCACGTCGTGCTTGATCGACAACTCGCGCGAGGGGATGACGCCCTCGGTCTTGTAGCCGATGTCGAGCAGGACCTCGTCCCGATCGACCTTGACGACGGTGCCTTCGACAATGTCGCCGTCATTGAAGTACTTGATGGTCTCGTCGATCGCGGCGAGGAACGCTTCCTCGGATCCGAGGTCGTCGACGGTGACCTTGTTGGCGCTCGAGGTGGCCTCGATGCTGCTCGTCATGTGGACTGTTGCTCCGAACGGATGGTGTCGCGGGTGACCTGCTGCGCCCACGGACCCGCCGCCGGGCACAGCACTACCGTTGTCGATACTCAGCTGGCATCGATGCGTGCAAGATGTGTCCGCCGACCGCGGACCTGCTCCCTGCCGAGGTCACGATCCGCGAGTGCATCGAACAGCTTACCGTGCGCATTACCACAGCGTGCAAGCCCTACCGGCACCCGATGTGCGCGTGTCTCCCAATCGCGGGAAAATGTCCTGGATGTCGCCGTGATGTGTCCTGTGTCATACCGCTACTGTGGCGCGCGTGATCGACGAGGACGAGCGGGTCGGCCGCCACCCGGTGACCGACGCCCAGACCCGCCGCGCCAACCGCCGCTGGTGGGACCTCGACGCCGACAACTACCAGGCCGAACACGGCGAGTTCCTCGGCGACGTAGACTTCGTGTGGTGCCCGGAGGGCCTGCGCGAGGCGGACGCCCGGCTGCTCGGCGACGTCGCCGGCCGGCGCATCCTCGAGGTCGGCTGCGGCGCCGCGGCCGCCGCCCGGTGGCTCGCCACCCAGGGCGCCCAGGTGGTCGCCTTCGACCTGTCCGCCGGCATGCTGCGGCACGCCGCGCACGCCGCCGACACTTCCGGGGTACGGGTGCCGCTCGTGCAGGCCGACGCGCTGGCGCTGCCGTTCCCCGACCGGTCGTTCGACATCGCGTGCACAGCGTTCGGGGCGATCCCGTTCGTCGACGACTCGGCCGCCGCGATGCGCGAGGTCCACCGGGTGCTCCGCCCCGGCGGCCGCTGGGTCTTCTCGGTCACCCACCCGATGCGCTGGATCTTCCTGGACGACCCGGGCGAGCGGGGCCTGGTCGCCGTGCACTCGTACTTCGACCGCAGCCCCTACGTCGAGCAGGACGAGGCGGGCGTCCCCACGTACGTCGAGCAGCACCGCACCCTCGGCGACCGGGTACGCGAGCTGGTGGCGGCCGGCTTCGTCCTGCGCGACCTGATCGAACCCGAGTGGCCCGAGGACCACGAGCAGCTCTGGGGCCAGTGGAGCCCCCTGCGCGGCCGCCTCTTCCCCGGCACCGCCATCTACGTCGCGGCGAAGCCCGCCCAGCCCGAACGAAGCCCGGGGCACCGGGCGTAGGCGGGGCGGTGACAAGCCGCCCGAGGAGCCAGTCGCGTTCGACCCGGTCCTTGTCCTACGTCACGTGCCCGTCGCGGCCCTCACGAACCGTTGAGGTATCGGAGGCGCCCTCGTGGAACCACCTTCGGTTGGCGCGGTGTCCGGATGGGCGGCGCGATGAACGCCGATCGCAGGATGTCGCTGTGGAGCCAGGTCGTCGAACACGCCCAGGGCGGACCGGTCACGGTCGCACCCGTCTGCGCCACGGCGGTGTCGGCCGTCGGCGTGGACGGCGCCGCCGTCACTGTGGTGCTCAGCACCGGCCCACGCGAGCTGGTGTACGCCAGCGACCAGGTCGCCTCGGAGGTGGACGAGTTGGCCCTGACGCTCGGCGAGGGCCCGGGCGTGGACACCGTCACCGGCGGCCCGGCGCTGGTCGCCGACCTGACGACCCCGTGGTGCCTGGCCCGGTGGCCGGTGTTCGCGCCAGCGGCGACGCACGCCGGGGCACGTGCGGTGTTCGCGCTGCCCCTGCAGGTCGGCGCGATCCTGGTCGGCGTCATGGGCCTCTACCGCGCCCAGCCCGGTGGCCTGGACGGCGGCGGTGGCTCTCCTCCGGCTGCGGGCCTACGCGTACGCCCACGACCGGCGGCTGCGTGACGTCGCCGGGGACGTGGTCGCCCGACGCCTACGGTTCGAGCGGGACCCCGTCGCCGAAGAAGGCGACGGCGGACGTGATCGACTTCCTGCACGTGTTGACCGAGCGATGTGTCCAACTGCTGGGCGTCTCGGCGGCCGGGCTGCTGCTGACCGACCAGCGGGACACGCTGCAGGTGGTGGCCGCCTCCTCCGAACGGACCAGGCTGCTCGAGCTCTTCCAGCTCCAGACCGACCAAGGCCCATGCGTGGACTGCTTCCGCACCGGCCAACCCGTGTCGGTCGCCGACCTACCCTCGGCCGGCCGCTGGCCAGCCTTCACCGCCGCCGCCGCGGAGGTCGGCTTCGTCGCCGTGCACGCGATGCCCATGCGCCTACGCACGGAGATCATCGGCGCGCGACGCCCTCACCGAGCAGTTGCAAACCGCGTTGCGCAGCCGCGTCCTGATCGAGCAGGCCAAGGGCGTCCTGGCCGAACGCCTCAAGCTGGACATGGCCGAAGCCTTCACACTGCTGCGCGGCGACGCCCGCAACCACAACCGGCGCCTGTCCGACCTCGCTCAAGCCATCGTCGACGGCACCGAACAGATTCCGCCGGCGACGGTTGCCAACCCGCCCCGCTGACACCCGCGGCCGGCCCCGCTCATCGCGGCGCTCCTCACCCGGGGGCGGCACCTCCTCACCATGCGGTTCTACGGTGACGAACAATGTCGTGCCGAATAGGCGACCATAACCCCTTATACGCATGCACTTATGAACGAATTTGAAGATTTATTCAGATAACCAGCAAACGGCGTGGCATGTTTCTCGCCGGAAGGCCATGGTTGGCACATGACACAGACGATCCATAGGAGCGACAACGAACTTCACACTAACGTCACCGACGAGCTGCTGTACAACCCCAGCATCGACGCCGCGCGGCTCAGCGTATCGACGAACAGCGGCGTCGTGACACTCTCCGGCGAGGTTGACAGCCTGCCCGAGCGCCATGCGGCGAAGCGATCGGCTCTGCGCGTGTGGGGCGTCAAGGCCGTCACCGATGACATGGTGGTGGTACGTGACCCGGGCATGTCCGGCGCGAAGGACACCGATATCGCCGAGGCAGCCAAGCAGATGCTCAACTGGGCGGTCGACGTGCCGTCGGACTCGGTCAAGGCCGACGTTCGCAATCACACTCTCACTCTGTCGGGGACCGTCAAGTGGCAGTACCAGCGCGAGGCTGCCGCCCGCGCGGTCATGTACCTCAAGGGCGTCACTGCGGTCACCAACAGCATCTCGCTGACCACGACCGCGCCGGCGTCCGAGGCGAAGGCCGCGATCGAGGCAGCGATCCTGCGCAACGCGCAGCTCGACTCCGGCAAGATCATCGTCAACGTCAACGGCGGAGAGGTCACCCTGAACGGTTCTGTCCAGTCGTGGGCCGAGCGCCGTCAGGCGGGCTACGTAGCGTGGGCGGCATCGGGCGTGACCAGCGTGAAGAACCACCTCGCCATCACTTCCTGAGCCACCATCCCACACGGCACGACAGTTCAATCCCCCTCGGGCAGGGCCGGCCAACGTGACTCAGTCGCGTCGGCCGGCCCTGTCGTCCGTTCACCAGCAAGCGGCACCGCAGGCCCCGACGGGCGTAGTGTGAGGGCGCCGCTCCGGACCCCGGTGGCGTGACAGTCCGCATCAGCGGACGCACCCCCCGCGCGAGTTTGAGGTCCACGTGACCTGCCGGTAGCCGCGGCTGCCAGATGAAGGGACCACGATGTCCGACAAGTCTCCGCAAAAGGCCAACCTGAAGAAGCAGGGTAGGACGTTGAAGGAGAAGCGGGCCGAGAAGAGGATGAAGAAGATCAGGCGCTCGGACAAGACCTCGAACATCCCACCAACCGGCCGCTGAGCTTGATCGGCGCGCCGCGGGGCGGCGGCGCGCCGGGCGGCTAGTGGTCGGCGCTGTTCCAGTCGTGGCCGACGCCGACCGAGACCTCCAGCGGCACGGACAGCGGGTACGCGTTGCCCATCTCCTGGCGTACCAGCGCTTCGAGGGCCTCACGCTCGCCCGGCGCCACCTCGAACACCAGCTCGTCGTGCACCTGGAGCAGCATCCGGGAGCGCAGCCCGGCGCCGCGCAGCGCGGTGTCGACGTGCAGCATCGCCACCTTGATGATGTCGGCGGCCGACCCCTGGATCGGGGCGTTGAGGGCCATCCGCTCGGCCATCTCCCGGCGCTGCCGGTTGTCGCTGATCAGGTCGGGCAGGTAGCGCCGGCGGCCGAGGATGGTCTCCGTGTAGCCGTCCTGCCGGGCCTGCCCCACCACCGCCTGCAGGTAGTCGCGTACCCCGCCGAACCGCTCGAAGTACTCGTCCATCAGCGCCCGCGCCTCTTCGGTCGGGATGCCGAGCTGCTGGGACAGCCCGTAGACCGACAGCCCGTACGCCAGGCCGTAGTTCATCGCCTTGATCTTGCGGCGGTGGTCGGCGGTGACCTCCGTCAGCGGGATGCTGAACACCGACGACGCCGTCGCCGCGTGGAAGTCGGCGCCGGAGTTGAACGCGTCGATCAGCGCCTCGTCCTTGGACAGGTCGGCCATGATGCGCATCTCGATCTGGCTGTAGTCGGCGCTCATCAGGCACTCGTAGCCGGAGCCCACCACGAACGCCCGCCGGATCCGCCGGCCCTCCTGCGTACGGATCGGGATGTTCTGCAGGTTGGGGTCGGTCGACGACAGGCGCCCGGTGGCCGCGACGGTCTGGAAGTACGTCGTGTGGATGCGCCCGTCGTCGGACACCGACTTGAGCAGGCCATCCACAGTGGACTTGAGTTTGGCCACGTCGCGGTGCCGCAGCAGGTGCTCCAGCAGCGGGTGCCCGGTCTGCGCGAACAGGCTCTGCAGCGCGTCGGCGTCGGTCGTGTAGCCGCTCTTGATGCGCTTGGTCTTCGGCAGGTCCAGCTCGCCGAACAGGATCTCCTGCAGCTGCTTGGGCGAGCCGAGGTTGAACTCGCGCCCCACCACCGCGTACGCCGCCTGAGCCGCCGCCTTCACCTCGGCCGCGAAGTGGCTCTCCAGGTCGGACAGGTAATCGGTGTCGGCGGTGATGCCGGTGCGCTCCATCTCGGCGAGCACCTCGACCAGCGGCAGCTCGACCTCGGCCATCAGCCGCGCGGACAGCTCACCGTCGCGGGACAGCTCGGCGTCGATCGCCTCGGCCAGGTCGAGGGTGGCCCGGGCGCGGAGCATCAGGTTTTGCTCGACCGCCTGGCCGTCGTCGCCCAGCCCCTCGAACGTGAGCTGGCCGGTCTCCGGCGCGTCGACCCGCAGCTCGCGGTGCAGGTAGCGCAGGGCCAGGTCGGTCAGGTCGTACGTGCGCTGGTCGGGTCGCGCCAGGTAGGCCGCGATCGCGGTGTCGCGGGTGGTCCCGTGCATCTTCCAGCCACGGGCCAGGAACCCGAGCAGCGCCGGCTTGCTGTCGTGGATCACCTTGGGCCGCTTGGCGTCGGCGAGCCAGGCGCCGACCGCGGCCTCGTCGGCCTCGTCCAGCTCGGCCGGATCGAACCACGCGGCCGGACCGTCGCCCGTGGCCAGCGCGACGCCGGTCACCTCGCCCGTGCCCCGGCCGAACCGCCCGGCCACGGCGACGCCGATCGGCGTGCCGGCCGGCGCGTACGACTCCAGCCAGGCCGCGACCTCGCCACCGGCCAGGACGGACCCGTCGAGGTCGAACCCGGCCTCGGCCTCCGGCTCGACGGCGTCGAGGTACTGGTAGAGCCGCTCGCGCAGGACCCGGAACTCCAGCGCGTCGAAGACCTGGTGCACCGCCTCGCGGTCCCAGCCCTGCCAGCGCGCGTCCTCGGGGCGCAGCGGCAGCTCCAGGTCGCACACGAGCTCGTTGATCTCGTAGTTGCGCAGGACGTTGGCCAGGTTGGCGCGCAGGTTGTCGCCGGCCTTGCCCTTGATCTTGTCGGCGTTGGCGACGATGCCGTCCAGCCCGCCGTACTCCTTGATCCACTTGGCGGCGGTCTTGTCGCCCACCCCGGGGACGCCGGGCAGGTTGTCGCTGGCCTCGCCGACCAGGGCCGCCTTGTCGCGGTACTGCGACGGCGGCACGAAGTACTTCGCCTCGACCGCCTCCGGGTTCATCCGCCAGACCTCGGAGACGCCGCGCACCGGGTAGAGCACGGTCACGTGCTCGTCGACCAGCTGGAACGCGTCGCGGTCGCCGGTGCTGATCACCACCTCCATGCCGGCCGCGCGGCCCTGCTTGGTCAGCGTGCCGATCACGTCGTCGGCCTCGTAGCCCGGCTTTTCCACCACCGGGATCCGCAGCGCGTCGAGCACCTCCTTGACCAGGCTCACCTGCCCCTGGAACGGCGCCGGCGTCTCCGCGCGGCCGGCCTTGTACTCCGCGTACCGCTCGGTGCGGAACGACTGCCGCGACACGTCGAACGACACGATGATGTGCGTGGGCCGCTCGTCACGCAGCATGTTGATCAGCATCGACGTGAACCCGAAGACCGCGTTGGTCGGCTGTCCCGTCTGGGTGGAGAAGTTTTCCACCGGCAGGGCGAAGAACGCCCGGTATGCGAGCGAGTGCCCGTCGAGCAGGAGCAGGCGCGGCGTTGACTCTGTCACAGAATGCGACTCTAGTCCGCACCCCCGACACTCTCGGCCACGGGCACGCGGAGCCGGCCCGAAGCCCGTAAGGTGTCCGCCGACAGGCAGATAGAGGGAGGCACCGATGGACCGGCCGGCGTGGGCGCCGCCCGAGATCGACCTGGAGCGGCCGAGCACCGCCCGGATCTACGACTACATGCTCGGCGGCCTGCACAACTTCGCGATCGACCGGCAGATGGCCGAGCAGGTGCTCGCCGTCGCCCCGCAGCTGCGGATCTCCGCGCACGCCAACCGGGGCTTCCTGCGCCGCGCGGTGAAGTTCCTCGCGGCGGCCGGCATCCGGCAGTTCCTGGATCTGGGTTCGGGCATCCCGACGGTCGGCAACGTGCACGAGGCGGCCCACCGGGTCGCGCCGGACGCCCGCGTGGTCTACCTCGACGCCGACCCGGTCGCCGTCGCGCACAGCCGGGCGCTGGTCGAGGACGACGAGCGGGTGACCGTGCTCCAGGCCGACATCCGCGACACCGACGCCATCCTCGCCAACCCGCGGCTCAACGCGACCCTCGACCTCAGCCAGCCGGTCGCGGTGCTGATCGTGGCCGTGCTGCACTTCGTCCCGGACGCGGACGACCCGGCGGCCCTCGTGGGCCGGCTGCGCGACGCGGTCGTGCCGGGCAGCTACCTGGCCATCTCCCAGGTGGGAGCGCCGACACGCGCGCTGACGCCGCAGGAGCAGGCCGTCGCCGACATGTACACGCGCGCCAACCCGGTCGCGCTGCGCACCGGCGAGCAGGTCGCCCGCTTCTTCGCCGGGCTGGAGCTGGTCGAGCCGGGCCTGGTCGACCCGGCCCGGTGGCACGCCGACGAGGATGTCGACGAGCTCATGCCGTCGTACGCGGGCGTGGGCCGCAAGCCCTGAGCAGAGCTTGGCGGCCCACGCACCAATTAGCAGGCCCTAGGCGACGCCCAGGTACGCCTCCTTGACCGCCGGGTCGTGCAGGAGGTCCTGACCGGAGCCCTCCTTGACGATCCGCCCGGTCTCCAGCACGTAGCCCCGGTGTGCCCGGGACAGCGCCTGCTGGGCGTTCTGCTCCACGAGCAGGACGGTCGTGCCCTGCTCGTTGATCCGCGTGATGATCTCGAAGATCTGCTGGATCAGCATCGGCGCGAGACCCATCGACGGCTCGTCCAGCAGCAGCAGCTTCGGCCGGGTCATCATGGCCCGCCCGACGGCCAGCATCTGCTGCTCACCGCCGGAGAGCGTGCCGCCGGCCTGGCGTTCGCGCTCCTTGAGCCGCGGGAAGAGGTCGAAGACCATCGCCAGGTCTCCGCTGATGGCCGACCGGTCCCGCCGGGTGTACGCGCCCATCTCCAGGTTTTCCTGCACCGTCATGCCGGGGAAGATGCCCCGGCCCTCGGGCGCCTGGCCGATGCCGCGGATCACCCGCAGGTCGGCGCGGGTCTTGGTGATGTCGTGGCCGTCGAACGTGATCTTGCCGGACGCCACCGGACGCAGCCCGGAGATCGCCCGCATGGTGGTGGTCTTGCCGGCGCCGTTCGCGCCGATGAGCGCCACCACCTCGCCCTCGTTCACATGCAGGCTGATGCCGTGCAGGGCCTGGATGCGGCCGTACAGCAGGGTCAGGTTCTCGATCTCAAGCAGCATCGGTCGGCACTCCCAGGTACGCGGCGATCACGGCCGGGTTGTCCCGAACCTCGATGGGCAGGCCCTCGGCGATCTTCTTGCCGAACTCCAGCACCACGATCCGGTCGGTGACCCCCATGACCAGGCGCATGTCGTGCTCGATCAGCAGCACCGTGACGCCGGTGTCGCGGATCTTGCGGATGAGCTTGAGGAGGGAGTCCTTCTCCGCCGGGTTGAAGCCGGCGGCCGGCTCGTCCAGGCAGAGCAGGGTCGGGCTGGTCGCCAGCGCCCGCGCGATCTCCAGGCGCCGCTGCTCGCCGTACGACAGGTTGCGCGCCAACTCGCCCGGCCGCTCGACACCGACGAACCGGAGCAGGTCGTGCGCGCGGTCGCGCCCGGTCCGCTCCTCCCGCCAGAACCTCGGCAGCCGGAACAGCGCCGAGATCACGCTGGTCTTGTGGTGCGCGTCGGCGCCGACCATCACGTTCTCCAGCGCGGTCATCTCCGGGAAGAGCCGGATGTTCTGGAACGTCCGGGCGATGCCCAGCTGGGTGATCTTGTGTCGGGCCTTGCCGCTGATCTTCTGGCCGCTGAAGCGGATCTCCCCTTCGGTCGGCGTGTAGACCCCGGTCATCGCGTTGAAGCAGGTGGTCTTGCCGGCGCCGTTGGGCCCGATGAGCCCGAGGATCTCGCCCTTGTACAGGGTGAAGTCGACGTCGTTGAGCGCGACCACGCCGCCGAACCGCAGGGTGACGTGGTCGACCTCGAGCAGCGCCTCCCGGGCGGCCGCGGGCTCGGTGACGGTGTCCGTCTCGGTCTCGGTCATGCGCTCGCCTCCGTCGGTGCGGCCTCCTTACGCCGGTCGGCGAACTCCGCCGCCCGACGTTTGCTGGGCAGGATGCCCTGCGGCCGGAAGATCATCATCACGATCAGCACGAGACCGAAGATCAGGATCCGGTACTCGGCGATGTTGACTTCCAGACCGAGAGTGCCGCCGATGCCCCGCAGCCACTCCGGCAGGTACCAGGTGATGAACGCGCCCACCACCGCGCCGGCGATGTTGCCCGCCCCGCCGAGGATGACCGCCGCCAGCACCAGGATCGAGTTTTCCAGCAGGAAGCTGTCGGAGTTGATGAAGTTCTGCTTTCCGGCGAAGAGCGCGCCGGACAGGCCGCCGACCGCCGCACCGATCGCGAACGCCCACAGCTTGTACTTGAACGTGGGCACGCCCATGATCTGCGCCGCGTCCTCGTCTTCCCGGATGGACACCCAGGCCCGGCCGACCCGGCTGCGGCTGAGGTTTCGCATGCCGAGGATCACGAAGATGATGATCGTAAGGGTCAGCCAGTAATACGGCCGCGGGTCGATCACCCCGAAGATCGGGTCACCGGCGCTGTCCTTCAACTGCGGCACCGGGTGCGGGATCTGCGGGATGCCCCGCTGGCCGTTCGCGATGCCCTCGTTGCGGGCGGCGTACAGGCGGATCATCTCGGCGAAGCCGAGCGTGACGATCGCCAGATAGTCGCCGCGCAATCGCAGCGTCGGACCGCCCAGGATGACGCCCGAGAGCATGGTGACCGCGATGGCCGCGGGCACCGCCAGCAGCCACGGCCAGCCGATGTCGAACCGGCTCTCCGGCGACGTCAGGATCGCCACGGTGTACGCGCCGACCGCGAAGAAGCCGAAATACCCCAGGTCGAGCAGGCCGGCGAAGCCGACCACCACGTTCAGCCCGACGGCGAGGAGCACGAAGATGGCGGTGTCGAACAGGACCGTGGCCATGTCCGATTCCATCGTCCGGAAGTACCACAGGTTGACGTAGAACCACTTGTTCGGCAGCAGGTAGAGGAAGATGATCAGGGCGGCCATCGCCACCCAGCGCACCTGCTTCGGCATGTTCTGCCACCGGGTACGCATCGCGTTGCCCCGCGACCGGACCTTGTCCACGTGTGCGTTCATGCCCGCGCCCTCCCCAGCGACTCGCCCAGCAGACCGGTCGGCCGGAACATCAGCAGCACGATCAGTACGACGAAGCCGGTGAAGTCTTTCCACTCCGTGCCGAACAGGCCGGAGGCGTAGTTTTCGACGACGCCGAGCAGCAGGCCGCCGACGAGTGCCCCGCGCAGGTTGCCGATCCCGCCCAGTACCGCGGCGGAGAACGCCTTGAGCCCGATCAGGAAGCCGACGTTGAAGCGGCTGAAACCGTAGGTGACGTTCCATAGCAGGGCGGCGGCGCCGGCCATGATGCCGCCGATCACGAAGACGAGCAGGATGACCCGGTCCTTGTTCACACCCATGAGGGCGGCGGTGTCCGGATCCTGGGCCACCGCCCGGATGCCCCGGCCGAGCCGGCTGCGGTTGACGAACATGTCCAGCGCGACCAGCATCCCGAGCGCGGACAGCACCACCAGCAACTGGGTGTTGGTGATGTGCCAGGCGCCGATGGAGATGACGTCCTTCTGGTGAATCACGTCGACCATGCCGAACGGCGCGCGCTCACCACCGATGCCGAGGTTGTCGCTGAAGAGGCCGACCGACTCGGCGAGCACGAACGACGCGCCGATCGCGGTGATCAGGAACGCCAGGGGGGTGCGTTCCGCCGGCGCAGCGGCCGGTAGGCCACCCTTTCCACCACCACGGCGGTCGCCGTGGAGCCGATCACCGCGGCGATGAGGCCGGTGATCAGCAACCACATCACCATGCCGAAGCCGTTGATCGCCGAGTTTTGGTCGTATCCGAGCGCCTGCCAGACCCCCATGGCGGCAATGGTGCCGATCATGAAGACCTCGGAGTGCGCGAAGTTGATGAGCCGCAGGACGCCGTACACCAGCGTATAGCCGAGGGCCACGAGCGCGTAGATGGCGCCCTGCTCCAGCCCGGTGATGGTCAGGTCGGGGAAGTCCCGCAGCAAGCCGTCGAAGTCCAAGTAGTGCTCCAGGAGAAGGTCTTATGCAAAGTCAAGTGCGGCCGGGAGCGCCTGCTCCCGGCCGCACCCGATCACTCGGAGTCCCGTACTAGACCGTCAGGCCTTGGGGATCTCGACGTCCGGAACCACCTTGCCGGCCTGCACCTTGAACGCCCAGACGATCACCTGGGTCGGGTCAAGCTCGCCGTTGCTCTCGAACTTGTAGGTCACGCCCGTGGCGGGGCCCGCCTTGTTGTAGCCGTTGATCCAGGCGAGCATGTCGGCGCGGGTCGCCTTGCCGTCCTTCAGACCCTCAAGGACGATCTTGGTGATGTCGTACGACACGTCCGCGTAGGTGCCCGGCTCGGCGTTGTCGAACGCCGCCTTGTAGTCGGTCACGAACGTGCCCTTGGCGGCCGTCGCCGGCGCGCACGGGCAGGTCAGGATCGTGCCCTCGGCGTTGGCCTGGCCGGCCACCGAGACGAAGTTGGCGTCGTTGACGCCGTCGCCGGCGACCATCGTGCCGGTCCAGCCCGCACCCTTGAGCTGCTTGAGCAGCAGGCCGGCCTCGGTGTAGTAGCCACCGAAGAACAGCGCCGTCGCGCCGCTGCCACGGATCTTGGTGACGACCGCGGAGAAGTTGGTCTGCTTGACCTGGACCTTGTCGGTGCCCACGACAGCCGCGCCGAGGACCTTCTTGACCTCGTCCGCCAGGCCGGCGCCGTACGCCGACTGGTCGTCGACGACGTACACCTTCTCGGCCTTCATCACGTTCTGGATGTAGCGGCCGGCGGCCGGGCCCTGCGACTCGTCGTTGCCGACACCCCGGTGGAAGATCGTCCAGCCCTTGGTGCTCAGGCTCGGACGGGTCGCCGACGGGGTGATGATCGGAAGCGTGGCCGACTGGAAGATCGGGTTGGCGACCTCCGACTCACCCGAGAAGGCCGGGCCGATGATGGCGATGACCTTCTGGTCGCCCGCCGCCTGCGTCGCCAGGGCCGGGGCCTTGGCCGGGTCGCCCTGCGAGTCGTACTCCTGCAGCTCGACGGTGCAGTCGGCGTTTTCCTTGTTGTACTGGTCAATGGCCAACTTCGTGCCATTGCGCATGTGAATACCCAAGCCGGCCGCGTCACCGGTGAGCGCGCCGAAGAATCCGATCTTCAAACCGCAGGCAGCGCTGGTGCCGCTGCCACCGGTGTCATCGTCTTCTCCGGCCTGACACGCGGCCGCGCCACCGAATACGAGGGCGGCGATGGCGATGCCACCGAACGCCCGCGCGAGCTTCTGCCTCAAGGCTCGAACCCTCCTCCATCAATTGGCCCGAACCACCCACTGCCGATTGGCTCTTGCGGGACAGACGAGCCCGACCGGTATCTCGGTCTGCGCGGGGACGTTATCCCACCAGGCGGGCACCTCGTAAGGTCTTGGCTGAGGGGTTGACGAAACCGTTACGTAGCGTGCTCAGTCTGACGTTAAAGCTGTCATATGGCGTTACTGTCCGGGCTGGTCGGAAGCCTCGCCTGGCGTCTCGGTCAGGATCCGCTCGGCCACCTCACGCATGGTCATGCGGTGGTCCATCGCCGTCCGCTGGATCCACTTGAACGCCTGCGGCTCGGTCATCCCGTACGTCGTCATGAGCATGCCCTTGGCGCGCTCCACCGCCTTGCGGGTCTCCAGCCGGTCGGTCAGCCCGGCGACCTCGGACTCCAGCGCCGCGATCTCCTGGTACCGGGACAGCGCCACCTCGATCGCCGGGACCAGGTCGCTCTTCTGGAAGGGCTTGACGAGGTACGCCATCGCGCCGGCCGCCCGGGCCCGCTCGACGAGGTCGCGCTGGCTGAACGCGGTCAGGATGACGACCGGCGCGATCCGCTCGCCCGCGATCCGCTCGGCGGCCGCCAGGCCGTCCATGATCGGCATCTTGATGTCGAGGATGACGAGATCGGGCTTCAGGTCCAGCGCCAGCCGCACGGCGGTCTCACCGTCGCCGGCCTCGCCGACCACGTCGTAGCCCTCTTCGACCAGCATCTCGGCCAGGTCCAGGCGGATAAGCGCCTCGTCCTCGGCGATCAGTACCCGCCTGCGCTCGGCACCCGCCTGCGTGTCGGCCACGAACCCCTACCCCTCGCGCTTTCTTTCGACACCCCCACCGGTCGGGTGCCGCCGCCCTCAGCGTAATGGGTACGCTGATGCCGGCCAGTCCCAGACCCGACCGAACGTCCCCGTATCCCAACCGGCAGAGGAACGGAGCTCAAACCTCCGACAGTGTGGGTTCGAATCCCACCGGGGGCACAGAAAAGAGAGGTATGTCCAGTTAGTGCCGGAATAGCCCGGTTTACCGACTGGCGATCTCCTCTTCCCTGTCGCCGCATAGGTTCACATCGTCGATGTCCGCGATGGTCTGCCCCGTGGCGTGCCCGGTCTGGAACGGCACGGTCAGGGTCCGGCACAGAATCCGGATGTCCAGCCACAGCGACCACTCGTCGACGTAGCGCACATCGAGATCGAGCCGCTGTCCCAGCGTGAGCCGGCTGCGCCCGCTGACCTGAGCCAGACCCGTGATGCCCGGCCGCACCTCATGGCGCCGCAGATGGTGCGCGCTGTAGCGCGGCAGGTACTCCACGAGCAGTGGGCGCGGTCCGACCAGGCTCATCCGCCCGGTCACCACATGCACCAACTGCGGCAGCTCGTCGAGGCTGGTACGGCGAAGAAACCGGCCGAGCTTCGTCGTACGTTCGTCATCGCCGTGCCAGAACTCGGCGCGGTCGCGGGCGGGCCGCATCGTGCGGAACTTGCACATGGTCCAGGGGACCTGGTGCAGCCCGGGACGCACCTGCCGGAAGAGAACCGGTCGACCCGAAAAGGCGAGCAGCGCACCGGCGACCGCCGCCATGACGGGTGCGAGAACCACGAGCATCAGGCCGCCGACGACGATGTCCATCGCGCGCTTGACGTAATTGCGACTATTCATCCTCTACCATGTTGATTCGTGCTGCTGTTTGTCTGCCAAGGCAATCTGTGCCGTTCGCCGATGGCCGAGTTTCTTGCGCGGAGCACCGCTGGCGGCACGGTGGTCAGCGCCGGCACGCACGCGGTCGCCGGCCGCACCATGCATCCCCACGCCATGAGCGCCCTCGCCGAGGAGGGGATCGACGCGTCGAGCTTCCGCAGCCGGACGCTCGATTCGAGTCTTGCCGCCGCCGCCACCCTCACCTTGACCGCGACCAGGGAACAGCGCGCCGCGTGTACCCGCTTGGCGCCGCGGCAGCTGGGCAGAGTCTTCACGCTCCGGCAATTCGCCCGGCTCCTCGACGCGACCGGATTGCGTGGACTCACCGATGTGGACAGTGTGCTGGCGGCGGTGACCGCGGTGCGCGGCAACATCCAACCCGTGCCGACTTCGCACGATGAGATCGCCGATCCGGTACACGGAACGCTCGACGACATGCGAGCCTGCATGCGGTTGACGCGGCGCAGCCTCCGTTCCGTCCTCGCCGTCGTCAAGCTGCCCTGACCAGATCGATACCGGCGTCGCTCGGCTTCGTCCGGTGCCGGCCGTCGGGCTGCTGGCCGTAGTAGCTGTAGTAACCCGCGTCCGCCTTCGTCACCTGCATGTTCAGGACGCAGCCGAGCACCCTGGCGTCGACGGCCCGCAGCCGGGCGAGTCCGGTCCTGATCTGTGCCACGGGTGTCTTGCCCGAGCGAGCGACCACCACCGCCCATCCGCCATCGCGGCCAGCACCGCGGCGTCCGTGACCGGCACCAAGGGCGGCGTGTCGACGACGATGAGGTCGTAGTGCTCCAGTTGCTGCGCGAGCAGCTGCGCCATCGCCCTGGAGCCGAGCAATTCGCTCGGGTTGGGCGGCACCGATCCGCTTGGCAGCACCCACAGCTGGTGCCGGCCCCAGCGTTGCACCACATCGGCGACGTCGACCTGCCCGGCCAGCACATTGGACAGTCCAATCGCACCCTCGAGATCGAGATACTCGGCCACCTTCGGGCGACGAAGGTCGGCATCTATCAGCAGCACGCGCTTGTCGGCCTGGGCGAACGTGATCGCCGTGTTCACCGCCGTGGTCGACTTTCCCTCACCGGGTAGGGCGCTGGTGACGACCAGCGTGCGCACCGGCCCGTCGACATCGGCGAACTGCAGGTTGGTCCGCAGATGACGCAGCGATTCGCCGCGCGAGCAGGATGCCGCCTCCGTCAACAGCGGAGCATCGGTCGCCTTGGCATCGAAGGGAATGACCGCCAGCGTCGGAGCGTCGGTTGCCGCACGGAGCTCATCCGATGACTTCACCGTGGAATCAAGCGTTTCCCGCAGGACCGCCGCGCCAACGCCGACGAGCAGCCCGAGCAGCGCCGCCAAGCCGAGATTTCGCACCGGCTTGGGCGACACCGGGTTCTCGTCCAGCGTGGGCCCCGCGGCGACCTCGACCTTGACGGTGGCCGTGGCTTGGCCCGGCGGCGTCTCGAGCACCTCGATCAAGTTCCGGAAACCCGTCGCCAATGCCCAGGCGAGCTCCTGTGAGCGGGTCTTCGAGGCATCCGTGACCGTCGCCTCCAAGAGCACGGTATCGGGGACCACGCGTGCCTCGATTCGCTCCTGCACCTCCCGCGGCGTGAGGCCGAAGGACGGTTCGGCCGCAATGCTTCTGGCGAGCCGGTCGCCGGCGAGCAGATTCGCGTACGACTTCACCCGTTGCTGGGAGAACAATCCGCCCTGGTACGCGTCGGAAAGCCCTTGGCTGGGGGTGGTGACGAAGAACGTGACCGAGGTCGCGTACTGGGGCACGGCGAATACCGTCAGCAGGCCCACCGTCCCCAGGGCCAGCCCGGTAATGGTGGCCACGACCCACCAGCTTCTACGGGTCGCGCGCAAAACCTCGCGTAGCTCCACGATCAGCAGAATAAATGGCCATCACGCCTCGATCTTGGATAAAACGCCCAGCAATGGTTCCGAACTTTCGGTCCCGTCCGGCCGCCACCCGTCGATACCCACCTGGCACACGAGTGCCAGCTGCGCGCTGATGGCGTCGGGGCAGGCGTACGCGTCGAGAAACCGCAACTCGCTCGGGTCCAGCGGGGGGACGTCGACATACGAGATAAGCGGATGACGCGTGGCCAGCGCGGCTTCGTCGCTGCCGAAAAGGTCTTCGTGGAGCTTCTCGCCCGGGCGCAGTCCGGTATAGACGATGTCCAGGGACGCGTCGCCGTGCGCCGCCGCGATATGCCGAGCGACCGCCTCGATCGCGACCGGAGCGCCCATGTTCGCCACCAATACCTCGCCGCACTGCCCGATCGCGGTCGCCTGGATGACCAGATGCACGGCCTCCTGCACGGTCATGAGGTATCGGGTCACCTTGGGATGGGTCACGGTGATCGGGCCGCCCGCGGCGGCTTGCGCCTGGAACGCGGTCAACACCGAGCCCCGGCTGCCGAGGACATTTCCAAATCTGACGCTGAGGAACCTGCCCGGAAACTGGGTCGCGGCGTAGGCGGTGAGCCGTTCGGTAATGCGCTTGGAGTAGCCCAGAACGCTCGTCGGATTGGCGGCCTTGTCCGTCGAGATGTTGACGAAGCACTCCACGTCCCGCGCCGCGTCCAGGAGCGTCTGGGTGCCCCATACGTTGGTCTTGACCGCCTCACCCGGAAACCTCTGCAGGAGCGGAAGGTGTTTGAGCGCGGCGGCGTGGAAAACCACCTGCGGCCTGCGTGTGGCGAAGATCGTCCGGATCGCTTCGGCGTCACGCAGGTCGGCCAGGATCGTGTCCGGCGTGCTCAACAAGGCCCGGCCGTACAGCGACAACTGCACGGCGTGCAACGCCGACTCGTCGCGGTCGACCAACGTCAGTTCGGCGGGGTCGAGGTCGCGGACCTGTTGGGATATCTCGGAGCCGATCGAGCCGCCGGCTCCGACAACGAGCACGCGCTTGCCCGCCAGGTGGTTGCCGACCGATCCGAGATCGATGTCAGCCTGGCGTCGTCCCAAAATATCACCTAGCGGCACTTTCAGCACATAGCTACTCTATGACAACTAACCGGTACAATTCGCTAACATGCGTGTGTCACGGATTGTGGTGCTGTGTCTCTCCGTCTTGGTGCTCGTCGTCGCGGTCGCCGGCTTGGCTCTTCACCTACTGGTACAAAACCGGGTCCGCGCCATGCAGACGTTCCCCGACCCTTTCGCCGCCATCCCGGCCTCCGAACGACCTTCCGCGTCCGCCGAGCGCGCACAGACGATTCTGCTGGCGGGGATTGACTCGGAACTGGACACGTCACCGGGGCGCAGCGACGCCCTCATGCTGGTCCGACTCACCGCCGATCGCCAGCACGCCTACGTCGTGTCGCTACCGCGGGATTCGTGGGTGAACATTCCCGGCCACGGCATGGACAAGGTGAACGCGGCCTATGCCTATGGCGGGCAGACGCTGGCCGTACGCACGGTGGAGCGGCTGACCGGAGTCCGTATAGATCACGTAGCGGTCGTCGACATGGCGGGGTTCCGCGATCTCACGAACGCCCTCGGCGGCGTCGTCATCACGGTGCCCGAAGACGTGACAGACCCTCATTTCGTCTCCTTCCCCGCCGGCACCCGACGACTCGACGGCGCGGCCGCACTCGCCTATGTACGCGAGCGTCGCGGCCTGCCGCGCGGCGACCTGGATCGGGTACGCCGTCAACAGGAGTTCCTCAAAGCCGTACTCGAGCAGATGGGCCAGCAGGAAGACCCCCGCCGGCTCGCTGCCGCACTCGATGCCATCAGCCATACGGTTTCGGTGGACAAGGGATTCGGCACCGGCGAGATGATGCGACTACTGCTCAGCTTCCGAAAGCTTCGCGGCGAAATCACTTTTCTCACCGTGCCCGTGAAGGGGACGGGACAGGTCGGCGATGCCAGCGTTGTCCTCCTCGACACGAGGGTTGGCCCCGCCTTCTGGAAGGCGGTCGCCGCGGACAGTCTCGAAGACTATCTGTCAGCTCACGACACCGAGCTGCTGACCGGACCACCGCGCTGAAGCTCCTCCGCGATCGCCTTCCTACCAAGATGCAGGCAGCCGGCATGGTATGCCGCGGCACCCGCGGCCATACCGATCGCGGCACCGAGCGGTCCGGTCAACGGAATGAGCGCCACATCCACCACCACGGTGACGAGCGTGGACGCACCCATCAGCGAGAGCACCGCGAAACTGCGCCCGGCTAGCTCGAGGCGCTTCTGTGTCAGCAGGCTGTACTGCCAGACGGCCGACCCCAAGCCCAGCAACATCAGGACCGCTGTCGAAGGCGCCCGGACGCCGACCACGATCGGGATGAGCCACGGCCCGGCGGCCACCAGCGCCACGGTCGCGGCGACCACCAGAAGGCCCAGGATCCGCTGATAGGCCGCCAGCGTCCGCACCGCGAGGTCCGGCCTGCCCCGATTCCACGCCGACATGATCAGCGGGTGCACCGCCATGCCGACCGGCGTGGCGATGAAAATGTATCCGCGGATGACGATGTCCGAGACGGCGCCGTAGTGCCCCGCCGTCTCGGGCCCCAGCCACACGCTGAGCAGCAGACGATCCACGTACAGCAGTCCGGATGAGGCGGCCAGCCACAGGGACATGGGCCAGCCGTAGCTCCAGTACTCCTTCAGCAGGGCGTTCGCGGACGATCGGGAGCGGGGCGCCTGCTGCGGCCCGCGCCCCGCGACAAGCGCTCCGGCCAGGCTTCCGATGGCCATCCCGGCGAGGGCGGCGGCTGCTCCTTCGAGCAGCGTGGCGTGCACCGCGATGATGGCCAGCAGGCCGACAGCCGCACGGACCCATTCGATGACCACGACCCGGCGCACCCGCATGTCGCGCTGGGCCCGCGTCATGCGGAGCATGTAGAAACCCGTGGCGCAGCACAGCGCCGTTGCCGTCGCGAGCACCGCCGGGTCGCCGCCGGCTCCCAGCGCACCGCTCAGCAGAAAAAGCAACACGGCCACCAGCACCGCGGGGCCGTTGACCGCCGACGCCATCGACCACCTGGGGAGCAAGTGCATCGCCTGGTACGGGTCTCCGGTGCCCCGCAACGCCGACTGCCGCAGCCATCCGACCCCAAAGGACTCGGCGATCAGCACGAGGGCGGTGATGGTCGTGTACAGCCCATATTGGGCGGTCCCGATCAGGCCGACAAGGATGGGCGTGGAAGCGAAGACGATCGCTACCGGCACCACCCGCGACAGCGAGTAGGTCAGCAGCAACTTCCATGAGACTGCCCGTGTCCCAGCGCCGGGAGCGGCCGAGTCGACGGCCGTCACCGCGTGGACGCCTGCGCCGCGTACGCTCCGGCGAACAGACCGACCGCCAGCATCAGCAGATGGGTCGACGTGACGGTCGTCAGCGAGTCCAGCGCGACACCGGTGATCGCGACCACCAGGGCGTAGAGAGCGGCGAGTTCGGCATAGAGCTTGGTGAACGGTTCGCTGCCGGGATCGCGACACACCCGATAGGCTTGGGCGGCCACGATCGACAGCGCCGCCAGGAAGAGGATTCCGCCGACGAGACCGAAGTCCAGCCAGGCCCGTAGAACGATATTGTGCGCCTCCGTGACGGGAAGCGCGGGGCTTGGGAGACCGCCGGGACCGGCACCAAGTATCAGAAACACCGGGTCGTCGGCGAGACGATGGAAAATCGGCGCCCAGACCGCCTGTAGGCGATCCTGCGCTCCGCGATCCAGGCCGCTGGCGCTGAGGCGTTCACTGTGATTGTGAATGACGTACCAGGCCGCCGCGGAACCGATCGCCGTCACCAGCGCGATCCGCGATCCCAGCGACAGCCGGCCCTGGCTTGACTGCGCCACGAACAGACCGACCAGGCAGATGATGCTGACCAGCGCGGTCCGGGACTCCGCGAGGTAGGCGCACCCCGCCGCCGTGAGGAACAGCAGCACCGCCGTTGCCGCTCGCATGAGCTTGGCTCGATACGCGGCCAAGGCGAGCACCGCCGCGAAGGCGAAGAAAGTGCCCGTGCCCGCCGAACTCGGCTCCCCGATCAACCTCGGGCCATACGATCCGACCTGGTCCCCGGCGGTACGGCCGATCAGCACGGTGGCCTGGCCGGTGAGGACCTGATAGGCAACCCACGACGCGTTGGTGGCTATCACGGCGACAAGCAATCGGAGCGCGAACTTCCCGGCGTCGACACCGATGCGGCGGTAGAGGGCGTACACCACGGCGGCCACCGCGAAGAGCAGCAAGTGGCGTCCGAGAAACGCGAGCCTGCGGACCGCGGTGACCTCGTCATCGATCAACAGGTGAACGACGGTGACAAGCACGGCGGAGTAGCAGGCGATCGTGAACCAACGCCACCACGCCTGCCGGCCGCCGGTCAGGACCGTGCCCAGGGCCGAGGTGTATGCCACGAGAGCCGCGATGGGCAGCAGCAGATCCTGTGGCCGGATGTCTATCGCCCGACCCTCGTCGAGAGCGCCAAGGCGAAAACGCGGGCCCAAGCCGATGGAAACGATCAGAAGGGCCAGGAACAGCGCCGCGCTCCGGGACGAGACAGCGGTCCCGACCCTCACGCAGGAGCCTCCACCGCGTAGAGGGACCACCGCACGGTCCGCAGCACGAGCCGCACCGCCGGGTGCCCGTCGAAGACCTCCCGGTGAACCGTGTTGTAGTAGGCCACGAAGAACGGCCGTGGACACCGCGTGACGGACTCCGCGGCCCTATCGAGGACCGCGCCCAGGGTACCGGCCCCGAAAGGGTTGAACAGGAACAGCGCCGTCGGCCGTTCGGGGAACTCGAATTGGGCGGCGTCCTGCTCGAGGATTTCGATCGTGTCATCGGCGATCCCGGCTCGGGCCGTAAATGTGCGGGCATTCTGGCGGGCTTTCGCCGCCAGACCGGAGTCCAGCTCGACCCCGGTCGCCGACCCGAAGCCCCGCCGCATCGCGAGCATGAGTGGCAGACCTTTGCCGCACCCGAGGTCGACGAACGTGAAGTCACTCAACGGCCGTGCCGCGCTGCTCGCCAGCGCGCGAAATATGCTTTCGGTCTGGTGGATGGGTACCGTTTGATAGCTAAAGCCGTCGCCATGCCGGCCCCTCGCGTGGTCTAGCTCCTCGGCCGCGATGACCCCGGCGGTGTCGACCCCGTGGTGCCTGTCGAAGTCGGCGCGACGCCGCTCGACACGCGAGCGCAGCACGTGATCGGCGGCGGACCGGCCGACCAGCCGGATCAAGGCCACCACACCGTCTCGGCGCCGGGCCTGCGCCGCGACGCGCAATTTCCGCTCGATGGTCTCCGCCATGACTGTGGACATGTAGCCGACTCCGCTCCTAGATGAGCCCTGCACCGTATCGATAGGCCGGGAAGTACCCGCAATCGCGCAACTCCTGCGCGGCCATTCGGAGTGTGGCCGCACGCTGGCCGACGAGCGCCTCATAGGCCGGCTCGTCGATCACCGCACTGCCGTGCCAGACCGAGGCCCTCATCCCGCCAAACGCGCTCTTGAATCGAAAGAGGGTGTCGCCCGGCCGTACCCCGCCGCCAAGATGCATCACCGATCGACCGTTCTCGGCCGCCCATTGCAGCATCGCCCAGATGAGGAGGTTGTTGGCGCAGCCGGACCCGGCCGACCGGTCGGAGCCGGCGAGGTGGTAGTGCACGCGCTCGCGATGGACAAGGACCAGGGCCGCCGCGACCACTTCCCCTTCCGGCTCACGTACCTGTGCCACCATGAGGTTGGATCCGACGCCGTTCAGCAGAGCCGTGTAGTAGGCATCCGCGAATATGTAGTCCGGCGCACCCACGCGGTGCATCGTTTGTGCATAGAGGGTCCGGAACGGACTCTCCTCCAGCAGGTCTTCGACGGTGGCCGCCCGGACACAGGCCGACAGGCCCACGCTTTGCGCCTTGCGGATCGCACTGCGGCAGGCACCCTTGAGACCGTCCCAAACGGCGCCCAGCCCATCGCCGAGCTGGATGGTGATGGTCTCATTGCGGTACGCCAGCGACAATCCGTCCAGCGCGCGGACCGCGTCCGTGGATGCGGGATCAAGCGGCGAAAAGCGCAAATACATGGCAACCATGCCTTGCGCCCGCCACCGCCGCTTGGCGTCCGCCCAGAACAGTGCGAGGTCCTCGGCCGGGCAGTCCGGTGCGACGTAGACGCCCGAGAACCCGAACGGACTGGTCGCGTCACACTTGCCATTCCCCAGCGGGTTGAGGACATAGGGCACCAGGATGCGGTCGTCCAACCGCACGGAATGCCACTGTCCACCGCGCAGCAAGGCCGCGGCCGCTCCGTACCCCTCGGTGAAGTACACGTCGGGGCACAGCTCGGCGGGCAGGGCGCGATCATCGATGACACCCCTCGCGACCAGAACGCTGCTCATCCGCGATCCTCGAGAAACGTCGATATCGCCGCATGAACGCGGTCGACCTGCCCTTCGGTGAGGGCGGAGCCGCTGGGGAGCACCAGGCCGGTGCGGAAGAGCCGCTCCGCCGACCCCGTGATCAGACCGTCTGAACCGGCGTACGGCGCGAGCAGATGCAGTGGCTTGAAAAGGGGACGCGCTTCGATGTCGTGGCGCTCCAGGTGCTCCCCGAGCAGGTCGGCGCTCCACCCCGCGAGCCCGGCATCCACCACCATCGCGGTCAGCCAGCAGTTGCTGTGCCGGTCCTCGGCGCCCAGCAAACGGACACCCGGCACGGCGGCGAAGAGTTTCGCGTACCCCTCTCGTATTTCGCGCCGCCGGGCCATCATGTCGTTCGCGCGGTGCAGCTGTGCCCGGCCCATCGCCGCGAGAAGGTTGCTCAGCTGGTACTGGTAGCCGACGTCCGTATGGTCGAACTGGCGGCCTGGCACGCGTGCCTGTCTCGCGAGATGGCGGGCACGGTCGGCGGTCGCGGCATCGTCGGTGAGCAGCATGCCGCCGCCCGACGTGGTTATGATCTTGTTTCCGTTGAAGGACAGCGCCGCCACCCGACCGAAGGATCCCGCCGCGCGTCCACCATGGACGGACCCGAAGGACTCCGCGGCATCCGCGACCACGGGCAGCCCAGCGGCCTCGCAGATAGGCAGGAGGGACCGGTACTCCGCGCAGGATCCGTACAGGTCCACAGTGAGCACCGCAGCCAACGCACGGGTGTGGCGTCCACGCTGAGCGACGAGTTCGGCGACGAGTGCCGGATCCACGTTGCCGGTACCCGGATCACAGTCCACAAACACGGGTTCTGCGCCGACATAGCGCACGACATTCGCCGTGGCCACGAAGGTCAGCGTCGGCACGAGGACACGATGGTGCGGCCCGATCCCCAGCGCCAAGAGAGCCAGGTGCAAGGCGGCGGTGCCCGAGTTGACCGCCACCGCGTGATCGACCCCGACTCGTCGCGCCACCTCGATCTCGAAGGCGTCGACGTCTGGACCCACCGGTGCGACCCAACCCGACCTCATGGCCGCGAGGACGTGGGCCTCCTCGAGCTCTCCCACATCGGGTGGCGACAGGTATATCCGCTCAGCCATCTATGACATCTCCTGCTAGACGAGGCCCTTGCCGAACCGATATGCCGGGAAGTAACCGCTCTCCATCAGCTGCGCCGCGGTCTTGCCGGTTGCGGCGGCATGCTCATGCACGAGCCGTTCGTAGGCGGCCGGATCGAGGACGGCGGCGCCGGTCCAGAACTGTTTGCGGCAGCCGCCGAAGGTTTCCTTGAACCGGAAGAGGCTGTCGTCCGGTCGCAGCCCGCCACCGAAGTGGACCCAGCGGCGGCCGCTGTCGGCTGCCCAGCTCAGAATCGTCCACAGGAGAAGGTTGTTGCAGCCCACCGCCGAGCTGACGCCATCCGAGCCGGCGAGATGGTAATGAACCCGGTCGCGGTGGGCGAACACCAAGGAGGCCGCCACGACCCGGCCGTCATCGGCCTTGACCTCCACGATCACCAGTCCCTCGCCGAGACCGTTCACCAGCGTCAGGTAATAGTCATCGGCGAACAGATAGCCGTCGGCGCTGCCGACGCGCTTCATCGTCTGTTCGTAGAGCGTCCGAAAGGGAGCGCCGGGCTCGACGTCCGCGGGCAGGGCCCGTCGCACCTGCGCCGTCAACCCGGCTCGCCGAGCCTTGCCGATCTGCCGGCGGCACGAGCTTCTGAGGTTGTTCCACACCGCGTCGGGGCCGTCGTCCACCTTCACGGCGACGGTGTCGCCGCGCCGCGTCAGCGCGATGTCGTCCAGCGAAGCCACCCCGTGCAGCGACTCCCGGTCAAAGGGCGAGAAGCGGAAGAACATGGCCACGATGCCGAGATCCCGCCAGTGCTCCTTGACCTGCTGCCAAAACCGCGCGAGGTCATCGGCGCCGCGGGACGCCGCGACGTGGATGCCGGAGTACCCGTAGGGGCTCGCGGCGTCGTACATCCCGTCGCGGACGGCGTTGACCACATAGGGCAGCAGGATCTCGTCCTGCCAACCCAGACAGTGCCAGTCTCCACCGCGCGCGATCGCCGACGCCCTCCCGTAGCCCGCGGTGAAGTACGTGTCCGGGCAGTCAGCGTCGGGCAGTTCCGCGGTCAGCACGTCACGTGGCATGTCGCGGAGACTCCTGCGGCGCGCATCAGTATCCGTTCCAACTCTTGGCAGTGGAGGTCACGGTTGAAGCGCTCACGGGCAAGGCGCCGGGCGGCCGTACGGGCGTCCTCGCAAGCCTGCGGGTGCCGTACGAACTTCGCCACGGCTTCCGCGGCGGCAGCGGGATCATCTGGCTCCAGCACCAGGCCGGCACCGCTTTCCGCGATCATCTCGGCCACCCATCCGCCGTTGTTCACGGCCACCGGGCGGCCCGCGGCGAGTGCGTCGAAGACCTTGTTCGGTGAGTTGGCGCTGAGTGCGGGAATGTTGCGGAACGTGCTCAGCGCCAGATCACACGCCGCAAAGTAGGCAACGGCATCCTTCCTCATGACCGCCGGCATCAGGAAGAACGTCCGGTCCAGGACGCCGAGTCGCTCCGCCAGCGCGCGAACCTCATCGCGTTTGGCACCGTCGCCCATGACGACGACCCGGATCTCCGGATCGATTTGCGACAGCCGCGCGGCCATCCGCACGATGTAGTCCACGCCGTTGGCCAATCCGATCGTTCCGGCGTAGAGGACCATCGGGCGGTCGCCGAGCCAAGGCGTATCGGCGCGCAGCCGTTCCCCGGCGCTGTCCGCGTCCGCGAACTCGAGGAAGTCACAGTTGTTGGGAATGACGGTGACCTTGGCGTCGGGAAACCGCCGGCGAATGCTGTCGGACATCGCCGGCGAGAGCGCGACAATCTCGGACGAGTGCCGGTACGCCTGTGCTTCCAACCACGTCGCGGCCCACCGTGTCGCCGGGGAGCGCAGGGCGCCCATGGCGATGGGGAGCTCCGGCCAGACATCCCGGACCTCGAAGACCATCGGTGTCCGGTGCCTCCGCGAGGCGTAGATGCCCGGGATCGCCACGGTCAGCGGGGTGCTGGAGGCAAAGATGACATCATGCGGTATCCGTGCGGCCGCCCGTGCCGCGCCGAAGGCGAACTGCGCAAAGGCTTGAATACGCCGCCCGTAACTCATGTGGTTGGAGTAGCGAACCGGCACAAAATGCTCGATGACCCCGGCACCCGGCAATGCCGGCCGGGCGCCCGCGCCGGCGATCATGTGCACCTCGTGGCCGGCGTCGACGAGTCGTCGGGCGAACCCGAGCGACCGGCTACCCCCGAAACTCGTGGCCGCCGGAACGTAGTGTTGATCGATGTAGACAATGCGCAAGATCTTCGCCTATGAGAGTCTTGAAATACGCTTCCACCTATTTTGTGGTCATTGTCCTGGTTTAGGGTAAGCGACGCGCTGCCCGACACGCGACCGACGTCGGGCCGATTTGGGCGGGTCGGACCACTACTCGAACATACGTACGATAGAATGATCGGGTGCCCGAGACTCGTACCCCGATCCGGCAAGTCACCGTTGCCCGGCTGCACCAGATCGCCGACGACTTCGCCGGCGGCTACCGGCCGGGGCTGACCCACGACCGGGCCCTGGCCGAGTTGGCCGCCACCACGACCGACCCCGACCTGCTCGCCGAGGCCGCCGCGGCGCACGCGGTGGCCGACAACTGGTACGCGATCATCGCCGTCGACCTGCTCATCGAGGCCGGCGCCGACCAGGCGCTGATCCAGCACCACATCGCCGAGTCCGGCCCACCCGAGTAACCCCGCCCGCCCCACCCCGCCCGCCGCGCGCCCACGCCGGCGCCGCACCCCGCGGCGCCGATCAAGGACTCCCGCGCCGATCAAGGGCAAAGGGTCGTGGATTGGAGATCAAAGCACGACCGTTTGCCCTTGATCGACGGGAAGGCCCTTGATCGGCGCGGCCGCGGGGCCGAGGGCGAGCCGCGCGGGGGCTAGCCGAGGAGCAGGCCGAGCACCTGGCCCATGACGTCGACGGCGTTGAGGACCTGGTCGAGGCCGACGTTCTCCCCGTTCACCACCTGGAGCAGCGTGTCGATCGCACCGAGCACGTCCTGGATGCCCGGCGCGGCCGCGGCGCCCTCGTCCTCCTGGCCAGCGTCTTCCTGGTCGGCGTCCTCCTGGCCGACATCCTCCTGGCCGGCATCCTCCTGGCCGGCATCGTCCTGGTCCTCGGCCGCCGCGCTCTCTTCGGCGAGCGTGCGCGGCAGGGCGTCGCGCCGGGTCAGCGGTACGTCGGCGGCCCGCGCCGCGCTCACGTTGGCGTCTCCCGCTCCGGCGCCGGCCGGCGGCGGCAGGAAGTTCGGGGCGTTCGGGTCCAGGGCGAAGAACTCGCTGCTCGTCGGGGCGGTCAGGCCCACGACGCGCAGGTCCGTGGCGGACACGACCAGTTGGAGCTGGTCCGCCGCGCTGGTCCGGATGTTGACCGCGAGGTAGTCGCCCGCGCTGTTGCCGTCCGCCCGCAGTTGGGCCGCGGTCCGCTGCGCGTTGGTCGCCACCGTGCGCAGCGATCCGGCGAACGCGACCGGGCTGGTGGTGTCGACAGACCACGTGACCTGTCTGGCCACCTGTACGGCTGACGACGCGCCCGCGCCGGTTTCGGACCCCTGGCCGGCAAGCGCCGTACCGGCTCCGACGGCGAGCAGCAGGCCCGCCCCCAGGGCCATGAGGCCGTTCTTCTTCCACGATTGCACCGCAAGGTCTCCTCTCGACGGAAGCGTCGGGCTGGAGTACGGCCGAAGGCGGCGCAAACGTACTCACCTCGCGCGCGAGTTCGCGCCGGCGGATGCTCAGGTGTCGCGGAACGTCGGGCCGGCGAGCACGCGGAGGGCGTTCGGCAGCAGCCGCACCCGGATCGGGGTCCGCCCGTGCACCTCGCCGTCGACGTCGAGCGGCAGCGGCGGGTCGGTGTCGAGCGTCAGGTCGTCGGTGGCCAGGAACGGCGGCGCGGTGGGCCGGCGCCGCCCCGCGAACGCCTGGTGCAGGGTGGCCGCGACGAGCTGGCGGCGGTGCGGGCCGCCGAGCGGGTACACGTGCAGGAGCCGGTCGTCGACGCTGGCGTCCCGGGTGATCGGCCGGCCCGCCTGGAACCGCCCGTTGACGATGTTGAGCTGGTGCGTGACCACCTCGTACGCCTCCCCGCCGGCGGTGATCCGGGCCCGGAACGGCCGGTGCCACGGCAGCCCCGCGGCGGCGGTCAGCGGATACGCGGACTTGCCCAGGTGCCGCTTGAGCCGGGCCGGCACGCGGGCGCCCACCTGGGCGGACACCCCGACGTTCACGTGGTTGGCGAAGATCAGGTCGCCGGCCTGGCCGAGGTCGACGTCGGCCACCGTCGCGTCGGCGAGCACCGCCAGCGCGCCCGCGGGCCGGGGCGGGATGGCCAGGGCGCGGGCGAAGTTGTTGGTGGTGCCGAGCGGCAGGACACCCAGCGCGATGTCCTGGTGGGCGAGGTGGCGGGCGGCCTCGCTGACCGAGCCGTCGCCCCCGCCGACGACGAGCAGGTCCGGGCCCAGCGCGATGGCGGCCGCCAGCACGCCGCCCAACTCCCCCGGCCGGTCCACCGGAAAGCAGCCGAGCAGGTCGAAGCCGACGTCGGCGAGCCGGAGGCGGACCACGTCGTACAGCCGGCGGCCGCGACGGGACCGGGTGTTGACCACGACGGCGGCCCGCCGGTCCCGGCGGATCGCGTCCTGGAGCTCGGACTTGCTGCGCACGTGCACCTCACGCCTCACGGGTAGCGGAGCAACGCTACCCGTTACGCCGCGGCGAGGTCGGCCGGCGCGCGCTCGGCGCGGGAGCGCGCGATGAACGGCAGCGCCAACGCCTGCAGACCGCCCGCGATCAGGTACGACGCCGGGTAGCCCCACACGTCCGCGACCCGCCCGAGCGCCGGCTGCACCACGATGCCGCCGCTGCTGGCCATCAGCGAGTCGAACGACAGGATCGTCGCGCGCTGCTGGGAGGGGATCATGCCGTTCAGGTACGCCTGCCGGATCGGCATCGACGCGGCGAACAGCAGCCCCCAGAGCGCGATCAGCACGAGCACCGCCCAGAAGCTGGCGATCAGCCCGATGAGCAGCACGACGAGGGCGGACAGCGCATCCACGGCGAGCAGCGCGGAGGTGCGGCGCGCGAAGAGCCCCCGGATCCGCGGGGTCACCAGGCCGCCGACGATCTGCGCGCCGGCCACGATGGCCGCGGCCAGCCCGGCGACCCCGTACGCCTGGCTGTCGCCGTAGAGGTCGAGCAGGTGCGGCTGCAGGGCGTAGAAGACGTAGATGCTCACCCCGCCGGTGAACGGCGCCGCCAGCATCAGGTATCGCACCGCGGGCACGCGCAAGCCGTACTCGATGGAACTGGCCGCGATCTGCCGGATCTCGTCCACGGGCCGGGCGTCCCGCCGCGGCGTGAATCCGATGTCGCGCATCAGCGCGAGCGCCACCACGAACATCACGGCCAGGATGGCCGCGCGCAGCACGAACGGGGCGCCGAGGCTGACCAGTTGCGCCAGGTAGCCGCCGCCCACCGAGCCGGCGAGCATGCCGGCCCCGCTGATCGCCTGGCCCCGGGCGAAGACCGACTCCAACTGGCCGTCGAAGCCGGTCGCCTCCAGCGCGTCGACCAGCCACGCCTCGGTGGCGCCGGAGAAGAACGTGAAGCCGAGTCCGAGCAGCAGCGACACCACGGCCCACAGCCAGAACGCCGCCTCCACCCGCCACAGCAGCACGTAGAGCCCGGTGGTCACCGCGAGCGTGACCGTGCCCATGAGGAACGACACGCGCCGCCCCCACATGTCGGCGACGATGCCGGTCGGCACCTCGAACAGGACCATGCCCGCGGTGAAGAACGCGTTGGCCGCGAACGCCTCGAGGTTGGACAGGCCGGCGTCGAGCAGGAAGATCGTGTTGATTCCCCAGATCAGCGACGCGGCCAGGGTGTTGCCGAGCGTCAGCGTGTAGTACGTGAACCGGACGGACCTCTCGGTGGCGACCACAGCTCTACTCCACCACGGGGGTCAGACGAAAAACCGCCAACGGGTCTGCGAATACTCGCCGGCGCGGTTGAATCCGAAAGCGGTGACCGGGGTCACCTCGTACACCAGCGCCACGCCGCTGGCCTCGTTCAGGAAGGCGCCGTCGCGGACGTCGAAGCGCCACTCGTTGCCGTATTTCGACTCGTACGTGCCGGCGATCCGGCGCAGCCGCGCCTCGTCGGTCACCTGGACGGCATCACCCTCGACGACCAGGTCGAGGCCGTCGTCCAGGGCGGTGCCGCCGGCCGTGATCACGGTGCAGTGCGGGTTCTCGGCGAGGTTGCGGGCCTTGCGCTCGTCCGGGCCGGTGCAGAAGTACAGGGCACCGTCCAGCCACACGGCGATCAGGGGCGTGACGTGCGGGCGCCCGTCGGGCCGCACGGTGGTCAGCAGGTAGACCTCCGCCTGCGCCAACTCCCGGCGTCCACGCACCCACTCGGTGGCGGTAGCGTTCGCGCTGCTGTAGCGGGAGTCCAGCGTGGTTACCGGGTCTGTCGAGGCCATACCGCCCTGCCTACCACGGGCGGGACACCACCGACGCGTCGGTCGTGATTAGATATTTGATACCAGCGCCGAGAAGGGAACGACGTGACGGACCGCCCCGTGCCGGCGCAGATGCTCTCTTCCCTGGTAACCAGGCTTTTCGGCGCCACCGGCCTGCCGGAGGGCGCCGCCGCGACGGTGGCCGAGGCGCTCGTCGACGCCGACCTGCGCGGGCTGCAGTCGCACGGCACGATGCTCGTCCCGATGTACGTCGAACGGCTGCGCCGCGGTTCGGTCAGCACCCGCGTCGCCGGCGAGGTGGTCGTCGACCTGGGCGCCATCGCCGTCATCGACGCCGGGCACGCGCTCGGCATCCTCACCGGCGACCAGGCCATCGCTCTCGCGATCGACAAGGCCCACCGGTACGGCGTCGGCGCGGTCGCCGTGCGGCACGCCTTTCACTTCGGCGCGGCCGGCCGCTTCGCCCGTACGGCGGCCCAGGCCGGCACGATCGGCATCGCCCTCGCGAACACCCGCGCGATGATGCCCGCGCCCGGCGGCGGCCACCCGGTGGTGGGCAACAACCCGATCGCGGTCGGCGTACCGGGCGGCCCCGGCGCCGAGCCGGTGGTGCTCGACATCGCGCTGTCCGCCGCCAACATGGGGCGGATCCGGCTGGCCGCCGGCAACGGCCGGAACATCCCGGACGGGTGGGCCACCGACGCCGCCGGGGTGCCGACCACCGACGCGGCCACCGCGCTGGCCGGCATGCTGCTGCCGGCCGCCGGCCACAAGGGCTTCGGCCTGGCGCTGATGGTCGACGTGCTCGCCGGCGTGCTGTCCGGCGGCGGCTACGGCGAACGGGTCAACGGCCTGTACGCGGACACCGCCGTCCCCAACGAGTGCGGTCACTTCTTCCTCGCCCTCGACGTGGCCGCCTTCACCGACCTGGACGGGTTTGCCGGACGCCTGCGCGATCTGGAAACCTCGGTGACCGCGCCGCCGTACGCCCCGGGCGTCGAGCGGGTCGTCCTGCCCGGCCAGCGCTCGGCCGCACTGCTGCGCGAAGCCATGGCGCACGGAGTACCGGTCGACCAGGGCGTGCTGGCGAGCCTGCTTGACCTGGCGGGCGAGCTCGGCGTGCCGATACCCGAAGGAGTGCCATCGTGAACCTGTCCGAACCCGCCGCGTACTCCGGGGAACTGCCCGAACGCGCGGCTGTCGAAGGCGCCGGCGAGGCGCTGCGCCGCTTCCAGGAGATCGTCGTGCAGACCGACGATCTGTCCTGGGTGGACAAAACGCTCGCCGGTCTGTCGCACAAGATGCTGTGGCGCGACGACGAGACCGGCGCCTCCATCGCGCTGGTGCGGTTCGAGAAGGGCTCCGGCATCCCGTCCGCCCACGCCCACGCCTCCAACCAGTTCATGTTCTGCCTCTCCGGCCGCTACACGTACGAGCCGACCGGCATCACGCTGACCCCGGGCTCCTTCTACTGGAACCCCAAGGGCAGCGTGCACGGGCCCACCGTCGCCGAGGAGGAGTCGGTGCTGCTGGAGGTCTACGACGGGCCGCACTACCCGACCCAGCCGGACTGGTACACCAGCGCCGAGGACGCCAGGTAACCCATGAGCGGCGTCGACGTCCACACCCACCTGGCGCCGCTCGGCGTGCCGCACGCCGGCCCGCCGGGCCTGGCCGACCCGGACGGGCTCGAAGCCCACCTCGACGCCGCCGGGCTGGACGGTGCCATCGTGACCGTTCCCCCGCCGTACTACCGCCAGGAGCTCGGCACGGACGACAGCGTGGACTGGGCGGCCGAGCTCAACCAGGGGCTGCTCGCCCGCCTGGAGGGCCGGCCGCGGCTGCGCGGGCTGGCGTTCCTGCCGCTGCACGACCCGGCGGCGGCGCTCCGCGCGTACCAGGAAATCCGCGACGACCCGGCGTGGCTCGGCGTGGTCGCGGGCGCCGGCGGCCGGTGCCCGTCGCTGGCCGACAAGGAGTACGCGGCGCTGTGGCACGCCCTGGACACGGACCGGCGCGCGCTGATGCTGCACCCGGCCGAGTCGCCCGATCCCCGGCTGGCCGAGTTCTACCTGGCCAACCTGCTCGGCAACCCGGTCGAGACGGCGGTCGCCGCGGCGCAGCTCGTCTTCGGCAACGTGCTCGCCCGCCACCCCGAGGTGCGCGTCGTCCTCGTGCACGGCGGCGGCGTGGTGCCGTCCGTCGCGGCCCGGTGGGCGCGCGGCGCCGAGACCGCGCGTCCCGGCCTTCCAGCACAGGACATTCCGGTACGCCAAGCGGTGCGCCGCTTCTGGGTCGACTGCCTGACCCACGACCCGGTCGTGACGGGCACCGCCGTCGAGATCTTCGGCGCGGACAAGATCCTGCTCGGCAGCGACTGGCCGTTCCCGATGGGGACCTCCCTTGTGGAGGACGCTCCGGTGGCCGGTGCCGGTACGGCCAACGCGGCGGCCGCGTTCGGCTGGACCGGCTCAGCCGAGTAGCCGGCCGGCGCGGGCGAGCGTCTCGCGGACGTTCGGCTCGCTCGTGGCCGCCTGCGCGTCCACGATGGACAGCCAGCGCAGCTCGGCGCCGGGCTTCTCCGGGCGGGCCGCCTCCGGCGTGCCGGTGGCGAGCAGGAACCGGATGTCGGCGTGCTCGTGGGCCGGCTCGTCGCCACCCGCCGGGACCGCTACCACCACCACGTGCACGACGCCGCCGTCCGGCCACGGCACCAGGTCGTCCAGGCCCGTCTCCTCGTGCCCTTCGCGCAGCGCGACCGCGAGCGGGTCCGCCTCCCCCGGATCCGCGTGCCCGCCGACCTGGAGCCAGGCCCGCTGGCGCGCGTGCCAGCGCAGCAGGGCCCGGCCGGTGGGCGGGTGCACGATCAGCGCCGACGCGGTGGCGTGCAACGGCGTCGACCGGGCCCACGGGTCACCCCCGGGCCCCAGCAACGCCCGCACCCGCGCCACGTCCGCGGCCTCCGCCTCGGTCCGCGGCTCGTACCCGGCCAGCGCCTCCACAAGATCCACCCGTCCACGGTAGCCCGCGGGAGCCGAACGCGGCGGGTGCGGCTCGGAGAGTGTATGAAGCGAACTACCGCGTTCATGTCCGTGCTCCTCCTGGCCGCGTGCGGCTCGCCCACCCCGACGGCGGCGCCGACCACCGCGCCCGCCAGCACGGCTCCCGCGTCCACGGTCTGTGCCGCCGGCGTCCGGACCGATCCGCTGCCGGAGTGGGCCCGGGCCGGCTTCAGCGGCGACAGCCACCCGCCGTACGTACTTGGCGCGCGCGGCGACATCGCGGCCATCCTCTTCGGCTACCCGCTCGCCGCCCCGCCGCGACCGGACCGGTCCAACAAGATCCTGTGGGTGTCGCGCCTGCCGCTCCAGCCGGGCAGCCCGCTGAAGATCAAGGCGCGCATGGCGGGCGCGGGCGAGCCCGTCCTCCGCGAGGTGCAGCCGGGTCCGTCTATCGTCGACCTTCCCGCGGCCGGTTGCTGGCACCTCTACCTGTCCTGGTCGGAGCACACGGACGAGATCGACCTGGGATACATGGCACACTAACCCGATGGTGCGAGAGCAGGAGTGGCAGCCGGCCGGGGTCGACATCGACACGCCGAGCGGCTCCCGGATCTACGACTACGCCCTCGGCGGGGCACACAACTTCGCCGCCGACCGGGCCGCGGCCGAGGCGTTCTTCGCGGCGTACCCGGACGCACCGCTGGTGGCCCGTTCCAACCGTGCCTTCCTGCAGCGGTCCGTGCGTTACTGCGCGCACCAGGGCATCAAGCAGTTCCTCGACCTGGGTTCGGGCATCCCGACGGTGGGCAACGTGCACGAGATCGCCCAGCGGCTCGTGCCGGCCGCCCGCGTCGTGTACGTCGACAACGAGCCGGTCGCCGTGGCGCACACCCGCGAGATCATCGCCGACCTGCCGTACACGGCGATCGTCGACGCCGACATGCGTGACGCCGAGACCGTCCTGGGCGCGCCGGAGACCCGGGAGCTCATCGACTTCGACCAGCCGCTGGCGCTGATGATGGTCGCCGTCCTGCACTACGTGTCCGATGAGGACGACATCACCGGGATCCTCGCGCGCTACCGCTCGGTGCTCGCGCCCGGCAGCGTGCTGGTCGTCTCGCACACGACCGAGGACCCGCGGCCCGAGATCGAGGCCGTCATCCAGCGGGTCTTCAAGGAGACCGGCACCCCGGTGATCCATCGCGACCGCGCCGAGGTGGCCGCCCTGCTCGACGGCCTGGAGTTGGTCGAGCCCGGGGTGGTGTGGACCCCGCAGTGGCGCCCGGACGACGACACCGACCCGCTGTTCGCCGAGCCGGAACGCTCCGCCACGTTCGCCGCCGTGGGGCGGGTACCGTCGATCTTGTGATCGACGTACCCCTGTCCGTCCTCGACGTCGCACCGGTCGCCGCCGGCGCGTCCGCGGGCGAGGCCCTGCGCCACACGACCGAGCTGGCCAAGCGGGTCGAGCAGTTGGGCTACCACCGGTTCTGGGTGGCCGAGCACCACAACATGCCGGCGATCGCCAGCTCGGCGCCCGCCGTCCTGCTCGCCCACCTGGCCGCCGCGACCTCGACCATGCGGGTCGGCTCCGGCGGGGTGATGCTGCCCAACCACGCGCCGCTGGTGGTGGCCGAGCAGTTCGGCACGCTGGCCGCCCTGCACCCGGGCCGGATCGACCTGGGCATCGGGCGCGCGCCGGGCACCGATCAGGCGACCGCCCTGGCGCTGCGCCGTACGGTCGAGGGCCTGTCGGCGGAGTCGTTTCCGCAGGAGCTGGCCGAACTGATCAACATGTTCACCGGGGAGCAGCCGCGGCCGATCGTCGCCACGCCGGGCCTCGGCGAGAGCCCGGCGGTGTGGCTGCTCGGGTCCAGCGGCTTCAGCGCCCAGCTCGCCGGCGTACTCGGGCTGCCGTTCTCGTTCGCCCATCACTTCAGTGCGGCGAACACGCTGCCGGCGCTGGCCCTCTACCGCGAGCACTTCCGGCCGTCGCGCTGGCTGGACCGGCCGTACGCGATGGTGGCCGTGATGACCGTCTGCGCCGACACCGACGAGCGGGCGCAGTGGCTGGCGCGGCCGAGCGCGCTGTCGTTCCTGCGGCTGCGGCAGGGCCGGCCGCAGGCGCTCGCCACCCCGGAGGAGGCGGCCGCGTACCCGTACACGGACCTGGAGCGGGACTTCATCGCCGAGCGCCACGCGGATCAGGCGGTGGGGTCGCCGGAGACGGTGTCGCGGAGCCTTTCGACGCTGCTGGCCCGCACCCGTGCCGACGAGGTGATGCTCACCACTCTGGTGTACGACATCGAGGCCCGGATCCGGTCCTTCGAGCTGGTCAGGAAAGCGGTTGACCAAGGCTGAAACAACAACGTCATCGATACGTCACCCCCCGGCACCAGGGCGCGACCTACTCTTTGACGAGTGGGCGCGGGACGCCGGAATCGTGGGGCCGGCTATGACGCGAACACGGTGCGTATAGCACCGCAGTGCCGGCGGGGATAGGTGCCCATCCCCGCCGGCACACGCGTTTTACCGGACGTAGATGTTGGGTTGCGGCGGCGTCGACATCCCGTTCCCGATGAAGAAGCTCGGGTGCGGCGGCTGGTTGTAGGCGGTGTTCTGCCAGGCCACCGCGACGCGGTACTGGGTGTCGTGCGCCAGGGTGAACAGCTTCGTGGTGGTCTGGGTCGGCGTGCTGAAGATCCGCAACGCGGCGTTGTCGTCGCGCGGCCAGATGACCTCTTCGCGCCAGTCGCCCAGGATGTCGCCGGACAGGGCCGGGGTGGCCTTGGTCCCGTTGTTCGAGTGCGCGCCCGACGCGGTCAGCAACCGGGTGTCGGAGGCGGTGCCGTACTTGTCGATGTGGTTGCTGTCGAGCAGTTCCCGCACCGGGTCGGCGTCCCACCAGACCAGGAAGTTGGTCGAGCCGGGCTTGCGGCTGGACACCTGGGCCCCGTTGGTGGCGCTGCGCAGGCCGGTCACCGCGGACGACCAGACCTCGGCGCCGGCGCTGCCGGCGTACACGTCGCCGGCCACGCCGCGGCCGTTGTCACAGGCACACGACGGGCCCCGCCACAGCGTCTGACCGGTACGCGCGTCGGCGACCCAGTCCGCCGTCGTGACGCTGGTGTTCTCGGTCGGCTTGAAGACCTCCAGGCCAGGCCGGGACGGCACCAGGTCGCCGACGTGGTACGCGTCGCCGTGCCCGAGGCCGTTGGTCCACAGTGGCGCGCCGTTGTCGTCGACCGCCATCGCCCCGTACATGACCTCGTCCCGGCCGTCCCCGTCGGCGTCCGCGATGGACAGTTGGTGGTTGCCCTGCCCGGTGTACTGCGAACCGGACACATTGGAGTCGAACGTCCAGCGGCGTACGAGCGAGCCGTTACGGAAGTCCCACGCCACGATGACGGAACGGGTGTAGTACCCGCGGGCCATGATAAGCGAGGGCCGCTGACCGTCCAGATAGGCCGTCCCGGCGAGGAAGCGGTCCACCCGGTTGCCGTACGAGTCGCCCCACGAGGAGACCGTGCCGCGCGGCGGCTCGTAGTTCACTGTGGACAGGGTCGCGCCGTTCAGGCCGTTGAACATGGTCAGGTACTCCGGCCCGGACAGGATGTAGCCGGAGGAGTTGCGGTAGTCGGCGCTGGAGCTGCCGATCAGCTGACCCGTGCCGGACACCGTACCGTCCGCCGTCTTCGCGGCCACCTCGGCCCGGCCGTCGCCGTCGTAGTCGTACACCTGGAACTGGGTGTAGTGCGCACCGGCGCGGATGTTGCGCCCGAGGTCGATGCGCCACAGCCGCGTGCCGTTGAGCCGGTACGCGTCCAGGTACACGTTGCCGGTGTAGCCGGACTGTGAGTTGTCCTTGGCGTTGGTCGGGTCCCACTTCAGCACGATCTCGTACTGGCCGTCGCCGTCCAGATCGCCGACCGAGGCGTCGTTGGCCACGTACGTGTACGCCTCGCCGGTGGGCGTGGTGCCGCCCGCCGGCGCGGAGATCGGCACGTCCAGGTAGCCGCTCGCGAACGCCAGCGACGCCTCCGACGCGCCCTGCTCGACGCCGTTCACCACGGCCCGCACCGAGTACGACGCGTCGGCCGCCGCCCCGCTGTCGAGGTAGTTGGTGGAGTTGGTGATGGGTGACGCGGTCACCTTCGTGCCGCCGCGGTAGACGTTGAACGCGGTGGACGCCGACTCGTACCCGAACAGGCGCCAGGACACCAGGTTGGCGCTGCCGGACCGGACGCTGACCAGGCCGCGGTTGAGGTCCTCGACCTGGCGGCCGCTGCCCGAGGTCGGCGGCGGCGAGGTGGGCGGCGGGGTGGTGGGCGGCGCGGCGGTGG
Source organism: Phytohabitans rumicis (assembly GCF_011764445.1). Classification (NCBI taxonomy): domain Bacteria; kingdom Bacillati; phylum Actinomycetota; class Actinomycetes; order Micromonosporales; family Micromonosporaceae; genus Phytohabitans; species Phytohabitans rumicis. Next base: position 2,090,009 of record NZ_BLPG01000001.1, read on the forward strand.
TGGGCGCCGCCGAGGTCGGTGCCGCGGTCGTCGGCCCGACCGCCCCCGTACACACCGTCCCGTTCAGGGTGAAGCTCGCCGGCACCGGGTTCGTGCTGTTGTTCCACGACCCGTTGAACCCGAACGCCACGCTCGCGTTCGTGGCGATGGCGCCGTTGTAGCTGACGTTGGTCGCGGTGACCTGGCTACCGCTCTGCGTGACCGTCGCGTTCCACGCCTGGGTCACGGTCTGCCCGGCCGTGTACGCCCAGGTCAGCGTCCAGCCGTTGATCGGGTCACCGAGGTTGGTGATGGACACGTTGGCGCCGAATCCGCCCGCCCATTGGCTGCTGATGGCGTAGTCGACCCGGCACCCCGCGGCCGCCGAGGCGGAGACCGCGAAGAGCACCCCGCGCCGGCAAGACCGGCCGTGAGTGCGGTGGACAGCAGCGCGACGCGCCGCCTTCTGCGAGAGGGCATGCTGAACTCCGGTGAGTGATAGTGGCGTTGCCCGTCGCCACGGTGAGGAGTTGGCTCTCCGCTCACCGCCGATGCTATGGCAAGGGCTTTCCCGGGACAATATCGACCTCCCTGATTACCGCGCACCCACCGGCCGGGAGTTCGAGGACGCCGGACACGCTCGCGCCGCTCAGCAGGTCGACGCCGTTGGCCGGGCCGAGGGCGGTGCGGTCGGTGTGGTTGAGCGCGAAGAGCCAGCTCATCCCGTCGCCGCGGCGCCGGACCAGTTCCAGGCGCGGCGGCGCGGGCGTGATGCCGGCCGCCTCCGCCATCAGCTCCCGGTACGCCTCGTCGTCCAGCGGGGTGGACACGTACCAGGCGGTGCCGGCGCCGTAGCGGTGCCGGGTCACCCCGGGCGCTCCCAGGCGGCCCCGTTGAGTGTGACCGCTTCGTCCCACCCGTGAGCGGCCGGGCGAAACTCCTCCACCCGTACGCCGAGCACGTCACGCAGCGCGCCCGGGTAGCCGCCGAGCCGTACCCGCCCCCGCTCGTCCGCGATCCCGGACAGGTACGTCGCCACCAGGTGCCCGCCGGCGTCCACATAGGCCGCCACCGCGTCGGCCGCCGCGTCGGACATCAGGTAGTGGGCGGGCAGCACCAGCAGCCGGTACGGCGCCAGCGGCCGGCTCAGCGACACGAAGTCCGTGGTTATCCCGGCCGTCCACAGTGCCCGGTGCGCGGCCCGCGCCTCGGCCAGGTAGTCGATGCCTTCCCACGGCAGCCCCGGCCCCTGCAGCGCCCACCAGGACGCGGCGTCCCACGCGATCGCGGCCGGCGCCTCGATGGCACCGTCCTCTACTTCGGACAGCGCCCGCAGCGCCGAGCCCAGCTCCACCGCCTCCCGGAACGTCCGGCTGTCCGGGCCGGCGTGCGGGACGAGCGCCGAGTGGAAGCGCTCCGCGCCGCCGCGCGGGGCCCGCCACTGGAAGAACATCGCGCCGCGCGAGCCCCGGGCGACGTGCGCGAGGCTGTGCCGCAGCATCCGGCCCGGCTCCTTGGCGTGCATCCGCCCCGGCGTGTAGATGAGGTTCGGCGCGCTCTCCATCAGCAGCCACTTGTCCCCGCCCGCCCAGTGCCGCGCCAGGTCGCCCGCGAACGCGACCTGCTCCTCCGCGGCCGGCCCGGCGTCGGACGGGTAGTCGTCGATGGCGACCAGGTCGACCTCCCGCGCCCAGCGCGCGTGGTCCACCGGCACCCAGCCGCCGAACACGAAGTTGGTGGTGACCGGCACGTCCGGGGTGGCCGCCCGCAGGACGTCCCGCTGTTCGGTGTACGCGGCCAGCAGCTCGTCCGACCAGAACCGCCGGAAGTCCAGCAGCTGCCCCGGATTCGCCAGGTACTGCGTGGCGCGCGGCGGGAAGACCTGCTCCCAGTCCGAGTAGCGCTGGCTCCAGAAGTCGGTCACCCACGCGTCGTTGAGCGCGTCCAGGTCGCCGTACTCCTTGCGCAGCCAGCCCCGAAACGCGGCCGCCGCGTGGTCGCAGTGACACGCGGTGCCGTACTCGTTGTGGACGTGCCAGAGCGCGAGCGCCGGATGGCCGGCGTAGCGCCGGCCGAGCTCCCCCGCGATCCGCCGGCACGCCTCCCGGTACGCCGGGGCGCTGCCGCAGTAGGTGTCCCGGCTGCCGTGCAGCAGCCGCGTGCCGTCCGCGCGGACCGGCAGCGCGTCCGGATACGCGAGCGAAAACCACGGCGGCGGCGACGCGGTCGGCGTCGCGAGCGCCACCTTGACGCCGCCTTCGTCCAGCAGATCGAGTACGCGGTCCAGCCAGCCGAAGTCGTAACGGCCCTCCTCCGGCTCCAGTCGGGACCAGGCGAAGACGCCGACGCTGACCAGGTTGACGCCGGCCCGGCGCATCAGCGCCACGTCCTCGTGCCACACGTCCTCGGGCCACTGCTCGGGGTTGTAGTCCCCGCCGAAGTACAGGCTCATCACGCCTCAGCCCTTGATCGCGCCGACGATCACGCCCTTGATGAAGTGGCGCTGGATGAACGGGTAGACCAGCACGATCGGCGCTACCGTGACCACCACGACCGCCATCTTGATGGCGTGGCTCGGGGCAGCGAGCCGACCGTCGTGCCGGAGAAGTTCGGCGACTGGCCCTGCAGGATCATGCTCCGCAGCACCTGCTGGATCGTGAACTTGTCGCTGCTGTCCATGTAGAGCAGCGCGTTGAACCAGATGTTCCAGTAGCCGACCGCGTAGAACAGCCCGACCACCGCGATGACCGCCTTGGACAGCGGCAGCACGATCCGCCACAGGATCCGGAACTCCCCCGCCCCGTCGATGCGCGCGCTGTCGAACAGCTCCTGCGGCAGCCCTTGGAAGAACCCGCGGATGACGACCAGGTTGAACACGCTGATGGCGCTGGGCAGAATCAGCGCCCACAGGCTGTCCTTGAGGCCCACACCGGTCACCACCAGGTAGCTCGGCACGAGCCCCGGGTAGATCAGGAACGTCAGCAGGAAGTAGAACAACAGGGCGCGGTGTCCGACCGAGCCGGGGCGGGAGAGCCCGTACGCGGCCAGCACGGTCAGCGCCAGGCTGATCGCCGTGCCGGCCACCGTCACCAACGTGGAGATCCACAGCGCCCGGGTGACGATGCCGCCCGAGAAGATCGTCACGTACGCCGACGCGTCGATCCCCTTCGGCACCATCACCATGCCGCCGGCCTCGTTGATGGTCTTGCGGGAGGACAGGCTCGTGACGAGGACCGACCACATCGGAATGAGGACGGCCAGCACCACGACGGTGAGCACGGAACCCTTGGCGAACAGGCCGACCGGCGTCGGCTTCTCCTCCCACGGTGCGCGTTTGGCTGCCGTAGTCATGACCGTGAAATCAACCCCCGCTCACCCAGCATGTGGGCGAATCTGTTCGCGACCAGGATCAGCACGAGACCGACCGCGGCCTTGAAGAGCCCGGCGGCGGCACCGAAGCCGAAGTCGCCCGTGGTGATGGAGTGGTGGTAGACGAACGTGTCCAGGACCTCCGCGGCGCCGCGGCCGACCGCGTCGCGCTGCAGGAGGAACTGCTCGAAGCCGACCGAGAGCGCGTCGCCGAGCCGCAGGATCAGCAGCAGCACGATGACCGGACGCAGCCCGGGGAGCGTGATGTGCCACAGCCGGCGCCACCGGCCCGCGCCGTCGACGGCGGACTGCTCGTACAGGTTGGTGTCGATCATCGCCAGCGCCGCCAGGAAGACGATCATCCCCCAGCCCACGTCCTTCCACACCGACTCCGCGGTGACCAGGACGATGAACGTGTCGGGGTTGGTCATGATGCCGGGCGGCTCGATCCCGGCCTGGCGCAGCTCCTGCGACAGCAGCCCCGCCCCGCCGAGCATCTGCACGAAGAACGTGACCACCAGCACCCAGCTGAAGAAGTGCGGCAGGTACACCACGGTCTGGACGAACGTGCGCAGCTTCGCGGACAGCACGCTGTTGAGCATGATCGCCAGCGCGATCGGCAGCGGGAAGAAGAAGACGAGCTGGAACGCCGTGATGGACAGGGTGTTCCACAGCGCCTCCCAGAACGCCGGGTCGCCGAAGAGCGTCTCGAAGTTGCCGAACCCGATCCACTCGCTGTAGAGGAACGCCTGCAGCGGACTGTCACCGGCGTACGGGTTGTAGTCCTGGAACGCGACGACGTTGCCCAGGGCGGGCAGGTAGTGAAAGACCAGTAGGAGCAGCCCCGCCGGCGCGACCATCAGCAGCAGCGGCCAGTCCCGCCGCAGCCGGGCCCGGAACGGCATCCGCGGCTTGGCGCGCCTGCGCCGCCGGCTGGGCGGGGCCGGTGGGGCCGGGGGCCGGGCGAGCTCCTCGCTCGGCCCGGCCGCCACGGTTGTTTCGGACGTGCTCATTTGCCGGCGTCGGTCCGGGCCTTGGCGAGGAAGTCGCGCGCCTCGGTGCCGCCGCCCGTCGTACGCCAATCGGAGATGATGCCGTCGAGATCGCTGATCGGACGGCGGCCGCGCACGAGGTCAGTGATCTTGTCTTCGGTCGGGATCGTCTGCGCCTTGTACGTCGCCGGGAACTCCAGCTTGATGCCGTCCCACGGGTTCGTCTCCATGTGCTTGACCATCGTGTTGGAGTAGGTCAACAGGTCGCCCACGTACTTCGGGGTCTGCGGGTACGGCGCGATGACCGGGCTGCGGCCGCTGATGAAGAAGTACTGGTTGGCGATCTCCTTGAAGCCCAGGTCGGTCTTGACCGGGCCGTCCGGCGTCGTCGTGTGGTGCTTGCCCTCCACGCCGTACTCGCGCAGCAGGTACTCCTTGGTGCCGAACGGCGCCGAGCACCAGTTCATCACCCGCAGCAGCTCCTCGACGCGCTCCTTGCCGAGGCCCTTCTTGATGAAGGTGTACGAGATCGGCTTGTCGTCGCCCCAGACGAGCGGGTCACCGCCGGTGGCCGAGAAGATCGGCACCGGCTGGAGGTTGAAGGTCGGGGTGATCTTCTGCTGCTCGGCCTGCATGTTCTGCCACGCGCCGATACCGTCCTGGTGGAGCAGGATCTTGCCGCTTTCGAGCAGCTTCTTGGCGTCGCCGCCCTTGCTGGCGACCAGGTCGGGGTGCACCAGGCCATCCTTGTAGACCTTGGCCATGAATTCCACAGCCGCCTTGAACTCGGCCGTCTCGTACTTGTGCTCCGGCGTGCCGTCGGCCTTGATCCGCCAGCCGGTCTCCGACCCGGGCACCTTGTGAAACATCTGCACCATGGCGAAGATGTCGCTGAACGCCCAGACGCCGGCCTTGGTGTCGGTGACCTGCTTGCCGAGGTTGTAGAGCTCGTCGATCGTCTTCGGGGCCGTCAGGCCCTTCGCGTCGAGCAGGTCCTTGCGGTAGAACAGCGCCCACGGGAACGGGCCGTCCGTCGGGTTCGGCACGGCCATGAGCCGCTCGTTCCAGATAGCGTTCTGCCACGCCCCGGTCGGGAAGGTGGCCAGCATCGGGTACGCCTTGACCTTGTCGCCGGACAGGTAGTCGGTGAGGTCCTCGAAGAGCACCTTGACCGCGTCGGCGAAGCGCGGCAGCTTCTCCACCTCCCACTGCGGGACGCAGAGCAGGTCGGGCACGTCGCGCGCGCCGAGCATCGCGTTCAGCTTGTCCGCGTACGTCAGGCCGTCCTGGATGCTGAAGTTGACCGGGACGCCCAGCTCGTCGTTGACGGCGGCGAGGTACGCGTTCTGCCCGAGCGCGGGCGGCGCCGGGCCCCACGCCGGTGTCATGGCCCGGATCTCCGTGCCGCTCTTGCCGGGCTTTTCGGTGATCGAGTCGACCAGGGTGGCCGGGTACTTGTTGAATCCGTCCGGGATCGGTCGGGTGCTGGTGATGTCCGGCTGCGGGACGCCGGAGGGCAGTGCTCCCTGCGCCGGCAGTACGCCGGAGACCTTGCCGGTATCGGTCGCGGCACCCTTGCTGCCGCCCCCTTCGCCACACGCGCTGAGCAGGCCGCCGCCCGCGATAGCCGTGGCGCCGAGGCCGGCCAGGCCGAGGAAGTTTCTGCGGTTGGTCGCCGCGCCCGCGAGGGGTGAAGTCACGGCGCACTCCCTTCTATTGGAAAAAAGTGGTATGACTGTAGTTAGTTCGTCTACCGACTAAACAAACTAGACCAACGGTGACCGCCGCCACAAGGGCGGACCCGGTACGGCATGATGGTCGAGCCAGCCCGGGGCACCAATCAGACCTTCTCGCCGGGAACGGGGCTGACTTGATCACGATGCAGACCGGGCCGCAGCCGGCCGACTTCGCCGACGTGCGAGCCACCAACCTCGCCGTCGTACTGCGTCATGTGCGTACGCACGCACCCTGCTCGCGCGCCGACATCGCGGCCGCCACCGGCCTCAACAAGGCCACCGTCTCCAGCCTGGTCGCCGACCTCATCGAACGGCGGCTGCTGCGCGAGACCGGCCTCGCCGAGCACCGCATCGGCCGGCCCGCGACGATGCTGGTGCTCGACGGCCAGCCGTACGCGGCGATCGGCATGGAGGTCAGCGCCGACCACCTGACCGCCGTCGCCGTCGACCTGGCCGGCGAGCAGCTGCTGTCCTGGCGCCGCGCGTTCACCGGCACCTCTACCAGCGCGGGCAAGGCGGTCAGCGCCATCGCCGCGCTCGCCACCCGGGCCGCCAGCCGGGTGACCGCCCAGGGCCGGCAGGTGCTGGGCCTGACCGTCGGCGTGCCCGGACTTGTCGACGCGGACGGCGCCGTACGCCTGGCCGCCGGCCTCGGGTGGCGCGACTTCGAGCTGCGCGCCGACCTGGTGCGGGCCTTGCGCGACCCCAAGTACGACGTCGCCGTCGACAACGACGCCAACCTGTCCGCGATGGCCGAGCACCGCTACGGCGCGTACGCCGGCACGGCCAACCTCGTCTACCTCACCGGCGAGCTGGGCATCGGCGCCGGCGTCGTGGTCGACGGGCGGCTGCTGCGCGGCGGGCGCGGGTTCAGCGGCGAGATCGGCCACATCCAGCTCGACCCGGCCGGCCCCACCTGCGACTGCGGCCGGATCGGCTGCCTGGAGGCGCTCGCCGGGGTGTCCGCGATCATCCGCCGGGTGCTCCCCGACGCCGAGACGGACGGCCCGATCACCGACTACGCCCCCGAGATCGACGAGGTGGTACGCCGGGCCCGCCGCGCCGACCCACCCACCCTCGACGCCCTCGCGGAGGTCGGCCGCCACGTCGGGCACGGCGTCGCGATCCTGGCCAACCTCGTCAACCCCGACGTCGTGGTGCTGGGCGGCATCTTCGTACCGCTGGCGCCCTGGCTGCTCCCGTCCGCCGAGGCGGAGCTCGCTGCCCGCGCGGTCGCCCCGGACGCGGGCGGTTGCAAGGTCGTCGCGTCCGCCCTCGGCCCCGGCACCGCGGCCACCGGCGGCGCCGCCCGCGCCCTGGCCGCCGTCGACGCCGGCCACCTACCTCCACTCCCCACCGCCCCTGAGCAGGCCCACGGGGACGCATCGAGCTTTCCGGAACATTTGGGAGCGCTCCCTATTGACCCGGACCGTTGTGTGGTGCGAGTCTCAGAAGGCTCCGGCGTAACACGGCGGAAACTCGTGCAACGGCGGAGTTTTCTTCGAGGGTTTGTCGAAGCGCTTCGAGTTGACCGGTTAAGGACCAGCACGGATGGGCCTTTGGATCATCGTAGCCGCAGGTCGAAGCGCTTCGACGCCGTCGAGAGCTCCATCGGCGCATATGGAGACGGGTGATCGACAATGAACGAACCACCGCATGGCGAGGCGTTCCGCGAGCCTGACCGGCCCCTCGACGCCCGGGTGGCCGACCTGCTGGGCCGGCTGACCCTGGCGGAGAAGATCGGCCTGCTGCACCAGCACCAGGCACCCGTCCCCCGCCTGGGGCTCGGCTCGTTCCGCACCGGCACGGAGGCCCTGCACGGGCTGGCGTGGGTCGGCCCGGCCACCGTCTTCCCCAGGCCGTCGGCCTGGCCAGCACATGGAACCCCGACCTCGTCACGGCGGTGGGCGCGGCCGTCGGCGACGAGGTGCGCGGCTTCCACCACAAGGACCCCGAGCGCATCGGCCTCAACGTCTGGGCGCCCGTCGTCAACCCGCTGCGCGACCCACGCTGGGGTCGCAACGAGGAGGGGTACGCCGAGGACCCGTGGCTCACCGGCGTCATGGGCACCGCGTACGCCTCCGGCCTGCGCGGCGACCACCCGGTCTACCTGCGTACCGCGCCGACGCTCAAGCACTTCCTCGGCTACAACAACGAGACCGACCGCTGCACCACCTCCAGCAACCTGCCGCCCCGCGTCCTGCACGAGTACGAGCTGCCCGCGTTCCGGGCGCCGATCGAGGCCGGTGCGGCGGTCGCCGTGATGGCGTCGTACAACCTGGTCAACGGGCGGCCGGCCCACCTCAGCCCGCTCATCGACACCGAGTTGCGCCGGTGGACCACCGGCGAGGTGCTCGTCGTCAGCGACGCCGCCGCCGCGTCGAACATCGCGGGCGCGCAGGGCTACCACGCGGACCACCCCGCCGGGTACGCGGCCGCGCTGCGCGCCGGCATCGACAGCTTCACCGAGGACGGCCCCGACTCCGCCCCGACCGTGGCCCGCCTGAGCGAGGCGCTGGACCGCGGTCTCATCGACGAGTCCGATGTGGACCGGGCGGTGCGCCGGATCCTGGTCACCCGGTTCCGGCTCGGCGAGTTCGACCCGCCCGAGCGCAACCCGTACGCCGCCATCACCGCGGACGTCATCAACTGTGCCGCGCATCAGGAGCTCGCCCGGGAGGCCGCCCGGCAGTCCATGGTGCTGCTCAAGAACGACGGCATCCTGCCGGCCACGCCCGCGCGCGTCGCCGTCATCGGCCCGTTCGCCGACACCGTCCAGGAGGACTGGTACAGCGGCACCCTCCCGTACGCGGTCACCGCGTACTCGGGAATCGCCGCCCGCCTCGGCCCGGGGGCCGCGGCCTTTCACGAGGGCGTCGACCGCATCGCGCTGCACAGCATCACCGGGTACGCCTGCGCGACCGACCGGTCGGTCGGCGCTGCTCTGCGGACGGACGACGGGGCGCCGGCGCCGGAGACCTGGTTCGACCTCTTCGACTGGGGCGAGGGCGTGGTCGCGCTCCGGGCCGCGGCCAACGGCAAGTACATCGGGGTCGACGACGAGGGCACGCTCGTCAACGACCGCGCGCAGCCGTGGGGCTGGGTGGTGCAGGAGACGTTCCGCATCCTCGACCGCGGCACCGGCCAACTGCTCTACCACCTCGCCACCGACCGGTACGTCAGCGTGGACGCCGACGGAGTCCTGCGCGCGAACGCGACGGAGGCTGAGGCGACTCAGTTCACTGTGGAGCTGGTGGCGGACGGCGCGCGGGACGCCGCGACCACCGCCCGTGACGCGGACCTCGCCATCGTCGTGGTCGGCAACCACCCGATGATCAACGGTCGGGAGACCGAGGACCGGGTCGACCTGGCGCTGCCACCCTCGCAGCAGGCGCTCATCCGGGCCGTGCAAGCGGCCAACCCGCGCACCGTGCTCGTCGTCACCAGCAGCTACCCGTACGCGATCGAGTGGGCCGACACGCACCTGCCGGCCGTGCTGTGGTCCTCGCACGGCGGCCAGGAGTACGGCAACGCGCTCGCCGACGTGCTCCTCGGCGCGGCGGACCCGGGCGGCCGGCTGACCCAGACCTGGTACCGCGACGCGGCCGAGCTGCCGGACCTGCTCGACTACGACATCATCGCGTGCGACGCCACCTACCTCTACTACCGCGGCCGGCCGCTCTATCCGTTCGGCCACGGGCTGAGCTACACCACCTTCGAGTACGCCGACCTGCGCCTGTCCACTGTGGAGGTCGACCAGACCGGCACGGTCGCGGTGAGCGTCGACGTCACGAACACCGGCGACCGCGCCGGGGACGAGGTCGTCCAGCTCTACACCCGGCAGCGGCGCTCGCGGGTCAAGCAGCCGCTGCGCCAGCTCCGCGCCTTCCGCCGGGTCACGCTGGCGCCCGGCGAACGGACCACGGTGACGTTCGAGCTGCGGGCGGCCGACCTGGCGTTCTGGGACGTCACCAGGGGGCACACCGTGGTCGAGACGGCCCGGCACACCATCCAGGTCGGACGGTCCAGCGCGGACATCGCGCTGACCACCACCCTGTCCGTACGCGGGGAGCGGATAGCACCTCGGCAGCCACTACAAAGTCCACTGTGGGCGGTGGACCACGACGACTACGCCGGCACGGTCCTGCTGGACGACGAGCCACACCGCGCGGACGCGGTCGGTGCCGCCGAGCCGGCTGGCTGGATCGGCTTCCAGCAGGTCGACTTCGGCGCCGGGGCGAGCGCGGTGGCGGCGCGCGTCACCAGCCGTACCCGGGAAGCAGCTGGCGCCCGTGTGACGCTGCGCCTGGACGACCCGCTGTCCGGGCCGATCGCCGGAAGCATTGTCGTGCCTACCGCCAACGACCGTCACGACTGGACCGAAGTACATGCCGCGATCACCGGAGCGGCTGGAGTACGGGACCTCTACCTGTCGTTCGAGGCGCCAGGCGCTACCGTGAGCAGTCTGACCTTCACAACGGGCGGGACGGAGGCGTCTGGTGACTGATGCGGCGCCGAACCGCGGTGCGAAGCGCGCCGACATGGTCACGATCACCGATGTGGCACGGCACGCCGGCGTGGCGGTGAGCACGGTGTCGTACGTCCTGAGTGGCAAGCGGGCGATCTCGGCGACCACCCGGCAGCGCGTGCTCGCCAGCATCCGGGCCCTTGGCTACCACCCGAACGCCGGCGCCCGCGCGCTCGCCAGCCGGCGGGCCAACGTCATCGCGCTGGTGCTGCCGTTGCGCTCGGGCATGCACCTGCCGGTGCTGATGCAGTTCGCCACCTCGGTGGTGACCACCGCCCGCCAGTTCGACCACGACGTCCTGCTCGTCACCGCCGACGAGGGCCCCTCCGGGCTGCGCCGGATCGCCGCCAGCGCGATGGTCGACGGCATCGTGCTCATGGACATCGAGATGCACGACCCGCGCGTGCCGCTGCTGCTCGACCTGGAACGCCCCAGCGTGCTCATCGGCTTCCCCGCCGAGGCCGCCAACCTCACCTGCGTCGACCTCGACTTCTACCGGGCCGGCGCGGTGTGCGTCGACCACCTCGTGGCGCTCGGCCACCGCCAGATCGCGCTGCTGGGCGCCCCCGCCGTGGTGTACGAGCGGGACACCGGGTTCGCCCACCGCACCCGGGCCGGCTTCACCGAGACCGCCGAGCGGTACGGCATCGAGGCCATCGCCCAGCCCTGCGAGGAAAACTTCGACGCCGTACGCCAGGAGCTGGCCGGCCTCATGGAGCGCCACCCCGGGCTGTCCGGCCTCGTCGTACACAACGAGGCGGCCGTCGGACACGTGCTGGCCGCCCTGCCGCTGCTCGGCCGGCAGGTGCCGCACGACATCTCGGTGGTGGCGATCTGCCCCGACGAGGTGGCCGAACGCGCCAGCCCGGCGCTGTCCTCGGTGCTGATCCCCGCCGAGGAGGTCGGCCACCAGGCGGTGACGCTGCTGATGCGCAAGCTGGAGGGCCAGCCGGTGCCCGGCGGCACCCTGCTCGACCCGAGGCTCACAGTACGCGCCAGCACGGCCACGTTCTCCCCCGTTGGGGTCCGCTGATACCGGATTTGTCGTGTAATGGGGACATGACCAATTCTCCTGTGGTCTTGCCCAAGGCTCCCTGGTGGCTGTTCCTCGGCACGGGCATCCTGTGGATCATCTACGCGTGGATCGTGCTGCGCTTCGACGACGCGTCGGTGGCGGCGGTATCGGTCCTCGCCGGCCTGGTCGTCCTGTTCGCGGCGGCGTCTGAGCTGCTGCACGCGTTCGTGGCGCCCGGCTGGCGCTGGCTGCACGCCATCCTCGCCGGGCTGTTCACGATCACCGGCATCGTGATCCTGTTCCGCCCCGGCACCGGCTTCGCCTGGCTCGCCGCCTTCGTCGGCTGGTACCTGCTGATCAAGGGCTTCTTCGACGTGGTCATGGGCTTCGTGACCAAGTCGGAGAACGACGCCTGGTGGCTGCTCGTGCTGGTCGGCGTGGTCGAGGTGCTCCTCGGCTTCTGGGCCGCCGGCAGTTGGGTGCGGTCGGCGTTCCTGCTGGTGGCGCTGGTCGCCGGCGTCGCCCTGGCCCGCGGCATCGCCGACATCGTGCTCGCCTTCCAGCTCCGCCAGTTCAACAAGGCCGTCGACCGCGTCCCGTCGGGCCGCTTCACCGCGCCGCCCGGCGCCGCCGCCGCCGGACCCGCGGCCCCCTGATCTTCGGGCGCGGCCGGTCACGCACCTGCCCTCGCCGCGGCGGTCCGCGATTCGAACTCCGGACCGCCGCGGCCCGCCGCCACGGGGCGTGCCGTTTGGTGCTGCCCCCTCAGCGCGCTTCGCGCGCGGACCCGATTTGCCGCGGTGATCATGAAGTTAGCGTCACGGCAAGCGCTCTCCCCGGCGCTAACCCCATGATCATCGCAGACTGGCGTCGATCTCCTGCCCTGCCCGCCAAGTCCACTAGCCCGCCCGCGCGAGCCCTCAAAAGGGGCAGCCCTTTGGGGCGCGAATCCTGAGCACGGCTCCCCCATACCCGCCCACGCGTGTATACGGCTCCCCTTTTGGGGCCGCCCGCCCGCACCCCGCCCGCGCAGAGCGACTCACCACCCCAAGCCCGTCGATCAAGGACTTTCACGTCGATCAAGGGCAAACGGTCGTGGATCGGAGATCAAAGCACGACCGTTTGCCCTTGATCCACGGGAGAGGGGGCCCCGCGCGGGGAGCGCGGGGAGCGCGGGGAGCGCGGGGAGCGCGGGGAGAGCGGGGAGACGGGGCGGGGTAAGGGAGGGCGGGGGCTAGGCGGGGTCTAGCGCCGGGACTGGAGACGGCGTGGGGGTGGGAGTTGGGGTGGGGCGGCGGGTGCGGCGGAGGGCGCGTACGGCGAGGGTGATCGCTGCCGCCCAGACCGCCACGATCAGCGCGTACACGAACGGGCGCGGACCCTCCGGGACGTCGAACGCCCGCATGATGGTGCGCGCGTTCGTCAGCACGATGAGCCCGCCCACCAGGGCGCCCAGCAACTGGGCCGGGACGATCCGGACCAGCCAGGCGGCGATGGGCGCGGCGATCAGGCCGCCCACCAGCAGGGCCGCGACCGTCGGGAGCACGAAGCCCTCGGAGCCCAGCCCGATGAGGAAGCCCACGCTGGCCATGCCCGCGACCACGAACTCGGCGGTGTCCACCGAGCCGATCACCTTGCGCGGCTCCATCCGGCCGGAGACCAGCAGCGACGGCGTGGCCACCGGGCCCCAGCCGCCGCCCCCGGTGGCGTCGATGAAGCCGGCCACCAGGCCGAGCGGCGCCAGGAAGCGCGACCGCAGCGGCTTGCGCGAGCGGGTGATACCGAGCGGGCGGGAGAACCGGACGAGCAGGTAGATGCCCAGCGCGAGCAGGATGCCGGCCATCCAGGGCGCGGCCTTGTCGGTGGTGATCGAGCTGAGGAACGTCGCGCCGGCGAACGCGCCGATGCCGCCGGGCAGGGCGATGCGGCGTACGACGCGCCAGTCGACGTTGCCGAAGCGCCAGTGTGCCGCCCCGGCGGCGAGCGTGGTGCCGAGCTCGGCCAGGTGCACCGAGGCGGACGCGGACGCCGGCGCCAGCCCGGCGATGAGGAGCAGCGAGGAGGAGGTCACGCCGTACGCCATGCCCAGGGCGCCGTCGACGAGTTGCGCGGCGAGCCCGACCAGGGCCAACACGATCAGCTTCCGCACGCTCCTACCTCCTCGCTAATTCCCATCAACTTAGTCGAGAAAGTGGGCGAACGGCAACCGCTCCCCGCGATGTGGGATGGGGATTACGCCCAGGCGCTCGGGTCCGCCACCAGGTCACGTACCCGATCGGGAAGCTTGCCCGTCGCGACGTCCGCGATCGTGACCAGCTCGAGGATCTGCCGCTCGCTGGCGCGCAGCGCGATCCAGACCTCCTGCAGCGCGGCGGCCGCGCCGTGGTAGCCGAGGTCCTCCGGGCGCTGGCCGCGGACGTGCGCGAGCGGGCCGTCGATCACCCGGATGACGTCGGCGAGGGTGATCTCGCCGGCCGGGCGGGCCAGCCAGTAGCCGCCCTCCGGGCCGCGCTGGGCGTGCACCACCCCACCGCGGCGCAGCTGCAGAAGGATGCTTTCGAGGAACTTGGGCGGGATCTCCTGCGCCTTCGCGATGCGTTCGGCGGTCAACGGGCCCTCGACGGCGGTGGCGAGCTCGACCGCGGCGCGCAGCGCGTAGTCGACCCGGGCGGACAGTCGCATATTCCCATTATCCCGGTCGGAATGCCGAACCGTTAGCCGCCCACCCGGCGCAATAGTCCCTCCTGGACGGCGGTCGCGATGTGCCGGCCGTCCTCGGTGAACATCCGGCCGGTGGCCAGGCCCGTCGCGCCGGAGGCGGACGGGCTCCAGCAGTCGTACAGGAACCACTCGTCGGCGCGGAACGGCCGGTGGAACCACAGCGCGTGGTCCAGGCTCGCGCCGACCACGCCGCCCGGACCCCACACCTCGCCGTGCACGGACAGCACCGAGTCGAGCAGGGTCAGGTCCGAGGCGTACGCCAGGGCGCACGCGTGCAGCAGCGGATCGTCGGGCAGCTTGCCGTCGATCCGCATCCAGACCCGCTGGTACGGGTCGGCGGGGCGGTCGCCGGGCGCGACCCAGCCGGGCTCGCCGACGTACCGGACGTCGATGGGGCGCGGGATCGCCGCCCAGATCCCGGCGCGGTCGGCGTACCGGGCCAGCCGCTCCGTCATGGTCGGCACCTCGTCGGGGCCGGGGATCCCGGGCGGGGCCGGCGCGTGGTGGTCCAGCCCCTGCTCCGGCCGGTGGAACGAGGCGGACATGAAGAAGATCGGCCGGCCGTGCTGCAACGCGACGGAACGGCGTACCGAGAACGAGCGGCCGTCGCGGATGTTCTCCACGCGGTACTCGATCGGCTCGACCGGGTCGCCCGGCCGGACGAAGTAGCCGTGCAGCGAGTGCACCAGCCGCGCCGGGTCGACGGTGCGGCCGGCGGCGACGAGTGCCTGGCCGGCCACCTGGCCGCCGTACACCCGCTGCGGCCCGACCGGCGGGCTGATCCCCCGGAACGTCGAGCCGTCCAGCTCCCGCAGGTCGAGGACCTCCAGGAGCTGGTCAACGGCCGCCTGGCCGACGAGTGGACCTGAGGTCATGCCGCCGGATTGCGGGCGGCCGCCGTCGCCGCGTCGACCAGGGAGCCGAGCTGGTGTACGCGCAGGGTGTTGGTGGAGCCGGGCGCGTTGGGCGGGCTGCCCGCGACGACCACCACGTAGTCGCCCGGGTTGGCCCGGCCCAGGCCGAGCATGGCCTGGTCGACCTGGCGGAACATGTCGTCGGTGTGCTGCACGAACGGCACCAGGAACGTCTCCACGCCCCACGAGAGGGCGAGCTGGTCGCGCACCTCGGGCACCGGCGTGAACGCCAGCAGTGGCAGCTCGCAGTGCAGCCGGGACAGCCGGCGCACGGTGTCGCCGGTCTGCGAGAACGCGACGAGCGCCTTCGCTCCGATATTGCGCGCAATCTGGGAGGCGGCGACGGTGAGCGCCCCGCCGTGCGTACGCGGGTCGTGCTGCAGCCGCGGCACCGGGATCGAGCCGGCCTCGGTGGTCGTCACGATCTTGGCCATGGTGCTGACCGTGAGCACCGGGTACTTGCCGACGCTGGTCTCGCCGGACAGCATGACCGCGTCCGCGCCGTCGAGCACCGCGTTGGCGACGTCCGACGCCTCGGCGCGGGTCGGGCGCGAATTTTCGATCATGGAGTCGAGCATCTGGGTCGCCACGATGACCGGCTTGGCGTTCTCCCGGCAGAGCTGGACGGCCCGCTTCTGCACCAGCGGCACCTGGTCCAGCGGCAGCTCCACACCCAGGTCACCGCGGGCCACCATGACCCCGTCGAACGCGTCGACGATCGCCTCCAGGTGGGTGACCGCCTCCGGCTTCTCCACCTTGGCGAGCACCGGGCGGCGCACGCCCATCTCGTCCATGATCGCGTGGACCTGCTTGATGTCCTCCGGCGAGCGCACGAACGACAGCGCGACCAGGTCGGTGCCGAGCGCGAGCGCGAAGCGCAGGTCGGCCGAGTCCTTGTCGGACATCGCCGGCACGCTCACCGCCACGTTGGGCAGCGACACGCCCTTGTGGTTGGAGACCTGGCCACCCTCGACGACCAGGCACCGGATGTCGTTGCCGTTGACCGCGGTGACCTCGACCGCGACCTTGCCGTCGTCGATCAGGAGCCGGTCGCCGACCTTGACCTCCTGCGGCAGCTTCCGGTACGTGCAGGAGACCCGGTCGGCCGTGCCGATGATGTCGTCGCCCGTGATCACCACGGAGTCGCCGGTGCGCCAGTCGACCGGGCTCTCGGCGAACTTGCCGAGGCGGATCTTCGGTCCCTGCAGGTCGGCGAGGACGGCGACGGCGCGGCCGGCGGCCTGGGCCGCGTGCCGTACGTGGTGGTAGACCTGCTCGTGGTCGGCGTGCGTGCCGTGGCTGAAGTTGAGCCGGGCCACGTCCATTCCCGCGTCTACCAGGCCCCGGATGCGCTCCGGAGATGCCGTTGCGGGGCCGAGTGTGCAGACGATCTTCGCGCGACGAGTCACGCTCATCAGGCTAGTCCCTCCGCCGAAGGAGCCTTTTGCGGACCCCTGTCGGATGTCATTGGCGGCGGGCGTCGGCGACCGTCCTGCGCACTTTAGCTGACTACTGTGACGCCACGAGAACCCCGGCCACCGCGTCCAGCGCCGCTGCCGCGTCCGGTCCGGTGGCGCGCAGGGTCACCGTGCTACCGGCGGTCGCGCCGAGGGACATCACCGCGAGTACGCCGCGCGCGTTGGCGACGCGGTCGCCGTACTCGATCTCGATCTCGGCCTGAAACCGGGCCGCGGCCTGGACCACCTGCCCGGCCGGGCGCGCGTGCAGGTGCGCCGGCAGGACGACGGCGGTCTCACAGCTTACGGACATCGCGGGCCTCCTCCGCCGCGGCGACGACGGTCGGCAGGTCGGCGCCGGTGGCGGCGATGGCCGCGGCGGCGATCGCGCCCTCCACGAACGGCGCGTCGACGATCACCACCCCCGGACGCGGGTGGTCGTCGAGGACCGCTCGCGCGGTCAGCACGGAGCTGCCCAGGTCGGGCAGGACGAGGACACCGGCGCCGGCATCGGCCTTCTCCACGGCGGCGTGCACCAGGTCGTAGCTGGTGCCCAGCCCGCCCTCGTCGGTCCCGCCCGCCGCCAGGACCGTGAGCGTCCGCGCGCCGACCTGCAACAGCAGCTCCCGCAAA
Source organism: Phytohabitans rumicis (assembly GCF_011764445.1). Lineage (NCBI taxonomy): Bacteria > Bacillati > Actinomycetota > Actinomycetes > Micromonosporales > Micromonosporaceae > Phytohabitans > Phytohabitans rumicis. The sequence goes on from NZ_BLPG01000001.1 coordinate 2,107,353, forward strand.
CCAGCGGCGAGCTCGGCGCTGTGCGAGACGAGTACGATGCCCACGAATCTCGTCATGACCCAAAATGGTATGGTCATTAACACCGTTCGGCAATAGCGAACCGGTCAATGCAGAGGTGGCTACATGGTGCAGTCGGTGGCACGCGCGATCGAGATCCTGCGCGTGCTCGGCGGGGCTGCGCGCGGCGCCGGGGTCACCGAGGTCGCCGAGCGCATCGGCGTGGCCAAGCCGACCGCGCACGCGCTGCTGCGCACGCTCGAGGCCGGCCAGCTCGTCGCCCAGGACCACGAGACCGGCAAGTACCGTCTCGGCCCCGCGCTGCTGGAGCTCGGCAACGCGTACCTGGAGACGCACGAGCTGCGGGTGCGCTCGGTGGCCTGGGCGGACGGCCTGGCCAACCGGACCAACGAGGCGGTCTGGGTCGGCGTGCTCTCGGCCGACCACGTGCTCGTCGTGCACCACGCGTTCCGGCCCGAGGGGCCGTGCAGATCCTCGAGGTCGGCGCGGTGATCCCGTGGCACACCTGCGCGCTGGGCAAGGCCATCGTCGCCCACCTGCCCGAGGCCGACCGCGCCGCGCTGCTGCGCGGCAACCTCGCCGCGCTGACCGGCGCCACGCAGACCGATCCCGCCGCGCTGGTCCAGGCCCTCGATGGGGTACGCGCGACCGGGTACGCCCTGGAGGACGGCGAGGCGGCGATCGGCGACGCCGGCGTCGCCGCACCTGTGTTCGACCACACCGGTGAGGTGGTGGGCGCGATCGGGGCGGTCGGGCCGGTCGAGCGGCTACTGGCCGACGACGTCCGGGACGCGCTGGCCGTGTCCGTCCGGGAGACGGCGCGGCACCTGTCCCGCGACCTCGGCGCGGGCCGCCCGGCCACGCGCCGCCGCTGGGCCACCGCCTCCTGAGTGCAAGGAAGGGCACCCTGTTAACGCTTTCTGCATAGGAGGGGTCCCCTCCTAGCGCTCTTGACACATTGCACGCAGCGGGTCTACGGTCCGAACACAGTTCAGTATTACTGAACGACGTATCGATCATGGTCGACCCATGGCGCTTCCATCGATCCAGCGCGCACCATCGGAGCCATGCAAGCCACCGCGGAAGGAGCCCGGCCGTGAAGAAATTCATCAACGATGCTGACGCCGTCGTCCGGGAAGCGCTCGCCGGCATCGCCGCCGCCCATCCCGACCTGCGCGTCGACGTCGAGCAACAGATCATCGTACGGGCGGACGCGCCCCGGCCGGGCAAGGTCGGCGTGATCTCCGGCGGTGGTTCCGGGCACGAGCCGCTGCACGGCGGCTTCGTCGGGATGGGCATGCTCGACGCGGCGTGCCCGGGTGAGGTGTTCACCTCCCCCGTGCCGGACCAGATCCTCGCCGCGACCAAGGCGGTGGACGGCGGTGCCGGCGTCGTCCACATCGTGAAGAACTACACCGGCGACGTCATGAACTTCCAGATGGCCGCCGAGCTCGCCGGCGACGAGGGCGTCGAGGTGCACTCCGTGCTGGTCGACGACGACGTCGCGGTCGAGGACTCCACCTGGACCGCCGGCCGGCGCGGCACCGGCGCCACCCTGATCGTGGAGAAGGTGGCCGGCGCGCTCGCCGAGACCGGCGCCTCCGCCGCCGCGGTCGCCGCCGCCGGCGCCCGGGTCAACGAGGCGAGCGCCTCGTTCGCGGTGGCCCTGACCGCGTGCACGACGCCGTCGGCCGGCAAGCCGGGCTTCGAGCTGCCGGAGGACGAGATGGAGGTCGGGGTCGGCATCCACGGCGAGCCGGGCCGGCGCCGGGAAAAGCTGCTGCCCGCCAAGCAGGTGGTCGCGCTCGCGCTGGACGCGATCCTGAGCGCCAAGCCGCTGGCCGCCGGCTCCGAGGCCATCGTCCTGGTCAACGGGCTGGGCGGCACCCCGCTCATCGAGCTCTACCTGCTGTACGGCGCGGTCGCGGCCGGCCTGGAGAAGGCCGGCGTACGGATAGCCCGCAACCTGGTCGGTAACTATGTGACGAGCCTGGATATGGCCGGCATGTCGGTTACCGTGTGTCGGGCCGACGCGGAAGTGTTGCGACTGTGGGACGCTCCGGTCCGCACCCCGGCGCTGCGCTGGGGTGCATAGCTAGCTGTCTCGCAGGGAGGCCACCGTGGACGTCGCGCTCGCCCGCTCGTGGATCGCCGCCATCGCCGCCGCGGTCGCCGAGCAGGCCGACTACCTCACCCAGCTCGACTCGGCGATCGGCGACGCCGACCACGGCGTCAACCTGAACCGAGGCTTCACCGCGGTCCTCGCCGCGCTGGACGGCCCGCCCCGGCGACGGTCGGCGAGGTGCTCGTCAAGACCGGCTCGACGCTCATCTCCAAGGTGGGCGGCGCGGCCGGACCGCTGTACGGCACGGCGTTCCGGGCGATCGGCAAGGCACTGCCGCCAGACTCCACAGTGGACGTCGCCAGCCTCGGCCAGGCACTGCGCGCCGGCCTCGCGGCGGTCCAGAAGCTGGGCGCCGCGGTGCCCGGCGACAAGACCATCGTCGACGCGTACGGCCCGGCCGTGGCCGCGTTCGAGAAGGCGAACGACGAAGGGCTGGGCGCGGCGGCGCGGGCCGCGGCGGAGGCGGCCGCCGAGGGCATGCGGGCCACCACCGCCCTGCAGGCGCGCAAGGGCCGGGCGTCGTACCTCGGCCCACGCAGCGTCGGCCACCAGGATCCGGGCGCGACGTCGACGTGGCTCATCTTCCAGGCACTGGCGGATATCACGACATGAGGTACGAGGGCGTCGCCGGCTCACCCGGCGTGGGTCTGGGCCGGATCCGGCGGGTCGACCCGGTCGCCGGGACGGCGCCCTCCACCGTGGACGCGCACGCGGTCGAGGCGGCCTTCGACGCGGTGGCCGCCCTGCTGCGCAAGCGCGCCGACGAACTGCGCGCCGGCGGCCACACCGAGCCGGCGGACATCATGGACACCACCGCCCTCATCGCCGACGACCCCGACCTGCGGAGCGCGGCCGTCAGCGAGGTACGCGCCGGCGTGCCCGCCGACCGGGCCGTGACCGCCGCGGCCGCCCGGTACGCCGGCGTGCTGGCCGCCCTGCCCGACCCGACCCTCGCCGGGCGGGCGGCCGACGTACGGCAGGTGGGGCGGCGGGTGGTGGCCGCGCTGACCGGCGACACAGGATCCACTGTGGAGGGCCCGGTGGTGCTGGTCGGGCACGAGCTGGGCGCCGACGACCTGCTCGACGCCGCGGACGGGCTGGCCGGGGCGGTGTCCACACTGGGCGGACCCAACGCGCACGTCGGCATCGTGGCCCGCGCGCTGGGCGTACCACTGGTGTTTGGGATAGAGCCGGCGGCCGCCGGCGGCGCTCTCGCCATCGTCGACGGGGCGGTCCTGGTCGTCGACCCGACGGCGGACGAGCAGCGGGCCGCGCGGGCGGCGATGCGGGCCGCCGCCGGGCGGCGGGCCGACCTGGCGGCCGGGCGGACCCTGCCCGCCGTCACCCGCGACGGCCACGCGGTCACGCTGCTGGCCAACGTCGCCACCCCCGGCGAGGCGGCCGCCGCGGTGGCCGGCGGCGCGGCCGGGGCCGGGCTGGTCCGCACCGAGCTGCCGTTCCTGGCTGCGACGGACTGGCCGGACGAGGCGGCGCACGCGGCCGCGCTGCGCCCCGTGCTCGCCCCGCTGGCCGGCCGGGTCGCCACCGTCCGCGCGCTCGACTTCGCGCCGGACAAGCTTCCGCCGTTCCTCATCGGACGGTCGGTGACGCCGCCGCCGGACGCGCTGGCCGCTCAGTTCCGGGCGATCGTGGCGGCCGGCGCCGGCACCGAACTGCGGGTGATGCTGCCGATGGTCGCCTCGGCCGCCCAGCTGCGCGCGGCCCGTCCCCTGCTGGCCGCCCCGGTGCCGCTCGGCGCGATGGTCGAGCTGGCGGCGGCGGTCGAGGACATCGACGCGCTCGCCGCGGCGGCCGACTTCCTCTCCATCGGCACGAACGACCTGACCGCCGCCCTGCTCGGCCTGGACCGCCAGGACCCGCGACTGACCCCGGCACGCGCCGCCGATCCGGTGGTGCTGCGCGCGATCGCCGCCGTGGTACGCGCCGGCGACCGCCACGGCCGGCCGGTATCGGTGTGCGGCGACGCGGCCGCCGACGCCTCCGTGATCCCGCTCCTGCTCGGCGTGGGGTGCACGACCCTGTCGGTCACACCGTCCGCTTTGGACGCCGTACGCGCGCTGGTGCGCTCCCTCGACCTGGCGGAGTGCCGCGCACGGGCCGCCGTCCTGCTGGCATAGGGCGTCACTGCATCTGCTCGACGACCTCCTCGGCGGTGAGCCGGCCCCGGTCCGGTGCCACGCCCGCCGCCCGCAGTGCCGTCGCCGCCGGCGGGTTCGGCGGCCGGCGCCAGTGCCAGTCGGAGACGGCCTGGTACGCGGCGACCACCGACAGCAGGCGGTCCTCGGCGTACGGCTGGCCGCCCAGGATCGCGCCGATCGGCACGCCCGTCGCGGTGAACCCGATCGGGAAGCCGATTTCCGGAAGGCCCAGGATGTCGAACGGCACCGGCCCGGTCTGCACGACCACGTCGCACTTCGCGAAGACCTGGTCCAGCACCCGCTCGATGAGCAGCAGCTTGGCGCGCTGCCCGGTGAGGAACTCGTTCGCGCCCAGCAGCGCGCCCTGCAGCCACCCGGTCACCGAGACGCCGAAGCCCCGCAGATCCGTACGCAGGTACGGCATGAACGGCTCGCTGCGCTCGGGCAGCCGCACGTTGTTGAACGCCCCGCCGGTCAGCAGGTCCCACTCGTCCGGCACCGGCACGTCCACAAGCGACACACCCGGGATGGCGTCCACAGTGGCCAGAAACGCCCGGCGCGCCTCAGCCGTTGCGGATGTGCCGTCGGCGTACCCGGGAAGCACGCCGACGCGCGTGTTCCAGCGCGCGCGGACCTTGCCACCGGCGCGGACCGGCGTGGCCGCGCGCACCAGGTCGGGCACGGCGGGCAGGCCCTGCGTACGCGGGTCGCTCGGGTCCTCCCCCGCCATCGCGGCCAGCATGATGGCCGCGTCCTTGGCGTCCCGGGCGAGTGGGCCGGGGTGGTCGCGGGTGTAGCTGAGCGGGATGATGCCGTGCAGGGACACCCGGCCCATGGTGGGCTTGAGCCCGGTCAGGTTCTGCGCGTTGGACGGCGCGGTGATCGAGCCGCCGGTCTGGGTCCCCGTGCCGGACGCCGCCATCCGGCCGGCCACCGACGTGGCGGTGCCGGTCGACGAGCCACCCGGGTCGGTGCCGGGCACGGTCGGCGTCCACGCGTTGACCGTGGTGATGACGCCGGCCGGCGTGGTGGCGCGGGTGGTCGCCAGCGGACCCATCTGCGTCTTGCCGAGCACGATCGCGCCGCCCGCCTTGAGCCGCGCCACGGCCGTGGCGTCGTACGGCGGCACGAAGTCCTGGAAGAGAAAGGAGTTCGCGGTCGTCCGCACGCCGGCGGTGTAGTAGTTGTCCTTGATGGCCAGCGGGATGCCGTGCAGCGGCCCGCGGCCGGTCCGGCGTCCGGCGGCCTTGGCGGCGGCCCGCGCCTCGTCGGCGAGCACCGTGTTGAACGCCTGATACGTGGACTCGTACGCGGCGATCCGCGCCAGGTACGCCTCCACCAACTCGGTCGGCGAGAGCTTGCGGTTGCGGATCATCCAGGCGGCTTCGGCGAGGGTCAGCTCGGTCGGGTCGGCGAGGGCCTCGGGGCGCGGCTTCGTGTAGGCATCGTCCGAAAAGGACGGTGGCCCCGCCAGCGCGGCGGTCGGGGCGAGCACGGCACCGGCGGCCAGCGCCGTGCTGTGGGCGAGGAACGTGCGGCGGGCAAGAGGGTTCACTTCCGCCACTCCAGGCTGATCGAGGGGTAGAGCATCGGCGCGGCCTGCTGTGACAGCGCGGCCGCGTGGGCCGGGTTGCTGCCCGCTGGCGCCGGAAGCTGGTACGCGGCGAGCGCCGTCACGGTTCCCCGGACGAACGAGCGCAGCGAAGCGAGCACGGAGTCCCGCCCCGGCGAGCCGGTGACCGGGTCAGCGGCGGTGCCGGGCGGCAGTTGGTCGAGGTCGATACCGATGGAGGCCAGCCGAGCCCTGATCATCACGTCCAGCTCGGCGTCCGTGGGTGGGGTGGGAGCCATGGCAGCCACTCTTGGCGCCACCTGTGTCGTCCCCGTGTCCCCAAGATCACGTCCAGGTGTCTTATCAAATCGCTACTCATCAATGTCTGATTGCCGACGCATCAGTGCATCGATCGACGGCTCTGTATCAACATGCATTCAGCCTCACGAAGGAGTGCCATGGCAGGTCAGATGCGAAGAATCGGCATTGGGCTCGCGGTCGTGCTGGCCGCGGTCCTCGGCGCGGCGCAGCCGGCCCACGCGGCCGTGCCGGACGGCCACGGGTTCGTGCTCTGGAACGGCGCCGCCACGGTGCCGTCCGGCACGTGGCCGCCGGCCACCACGGTGACCCCCGGCGGCGGGGGCCTCTACCGGATCGTCTTCCCCGGCCAGGCGGCCAGGGGCGGCGTCGTCCACATCACCGCGATCAACGAGCGTCCGATCTGGTGCCAGGCGCTCAGGTGGGGCCCGTCGGGCGCCGACGAGATCGCGTACGTCCGCTGCTACCGGCCCGGCGGCTTCGGCTACGACACGCCGTTCACCGCGGTCTTCGCGAGCAGCTCACCGCCCGACGGCATTCCCGGCCATTACGGGTACGTCCACGCGCTCGCCAACGGCACGATCGTCAGCGAGTACAACTCGCAGATCGGCACCGGCAACGTCGTCGCGCCGACCGGCTCGCCGGGCGAGTGGGTCGTGCGCTTCCCGATGCTGGGCACGCCCGGCCCGTTCGACGGGAGCCTGCAGGCCACGGCCGTCAACACGAGCGTCGGGGCGCACTGCGAGATCGCGAAGTGGAGCTCCAACGTGTGGTCGCAGGACGTGGTCGTGTTCTGCTTCGACGGGGTCGGTGCCAAGTTCGACACCGATTTCACGCTGACGTACCAGTATCGGCGGGCGCTCTACGGTCCCGCGATCCCGCCGAAGTACTTCGGGTACCTCTGGAACATGCCGCCGCCCCCGGTGCCCAACATCGGGCCGGCGTCGACCAACTTCAACTCGGTGTTCGGACCCGGCGCGAACGCCATCGCGTCGTCCGGCCCCGGCCTGTCGCTGGTCGTCTTCCGCGGTCTCGCCCAGCGGCCGGACACCGTCCAGGTGACGGCGGTCGGGCAGCGCGGTGAGTTCTGCAACCTCCAGTGGTACTGGGCGTACATCGGCACGGACGTGTACGTCCGCAACGTCGCCTGCTACACCCCGCTCGGCGCCCGCGTCGACTCGGGCTCCTTCACCAGCTACAACTCCGAGTTCTAACCCGTGATCAAGGCGTCCTTCAAGTCGTCCGGACGACTTGAAGGACGCCTTGATCACGGAAGGGGGTTGGGCTACGCGGAGAGGGCTACCGCGGCGGGAGTTACCGGGGCGGGGAGGACGCCCGCGCCGCCCACGTACGAGTGGATCGCGGCGGCGGCGGCGCGGCCCTCGGCGATGGCCCACACGATGAGCGAGGCGCCGCGGTGCATGTCGCCGGCCACGAACACGCCGTCGGTCGACGTCTGCCAGTCGGAGCGCGAGTCGATCGCGCCGCGCCGGTTGCGCGCCACGCCCAACTGCTCCAGCAGCGGCTGCTCCTCGGTGCCGTCGAACCCGATCGCCAGCAGCACCAGGTCGGCGGGCAGCTCCCGCTCCGAGCCCGGCACGTAGGTGAGGATCCGCTGGCCGTCCCGCTTCTCGACGCTGACCTCGGCGATGCGTACGGCGCGGACGTTGCCCTCGCCGTCGTCGACGAACTCGCGCACCGCGACCGCGAACACCCGGCCGCCGCCCTCCTCGTGGGCCGCGTAGTTACGCAGGATCCACGGCCACGTCGGCCACGGGTCGCGCTCCTCGTCGCGGGCGTCCGGCGGCTGCGGGTACAGGTCGAGCTGGTGGATGCCGGCCGCGCCCTGGCGGTGAGCGACGCCGAGGCAGTCCGCCGCCGTGTCGCCGCCGCCGATGATGACCACGTGCTTGCCCGCCGCGTCGATGGGAGTCGAGTCCTGCAAGCCGGCGACCATCCGGTTGGCCGGCACCAGGTGGTCCATCGCCAGGTGTACGCCGCGAAGCTGCCGCCCCGGGGTGGCCGGGGTGTCCCGGCTGGCGAGCGCGCCGCAGGCCAGCAGGACCGCGTCATGCGAAGCGCGCAGCGATTCCGCCGTCACGTCCACGCCCACGTTCACCGACGTACGGAAGCGCACGCCCTCGGCCGCCATCTGGTCCAGCCGCCGGTCGATGTGCCCCTTCTCCAGCTTGAAGTCGGGGATGCCGTACCGCATGAGGCCGCCGATGGCGTCGTCCCGCTCGTACACGGTGACCTCGTGGCCGGCGCGGGCGAGCTGCTGCGCGGCGGCGAGCCCGGCGGGCCCGGAGCCGACGACGGCGACGCTCTTGCCGGACGGCGGCGGCACCGCCTGCGGGGTGACGTGACCGAGGTCGAAGGCCCGGTTGATGATCTCGACCTCGACCTGCTTGATGGTGACCGGCTCACCGCCGGCGATGCCCAGCACGCAGGCCGCCTCGCACGGCGCCGGGCACAGCCGCCCGGTGAACTCCGGGAAGTTGTTGGTGGCGTGCAGCGACTCGATGGCCGCGGCCCAGTTGCCGGTGCGGACCAGGTCGTTCCAGTCCGGGATGCGGTTGCCCAGCGGGCAGCCGTCGTGGCAGAACGGGATGCCGCAGTCCATGCACCGGGTGGCCTGCTCGCGGATCAGCCCGTCCTCGGCCTGCGGGTACACCTCGCGCCAGTCCTGGATGCGCACCGGCACCGGGCGCCGGCTCGGCAGCCGGCGCCCGTACCGAAGAAAGCCCTGAGCATCAGCCACGGGACACCTCCATAACCGCCTCGTCGATGTTCCGACCGGCGGCCTCGGCGGTCCGGATGGCTTCCATCACCCGCTTGTAGTCGCGGGGCACCACGGCGGTGAACTCGTCGACCGCCTCCTGCCAGCGCTTGAGCAGCCGCTCCGCGACCGCCGAGTCGGTCTCGGCGAAGTGCCGCTCGACCAGCGTCCGCAGGGTCACCTCTTCCTCGTCGGTGAGCGACTCAAGCTCGACCAGCTCCGGGTTGACCCGGCTCTTGTCCAGGCGCCACACGAACGCCGTACCCCCGGACATGCCGGCGGCGAAGTTGCGGCCGGTCTGGCCGAGCACGACGACCGTCCCGCCGGTCATGTACTCGCAGCCGTGGTCGCCGACACCCTCCACAATGGCCACCGCGCCGGAGTTGCGGACGGCGAACCGTTCACCCACGCGGCCGCGCAGGAAGACCTCGCCGGCCGTCGCTCCATAGAGGATGGTGTTGCCGCCGATGATGTGCTCCTCGGCCACGAACGGCGCGGTGCTGAACGGACGCACCACGATCCGCCCGCCGGACAGCCCCTTGCCGACGTAGTCGTTGGCGTCGCCGTAGAGCCGCAGCGTCACGCCGCGCGGCAGGAACGCCCCGAACGACTGCCCCGCCGTGCCGTGCAGCGTCACGTCGATGGTGTCCTCGGGCAGCCCCTCGCCGCCGTACCGGCGGGCCACCTCGCCGCCGAGCATCGCGCCGACGCTGCGGTGCTCGTTGCGGACCGCGACCACCGGGCGCACCGGCACCCGGTCGTCCAGCGCCGGCCGGGACAGCGCGATCAGCTCGTTGTCCAGAGCACGGTCGAGGCCGTGGTCCTGCTCCCGGATCCGCCGCCGGGCCGCGCCCTCGGGCAGGTCCGGCACGTGCAGCACCGGGGTCAGGTCGAGCCCGCGCGCCTTCCAGTGGTCGACGGCCGGCGCGATGTCGAGCAGCTCGGCGTGGCCGATCGCCTCGTCCAGCGACCGGAAGCCCAGCTCCGCCAGGTAGCCGCGGACCTCCTCGGCGAGGAACTGGAAGAAGTTCTCCACGAACTCGGGCTTGCCGGTGAACCGCTCGCGCAGCACCGGGTTTTGCGTGGCGATGCCGACCGGGCAGGTGTCCAGGTGGCACACCCGCATCATGATGCAGCCCGAGACGATCAGCGGTGCGGTCGCGAAGCCGTACTCCTCGGCGCCCAGCAGTGCCGCCACGACCACGTCGCGGCCGGTCTTGAGCTGGCCGTCGACCTGCACGGTGACCCGGTCACGCAGCCGGTTGAGCAGCAGCGTCTGCTGCGCCTCGGCCAGGCCCAGCTCCCACGGCGTGCCGGCGTGCTTGAGCGAGTTGAGCGGGGACGCGCCGGTGCCGCCGTCGTGGCCGGAGATCAGGATGACGTCGGCCTTGAGCTTCGCCACGCCCGCGGCGACGGTGCCGACACCGATCTCCGAGACCAGCTTCACGTGTACGCGGGCGGTCGGGTTGACGCACTTGAGGTCGTGCACCAGTTGGGCGAGGTCCTCAATGGAGTAGATGTCGTGGTGCGGCGGCGGCGAGATCAGCCCGACGCCTGGGGTGGCGTGCCGGGTCTTCGCGATCCACGGCCACACCTTGTTTCCGGGCAGCTGCCCACCCTCGCCGGGCTTGGCCCCCTGCGCCATCTTGATCTGCAGGTCGTCGGCGTTCACGAGGTACTCCCCGGTCACGCCGAACCGTCCACTCGCGACCTGCTTGACCGCGGAGCGCCGCTCCGGGTCGTACAGGCGGTCGACGTCCTCGCCGCCCTCGCCGGTGTTGGACTTGCCGCCGATGCGGTTCATCGCGATGGCCAGCGTCTCGTGCGCCTCCGCCGAGATCGACCCGTACGACATGGCGCCGGTCGCGAAGCGCTTGACGATCTCGGCAGCCGGCTCGACCTCGTCCAGCGGCACGGCCGGCCGTACGCCGGTGCGCAGCGTGAACAGGCCGCGCAGCGAACCCGCCCTGGCCGCCAGCTCGTCCACAGTGGACGTGTACCGCTGGAACACGTCGTACTGCCGGCTGCGGGTGGCGTGCTGGAGCAGGAACACCGTCTCCGGGTTGAACAGGTGCACCTCGCCCTCGCGGCGCCACTGGTACTCGCCGCCCACCTCCAGCCGGCGGTGCGTGCGCTCGGCCTGGTTCGCCGGGTACGCGCGGGCGTGCCGGGCCTTGATCTCCTCGTGGATCTCGTGCAGCCCGGCTCCACCGATCTTGCCGGGGGTGCCGTCGAAGTAGCGCTCGACGAGCCGGGCGTCCAGGCCGACCGCCTCGAAGACCTGCGCGCCGCAGTACGACGACACGGTGGAGATGCCCATCTTGGACATGATCTTCAGGACGCCCTTGCCGAGCGCCTTGACGTAGTTGCGCACGCCGGTAGCCGGCTCGAGCCCGGGCAGGGCGCCGGTCGCGATGAGGTCCTCGACCGACTCGAACGCCAGGTACGGGTTGACCGCCGCCGCGCCGTACCCGATGAGGACCGCCGCGTGGTGCACCTCGCGGCAGTCGCCGCTCTCCACGATCAGCGCCACCTGCGTACGCGTCTGCTCGCGCACGAGGTGCTGGTGCACGGCCGCGGTGAGCAGCAGCGACGGGATCGGCGCGAGGGTGGTGGTGGAGTCCCGGTCGGAGAGCACCAGGATCCGCACGCCGTCTTCGATCGCCTCGGACACGTGCCGGCAGATCTGGGTCAGCCGGGCCTTGATGCCGGCCGCGCCGTCGCGCAGCGGGTACAGGCCGGAGACCCGGACCGCCTTGAAGCCGGGCAGGTCGCCGTCGTCGTCGACCGACAGGATCTTGGCGAGCTCGTCGTTGTCGATCACCGGGTACGGCAGCACGATCTGCCGGCAGCTGGCCGGACCCGGGTCGAGCAGGTTGCCCTCCGGGCCGATGGTCGACTGCAGGCTGGTGACCAGCTCCTCCCGGATCGCGTCCAGCGGCGGGTTGGTCACCTGGGCGAAGAGCTGGTGGAAGTAGTCGTACAGCAGGCGGGGACGGGTGGACAGCGGCGAGATCGGCGTGTCCGTGCCCATCGAGCCCAGCGGCTCCGACCCGGTGCGGGCCATCGGGCCGAGCAGGATCTTCAGCTCCTCCTCGGTGTAGCCGAACGTCTGCTGCCGGCGCTGCACCGAGTCGTGCGTGTAGACGATGTGCTCGCGCTCGGGCAGGTCCTGCAGGTCGATCAGGCCGGCGTGCAGCCAGTCGTCGTACGGCTGGGCCGCGGCCAGCTCGGCCTTGATCTCGTCGTCCTCCACGATCCGGCCGGAGGCGGTGTCGACCAGGAACATCCGGCCCGGCTGCAACCGGCCCTTGGCCACCACGGTCGCCGGGTCGAGGTCGAGCACGCCCGCCTCGCTGCCCAGCACCACCAGGCCGTCGCTCGTACGCCACCACCGGCCCGGCCGCAGGCCGTTGCGGTCCAGCACCGCGCCCACGACGGTGCCGTCGGTGAACGCCACCGCGGCCGGGCCGTCCCACGGCTCCATGAGGCTGGCGTGGAACCGGTAGAACGCCCGCCGCGCGGGGTCCATGTCCGGGTCGTTCTCCCACGCCTCCGGGATCATCATCAGCATCGCGTGCGGCAGGCTCCGGCCGGCCAGGTGGAGCAGTTCGAGGACCTCGTCCACGTTCGCCGCGTCGGAGGCGTCCGGGGTACAGATCGGGAACAGTCGCCGGATGTTGCCCGGGATGTTCTTCGACGCCAGCAGCGCCTCGCGGGCGTTCATCCAGTTCTTGTTGCCGCGGATCGTGTTGATCTCGCCGTTGTGCGCGATGAACCGGTACGGGTGCGCCAGCGGCCACGACGGGAACGTGTTGGTGGAGAACCGGGAGTGCACCAGCGCGATCGCGCTGGCCACCCGCTCGTCGGCCAGGTCCGGGAAGAACGTCGGCACCTGCGCGGGCGTCAGCATGCCCTTGTAGACCATCGTGCGCGACGACAGCGACGGGAAGTAGGCCGCCACGCCCCGCTCGCGGGTCTCCCGCTCGGTGCGCTTGCGCACGCAGAACGCCACCCGGTCCAGGTCGAGACCGGTCAGCGGGTCACCCGCCGGACCCTCCGGCGAGTCGGTCAGCCGGTGCGCGGCGAGGAAGATCTGCCGGATCACCGGCCGGGCCGCGTCCGCCGACTCACCCAGGTCGGCCGGGTCCACGGGTACGTCCCGCCAGCCCAGGATGTCGGCGCCCTCGACCAGCGCGTACTTCTCCAGCACCTGGACCGCGCGGGCCGTCTTCTCCGCGTCGTGGGACAGGAACACCAGGCCCGTCGCGTACTGCCCGGGCGGTGGGAGTGGAAAGTCGACCACGGCCCGGAAGAACTCGTCCGGCACCTGCAGCATGATCCCGGCGCCGTCACCGGTGTTGGGCTCCGCGCCGCGCGCGCCGCGGTGGTCGAGCCGGCACAGCGCCGACAGGCCCTTCGCGACGACGTCATGCGACCGGCGGCCCGAAAGATCCGCCACGAAGGCCACGCCACAGGCGTCATGTTCGTACGCCGGGTCGTACAGCCCTTCGGGCTTTCGCTGAGGGTGCGGATGGACCACCGGGCCTCCTTGTCGTCGCTCGCGCGTTTACACACGGAAAGGTCGGGACGACGTCGGCCCTGCTGAGTCCTTCGAGTCTACGTTAGGGGTTCCTGTACTCCACCAGCGGAGATTGATCACACGTGCCTGAACTATTTGACAGGTTAGAGCGCTTTTACGATGCCGTACCCCGCGACGGCGCGCATACCGAGATTTTCGGGGGCTGGTGCTCTTTGTCCGGAACGGCGCTGGTTGGCCCTTTTATGCGCGTCCGCGGCTGGGCGCCGCCGAGCCACCATCCGCCGCGGACATTACCGCGGCCCGGGCCCGGCAGCGCGAGCTCGGCGCGCCCGAGGCGTTCGAGTGGGTGCACGAGACCACCCCCGACCTGCTCGCCGTGGCGCGGTCGGCGGGGCTGACGGTGCTCGAGGCGCCCCTGCTGGTGCTGGATCCGGCCGCCCTGGTCAAGCCCTCCCGCGTACCAGTGCGTCTTATCGATCCGGCGGCGCCCAGCTTCGCCGCGGACATCGCGGTGCGGCGGGCCGTGGGTGCGGTCGGGTTCGGCGCGCCCGGCACGGGCGCCGGCCCGGCGGGTCCCGCGGAACGCGACGCGGCGGTGTTCGAGGTGGCCGAGGAGGAGTTGGCCGACGAGCGGCGGGCGACCGGAGCGGGCCGGCGGGCGTCGGCGCTGGCCGAGGACCCCGAGCTCGGCGTGGTGGCCAGCGGCATCCTGCAACGGGTGGACGACGTGGCCGAGATCGCCGGGGTGGCGACGCTGCCGGCGGCCCGGCACCGGGGCTTCGGCGCGGCGGTCACCGCGGCGCTCGCCCGGCACGCGCTGGACCAGGGCGTCGACGTGGTGTTCCTGTCCGCGGGCAGCGAGGACATCGCGCGGGTCTACACGCGCGTCGGCTTCCGCCGCATCGGTACCGCTTGCATCGGCTCTCCCTCGATTTTCCCCACCGTCTAGAGCGGTTTTGGGGCCGGGGTGCCCTGCGAAGACATCAAGCCTGACGGGCTTCGCAGGGCACCCTGGCCCCCAAAACCCAAGCCCAACCCCCTAGGCCGGAACGGCGAAGCCGAGAGCCGCGGCCGTAGCCTCGACATCCGCGCGCTCGCAGGCCGGGACGGGCGCGCCGATCTCGGTGCGGATCTGGCCCGCGTCGGCCAGCAGCTGGGCCGCCCGCTCCGGGTCGTCCTGGCGGTGCACCTCGGCGAGCGCCTCCAGCACGCTGGCGGTGCGCCACCGGTCGCCGACCTTGCGGTGGGTGGCCAGGCTCAGCGCCAGGTGCTCCCCGGCCCGGTCGGTGCGCCCGCCGCGCAGCTCGACGAGGCCGCGCAGGTTGTGCACCCAGCCGACGCCCTCCGGGAAGCCGAGCGCGGCGTACCGCTCCAGGGCGGCGTCCAGCAGCGACGTCGCCCGGTCGGTGTCGCCGCGGTAGAGAGCGACCGCGCCCAGGTTCATCAGCGCGGAGGCGGCCGCCTCCGCGTCGCCGAGCCGCTCGAACCACCGCCGGCCCGCCCGCAGCCGCAACTCGGCCCGGTCCAGGTCGCCGGCCAGCCAGGCGGTGAAGCCGCGCAGCAGCACCGCGCGCGCCTCGCCCAGCTCGTCGCCGCACTCCACGTAGATGGCGGCCGCCTTGTCCAGGTGCGCGGCGGACTCCTCGTACTCGGCACGCTCCCGGGCGACCGAGCCGAGGATCATCTCCACCCGCGCCTGGGCGCGCTGGTCCCCGACCGCCCGGTACGCCACCCGGGCCACCTCGGCGTACTCGGCGGCGGCCGGATAGTCGCACAGCAGCATCGCGAGCATGGCGGCGTCGGCCGCGGCGGCGGCGCGCAGCAGCTTGGGCGCCCGGGGGTGCCGGGCCAGGGCGGCCGCCAGCCAGTCCAGGGCCTCCCGGTAGTGCCCCTCGATCCGGCAGAACATCGCCAGCGCGGTGGCGAGCCGCAGATCGCCGTACGGGATGGCGCTGGGCCGCGCCTCGCCGAGCCAGGCCATCGCGGCACGCAGGTTGGCCGCCTCGGCGCGCAGCCGGGCCAACCCAGCCTCCTGGCCGTGCCCGCGCAGGTCGGCGTCGGCGGACTCGGCGACCGACAGGTAGTGCGCCGCGTGGGCCGTACGGGCAACCGGCGCGTCACCGTACAGCCGGGCGAGCGCGTGCCGGCGGATCGGCATGAGCATCCGGTAGCGGCCGGTGTTCGCCTCGACCAGGGACGCGTCGACCAGCAGGTCGAGTGCCTCGGGGCCGGCACCGCCGCGGACCGCGTCGGCGGCACCCCGGTCGAAGCCGCCCACGAAGACCGCCAACCGGTCGAAGTACGCCTGGACCTGCGCGTCGAGCTGCTCCAGGCTGGACTCGACGGCGGCGGCCACGGTGCGGTGCCGCGGCGGCGCGGTCGGGTCGGGGCTGTGCAGCAGGCGCTGGTCGGTGCGCAGCCGGGCCACGATCTCCGACACGCTCAGCAGCGGGGTACGCGCCGCGGCCAGCTCGATGGCCAGCGGCAGCCCGTCCAGTTCCAGGCAGAGCTGGGCGACCGCGTCGGCGCTGCCCTCCGGCACCGGCCGGCCGGAACGCGCCTGCGCCCGCTCCAGGAAGAGCCGGGTCGCGGCGTGGTTGGCCAGCTCGGCGAGGGTGAGCCCGGCCGTCGAGGCGGGCAGCGTCAGCGGCGGTACCGGCACGATCGCCTCGCCGTCCGCCCGCAGCGGCGCCCGGCTGGTGGCCAGCACGCGCAGCCCCGGGCACGCCGCCAGCAGCCGGCCCGCCAGCTCGCCGCACCCCGCCACCAGGTGCTCGCAGTTGTCGAGCACGAGCAGGACGTCGTGGTCCCCGACCTCTTCGGCGATGGCGTCGATCGACTCCTTGCCCGGCTCCTCGCGCAGGCCCAGCGCCTCGGCGACGGCCGCCGGCACCCGTACCGGCCGGTCCACCGCGCTCAGGTCGACGAACCAGGCCAGCGGCCTGCCGGCCCCGCCCGCCGCGGCGATCGCCAGCCGGGTCTTGCCGGCGCCGCCCGGCCCGACCAGCGTCACCAGGCGGTGCGTCCCGAGCCGGGCGCCGATCTCGTCCAGCAGCGTCTCGCGCCCCAGCAGGCTGGTCAGCGGCACCGGCGGCGCGGCCACCTGCCGCGGCAGCCGGGGCATCGGGGGCGGCGGTGGCGCCGGCGGCTCCGCCAGGTCGCCCCGCTCGGCGGCCGCGGCCAGTGCCCGCAGCCGCTCCCCCGGCTCGACGCCGAGCTGCTCGGCGAAGGTGCGCCGGGCCCGCTCGTACACCGACCGGGCGGCCCCTCGGCCGGCGCTCACCAAGGTGGCGGTCAGCAGCAGCTCCCACCGGCGCTCGCGCAGCGGATGCCTGGCCACCCCCGCCTCCAGCTCGGCGGCCGCCACCGCGGCGACCTTCGCCGCCTCGATGCCCGCGGCCACCGCCGCGCGATCGGCCACCGGCGCGCCGCTCGCCCGCACCGCCGCGCCAGCCAGCCGGAGTACGCAGTCCCAGCGGTCCTCGCGGGCCCGCGAACGACTCTCGGCCAGCCGCTTCGCCTCGGCAACCGCCCAACCGGACAGCACCATCCCGGCGAGCGGCGTGTCGGACCGCCACCGCGCCAGCGCCCGGTCGTAGAGCGCGATCGCGGCGTGCAGCTCGCCCGCGGCCCGCTGCGCCAGCGCCCGGCGCAGGTCATCCTGGAAGAGACGGGCATCGACGTACCGCCCGGCGAGCCGGAACCCGGACGCCCGGGTCTGCAAGGCGCCACGCAGCCCGCACCGGGTCAGCGCGCCGGCGAGGGCGGCGGCGTCACGATCGAGGGAGTCGGTGGCCAGGCCGGTCGCGGCGAGCTGCGCCCACCCCACGATCTCCCCGGCCCGCAACCCGAGCACGGCCAGCAGCCTGCGCGCGCCGGTGGCCAGCGGGATAGCGCCCTCGGCCCCGGCCAACTCCACCGGGCCCAGAAGGCGCACCTGCCCTGGGCGAACGCGTAGGCCATTCGTCATTGCGCGTAGTGTCCCCCTCGCGCGCTGCGATGGTCAGCCCCCCATTCGGCTCCATTTCCCGCGTCGATCAAGGGCTTTCCCGTCGATCAAGGGCGTATGGCCGTGCTTTGATCTCCGATCCACGACCGTTTGCCCTTGATCGACGCGGAAGTCCTTGATCGGCGCGGCGCGGGCGCGGCGGCGCGGCGGCGCGGCACCGCGAGCGGGGGCGGCGCGGCGCGGCGCGGAGGGCGGGGCGCGCGGGAGGGTTAGGCCGGGGGTTTCCAGGCGGCGGCGGCCGTGGCGGCGCTGCCCATCAGGCGGGGCTGATCGTGCCCAGCGCGGCGTCTCGCGCGCGCAGCGCCAGCCGGCCGCGCGCCTGCAACACCGCCGACATGCGCCGGGTCTGGCGTACGACGGTGGCCGCCCGGGGCCGGCGCAACCGGGAGTACGCCGCCACCGCCTCGGACACCTGCCGGCCGGGGACCGCCTCGCGCAGCAGGGACTGCAACGTCGCCGCGTCTTCCAGTGCCAGGCACGCGCCCTGCCCGAGGTGGTGCGGCATGGCGTGGGCCGCGTCGCCGAGCAGCACGAAGCCGCCCGGACCGGCCGGGAAGCCGTACTCCCGGGGGAGCGGGCGCAGCTCGCGTACCTCCTGCTGGACCAGGTCGTCGGGCTCGGTGGCGGCGAGCAGGTCCCCGATCGGCGCGTGCCAGCGGGCGAACCACCGCCGGAGCAGGACGAGCTGGGTCTCCGGCGACTCCGGGCGGGGCGCCCCGGCGGCGGTCGCCACCCAGTAGATGCCGCCCCGCGTGGAGGATCCGGCCGAGCCGCGCTGCCCGAGCTGGGCGGCCACGAAGCGGTAGCCGGCGCCGAGGGTCTCCCCCACGACCGGCCGCCCGTCGTTGAGCGGCGGCACCCGGTACCAGGGGATGACCGCCCGCCACGCCGCGCAGCCCGAACTGACCACGGTGGACCCGGGCGCGAGCCGCTGGCGTACCGCGCTGTCGATGCCGTCGGCGGCGACCACCACGTCCGCCTCGTACGTCGTCCGGCCGTCACTCACCGCCGGCCGGTCGTCGGGCGACACGCGCGTGGACCGGACGGTGACGCCGGTGCGGATCTCCACCCGGTCGCCGAGCCCCGCCACGAGCGTGTCGTGCAGGTCTTCCCGGTGCACGATCACCGGCACGCGCGTGGCCCCCGGCCGGGGCTGCACGAGCCACTGGCCGTCGGGACGCCGTACGCCACTGTCGGGCAGCGGGGTGGCGATCGCCGCCAGCCCGCCGGCCAGGCCGAGGGCGTCGAGCGCCTTGACCCCGTTCGGCCAGAGGATCAGCGCGGTCTGGTCACCCCGCACCCGGTCGCCGCGTTCCAGGACGGTCACCTGCCAGCCGGAGCGCGCCAACGCGCCCGCCACGGCCAAGCCGCCGATGCCCGCCCCAACGACGACAGCCGTACGCATGGGTGGCGCTCCTCGCTCTTGGGTCAGCGATCGTCGGTGGTCCGGACGCTGCCGTCCGGTTCGCCGTCGTCGCCATTGTCGCCGCCGCCGTCCGGCTCGGAGTCGGACGAGGCGTCCGCCTCCGCGCCGCCGGGCGCGTCGCCGGGCAGCTCCCCGGTTTCCCGGTACGCCAGGTATTGCTCCTCGCTCACCGTCCGGTAGCCCGAGGGCCGGGTGGCCGCCGCCTTGGCCGCGGAGCCGGACACGTCCCGCTGGGACACGTCGCTGTCCGCGCCCACCGTCACGGGCACCGGCGCGCCGTCGATCGGCACCAGGAACTCCTGCGGCCCCTTGACGCGCAGGAAGTACGCGAGCGCGCCCAGGAACACCAGCACCGACACCCACACGTTCACCCGCGCCCCGAGGATCACGTTGGCCTCGTCGGTACGCATCAGTTCGATCCAGAACCGCCCGGCGGTGTAGCCCATGACGTACAGGGCGAACGCCCGGCCGCGGCCCAGCTTCCAGCGGCGGTCGACCAGGTAGACCATGGCGGCCACGCCGACGTTCCACAGCCCTTCGTACAGGAACGCCGGGTGGTAGAGCCCGGGTTCGAGGATCGGGTCGCCGTTCTGGTCGCGCAGCGCGTGTCCCGGGTTGTCCGGATCCATCTGGTGGATCTTCAGGCCCCACGGGAGCGTGGTCTGGCCGCCGTACAGCTCGTTGTTGAACCAGTTGCCGACCCGGCCCACCGCCTGCGCCAGGGGCAGCGCCGGCGCGACCGCGTCCGCGACCACCCGCAGCGGGAGACCGAGCTGCCGGCAGGCGAGCCAACCGCCGAACACGCCACCGGCCACCGCGCCCCAGACGCCGAGGCCACCCTCCCAGATCTTGAACGCGTCGAGCGGGTGCCCGCCCTCGCCGAAGTAGTCCTGCGGCGACGTGATCACGTGGTAGATCCGCGACCCGACGATCCCGAACGGCACCGCCCACACCGCGATGTCCAGGACCACCCACGGCGGCCCGCCCCGCTGGCGCAGCCGATACTCGGTCACCAGGCAGGCGACCGCGATGCCGAGGACGATGCAGAGGGCGTACGCCCGGATCGGGATCGGACCGAGCTGCCAGACGGCGGAGCTGGGGCTCGGGATTGCGGCGATTGTCACGGGTGCACACGCTACCGCCGCCGGGCCGACCCGCGTTAGCCCGGGGTTTGGCAGCCCGGCATGGCTGACTTCTCGTTTACCCAGTCGTACGCTTTTTGTCCATGAGCTCTTTGACCTCCGCGGTCGCCGCCGTCATCACCGACGCCGCAGGCCGCGTGCTGCTCTGTCAGCAGAGCCAAGGACATCGACTGTGGTGCCTTCCCGGGGGCCGGATCCGCCAAGCGGAGAGCCCCGTCCACGCCGCGATCCGCGACATCCGCGAGGAAACCGGCCTGGAGACCCACATGGTGGAAATCGTGGGTCTGTACCAGCTGAGCGGCAACTCCTGCGGCGAAGACATGCCAGACGTGCTGAAGTACGTCTTCCGCGGCCAGATCGACGGCGGCGAGGCGAGCGTCAACTCGCCCGGGAAGATCTCCCGGCTGTCCTGGCACGACCCGGACGCCCTGCCCAGCCCGTTGACGCCCATCACGCGGGTCGCGATCGCCGACGCCGTGGCCGGGCGGTCGGGCGTGCTGCGCGAGGTGCAGCGGGACGCCGAACCGGACATCCCCGACGCCGCCGACTCCGAGCCCCTCGTCGCGGCCGCCACCTAGCACGACGGCCCGCCCCGTGGATCTAGACGAGAAAAGGTCAGCTCAGAGCCCTAACTCGTCTAGATCCAAAATTCAGAGCTACCGCGACGACCGTCGCGGTGCGGACCGCTGCTCCCGCGGCCTCACCCGCCGCGGTTCACACCCACCCCACCCGCGTCGATCCTCAGCGTGTAGCGGTTCGGACGCCCCGGGCCAGGTCGGCGCTCAGTTCCCGGAGTGCGGCCAGCCCGGCCGCCTCGTCGGGCGCGTCCAGCACGCACCGGACCAGCGCGCTACCCACGATCACGCCGTCCGCGTACCCGCCGACCTCGGCGGCCTGGGCCCCGTCGCGTACGCCCAGGCCAACGCCCACCGGCAGGTCGGTGACCGGACGGATCCGGGCGACCAGCTCGGGCGCGGCCGACGACGTCTGCTCCCGGGCACCCGTCACGCCCATGATCGCGGTCGCGTACACGAAGCCGCGGCAGTGCGCCACGGTCATCGCGACCCGCGCGTCCGTCGACGAGGGCGAGACGAGGAACGTCCGGTCCAGCTGGTACGCGTCGGAGGCGGCCAGCCACTCGTCGGCCTCGTCCGGGATCAGGTCGGGCGTGATCATGCCGGTGGCCCCGGCGCCGGCCAGGTCCCGGGCGAACGCGTCCACGCCGTACTTCTCGATCGGGTTCCAGTAGGTCATCAGCACGACCGGTACGCCGGTCGACGCCACCGCCTCGATGATCCGCAGCGTGTCCCGGGTGCGTACGCCCCCGGCGAGCGCGATCTCGCTGGCCTGCTGGATGACCGGCCCGTCCATGACCGGGTCCGAGTACGGCAGCTCCACCTCGATGACGTCGACGCCGCCCGCGGCCATCGCCTTCATCGACTCGATGCTGCCCTCGACCGTGGGGAAGCCGGCCGGCATGCAGCCGACCACCAGCGCCCGGCCCTCGGCCCGTGCCTTCTCAAAAGCGACAGAAATACTCACGGCAGCATCCCGAAGTACGCACCGGCCTGCTCCACGTCCTTGTCCCCCGCCCGGACAGGTTCACCACGATCGTCGGCTCCCGCCCCAGTTCAGCGGCGAGCGCGGGGACGATCCGCAGCGCCCCGGCCAGCGCGTGCGCGCTCTCGATCGCCGGGATGATGCCCTCGGTCCGGCACAGCAGCTGGAACGCGGCCATCGCCTCGGTGTCGGTGACCGGCTGGTACGACGCGCGCCCGCTCTCGTGCAGCCAGGCGTGCTCGGGCCCGACGCTGGGGTAGTCCAGCCCGGCCGAGATCGAGTACGACTCGATGGTCTGCCCGTCCTCGTCCTGCAGCACGTACGTCCGCGCGCCGTGCAGCACGCCCGGCGAGCCGCCGCTGAAGCGGGCCGAGTGGCGACCGGTCGAGATGCCCTCGCCGCCGCCCTCGAAGCCGTACAGCCGCACGCCCTCGTCCCCGACGAACGCGTGGAAGATGCCGATCGCGTTCGAGCCGCCGCCCACGCAGGCGGCCACCGCGTCGGGCAGCCCGCCGGTCTGCTCCAGGCACTGCCGGCGGGCCTCGACCCCGATGCCGCGCACGAAGTCGCGCACCATGGCCGGGAACGGGTGCGGGCCGGCGGCCGTACCCAGGAGGTAGTGGGTGTTGTCCACACTGGACACCCAGTCGCGGAGCGCCTCGTTGATGGCGTCCTTGAGCGTCCGCGAGCCGGTGGTCACGGGCACGACGGTGGCGCCCAGCATCTTCATCCGGGCCACGTTGAGCGCCTGGCGCTGGGTGTCCACCTCGCCCATGTACACGGTGCACTCGAGGTCGAAGAGCGCCGCCGCGGTGGCGGTCGCCACCCCGTGCTGCCCGGCCCCGGTCTCGGCGATCACCCGCCGCTTGCCCATCCGCTTGGTGAGCAGCGCCTGGCCGAGCACGTTGCGCACCTTGTGCGCGCCGGTGTGGTTGAGGTCCTCGCGCTTGAGCAACAGTTGGGCGCCGGCCGCCGCGGAGAGCCGCGAAGCCCGGTAGAGCAGCGACGGCGTGCCCGCGTAGTCCCGCAGCAGCGCCCCGAACTCCGCCTGGAACGCCTCGTCCGCCATCGCGTGCCGGTACGCCGCGTCGAGCTGGTCGAGCGCCGCGACGAGGGCCTCCGGCACGAACCGGCCGCCGTACCGGCCGAAGTGTCCGGCCACGTCGGGCAGCAGGCCCGCGAGCGACG
Source organism: Phytohabitans rumicis (assembly GCF_011764445.1). NCBI lineage: Bacteria > Bacillati > Actinomycetota > Actinomycetes > Micromonosporales > Micromonosporaceae > Phytohabitans > Phytohabitans rumicis. Next base: position 2,130,172 of record NZ_BLPG01000001.1, read on the forward strand.
CGTTCATCGCACGGGCCGGGGGTAGCCGGGTGGTTACCCGCGTTGACCAGCTCGGCGACCGCGTCGCGCGGGCTCTTCTTGGTCACCAGACCCTCGCCCACCAGGACCGCGTCGGCACCCGCCGAGGCGTACCGGATGAGGTCGTGCGGACCCCGCACGCCCGACTCGGCGATCTTGACGACGTTGTTCGGCAGTCCGGGCGCGATCCGCTCGAACACCGACCGGTCCACCTCCAGCGTCCGCAGGTTGCGGGCGTTGACCCCGATGACCTGCGCACCCGCCTCCAGGGCCCGGTCGGCCTCTTCCTCGGTGTGCACCTCGACCAGCGCGGTCATGCCCAGCGACTCGATCCGCTCCAGCAGACCCACCAGCACCTTCTGCTCCAGCGCCGCCACGATCAGCAGCACCAGGTCGGCCCCGTGCGCCCGGGCCTCGTGCACCTGGTAGCTGGAGACCACGAAGTCCTTGCGCAGGACTGGCACCTGCACGGCGGCCCGCACCGACACCAGGTCGTCCAGGGACCCGCCGAACCACCGGCCCTCGGTCAGCACGCTGATGCACCGGGCACCGCCCGCGGCGTACTCCGTGGCCAGGTCAGCCGGGTCCGGGATCTCGGCGAGCTGCCCCTTGGACGGGGACGACCGCTTGACCTCCGCGATCACCCCGACGCCCGGCTTGCGCAACGCCGCGTACGCGTCGAGCGCGGGCGGGGCGGCCGCCGCGAGTTCCTTGACCCGTTCCAGCGAGACCCGCTGTTGTCGCAGCTCGACGTCCTCGCGCACGCCGGCGAGGATCTCGTCGAGCACACTCACGGCTGCCCCGGCGGCGGGCCTGCCGCCGTCGTCCTCCGCGTTCGCATGCTCAGCAGTCACCAACGGACTCCCCTTTCCGGGTGTCATTCGCCCGATGCTAGGGGGCGCCACGGAGGTGTCGGAGTCCGGGGTATGGCACGCCTCACGGGTTGGACTCGGGCATAATGCGCGCCCGACGCTGAATACTTGACGGGCAGGTCATCCCCTGGAAACACCCGCAGGCAGCATCGTTGTCGGGCAAACTGGTCGACGGTGCCCCTGAGCGACCCGGAGCAAATGCCATGAGCACACCTGAGAACGGCCTCGTCGCGATCCCACGTACCGTCCTGTCGGTGGCCGTGGGGGTCATCGACACGGTGGAGCGTGTCGTGGTCGGCGACGACCGGGTCCGTACCGCCCGCCGCAACGCGTGGGAGGCCGTCTGCGCCGACCGCGCCCGCGCCGACCGGCAGGACGAGGTGCGCCGGCAGGTCAGTCAGCTCAAGGTGGGGTCGTCGCCCCGGTCCAGGGCGTCCCAGGCCGCCGTCGGCCCGTCGCCCGAGCGCGTGGCGCGCTCGTAGCGCGTACCCAGGCTCGGCCAACGCAGCCCGCGCACGGCGACGAGAGCGCCGCCGGCGGCGATCAACAAACCGCCTGCTATGCAGGCCAACGGCCATCCGGTGGCCCAGGTCAGACCGTGAGCTCCGCCACCCGCCACACCGGCTCCAAGGCACAGCAGGAGTACGCCCAGCACCTGGCGCACCCGGCCGCGGGTGGCCACGATGGCCCCTGCACCGGCGAGTCCCACCACGGCGAGCGGCGGCAGCCACTGGATCAGTTCCCCGCCGGTGTGCTTGTCGGCGCCCGGTCCGAACGGCACCGGCCGGTAGAGCTCGGTCACCGACCAGGTCCGGGTCGCCGCGAAGAGCGCCAGCCCGGCCCCCGCCAGGCACGCGAGCACCGCCAACGCCAGCTCTCTGCCGGTCCTCATCGCGCGGGCCGCAGGGTCTCGGCGGCGGCGATCGCCGCGAGCACGGCGGCGGCCTTGTTCTGGGTCTCCCGCTCCTCGGCGGCCGGATCCGAGTCGGCCACGATCCCGGCGCCGGCCTGCACATACGCCCGCCCGCCGCGGATCAGCGCGGTGCGGATCGCGATGGCCATGTCCATGTCGCCGCCGAAGCCGAAGTAGCCCACCGTGCCGCCGTAGAGCCCCCGGCGGGTCGGCTCCAGCTCCTCGATGATCTCCATGGCGCGCACCTTCGGGGCGCCCGAGAGCGTGCCGGCAGGAAACGTCGCGGCCAGCGCGTCGAACGCCGTCTGGTCGTCGCGCAGCTCACCCACCACGGTCGAGACGATGTGCATCACATGGCTGTACCGCTCGATGGTGGCGAACTCCGGCACCTCGACCGTCCCCGGCCGGCAGACCCGGCCGAGGTCGTTGCGGCCCAGGTCGACCAGCATGACGTGCTCGGCCCGCTCCTTGGGGTCGGTGATCAGCTCGGCGGCCAGCCCGGCGTCCTGCTCCGGCGTGCCGCCGCGCGGCCGGGTGCCGGCAATGGGATGAAGCAGTGCCCGCCGCGCCGTTTCCCGAGGCCCGCCGGTGACCTTGAGGTGCGCCTCCGGCGACGACCCCACGATGTCGAAGTCGTCGAACCGCAGCAGGTACATGTACGGGCTCGGGTTGGTGGTGCGCAGCACCCGGTAGACGTCCAGCGGGTCCGCCGTGGTGGCCCGCTCGAACCGCTGCGCCACCACGATCTGGAAGCACTCCCCGGCCCGGATCGCCTCCTTGGCCGCCTCGACCGCCTTGGGGTACGCCCCGGGCTCGGTCCGGCTGACGATCTCCCCCAGGGGCGCGCGGTCCACTGTGGAAATCATCGGCGGGATCGGCCGGGACAGCGCCGTGGTCATCGCGTCCAGCCGGCCGATCGCGTGGTGGTACGCCGCCGCCACGCTTCCTTGATCATCGATGATGGCGTTGGCCACCAGGATGGCCGCGCCCTCGTAGTGATCCAGCACCACCAGGTCGGTCGCCAGCATCATGCCCAGCTCGGGCAGCCCGATGTCGTCCTCGGCGAGGGTGGGCAGCCGCTCGAACCGGCGTACCAGGTCGTAGCCCAGATAGCCGACCATGCCGCCGGTCAGGGGTGGCATGCCCTCGTCGTCCGGCGCGTCCCCGGTCAGCGCCTCGATGGTTTTTTGGAGCACCGCGATCGGGTCGCCATCGGCCGGCACCCCGGCCGGCGGCGTGCCCAGCCAGGCCGCCCGCCCATCCCGTTCCACCAGCGTGGCCGCGCTGCGCACCCCGATGAAGGAGTACCGCGACCAAGCGGTGCCGGCCGGACCGGCGCCCTGCTCGGCCGACTCCAGCAGGAAGGTGCCGGGCCCGCCGGCCAGCTTCCGGTACACCCCGATCGGCGTCTCGCCGTCCGCCAGCAGCCGCCGGATCACCGGTACGACCCGGCGGGTGGCCGCCCGCGCGCGAAACGTGGCCTCGTCCGGGCTGACCGCACCGGTCGTCATCGCGTCTCTCCCTTGACCGGAAGCTCATCGAAGAAGCACGTGCGGCTGCCGGTGTGGCACGCCGCGCCCACCTGCTCCACGCTCACCAGCACAGTGTCGCCGTCACAGTCCAGCGCCACCGACTTGACGTACTGGTGATGCCCCGACGTGGCCCCCTTCACCCAGTACTCCTGGCGGCTGCGCGACCAGTACGTCGCCCGACCCGTCGTCAGCGTCCGGTGCAGGGCCTCGTCGTCCATCCAGGCCATCATCAACACGTCACCCGACTGGTACTCCCGCACGATCGCGGCCACCAGTCCGGCCGAGTCGCGTTTTAGCCGGGCGGCTATTGCCGGGTCGAGGTCGGAGGGTCGTACGGCTGCTTCCACCTGTCCGATTGTTCCGTACGGGTTGCGACGCCTGCCTGGGGGCTGTGCTCGGGGCGGCTTGACGGTAGGTTGTCGGTGCGCCGCCTGGGGTCTCCGGCGGGTCGCAACGAATCGACGCGACGCCCGACGCTGTTGCGCGGCGACTGGGTGGCGACGCCGAAGATCCACGCACGGGCGCACCGGGCCCACCGGCATCCGCTCGCCGGGGCCCAGCCGAGCGGACGGAGGACACTCAATGCAGCCCACTCCCACACCCAGCCCCGACCCGGCCGACACCGACACGACGGCCGCCATCCCCCTTCCCGGCGGCATCCTGCGCGGACCCCTCAGCGCCGTGCCACCGGCGGCCGGAGCGCTCCTACCCGGCCAGCGCCCGCCGTCGGACCAGCCCGTGCTCAACGAGCCCACCAGCGAGCTGCCGGTGATCGTCCCGCGCACCGACCAAGGCCACAGCCCGCTCCCCCCGTACGCCTCCGAACTGATCGACTCCCCGCCCGCCGACCAGGTCTACGCCGCCACCGAGCCGGACGTCCTCACCGACCCGGTCGCGGACCCGGACCTCGACACAGCACCCTCCGCCGAGTCGGCACCCTCCCTGGACGCTGACGCTCCCGCAGACACCTCTGTGGACACGGACGCCTCCGCGGCCGCTCCCGCGGACGCCTCCGTGGACGCGGACGCCTCCGTAGACGCGGACATTGACGCCGATGCTCTCGCCGTGGCGGACGTCGAGACCGGCGCGGAGCCTTCCGTCGAGTCGGACCTTGAGGCCGACGCGGAGTTGGAGCTTGACGCGGAGGCTTCTCCCGGCGCAGCGGATTCCCCTGACGCGGTCGCTTCCGTTGACACGGAGGATTCCCCTGATGCAGAGGCTTCCGTCGACGTGGCCGAGGCGCTCACCGGTGCCGAAGCGGAGCCGGACGTCGCCCCCGCGGCCGACGCTGACACCGAGGCCGAGACCTTCGCGGAGCCCGACGCCACGCTTGTCACCGACACCGACGACGTAGTCGCGGAGCCGGACACCGACGCGGAAGCCGAGCCCGACGCGCTCGCGGAGACGGACGACACCGAGGCTCAGCTAGACGCGGAAGCGGATGCCGACGACGCCGAGACCGAGACCGACACCCCGCCTGTCGCCGCAGCGGACGAGGCCGATGCCGACGAAGACATCGAGCCCGACGCGGTAGCCGAGGCCGACGCCGACGCCACGCTTGACACCGACGACGCCGCGGTCGTGGACGAGGAGGCCGAGGCCGTCGCGGCGCCCGACCCGACCGACGACCCCGACGCCCTGGTCGCGACCGACGACAGCACCGAGGCCGACGCGGACCTGGCCGAGCCGGACGCCGCACTCGTCAGCGACTCCGAGGAGTCCCTTCTCGACGAAGGGGCGGAGGCCGACGCGGCCAGCGCGGACGCCGAAGCCTTGGTGGAGACCGACGACGCCGAGGTCGAGGACGACGCGGAGCCGGAAGCCGCCACCGAGCCAGCCGCGGCGGACACCGAGCCCGTAACCGATCCCGAGGCCGACCTAACCGGCGAAGACGCCGAGGCCGATCCCGACGCCGCAACCGATGCGGACGCCGACCTCGACGCCGCAGCGTTGACGGGGCCGGACGCCGAGGCGGACACGGCCCTCGACCCCGACGCCGTGGTGGAGGCCGACGACGTCGAGGCTATGGCTGACCCGGACACCGAGTCTGTTACCGACTCAGCAGCCGCCCTGGACGCCGACACCGCCCTGGACGCCGACACCGCGCTGGCCGCCGACACCGCGCTGGACGCTGTAACCGCCCTCGACGCCGACAGCGCACTCGACGCGGAGGCCGACAGCATCGACGCGGCCGAAGCCGACGCCGGCGCGACCGACCCGGATGCCGAGCCCGACGCCGACGACGTGGCGGCCGAGCCCTCCGCCGCCGTCGCCGCGTTCGAGGCCACCGAGGAAGAGGTCGACGCCGAGCCCGAGGCCGCCGCGGAGGTGGACTCCGTGCCCGAGGCGGCAGCGTCCGAAGCCGACTCCGAAGCGGACTCCGACACCGCGGACGAGCCGGACGCGACGATCGAGCCCGAGGCCGCAGTCGTCGAGGAGGCCGAGGACGTCGCCGCGCCCGAAGGCGCCGAGGAGCCCGAGGCGGACGTAGAGCCGGACGCGACTGCGGAGCCGGAAACCGTCGCCGAGGCGGACGAGGAAGACGCTGCCACCGAAGCCGACGCGGTCATCGCGCCTGACGCCGCCGACGAGCCGGCCGACGTCGGCATCAACGGCGCGGCCATCAGTGAAGCCTGGGCGGGCCCCACCGAACAACCGACCCACGAGCCCCTCATCGAGGAGGACATCATCCAACCGATCGACGAAATAGAAGAGCAGGAGGCCGCGCCGGAGAAGTCCGCCGACGCGTTCGACAACGACTGGTCGAGCGACAAACTGGGCACCGCCGAGCCAGCCGCGGACAAGGGACCGGACGGGGGCGACGACCACGACTGGGGCGTCCCGCCGGCCGACGACGAGTCGACCACCGTCGAGGTGGTGCCCGTAGCCGCCGCCGCACCGCTCAAGCCGGGTGACATCGCCGAGGCGCCGATCGCGATCTGGAGCGAGGAAGCCGCGGACCGGTTCCGCGAGGACTGGCACCAGGTGAAGGCGTTGTTCGTCGACGAGCCCGAGGCCGCCGTGGCCCAGGCGCAGGCCCTGGTCGCGAACGCGGTGAACACGCTCGCCGAGCGTCTGCTGGCAGAGCAGGTCGATCTCGACCCGCGCCGGCAGGCCGAGAGCCCCGACACCGAGGCCCTGCGGATGGCGATGCGCCGCTACCGCGACTTCCTCGACCGGGTGCTCGCCCTCTGACCCACCGCGCCGCAGCGATCGTGGTGACTAATTGCCCCTCCAAGGGCAGCTAGTCACCACGATCCTTTTGTGCCGAGATCCTTTTGCGCCAAGGACAGCCTCTGAGCCGCCACGGCCTCGCCGATCAAGGCATTCCACGTCGATCAAGGGCAACCGGCCGTGGAAAAGAGATCAAAGCACGACCCTTCGCCCTTGATCGACGGAAAGAGGCGGTCTGCTCGACGGACGAGGGGCCGGGAAGAGGGCCGGGACGAGGGGCACGGGGGACGGCTAGAAGGCGGGGACGGGGGAGGGGTGGGGGTTAGTTGGGAGAGGTAGCGCGGGAGGCGGCCGTCCAGCAGGGCGCCAGCCAGGTCCTCGCCCGCGGTCGGGGCCAGCTGGTTGGCGTACGGGCGGATCAGGGTGACCGTGCCGGTGACCAGGCGGCGGGCGGCGGCGTACACCTGGAAGGGTGCGGCTGCCGCGAGCCCGAGGCAGGTCAGCATGTCGTCGCGGTAGCCCGCGGGCGCGACCCGGAAGCCCAGCGCGGCGTCGAGCGCCGACCGGCGGCCGGCGACGGTGACCGCGGGGTTGGCGAGCCGGAGTACGGACGGGCAGAGCCGGGCCAGGTCGGTGGCCGCGAAGCGGGCGCCGAGGTCGTCCCCGGCGGCGTACGCGCCGGCGACCTTGCCCAGGCCGGCGACGAGGTCTTCCAGCGCGGGGTCGCCGGCGGGCTGGCGGATCTCGGTGACGTCGAGCCGGTCGCGCCACTCCTCGGCGGCCCACAGCAGGCGGGCCGGCGCGACCACGGGCAGGCCGAACGCCCAGTCGGCGGGCGCGGACACGTGCGCGTACCAGCTGGTGGTGTCGCTGACCGCGACGGACAGGTGCACCAGCCGCCCGCCGGCCTCCACCAGGTACGCCGGGTACGACTGCCGCGGCGGGCCGTCCACCAGCACGTCGAGGTCGACGTCGCTGTAGGTGGTGGCCTCGTCCCGGGCGTAGCTGCCACGCAGGAGGACGCCTACGACGGGTGGACCGGTTGACGTCCGCAACCGGTCCACCCAGTCTCCCAGGAACCCGGTGTCGAGCACGGGCAGTTCGATCACCGCGTCATCGTGCCGCATGCCCGATCCGGTGGCAATGCATCCTCAGTGTCCGATGAATCGCATTGCTGCCTCAGCGTACCGTTCTCCGGCAACCGCGCCAGTGGGCACCGCGGCCGACAACCGCGCGAGCTGCGACGGCGTCAGCGAAACAGCGGCGGCCGCGGCGTTCTCCTCCAGGTAGCGCACGCGCTTGGTACCGGGAATCGCCACCACGTCCGCACCCTGCGCCAGCACCCAGGCGAGCGCGGCCTGCGCGGGCGTGCAGCCGATCTCCGCGGCCGCCGCGCGGACCTCTTCGACGAGGGCGAGGTTCGCGGGCAGGTTCTCCGCCGAGAAGCGCGGCGCGCCGGTGGCGCGATAATCCCCCGCGCCCAGCTGCGCGGTACCGGAGATCGTGCCGGTGAGCAGGCCGCGACCGACCGGGGAGTACGCGACGAGCGCGACCCCCAGTTCCCGGCAGGTGGCCAGCATCTCGCCCTCGACGTCGCGGCTGAACAGCGAGTACTCCATCTGCACCGCCGCGATCGGGTGTACGGCGTGGGCCGCCCGCAGCGTCGCCGGGCTCACCTCGGACAGGCCCAGGTGGCGCACCTTGCCGGCCGCGACGAGCGCCGCCATCGCGCCGACGGTGTCCTCGATCGGGGTCTCGGGGTCGCGCCGGTGCAGGTAGTACAGGTCGATGGTGTCGATGCCGAGCCGGCCGAGGGAGGCGTCGCAGGCTTGCGCGGCCCATCCGGGGCTGCTGTCGACCCGTACGCCGGGCACCGCCGAGTGGGTCGCGCCGGGTGGCATCCGGATGCCGAACTTGGTGGCCAGGTACACCTCGCCGCGCCGGGCCCGCACGACCGGGGCGAGCAGCCGCTCGTTGGCGCCCGCGCCGTACGCGTCGGAGGTGTCCAGGTGGTTGACGCCCAGGTCGAGCGCCCGGTGCAGGGTGCGGGTCGACTCGGCGTCGTCGGCCGGGCCGTACGCGATGCTCATGCCCATGCACCCGAGGCCGACCGCGGCGACCTGGGCGTCGGCGATCCGGCGGGTCAGCACAGCTCCTGCTCCATCTTCCCGTACACGTCGATCTTGTAGTTGAGGACCTTGAGGTCCTCCTCCAGCTCGGCGATCCGGGTAAGTACCCGGTCCCGGTGCTGCTCGAAGAGCCTGCGGCGGGCACCGAGCGTGCCGTCGCCCTCCCGGGCCAGCTCGGCATAGCGACGCATGTCACGCACCGGCATCCCGGTACGGCGCAGCCGGGTGAGCAGGAGCAGCCAGTCCACGTCCTGCTGGGTGTAGCGGCGGCGCCCGGCCGAGTCCCGCCCGACCGGCTCGACCAGCCCTTCCTGCTCGTACCAGCGCAGCGTGTAGGTGGTGAGTCCGACCTGCCCCGCCGCTTCGCTCACGGTCATCGTCATGCCTCCAGAGTTCCAGTTCGAGCGCACTCGAAGTCAAGCCTGACGTTGCCCACGGACAAGATTTCATCTAGCGTTGAGTTCAACGGGTGATGAGTTTCTTCGGAGGCCCAGAGGAGGGCACCATGACCAGTGCGATCGAGGTACGGGACCTCGTCGTCGAGCGCGGAAAAAGAACCGTCCTGCACGGGCTCTCCTGCACGATCCCGCGCGGCAGCGTGACCGGGCTGCTCGGTCCGAGCGGCAGCGGCAAGACCACCCTCATGCGCGCCATCGTGGGCGTGCAGATCGTCAAGTCCGGGTCGATCACCGTGCTCGGCCTGCCGGCCGGGGCGCCGCCGCTGCGCCGCACGGTGGGCTACCTGACCCAGGCGCCGAGCGTGTACGCGGACCTGACCGTCCGGGAGAACGCGCGCTACTTCGCCGCGCTGTACGGCTACGGCGCCGACGTCGCCGACCGCGCGATCGCCGACGTCGGGCTGGCCAAGGCGGCCGGCCAGCTGGTCGGCACCCTCTCCGGCGGCCAGCGCAGCCGGGCGTCGCTGGCCTGCGCGATCCTCGGCAAGCCGGAGGTGCTGGTCCTGGACGAGCCGACCGTCGGACAGGACCCGGTGCTGCGCGACGAGTTGTGGCGGCAGTTCCACGAGCTGGCGGCGGCCGGCACCACGATCCTGGTCTCCAGCCACGTGATGGACGAGGCCGGCCGGTGCGAGCGGCTGCTGCTGATCCGGGAGGGCCGGCTCATCGCCGACGACACCCCCGCGGAGGTACGGGCGTCCGCCGGCACCGACGACCTCGACGAGGCGTTCCTGCGCCTGATCCGGGCCCAGGAGGTGCCGGCGTGAACGCGCGCATCCTCGCCGTCACCACCACCCGCATCCTGCGGCAGCTCTCGCACGACCGGCGCACGATCGGCCTGCTGATCGGCGTACCGCTGCTGCTGCTGACGCTGCTCTACTTCATGTTCGACGACCAGCCGCCCGTCTTCGACCGGATCGCGCTGATCATGCTCGGGGTCTTCCCGTTCATCGTGATGTTCCTGGTGACCAGCATCGCGATGCTGCGCGAGCGCACCACGGGCACGCTGGAGCGGCTGCTGACCACTCCGCTGGGCAAGGTGGACCTGCTCTTCGGGTACGGGATCGCGTTCGGCCTCGCGGCCGCCCTCCAAGCGGCGGTGGCGGCGGGCGTCTCGTACTGGCTGTTCGGGTTGGACACCCGGGGCAGCGCCGGGCTCGTCATCCTGATCGCGGTGATCAACGCCGTGCTCGGCGTGGCGCTCGGCCTGCTCTGCAGCGCTTTCGCGCAGACTGAGTTCCAGGCCGTACAGTTCTTGCCGGTCGTGGCGTTCCCGCAGATCATGCTCTGCGGTCTGTTCGTGGCTCGGGATCAGATGGTGGGCTGGCTGGAGGCGATCAGTAACGTGCTGCCGCTGTCGTACGCGGTGGAGGCGCTCCAAGAGGTCGGCGTGCACTCCGATCCCACCGGCACCATGTGGCGGGACGTGGCGGTCGTCGGGGGCTGCGTGCTGGTGGCGCTCGTCCTGGCCGCCGCCACGCTCCGGCGGCGCACGGCCTGACGTACTCGGGTAGGGGCGCACATGGCACGACGGACCGGGCGGCGGCCCGGCAACCCGGACACCCGCGAAGCGATCCTTGGCGCGGCCCGCGAGGCGTTCGCGGAGCGCGGGTTCGACGCGGCCTCGATCCGCGCCATCGCGACCAGCGCCGGGGTCGACCCGGCGCTGGTCCACCACTACTTCGGTACGAAGGAACAGCTCTTCAAGGCGTGCATGAACTTCCCGATCGACCCGGCCGAGGTCTTTCCCAAGCTGCTCGCCGACGGCCCGGACGGGCTCGGCGAGCGGCTGGTGCGGACGTTCCTGGCCATATGGGACTCGCCGGCCGGCGTCCCCGCGGTGGCGCTGATGCGCTCCGCGCTGACCAACGAGTGGACCGCGCGGCTGATGCGGGAGTTCGTCGCCACCCAGCTGATCCGGTACGTGCTGCCCCGGCTCGACATGGACCCCGCCGAGGCACCGCTGCGGGCCAGCCTGGTCGCGACGCAGATGGCCGGGCTGGCCATGATCCGGTACGTCCTGAAGCTCCAGCCGCTCGCCTCCGCGCCGCCCGAGGTGGTCGTCGCGGCGATCGGCCCGACCGTGCAGCGCTACGTGACCGGTGACATCGGTCAGCGCGAGTAGAACTCCACGACCAGCTGCTCGTCGCAGATGATCGGGATCTCCTTGCGCTCCGGTTCGCGGATCAGCGTGGTGGTGAGCTCCGACAGCGCCGTGGACAGGTACGGCGCGGTCGGCCCGTCACCGGCGTGCGCACCGGCGGCGGCGAGCAGGAACGGCGGCTTCTGCCGGCTGGCCGGCTTGACCTGGACGACCTGTCCGGGCTTGAGCCGGTACGACGGCCGATCCACCTTCAGACCGTCCACTGTGAAGTGTCCATGCGCGACGAGCTGCCGCGCCTGGTAGATGGTGCGGGCGAGGCCGGCGCGTGCCACCACCGCGTCGAGCCGGCGCTCCAGCAGCGTGACGAGCCGCTCGCCGGTCTTGCCGGTGCTGCGGTGCGCCTCGTCGAAGACCCGCCGGAGCTGACCCTCACGGATGTTGTACTGGAACCGCAGGCGCTGCTTCTCCAGCAGCCGCACCTGGTAGTCGGACGTCTTGCGGCGGGACCGCCCATGCATGCCCGGCGGGTACGGCCGGCGCTCGAAGTACTTGGTGTCCTTGCGGGTCAGCGGGATGCCGAGCGCGCGGGAGATTCGAGCCTTGGGTCTGGCCTGGTTCACGTAGACGCCTCCAGTTGAGTAGGTTAGCCTGCCCTTAGTTAGCTTAACCTAACCCGCCGGAGGTCCGCGTCATGCATCCCAGTCCCGCCGAGGTCGCCCGCACGCTGGCCGCCGGCCGCCTCCGCGGCAGCGCGCACATCGCCTGCCGACCTGGCCCCCACCAGGTGCGTCACGCCACCGACGCGGGGGGACGGGTGCTGCTGCTCGTACCGGTGGACAGCGACATCGCCCGCGCGCTGCGCCCCGCGGACGACGCCGAGGACGTGGCCCTGGTGCTCGACGTCCTGGACGTGCCCCCGGTCGCCGGCGCGCCCTCGCTCGGCCGGGTCTGGGTGTCGGGGTGGGCGGCCCCGCTGGCCGGCACCGAGGCGCGCCAGGCCGCGCTGGACTTCGTCGACATCGACCCCACCGGCGACCTGCTCGACGTCGGGCGCGGCCAGGTCATCTTCCGCATGGCCGCCGAGGAGGTCCGGCTGGAGCGCGGCGGCGCGCTCATCGACATCGACCCCGACGAGTACGCTGCGGCGGAGCCCGATCCGCTGCACGCCATCGAGTGGGACCTGCTGACGGATCTCGCCGACCACCACGTGCCGGAGATGGCCGACTACATCCACCGCCAACTCACCGAGGCCGGCCACACCCAGCCGCCCGGCGCCCAGCCGCGGGTCGTCCGCCTGGACCGCTACGGCTTCGTCGTCGCCCTGGGCACGCCGGGCCGGGAGTACCGCGCCCGTCTGGCGTTCCCCCGCCCGGTCGCCGACCGCGCGGACCTGGCCCGCCTCCTGCACCCGGTGCTGTGCCGCCACTGCGGTGTGGCCGCCGCCTGAGTGCATGGAAGGGCACCTTGTTATGCAAAAAGCGATAACAAGGTGCCCTTCCATGCACTAGCGGGTTTGCTCTAGCCAGGAGGCGTACAGCTTCGCGTACACAGACCCACGCTCCGCGACCAACGTGGCATGTGCCCCGCGCTGCACGATGCGACCCTTGTCGACCACGATCACCTCGTCGGCCGCCTGCGCCGTGGAGAGGCGGTGGGCGATCGCCACCGTCGTACGCCCACGGGTCACGGCGTCGAGGGTGCGCTGCAGGCGTACCTCGGTCGCCGGGTCGACGGCGCTCGTCGCCTCGTCCAGCACGAGCAGGTCGGGGTCCGCCACGTACGCCCGGGCCAGCGCGACCAGCTGCCGCTCGCCCACGCTCAGCGCCTCGCCGCGCTCCCCCACCGGCGTCGCCAGCCCCATCGGCAGGCCCTCGACCCAGTCGGCCAGGCCCAGTTCGGCGAACGCCAGCGCGAGCCCGTCCGCGCCCAGTCCCGGCCGCCCGAAGCGCACGTTGTCGGCCACCGTCGCGTCGAAGAGGAAGCCGTCCTGCGGGACCATCACCACCCGGCTGCGCAGCGAACCGAACCGCACCTGGGGAAGCGGTACGCCGGACAGCAGCACCTCCCCGGTCGACGGGTCCATCAGGCGGGTCAGCAGCTTGGCGAACGTCGTCTTGCCGCTCCCCGTCTCGCCCACCACCGCGACCCGGGTCTTGGCCGGAATCTCCAGGTCCACATCGGACAGCACGGTGGGCCCGTCGGGATAGGCGTACGAGACACCGGCGAAGCGGATCTCCAACGGCCCGCGCGGCAGGTCGACGCCGTCGGTGGCCGGGTCGGCGACGTCCGGCTCCAGGTCGAGCACGTCCAGCACACGCCGCCAGCCGGCGACCGCGTTCTGCGCCTCGTTGAGCACCTCGGTGGCGATCTGCACCGGCTGTACGAAGAGCGTCACCAGGAACAGGAACGCGGTGAGCTGCCCGATCGTCAGCGCGCCGTCGGCACCGAGCCGCACGCCGATCACCACGACCGAGGCCAGCGCCAGCCCGGACGCGAGCTCACCGGTGGAGAAGCTGGTCACGGCGAGCCGCAGCCCGCGGCTCTGGGCCCGCCGCTGGGCCTCGATCGTCCGGTCCAGCTTGATCGCGGTACGTCCGGACACGCCGTACGCCCGGATGACCGTGGCGCCGACCACGCTCTCGGAGATGGCGGCGAGCATGGCGGCCATCCGCTCACGCACCACCGCGTACGCCTGGGCGAGCCGCTTCTGGAACGCCCGGATCACCACGACGGCGGGCAGGAACGCGCCGAACACCACCAGCGTCAGCTGCCACGAGTAGACCGTCATCACGATCGCGGTCACCGCCACCTGGCCGAAGCTGACCAGCAGGATCACGCCGCCCCACTGCAGGAACTGGGTGATCTGGTCCACGTCGCTGGTCACCCGGGACACCAGCGACCCGCGCCGCTCGGCCTGCTGGTGCAGCATCGACAGGTCGTGCACGTGGCGGAACGTCCGCACGCGTACCCCGGCCAGCGCGGTCTCGCTGACCGTGAAGAGCCGGCGCATCATCAGGTACCCGCACAGCGTGGTCACCGCGAGCACCGCCACGGTCAGCGCGACGATGCCGGCGACCAGCCCCAGGTCGGGCCCGCCCGGGGCGCGCAGCCCGCGGTCGATGCCCTGCTGGATGGCGACCGGTACGGCGGCCCGCCCGATCATCGACACGATGGCGAGCCCGAGCGTGCCGGCGAGGCCGGTGCGCAGCTCGGGAGACAGCGCGAGCCCGCGTCTGAGGGTGGCGAGGGCGCTCACACGCTTTCCCGTTCGAGTTCCCGCTCGGCTTCGGCCTTCTCGTACGCGGTGACCAGGTCGGCGTACCCGGAGACGGTGGCCAGCAGCTCGGTGTGGGTGCCGTGCGCGACCACCCGGCCCTGCTCGATGTAGACCACCTCGTCGGCGAGTGCGATCGTCGCCCGGCGGTACGCGACGATGAGGATCGACGCGGGCGGCTCGGCGGACCGCAGCGAGCCGAGGATGGCCGCCTCCACCCGCGGGTCGACGGCGCTGGTGGCGTCGTCGAGTACGAGCAGGTCGGGCCGGCCGGCGAGCGCCCGCGCGAGGGTCAGCCGCTGCCGCTGCCCGCCGGACAGCGTGGCGCCGCGCTCGCCCACGTGCGTGTCCAGCCCGTCGGGCAGCCGCGCCACGAACCCTTCGGCCTGGGCCAGCCGCAGCGCCGCCCAGACGTCCTCATCGGACACTCCGGGCCGGTCGAGGGTCACGTTGGCGCGTACGGAGTCGTCGAAGACGAACGGCAACTGCGCCACCAGCGCGGCCGTGCCGGCGAGGGACTCGGCGGTCAGCGAGGGCAGGTCGTCTTCGTCGAAGAAGACCGTGCCGGACCCCGGGTCCACCAGCCGTACCGACAAGGAGGCGATCGTGGACTTGCCGGAGCCGGTCGGTCCGACCAGCGCCACGATACGGCCGGCGGGCACGGTGAAGGAGACGTCGTGGAGGACGTCCGATGAGTCGTACCCGAAACTGACGCCCTCGAAGCGCAAGCTCGCTGGCGTGCCCTGACCCGCGCGCGACCTCGCGCCGTAGGGCATCTCGCCGGTGGCGGTCAGGACGCGCTGCACCCGGTCCCAGCCGGCGACGCTGCGCGGCAGCTCGGCGAGCACCCAGCCGATCGCCCGCACCGGGAACGCCAGCACGGTGAACAGGAACGCGACGCTCACCAGCTCGGTGACGGTGACCGCGCCCTGCCGCAGCCGCCAGGCGCCGACCAGCAGCACCGCGAGCGTGCCGAGGCTGGGCAGCGTGTCGAGCATCGGGTCGAAGATCCCGCGGAGGCGGCCGACCGAGATGAGCGCGTCGCGCAGTTCGGCGGCGCGGGTGGCGAAGCGGGCGGTCTCCTCGGCCTCGCGGCCCATCGTCTTGACCACCAGCGCGCCGTCGAAGCTCTCGTGCGCGATCGCGCTGACCTCGCCGCGCAGGGCCTGGGCGCGGGCCTGGCGGGGCGCCATCCGGCGCGAGTAAATCACGTTGAGCGCGAAGAGCGCCGGGAAGATGGCGGCGCCGACCAGGGCCAACACCCAGTCGGTGGCGAACAGCGACACGAACGCGCCGACCAGCATCACCACCGTCCCGACCGCGAACGGCAACGGCGCGATCGGGAACCAGGCGGCCTCCACATCGGAGTTCGCGTTGGACAGCAGCGTGCCGGTGGCGTTGCGCTGATGCCATGCGACCGGCAGCTCCAGGTAGCGGCGGGTCACCCGGCGCCGGAACGTGGCCTGCAGCCGGAACTGCATCCACCCGGCCCCCAGCCGCCGGGCGAAGATGCCGCCCACCTTCAGGACGCTGAGCCCGATCAGCGCGGCGGCGGCGAGGGCGAGCAGGCCGGCGTCGACGCGCCCGTCCTCCAGCGACGGCACCACGATGTGGCCCACGATCGCGCCCACGAGGTAGGCGCCGCCGATCGTCAGCAGGCCGAACAGCGAACTGCCGACGACGCCGACGGTGAATATGCGGGGTTCCTCCCGGATCGCGTGACCGAGGACGCGCAGGCCCCTGCCCAGCACGTCCCGGCTGGTACTGTCCGCCACCGCACTCCCGCCGTAAGCCCTTGTTGGCCATCCTTATCCTTACCGAAGGAAAGCGCCGCTGACGACCGGTTAACCGCTGTGTCTGCGATCACACGAGTTACTGTTGGGCGCATGCCCGGGTACGCCCAGCGCGAACGGCAAGCCATCGCCGACCTCTTCCTCACGGTCGGCCCCGACGCGCCCACACTGTGCGAGGGCTGGACCGCCCGCGACCTCGCCGCCCACCTCGTCATGCGGGAACGCCGCCCGGACGCCGCCGCCGGCATCATGCTCGGGGCGCTACGCGGCCACTCCGAGCGGGTCCGCCGGGCGCTGGCCGCCACGTCGTACCCGAAGCTGGTCGCCATGGTCCGCGCGGCGCCGTGGTGGAGCCCGGTCAGCAACCCGGTCACCGACGGCGCGGTCAACACCCTGGAGTTCTTCATCCACCACGAGGACGTCCGCCGGGCCCAGCCCGAGTGGGTCCCGCGCGAACTGCCGCACGACCACCAGGAAGCCCTGTGGCGGCGGGCGCAGGGGACGGCCAAGCTCGCGCTGCGCCGCGTGCGCGCCGCCGTGCAGGTGCAGGCTCCCGGGTACGGCGAGCTGACAGCCGGCGCCGGCGGCGATCCGGTACGACTGGTCGGCGCGCCCGGGGAGCTCGCGCTCTTCCTGAGCGGGCGCCAGCGCGCGGCCCGCGTCCAGGTAGACGGCCCACCCGCCGTGGCCGGCTTTCTGCGCACCGCCAAACTGGGCCTGTGAGTCGCTCCATTTCCCGCAGCGCCACGTACCCGCTTGGACACGCAGGGCTTGGCGCAGCGGCACCTCTTCAATACTCTTCGGTAACACCACTTTAACGTGACCGCGGTCACGTTGGCATACCGTAAGGCGGCCCTCGCATGGCTCTTGACGTTCCCTACCGGTCCATACCTGACATGTTCCTCAAACGCATCGCGTCCACCCCCGATCGGGACGCGTTCGCCAGGCCCGCGCCCGGTGACGCCGGACCGCCGGAGTGGCTCACCTGGGGAAAGATCGGCGAGCAGGCGAAGGCGCTCGCCGCCGGCCTGCGAGGTCTCGGCGTCGAAACCGAGGACCGGGTCGCGATCATCTCCAACACGCGGCTGGAATGGGTCATCGCCGACCTCGGCATCATGTGCGCGGGCGCCGCGACCACGACGGTCTACCCCACGACCGAGCCGGAGGACGTGGCGTTCATCGTGGGCGACTCGGGCTCGAAGGTCCTCATCGCCGAAAACGCGGCCCAGGCAGCCAAGCTGGCCGGGGCGACCGTGCCGGCGCTGACCCACGTCGTACTCATCGATGGTCCGGCCGACCCGGCCGCCAGCCCGCCGCAGGTCACGCTGGACGACCTGGAGGTCGCCGGCGCGGAGCGGCTCGCGGCCGAGCCGGACCTGATCGAGAAGATCTCCGAGGGCATCGGCCCGGACAACCTGGCCACGCTGATCTACACCTCGGGTACGACCGGCCGGCCCAAGGGCGTCGAGCTGCTGCACGGCGGCTGGTGCTGGGAGGCCGTCGCCCAGTCCGGGCCGGGTCTGATGGAGGCGGAGGACCTGCAGTATCTGTGGCTGCCGCTGTCGCACTCGTTCGGCAAGACGCTGCTCTCCGGCGTGATCCACATCGGCATGCCGACGTACGTCGACGGCCGGATCGACAAGCTCGTCGACAACCTGTCGGTCGTGCGCCCGACCCTGATGTGCGGCGCACCGCGCATCTACGAGAAGGTCTACAACCGCGCGGTGTCGTCGGCGATGGACGCGGGCGGCGCCAAGGCCAAGATCTTCGCCTGGGCGGTGCGCACCGGCAAGGAGAAGGTGGCCCTGGAGCAGGCCGGCAAGCCGGTGCCGGGGACCCTCGCGCTGCGCTACTCGGTGGCCAACAAGCTGGTCTTCAGCAAGCTGCAGGCCCGGCTCGGCGGCCGGATCCGCAAGCTGGTCTCCGGCTCGGCGAAGCTGTCGGTGCCGATCGCGGAGTTCTTCGCGGCGGCGGGCATCCCGGTCGGTGAGGGGTACGGCCTGACCGAGACCAGCGCGGGCAACTTCGTCAACCGCTTCGACCGCCTCAAGATCGGCACGTGTGGGCCGCCGCTCGGCGACCTGGAAGTCAAGATCGCGGAGGACGGCGAGGTGCTGCTGCGCGGCGCCCCGGTCATGCGCGGCTACCACAACCTGCCCGAGGAGACAGCCGCCGCGTTCACCGAGGACGGCTTCTTCCGCACCGGTGACATCGGCGAACTGGACGACGAAGGCTTCCTGACCATCACCGACCGCAAGAAGGACCTGGTCAAGACGTCCGGCGGCAAGTACATCGCGCCGTCGTACATCGAGGGCCAGTTCAAGGCGCTGTGCCCGTACTCGTCGCAGGCGGTCATCGTCGCGCAGGGGCGCAACTACAGCACGATGCTGGTCACGCTCGACCCGGACGCGGTCGTCGGGTGGGCCGCCGGCGGGCCACTCGAGGGCAAGTCGTACGCGGAGATCGTCTCGTCGCCGGAGGCGGAGGCGATGGTCGCCGGGTACGTCAAGGAGCTGAACGCCAAGCTCAACCGCTGGGAGACGGTCAAGAAGTTCACCATCCTGCACCGCGACCTGACCATCGAGGACGGCGAGATGACGCCGTCCATGAAGATCAAGCGGCGCTCGGTCGAGGCCAACTTCGCCGGTGAGATCGACAAGATGTACGAGGGCACCCTCGCGGAGATCTGACCAGGCATTTTTCCTGTCGATCAAGGGCGAACGGCCGTGGTTCGATCTCCGATCCACGACCGTTTGCCCTTGATCGACGGAATGGTCCTTGATCGGCGGCGTCCGGGTGTCAGGCGCCGCTGCGCATGTCGGCCAGGCGTTCGGGGACGAAGGCGATCTGGTCGAAGGAGACCGCGCAGCCCTCGCCCACCGGCGACTGGGCGACGAAGCCGACCTGCACCGGTGCCGCGCCCTCGCCCAGCGCGAAGTGCCGGACGAAGTGCCAGTGCGCGCCGTCGGTGCTGGCGTGGAAGGCCCAGTTGGGGCCGAGCCGGGACACTCGCAGCCACAGCGGGTCGCCGGTCGGCACGGTAAAGCTGTTCGCGTCGTCGGACAGGCCGCGGGTCACCACGGACACCGCCATCGTCTCGCCCTGCGGGGAGCGCTCGAAGCAGAGCTTGCCCCAGGTGCGCTCGTCGACCCACACCAGCAGCGCCCCGGCGTCGTACGTCCCGGCGAACTCGACCCGCACCCGCGCGGAGAGCTGGAAGGGCCCGTCCGGCGGGGTGCCCAGCAGCCGGGTGGCGTTGAGCGTCGGCTCAGCCCCGCCCGGGTCGACGAAGATGTCGGTGCGCGGCGGCGCGGTCAGCAGGATCTCGGCGGGCAGGTCCGAGATGGACAACGTCATGCGATCACCGCAGGCTCTCTCCACTGTGGACGACGGGTGCGATCAAGATCGTAGCGGACCGCGGCGAGCCGCTTCACCGCGTCTTCGAGGTCGGCCGCCGGCAGCGTGAACGGCAGCCGCAGGAACCGCTCCAGCGTCCCGTCCACCCCGAAGCGCGGGCCGGGCGCGAGCCGTACCCCGACCTCCTCGGCGGCACGCGAGAGCGCGCTCGAGATCGGCCCGTCCAGCTCGACCCACAGCGTCACGCCGCCGCGCGGCACCGTCACCCGCCACTCGGGCAGCTCCCGCTCCATGGCCACGACCAGCGCGTCGCGCTGCTCGGCCAGCTGCGCCCGCCGCGCCGGCACGATGACGTCCGCCCGCTCCAGCAGGTGTACGGCGACCAACTGGTCGAGCACGGGGCTGGCCATGTCGACCCCGACCCGCAGGGCGGCCAGCCGCTGCACGAGCGGCGCCGACGCGCGTACCCACCCGATCCGCAGCCCGCCCCAGTACGGCTTGCTCATCCCGCCGATCGACACCACCCGGGAGTGCCGGTCGTGCACGGCCACCGGCGCCGGCACCTCCGTCCCGTCCAGCGGGAGGTCCACAAAGGACTCGTCGATGACCAGGTCGGTGCCGCTCGCGTGCGCCGCCGCCACGACCCGCTCGCGCAGCGCGGCCGGCATCAGGTGGCCGGTCGGGTTCTGGAACTCGGGGATCAGGTACGCCAGCCGCGGCCGCGTCTGCCGCAGGCCGTCCAGGAGCAGGTCCGCGTCCCAACCGTCGCCGCCGCCCGTGTCGATGCCGTGCGTGGCGATGCGTGCCCGCCGCGCGGACAGCGCGGCCAGCGCGTTCGGATAGGTGGGCGACTCCACGAGTACGGGGGCACCGGCCGGCACGCTCAACCGGAGGACCAGATCGAGGGCGTGCTGCGTGCCGCTGGTCACCATGATCTGATCGGGGCTCGTGGTGAGCCCGCGCTCGGTGTACCCCTGCGCCACCGCCTCGCGCAGCTCGATGATGCCGGTCGGGTGGTAGCCGGCCCCCTGCAGGTAGCGGGGCAGGTCCTCGGCGGCGGCGCGGGCGGCCGTCACGAGCTCGGCCGGCGCGGCGAGCGCGGCGCAGCCAAGATCGATCATGTCCAGGTCGTCCTGCGGGGTCCACAGGCCGGAGCTGGCGACCCGGTGACCGTTGGGCAGGGTGGTCCAGCTCCCCGCGCCCCGCCGGCTGGTGAGGTGGCCGGTCTCGCGCAGCTCCCGGTAGGCCGCGGTCACCGTGGTGCGGCTCACCTTGAGCGCCTCGGCCAGCTCCCGCTCGGCCGCGAGGCGTACCCCCAAGGGCAGGCGCCCGTCGGAGAGCAGGCCCCGGATGGCGCCCGCGAGCGCGGCGTAGTCCGGGCTCCGCCGGCGGCCCGGCAGCGAATGCCAATGGCCGAGCAGACGGGCAAGCTGGCTACCTCGCACGGTGCTGGTCATGCCACCCTCCCAAGATTGGCTCTTTGTACCTTACCAATTGGCCTGCAAAGTGGCACCTATGATCACTCGCAGGCTCACTCAGCTCTACGCCGGACTCGTCCTGTACGGGCTGAGCATGGCCCTGATGGTCGAGTCGACGCTGGGCCTGGATCCGTGGGACGTCTTTCACCAGGGACTTTCCGAGGTGACCGGGCTCCGCTTCGGCCTGATCGTGATCATCACGGGCGCGGCGGTCCTGCTGCTGTGGATCCCGCTGCGCCAGCGTCCCGGCCTCGGCACGGTATCCAATGTCGTGGTGATCGGCCTGGCCGTGGACGGCGCGATCGCGCTCCTGCCCACCGTCGAGCCGATGGCCGCGCGGCTGGCGTTCCTGATCTCCGGCATCCTGCTCAACGGGGTCGCCACCGGCCTGTACATCGGCGCCCGCCTCGGCCCGGGTCCCCGGGACGGCCTGATGACCGGATTCGTGGCGCGGCGGCCCGGTCGGTCGATCCGGGTCGTCCGTACGGTCATCGAGGTGACCGTACTTTCGGTCGGCTGGCTCCTCGGTGGCACAGTGGGCCTCGGCACCATCGCGTACGCCCTGGCGATCGGGCCGCTGGCACACGCGTTCATCCCGCTCTTCACCGTCCGACCGACAGAGTCCATTATGGACGGTAAGGGTGAACGGATCGATGCGCCAGCATTTTGATCCGGAAATCACAACCGCTACCCGGAGGCGGCTCGATCAAGGCAATATTGCGCCATGGCGGACGCGGATTGGGCCCGGAGCGACGCGTGGATCTTCGTTTCGGTGGTCATCGGCGGCGGCTCCGGGCGGCACCTCAGGTCCCCGAACACCCGGCGCCCCGAGGGCGTACCGCTGGCCGAGGTGCTGGCCACCGCCGAGCACCTGCACCAGTCCATCCCCGGGCGTGACGAGGTGGAGACCGCGATCCGTCGGCTGCTCGGCGCCGGGCTGGTCTCCGTGACGGAAGGCTTCTTCCGCCTCACCCCGACCGGCGAGACGCTCTGGCGCACCCGCCCCCGCTCCGGCCTGTCCAGCACGGTCGACACGATGCTGGGCATCCTGAACAGGTCCCGCCAGCCCGGCACGGCAACCTGGTCGCTGAGCGAGGACGACTACGGCGCCGCCGTCCGCTCCGCCTTCGCCCCCTGAGGTGCAAGGAAGGGCACCCTGTTAACGCTTTCTGCATAGGAAGGGCCCCTTCCTAACCGCTCAGCGGACCTCGACACCTGCGGAGCGCAGGGTCTGCTTGACGTCGCTGATGGTCAGCTCGCCGAAGTGGAAGACGCTGGCGGCGAGCACCGCGTCGGCGCCCGCCTCGACCGCGGGCGGGAAGTCGCCCAACGCGCCCGCACCCCCGCTGGCGATCACCGGGATGTCCACCGCCGCCCGTACCGCCCGGATCAGCTCCAGGTCGAAACCGGCCTTGGTGCCGTCGGCGTCCATCGAGTTGAGCAGGATCTCGCCGGCACCCAGCTCGGCACCGCGCGCGGCCCACTCGACCGCGTCGATGCCGGTGCCCCGGCGCCCACCGTGCGTGGTGACCTCGAAGCCGCTCGCCGTCGCCCCGCGCCGTACGTCCAGGGACAGCACCAGCACCTGGTTGCCGAACCGGTCGGCGATCTCCGCGATGAGCGCCGGCCGGGCGATCGCCGCAGTGTTGACGCCCACCTTGTCGGCACCGGCGCGCAGCAGCACGTCGACGTTGGCCACCGAACGCACTCCCCCGCCCACGGTGAGCGGGATGAAGACCGACTCGGCGGTACGGCGTACCACGTCGAGCATCGTGCCCCGGTCGTCCGAGGACGCCGTCACGTCGAGGAAGGTCAGCTCGTCGGCGCCGGCCGCGTCGTACGCCGCCGCCAACTCGACCGGGTCGCCGGCGTCCCGCAGGTCGAGGAAGTTCACGCCCTTGACCACCCGCCCGGCGTCCACGTCGAGGCAGGGGATCACGCGTACGGCCACGGTCATGCGAGTGCCGCCAGCGCCTGCGGAACGGTGAACGCGCCCGCGTACAGCGCCTTGCCGACGATGACGCCCTCCACGCCGTCCGCCTCCAGTGTGGTCAGCGCGCGCAGGTCGTCCAGGGTGGACACCCCGCCGCTGGCGATGACCGGCTTGTCGGTGCGCGCGCACACCTCGCGCAGCAGGTCCAGGTTGGGGCCGGTGAGCGTGCCGTCGCGGTGCACGTCGGTCACCACGTACCGCTGGCAGCCGGCCTTCTCCAGGCGCTCCAGCACCTCGAAGAGGTCGCCGCCGTCGCGGGTCCAGCCGCGCGCGGACAGCGTGTGCCCGCGTACGTCGAGCCCTATCGCGACCTGGTCGCCGTACTCGCCAACCACCCGGTCGCACCACTGCGGGTCCTCGAGGGCGGCGGTGCCGATGTTGACCCGGGCCGCCCCGGTGGCGAGCGCCCGGCGCAGCGACTCGTCGTCGCGGATGCCGCCGGACAGTTCCACCTGGACGTCCAGCCGGGCGACCACGTCGGCCAGTTGGGCGGCGTTGGAGCCCCGGCCGAACGCGGCGTCCAGGTCGACCAGGTGCACCCAGGAGGCGCCGTCGCGCTGCCAGGCCAGTGCCGCGTCGAGCGGGTCGCCGTACACGGTCTCGCTGCCGGCGGCGCCCTGGACCAGGCGGACGGCCTGGCCGTCGGCGACGTCGACGGCGGGGAGGAGGACGAGGCTCACAACAACTCCAATTCAGGTGCGCCGGCCGAACGCGATCACCACGACGGCCGGGAGGACGAGCACGAGCAGGGCGATCAGCGCCAGCCGCAGCGCGATGGGGTCAACGAACAGCCAGACCGCGACGAGCAGCACCACGGTCACCGCGACGATGCCGGCCCGCTCGAAGCGACTGCGCCGGGCGAGGAGCCGGCCGGTACGGCGGCGGCGCGGCAACGAGGGCTTCAACCGGCGCAGGGCAGCCCGGCGCCGGCGGCGACGCTCGGCCGCGGCCCGCTCCTTCGCGGCCAGGGCTTCGCGCTCCGCCCGCCGCCGCGCCCGCTCCTTAGCCACGCCGGCCGCCGGGAGGATCGAGTTGATCAGGGACCAGCTCTCTCGGCGCGCCGCAAAACGCCCGAGCCACTCCCTGATCACCGGGGGATCGGGGGTCATAGGGAGCCGACCCAGTTGCGGAGCAGGGTGGCGCCGGCGTCGCCGGACTTCTCCGGGTGGAACTGGCAGGCGGAGACCGCGGCGCGTTCGATCGCGGCCAGGAAGGGGGCACCGTGCGTGCAGGTCGTCACGCCTGGGCCGGTGGTGTTGGCGGCGTAGGAGTGGACGAAGTAGAAGCGCGTCCCGGGCGGCAGGCCGGCGAAGAGGGTCGAGCCGGGGGCCGGATCGACCGTGTTCCACCCGATGTGCGGCAGCCGCTTGGCGGGCAGCCGGGTCACGCCGCCCGGAAACAGGCCCAGTCCTTTGGTGACGGTGCCGTGCTCATCGCCGTACTCGAAAAGGATCTGCGCCCCGACGCAGATGCCGAGGACCGGGCGCCCGGCGGCGGCCCGTTCGGCGATGACCGGGCCGGCGCCCAGCGCGTCGACGCCGGCCATGCAGGCGGCGTAGGCGCCGACGCCCGGCACGACGAGCCCGTCGGCGGCGGCCGCGGCGTCGAGGTCGGGGGTGACCGTGACGTCGCCGCCGGCCCGGGCGAGCGCCCGCTCGGCGGACCGCATGTTGCCCGACCCGTAGTCGAGGATGACCACCCGGGGGGCCATCAGCCGTCTCCGGGGATCAGCCAGAGCACGCCGCCGCCGACCGCGAGCGCGGCGAGCACCGCGACCAGCCCGATGGCGCCCTTCGCGGCGCCCTGCTTGTGCATCGACCAGGCACCCCCGACGAGCACTCCGGCGAGCGCGAACAGCACGACCGGAATTGCGCTGCTCATGATTCCTCCTGGTGAGCTCGCTCCGCGGCGCCTTTAGGCGGCGCTTGGATCGGCCCGACCTGGTCAGGCGAGTCGGTGGTCACCCGGGCCGATCCAAGCGCCGCCGCGCCACGGAGCGAGCTCACAACATCCCCTTGGTGCTGGGCACCGCGCCGGCCACGCGCGGGTCGAGCGCGGTCGCCTCGCGCAGCGCCCGAGCGACCGCCTTGAACTGCCCCTCGACCACGTGGTGCGCGTCGGGGTGGCCGCCGGGGCGCGCGGCCCGCAGCACCGTCACGTGCAGCGTGACGCGCGCGGCCTGGCCGAACGACTCCCAGATGTGCCGGGTCATGCTGGTCGGGTAGACCGGCCCGATGTACGGGGCCAGGAGCGGCTCGTCGTGCACCACGTAGGGCCGGCCGGACAGGTCGACCGCCGCCTGCACCAGGACCTCGTCCATGGGTACGACGGCCGAGCCGTACCGCCGGATGCCGGCCTTGTCGCCGAGCGCCTCCGCGAAGGCCGCGCCCAGCGCGAGCGCGGTGTCCTCCATGGTGTGATGGGCGTCGATCTCCAGGTCGCCGACCGTGTGCACGGTCAGGTCGAAGCCGCCGTGCCGGGCGATCTGGTTCAGCATGTGGTCGTAGAAGCCGACCCCGGTGCTGATGTCGCCCTTGCCGGTGCCGTCGAGGTCGACCTCGACCAGCACCTTGGTTTCCTTGGTGGTGCGTTCGATCCGGGCCGTGCGACTCACAGCGACTCCATCGACGATAGGAAGGCGTCCGTTTCGGCAGGCGTGCCCGCGGTGACCCGCAGCCAGCCGGGCAACCCGACGTCGCGCACGAGCACACCACGGTCGAGCAGCGCCCGCCAGCTCTTTTTCTGGTCCGGTTGGGTCTGGAAGAGCACGAAGTTGGCGTCGCTGTCCGCGACGCGCATGCCCCGTTCGCGCAGGACGCTGACGATCCGGTCGCGCTGCTCCTTGATCGCCTCGACCGTGGCGAGCAGGGCGTCGCGGTGGGCCAGCGCCGCGCGCGCCGCGGCCTGCGTCAGCGACGACAGGTGGTACGGCAGGCGGACGAGCTGCACGGCGTCGACGACCGCGGGGTCGGCCGCGAGGTAGCCCAACCGGCCGCCGGCGAACCCGAACGCCTTGCTCATCGTGCGGGTCACCACCAGCCGCTGGTTGCCCGGCAGCACGCCGAGCGCGCTGGGCGTGCCCGCGCGGGCGAACTCCGCGTACGCCTCGTCGACCACCACCATGCCGGGCGCGGCGTCGAGCACCGCGGTCACCACCGCCGGGTCGAGGGCGGTGCCGGTCGGGTTGTTGGGCGAGCAGAGGAAGACGAGGTCGGGCCGGTGCCGCTCGATCTGCTCCACCGCGTGCGCGGCGGTGAGCCCGAAGTCCGCCGCCCGGTAGCCGTCCACCCAAGCGGTGCCGGTGCCAACGGCGAGGAGCGGATGCATCGAGTACGCCGGCGTGAAGCCCAGCGCAATGCGCCCCGGCCCGGCGAACGCCTGCAGCAGCTGCTGCTGGATCTCGTTGGAGCCGTTCGCGGCCCACACCTGGTCCGTGGTGAGGTCGTGCCCGAGGTACGCGGCCAGGTCGGTACGCAGCGCCACCGCGTCCCGGTCCGGGTAGCGGTTGAGGTCGCGCAGCTCGGCCTGCAGCGCCTTGCCGAGCGCCTCCACCACGGCGTCCGGCACCGGGTACGAGTTCTCGTTGGTGTTCAGCCGGACGGGTACGTCGAGCTGCGGCGCGCCGTACGCGGTCAGTCCCCGCAGGTCGTCACGGATCGGGAGGGTCACGCGAACCTCACCGACACCGCTTCGCCGTGCGCCGGCAGGTCCTCCACGTTGGCGAGCGTGACCACATGGCCGGCCACGTCGCGCAGCGCCGCCTCGTCGTAGTCGACGATGTGGATGCCGCGCAGGAACGTCTGCACCGACAGCCCCGACGAGTGCCGCGCGCAGCCGCCGGTGGGCAGCACATGGTTGGACCCGGCGCAGTAGTCGCCGAGCGACACCGGCGAGTACGCCCCGACGAAGACCGCGCCCGCGTTGCGTACCCGCATGGCCCACTCCCGGGCGTCCACGGTCTGGATCTCCAGGTGCTCGGCCGCGTACGCGTCGACCACCCGCAGCCCGGCCGCCAGGTCGTCGACCAGCACCGCGCCCGACTGGGGGCCGGTCAGCGCCTCGGTGATCCGGGCACTGTGCTTGGTCGCGGCCACCTGCCGGGTCAGCTCCCGCTCCACCGCCTCGACCAGCGCCTGCGACGGCGTGACCAGCACGCTCGCGGCGAGCGGGTCGTGCTCGGCCTGGCTGATCAGGTCGGCGGCGACGTGCACCGGGTCGGCCGTGTCGTCGGCCAGGATCGCGATCTCGGTCGGGCCGGCCTCGGCGTCGATGCCCACCACGCCGCGCAGCAGCCGCTTGGCCGCGGTGACCCAGATGTTGCCCGGCCCGGTGACCATGTCGACGGGCCGGCACTCCTCCGCCCCGTACGCGAGCATCGCGATCGCCTGGGCGCCGCCGACCGCGTACACCTCCTCGACGCCGAGCAGCGCGCAGGCGGCGAGGACCCGGGCGTCCGGCAGGCCGCCGTTGTCGACCTGGGGCGGGCTCGCGATGACCAGCGAATCGACGCCCGCCACCTGGGCGGGGACGACGTTCATGACCACGGTCGAGGGGTACATGGCAAGGCCACCCGGCACGTACAGCCCGACGCGCGACACCGGGACCCAGCGCTCGGTGACGCTGCCACCCGGCACCACCTGGGTGGTCACCTCGGCCCGCCGCTGGTCGGCGTGCACCTTGCGTACCCGGGTGATCGCCTCGGTCAGGGCCGCCCGCACCTCGGGGTCGAGCGTGTCGGCCGCGGCCGCGATCGCCTCGGCCGGCACCCGGAGCCGCTCCAGCCGCACGCCGTCGAACCGTTCGGTCGCCTCCCGGATCGCGGCGAACCCATGCTCCCGTACCGCCTCGACGACCGGGCGGATCTTGTCGACCGCGACGGAGACGTCGAGCTGGGCACGGGGCAACAGGCCGCGCGGGTCCGTGGCGCTGCCGCGCAGGTCGATCCGGTTCAACACGCCACCGAGTCTATTCGGGCCCGTGGGACCGCCCAGCCGCGCCCATCTGGCCGGTCCAGGCACTGAGATTGACCCGATAAGCTCTGTAGATGAGTCCGCGGCTGCCGGTGTTTCCGCTGGGGACGGTGCTTTTCCCCGGTCTGGTGTTGCCGCTGCACATCTTCGAGGACCGCTATCGCGAGCTGGTCCGCCACCTGGTCGCCCAGCCCGAGGACACCCCGCGCGAGTTCGGCGTGGTGGCCATCCGGCGCGGCTGGGAGGCGGCCTCCGCCGAGGTCAGCCTCCACGACATCGGGTGTACGGCGGAGCTGCGCCAGGTGACCGAGCTGGACGACGGGCGCTTCGACATCGTCACCGTGGGCCGCCGCCGCTTCCGCCTCACCGGCGTCGACGCCGAGTCCCGGCCCTACCTCACCGGCGAGGTCGAATGGCTGCCCGAGCCCAGCGGGCAGGAAGACCTCGCCGAGCTGCTGGCCCCGCGCGTGCTGGCCGTGTTCCGCCGGTACCTGCGGCTGATGCGCACCGGCGGCGAGGCCGTGGACGTCGAGCTCACCGAGCAGCTGCCCGAGGACCCGACCGTCCTGTCCCACCTGGTCGCGGCCACCGCGGCGCTCACCGTCGAGGACCGCCAGGAGCTCCTGGCCGCCGACGACACCGCGATCCGGCTGCGCAACGAGCTGCGCCTGCTCAGTCGCGAGGCGGCGCTGCTGGGTCAGGTACGGGCGGTGCCGGTGCCTCTGTCGGAGCTTGCGGTGCCGGTGAGCGCGAACTGACGTCACCGTTCGGCTCGGCCGGCGGGGTCGCCCACGGCCCCGCACCGGGCATGGTGTCGTTGGTCGGCCCCGGCCCACCGTCGATCCCGGCGCCGTTGATCTGCCACGGTCCCCGGTCGGGCACCGGCGAGCCGGTCGCCGGCGTGGGGCGCGACCACGTCGCGGCCTGCCACTCGGCCGCCGGGCGCGGGCCGAAGACCGCCGGCTCGGCGTCCAACTCCGGCTCCTGCTCGGGCACCAGCGTCGCGTACCGCGACCAGCCGGCCATCAAGGTGTACGTCACGACCGCCCCGAACGCGGGCAGCAGCACGTCACCGCGCAGCGTGGGGATGAAGCCGTACACCCACTCGAACCCGCCCGCCCGCAGCTCCGGCGGCTGGCTCACCGTCGTACCGACCGGCGCGCTGGCGACCAGCCGCTCGAACGCGTCCTGCCCCAGCCGGCTCCCCAGCCACCAGGCGATGAGCGCGGCCCCGACCGTCCCGACCGCCACGGCGAGCAGGGTCACCGGCCCCCGGTAGCGCCGCAGCAGCACCCACACGGCGATCGCCGCCAGCACCCCGAACCCGAGGCCCAGCAGGCTGTACCACCCGTCCGCCGCCACGAACTGCTCCGGCTGCGGCTCGGTGAGCTGCATGCCGTTCGCCGTCTTGACAAGCGGAACGTCCGGGGCGAACGCCGACCACAGCCAGCCCAGCGGCGCACCGAGCGCGGCCAGCACCACCGCCGTCCCTAGCCCGACAGCCGCCACCCGCCCCGCTCGCGGGGATTCGGGTACCGGGTGCGGCTCCTGGGGGTGCGAGTTGACCACCTCGCCGCCGTCCATCGTCCCGCTCACCCCCCGATCCTCTCAGGCCGACCCCCTTTTGCATGCCTCGGGCCCCGCCCGTCGATCAAGCCTTCCCCCGCCTCCCCGCCTTTCCCGCCCGTTTCCGCCTCCCCGCTCCCGCGCCGCTTCCGCTTCCCCGCCGTTTCCGCCCCGTTCTCGCGCTTTCTGCGTCGATCAAGGGCATATGGTCGTGCTTTGATCTCCAAACCACGACCATATGCCCTTGATCGACGCGAAAGTCCTTGATCGACGCGGCGCCTGGGCTCCAGCGCGGCCGGTTTGACCGTCGCCGAGCCGGCGAGGCGCGCCGCGCCCAGCGGGCCACCAGGCGCGATGCCCACGCCCGCTCGGCCAGCCCCGTGACTGGAACACCAGTGCTGTTATGGCGACGCTGATACAGCACTGGTGTTCCAGTCACGGCCCGAGCTACCCGACGACGCGTACCCGTCCACGCCCGGCACCGCGGCCCGCGCCCGGCCCGCCGCTCAGTGCAGGACCGCGCCCGGTCCGCCGCTCTGTCCACGGCCGCGCCCTGTCTGCGGCTCCGTGCACGGCCGCGCCCGCCTGCGGCTCCGTGCAAGGCCCGCACCGAACCGCGGACCCCCGCCGGGCCCGTCGATCAAGGAAAACATCGTCGATCAAGGGCATATGGTCGCGGTTTGGAGATCAAAGCACGACCATATGCCCTTGATCGACGCGGCGTCGCGGCGCGGGGCCGCAGGCGCGGCCTCGCGCGCACGGCGCGGGGCGGGGCCACGCACGGCGCGGGGCGCGGGCGGCGTCGCGGCGCGAAGAGATGGGGTTAGCCGGCGACCGCGCTCGGGCCCAGGAGGGCCTTCAGGTCGGCCATCAGGGCCGTGGTCGGGTTGACCCGGGTCGGGCCCAGGCGCAGCAGGGTCGAGCGGGACCCGTTCACCAGCTTGATGTGCACCTCGGCCGAGCCGGGGTGGCTGGTGAGCACCTCGCGCAGCCGTTCGACCAGCGGCGGGGTGCAGCGCGACGGGGGCAGTGCCAGCACCACGGGCTTGACCTCGTCGGCGGCGGTGATCTCGGGCAGGGACATGTCCATCGCCATCAGCCGCGGCTGGTCGTCGCGCCGGTCGACCCGGCCCTTGACCACCACGATCGCGTCTTCGGCGATGTACTGCCCGACCACCTCGTACGTGTTGGGGAAGAAGAGCACCTCGACCGCGCCGCCGAGGTCCTCCAGCGTGGCCGACGCCCAGGCGCGGCCCTGCTTGGTGATCCGCCGCTGTACGCCGGACAGGATGCCGGCCAGCGTGACGACCTGGCCGTCGGAGACCGAGCCATCCTCGGCGAGCGCGGAGATGGACATGTCGGCGGCCGCGCTCAGTACGTGCTCGACGCCGAAGAGCGGGTGGTCCGAGACGTACAGCCCGAGCATCTCGCGCTCGAACGTCAGCAGGTCGGCCTTGTCCCACTCGCCGGTGGGGATGGGCGGGGTCACCTCGATGGGCGCGCCCCCGATGTCGCCGCCGCCGAAGAGGTCGAACTGGCCGACCGCCTCGTTGCGCTTGGTGTCGAGGAACGAGTCGATCGCGTCGGTGTGCACGGCGAGCAGCCCTTTGCGGGTGTGCCCCATGGAGTCGAACGCGCCGGCCTTGATCAGCGATTCGATGGTCTTCTTGTTGCAGGCCACCGCGTCGACCTTGCGCAGGAAGTCGTAGAAGTCGGTGTAGGCGCCCTTTTCCTTGCGGCACCGCCGGATCGCCTCGACCACGTTGGTGCCGACGTTGCGTACGGCGGCGAGGCCGAACCGGATGTCCTCCCCGACGGCGGCGAAGCGGGCCATCGACGCGTTGACGTCCGGCGGCAGCACCTTGATGCCCATGCGCCGGCACTCGGCGAGGTAGACGGCCGACTTGTCCTTGTCGTCGCCGACCGAGGTGAGCAGGCCGCCCATGTACTCGGCCGGGTAGTTGGCCTTGAGGAACGCGGTCCAGTACGACACCACGCCGTACGCCGCGCTGTGTGCCTTGTTGAACGCGTAGTCGGAGAACGGGACCAGGATGTCCCACAGCGTCTTGATCGCCGCGTCGGAGTAGCCGTTGGCCTTCATGCCGGCGGCGAACGGCTCGAACTCCTTGTCGAGGATCTCCTTCTTCTTCTTGCCCATGGCCCGGCGCAGCAGGTCCGCGGCGCCGAGCGAGTAGCCGGCCACCTTCTGCGCGATCGCCATGACCTGCTCCTGGTAGACGATCAGCCCGTAGGTGTCGCCCAGGATGTCCTTCAGTGAGTCGGCCAGCTCGGGGTGGATCGGGACCACCGGCTTGCGGTTGTTCTTCCGGTCCGCGTACTCGTTGTGGGCGTTGGCGCCCATCGGTCCGGGGCGGTAGAGCGCGCCCACGGCGGAGATGTCCTCGAAGTTGTCCGGGACCATCGAGCGCAGCAGCGCCCGCATCGGGCCGCCGTCGAACTGGAAGACACCCAGCGTGTCGCCGCGGGCCAGCAGCTCGTACGTCGCCTTGTCGTCCAGCGGCAGGTCCTCGAGCACGAGGTCGGTGCCCCGGTTGTCGCGGATGGAGTCGAGGCAGTCGTCGAGGATGGTCAGGTTGCGCAGGCCCAGGAAGTCCATCTTGAGCAGGCCGATGGACTCGCAGGCGCCCATGTCCCACTGCGTGATGATCGCGCCGTCCTGCTCGCGCTTTTGGATCGGCAGGACGTCGACGAGGGGGTCGCGGGACAGGATGACGCCGGCCGCGTGCACGCCCCACTGCCGCTTGAGCCCTTCGAGGCCCTTGGCGGTGTCGACGATCTTCTGCACCTCGGCGTCGGACTCGTACAGCTGGCGGAACTCCACCGCCTCGGGGTAGCGCGCGTGGTTGGGGTCGAAGATGCCGCCGAGCGGGATGTCCTTGCCCATGACGGCCGGCGGCATCGCCTTGGTGATCCGGTCGCCCATCGCGAACGGGTAGCCGAGCACCCGGGCCGCGTCCTTGATCGCGGCCTTGGCCTTGATCGTGCCGTACGTGATGATCTGGGCGACCCGCTCCTCGCCGTACTTCTCCGTGGCGTAGCGGATCATGTCGCCGCGCCGGCGTTCGTCGAAGTCCATGTCGATGTCGGGCATCGAGATGCGGTCGGGGTTGAGGAACCGCTCGAACAGCAGGCCGTGCTGCATCGGGTCGAGCTCGGTGATGCCCAGCGCGTACGCGATCAGGGCGCCCGCGGCCGAGCCACGCCCCGGGCCGACCCGGATGCCCTCGCGCTTGGCGTACGCCACCAGGTCGGCGGTCACCAGGAAGTAGCCCGGGAACCCCATCTTGAGGATGACGTCCAGCTCGTACTCGGCCTGCTGGCGCCGGTCGTCGGGCACCCCGTTGGGGAAGCGCCGCTCCAGGCCCCGCAGGACCTCCTTGCGCAGGAACGACTCCTCGCTCTCCCCCGCCGGCACCGGGAACTGCGGCATCAGGTTGCGCGCCTTGAACAGCTCCGCGTAGTCGCCGATCTTCTCCGCGATCTCCAGCGTGTTGTCGCAGGCACCGGGCACCTCGGCGTCCCACAGCTTGCGCATCTCGGCCGGCGACTTGAGGTAGAAGTCGCGCGCGTCGAACCTGAACCGCTTCGGGTCGGCCATCGTCGAGCCGGACTGCACGCACAGCAGCACCTCGTGCGCGTCGGCGTCCTTGTCGTACGTGTAGTGCAGGTCGTTGGTGGCCACCGGCTTGAGGTTGAGCCGCTTGCCGAGGCGGATCAGGTCCGCGCGGATCCGGGTCTCGATGTCGAGCCCGTGGTCCATCAACTCCAGATAGAAGTTGTCCGGGCCGAAGATGTCGCGGAACTCGGCCGCCGACTCGCACGCCTTCTCGAAATTGCCGATGCGCAGCCAGGTCTGCACCTCGCCGGACGGGCAGCCGGTCGTGGCGATGAGGCCCTTCGCGTGCTGGTGGAGCAGCTCGCGGTCGGCGCGCGGCTTGTAGAAGTAGCCCTCCAGGCTCGCGAACGACCCGAGCCGGAACAGGTTTTGCAGGCCCACGGCGTCGGCGGCCAGCATCGTCATGTGCGTGTACGCGCCGCCGCCGGAAACGTCGTTTTCCCCGCCATCGGCCCAGCGCACCCTGGTCCGGTCGCGGCGGTCGGTGCCGGGTGTGAGGTACGCCTCGAGGCCGATGATCGGCTTGATGCCCGCGCCGGTCGCCTGCTTGAAGAAGTCGTACGCCCCGAAGAGGTTGCCGTGGTCGGTCATCGCGAGGGCCGGCATCTCCAGCCGGTTGGCCTCGCTGAAAAGCTCCTTGAGCCGGGCGGCGCCGTCGAGCATCGAATACTCGGTGTGCACGTGCAGGTGCACGAACGAGTCAGACACCCTCAGGCCCCCTCTCCCTTGACTGCCGGCCACGAGCCTAGCCCGCAGGTATGACACGCGGCAGGGGGGACACGCGTCAGCGGACGAACGGCTCCAGCATCACCGATGCCGCCTTGAGCCAGGACTCCCGCGTCTCGGGTTGCAGTTGGGCGTACTCGATGGACGAGCCGGTCTCCAGGGCCGGGTCGTACGGGACGATCGCGACCGCCCGGGTACGCGTCGCGAAGTGCCGCGCTAGGTCGTCCAGCAGCGGCGAATGCCCCGGCGTCGGGCAGGACAGCAGGGTGACCGCGTTGGCCGCCAGCTCGCCCATGCCGACCTCGTCGAGCAGGTCGAGCATCCAGTCGGCGGTGAACGCGGCGTCCTCCCGCGGCACCGTCGTGATCACGAGCTGGTCGGCGGCCTGCAGCACGGTCTGCCAGTTCGCGCTCTCCACGTTGTTGCCGGTGTCCACACAGATCACGTCGTGGGTACGGCGCAGCAGCTCCAGCACCCGCCGGACGGTGTACTGGTCGAGGCGCTGGGCGAACCGCGGGCTCTCCTCGCCGGCCAGCACGTCGTACGAGCCGTCGGAGGCGTGCCGCAGGTAGTCGTCGAGCTCTTCCTTGAGCTCCAGGCCGTGCCGCGCCTCGACGTCGGCGAGGTCGGCGATCAGGTGCCGGATGGTGCGCGCGTGCCGGGCGCTGCCGGCCCGCAGCCCGAGTGTGCCGCGCAGCTCGTTGTCGTCCCAGGCGAGCACCCCGCGCCCGCGTACGCTGCCGACGGTCGCCGCGGCGAGCACGGTCGCGGTGGTCTTGTGCACGCCACCCTTGGGGTTGGCGAACGCGAGCACCTTGGGCGTGCCCAGGTCGCGGCGCAGCACGCTGACCGCGCGCTCCACCTCGGCGTCCGGCCGGGTCTGCCGGAACTCGACCTGCGCGACCGGGTTGTACCCGTTGTCCCTCACCGGCGGGGCCGGTGGCGGCGGTGGGGGTGGTGGCTGCGGGGGTGGCGGCTGCCAGCCACCTTCGAGCTCGGACCAGCGGCTGTACCCGCCGGGAGCCGACGGTTGCGGCTCGTACCGGCGCTCGGGGTAGCGCGGCTCGGCGTACCCGGGCTCCGCGTACCCAGGCTCGGCGTAGCGGGCGTCCGGCGGGTAGCCGTCCTCCGGGTAGCCGACCGGGCTGCCGTACGCCTCCGGGCCGGGATAGGCGGGCGGACGGGCCCGCCCGTTGGACCCACGGGGCCGAGGCGGCGGACCCTCGAAGGGCGGTTCGTCGAAGCCACGGGAGCCGTTGAAGGACGACCCGCGCGGCTCGTCGTCCCAGCCACCGTCCAGCGACCGGGGCGGCGGCAGGTCGAACGCGGGGCCGTCGTCGTCGGGGCGACCGTCGAGCGGGCTCGGCACCCGCCGTGGCCGGCCCCTCGGGTCGACCGCGGGTTGCTCACCGGTACGGCCGCCGCGGGCACGGTCGAGCAGCGCCCGCCAACGCGGCGCTGGTTCCGCAGGCCGGCCCCAGCCGGTCTCGGTGCCCTCCACGGCTCGTCCCTCCCAGCGCCATATAGGTCCCGCCCTGACAGGCTACGAACAAATCCTTATTCAGACCACACCATCGGCCCCACAAGCGAACAACGCCCACATCACCCCGATCTGGACACGGGCCAGGCTCGTCAACGGTTCAACGCACTTCGACACACAGGGATGCTGGCGGCCGGCATCAGGTGCCCGTTGAGGGCGTACCGGCGGGTTCGGTGGTGGGCGCCGAGGAGGGCGCTGGGCTCTGCGTCGGGTCGGTGGTGGGCACGCCGTCGGACGGGCTCGGCTCGGTCGACGGCGCCGGTTCGGGCTGGGCGGAAGGGCTAGCCGAGCCGGGGTCCGCAGCATACGTGGCCGGCGCGGACACCTCCGGCGAGGGCAGCCCGGTATCGGCCGGCGGGTGCACGATGTCGTCCTGCTCGGGCAGCGGCGGCAGGAACACCGCGCGGTCGAGCCGCTGCACCTCGGGAGCCGGGTCCACGGCCCGCACCTCGGGGCGCGCGGAGATCTGGTCCAGCGCGACCGGTGTGGCACGAATCACCGCCGCGTACACGCATGAACAGGACGACCGGTAGGCGGTCGCCTCCGCCGCGGCGATGGCCGCACCCGTGTCGTACACCTGCCGGAGCTCGCGCTCGCGGGCGCTCTGGCCGGTGAGTTTGCGGCTCAGCTCGCGGTACTCGCGGGCCTCCGCCTCCTTGCGATCGGCGACCGCCGCCATGCCGGCGACGACGTCGGTCGGGATGCGATTCGCGGGAATGTGCACTATCTGGGTTTGTGCGTCGGCGAGCGGCACCCGGCCGAGCACCTCGGCGACCGCGACCCCACCCAGCAGGGGGGTCAGCCGATCGGGCGCCAGATACGCCGAAAGCGTGACCAACGCGTACGTCTCGCCCGGCCCGGACGGGGGCGTCGCCAGCAGGCCGGCCAGCTCTTCGCGGCTCGACGCGACGTAGCCGGGGATCGACTGGCCCTCGAACACGCCGACCCGCACGACCTCACCGACGGTGGGATCTCCGGCCGGCTGCCGGTCCACGGCCCACACCGCGGTCAGCAACACCGCGGTAGCGGACAGCAACGCGGCACCGGTCAGGACCCGCATCCGAGTGCGCCCCTGGGCCAGTTTGGACATGGCGTGCGCCAGTGGCGGCAACAACCGGCTGTCCAACCGGCGCAGCAGGTCGCCAGCGCGCACGGCGTTGCTCTCCCTTGAGTCGTCTGGTCACGCGGCGTCACGGAGGATGGCCAACGCCTGCGCCAGGTCATCAGGGTAGTCGCTGACGAAGCGAACTTCTTCCCCCGTACGGGGGTGCAGGAAGCTGAGCGCACGGGCGTGTAACCACTGCCTGGACAGCTTCAACCTGGCCGCGAGTGTCGGGTCCGCACCATACGTCAGGTCACCGACGCATGGGTGCCGCATGGCCGAGAAGTGGACCCGGATCTGGTGCGTACGGCCGGTTTCCAGCCGCACATCGACAAGACTTGCCGCCGGAAAGGCTTCCAGCGTGTCGTAGTGCGTGACGCTGGGTTTGCCGCCCGACATCACCGCCCACTTGTAGTCGTGTGTCGGGTGCCGGTCGATCGGCGCGTCGACCGTACCCCGTAGTGGATCGAGATGGCCCTGCACGACGGCGTGGTAGCGCTTGTCGACCTCGCGCTCCTTGAACGCGCGCTTGAGCGCGCTGTAAGCGTGCTCGCTCTTGGCCACCACCATCACGCCGGTGGTGCCGACGTCGAGGCGGTGCACGATGCCCTGCCGCTCGGCGGCGCCGCTGGTGGAGATCCGGTGCCCGACCGCGGCGAGCCCGCCGATGACGGTCGGTCCGCTCCACCCCGGACTGGGATGCGCGGCCACACCGACCGGCTTGTCGACCACGACGATGTCGTCGTCCGCGTAGATGACGCGGAGTCCTGGCACGGCCTGCGGGACCACCTCGATCGCGGCCGGCGGCGCGGGCAGCGTGACCTCCAGCCACGAGCCGGCGCTGACCTTGTCGGCCTTCGGCCGCGGGAAGCCGTCGACGAGCGCGTCACCGGCCTCGACCAGGGCCGCGGCGGCCGTCCGGGACAGCCCGAACAGCCGCGACACCGCCTGGTCCAGGCGCAGCCCGTCGAGCCCGTCGGGCACCGGCAGCGACCGTGTGTCACTCACTTCTTAAGACTCCGAACCCGGGTGCCGTCCCGCTGCCGCCCGGTGAACTCCAGCCCGACCGCCAGCAGCACGCCACACACCAGCGCGCTGTCGGCCACGTTGAAGATCGGCCAAACCTGGCCGCGCGGATCGAAGAGGCTGACCATGTCGACCACGTGCCCGACCAGGAAGCCGGGCGCCCGGAAGATCCGGTCCACCACGTTGCCCAGCGCACCGCCGAGCACCAGGCCCAGCGCGACGCCCCACGGCACCGACCGCAGGCGCA
The DNA here is from genome assembly GCF_011764445.1 of Phytohabitans rumicis. Lineage (NCBI taxonomy): Bacteria > Bacillati > Actinomycetota > Actinomycetes > Micromonosporales > Micromonosporaceae > Phytohabitans > Phytohabitans rumicis. The sequence goes on from NZ_BLPG01000001.1 coordinate 2,168,081, forward strand.
GCGCCATCCACGCGATCCACCCGATGACCGCCGACGTGATCAGCGGAAACACGAACGTGTAGTCGCTGCCCAGGCTGAACGCCGCCCCGCTGTTGCGGGTCAGGCTCAGGTAGACCGCGCCGCCCAGCAGGCGTACCGGATCGCCGTCCTCGAGATGGGACAGCGCGAGCTGCTTCGTGACCTGGTCGATCGCGACCGCGACAGCGGCGGTGGCGACCAGAATCAGGACCGCTGGTCGCCGTGCCGGCGCCGGCCGTTCATCGACGGCCGGCGCGTCCGAAGCCGTAGCACTCAGCGCCTTTCCTCCAACTGCTTGCAGGTCACACACAACGTCGCGGACGGGAACGCGGCGAGCCGCTCCACCGGAATGGGGTTGCCGCACCGCTCACACCAGCCGTAGCTGCCCTCGTCGAGCCGCTCCAGCGCACGCTCCACCTGGCTGATCCGCTCCAGGATGCCATTCGCGAGAGAGATCTCCTGCTCCCGCTCGAACGTCTTGGTGCCCGTATCGGCCTGGTCGTCCCCGGCCGAGTCGGTCAGCCGCTCGCGCTGCAACTCGGTAATCTCGCTCAGCGTCTGATCGTACTCGTCGCGCAACTCGTCCCGGCGCGCCGCCAGGGCGGCCCGGATCTTCTCGGTCTCCGCGGCGCTGCGGGTCCCCTTCGCCGGCTTGCGGCTCGTGGCGGTCTTGGTGTCGGCTGGCTTCGCCATCGTCGCTCCCTTGGCCGCGGTCTCCGCGGCGATCGGCGGGGCCTGGGTGGCCGCGGTCGGTGTGGTGGTGCTTGCAGCGCCGCCGGCGGGTTGCGCCGGAGCCGCTGGAGCGGCGGTCGCCGCCCTTTCGGGCGGCCTGGGGGCCACAAGGGCCTCCGCCGGCGCCGTCGTCGGTGCCGGTGTCTGCGGTCGCGCACTCTTGCGCGGTGGTTCAGCTTCCTTTTCGAGTACGCCGGAGCGCTGAGCCGGTGTGGTCTGCGCGGCTCGGGCCGGCGCCCTCTTGCCTGCCTTGGTCGGGGCGGCCTTGGTAGCTTTTACCCCCTTCGCCGGGGCCGCCTTCTTGCCCGCCTTGGTGGTGCTCGCCTTGGCGGCCTTCGCCGGGGCCACGGTTGCGGCCTTCGCTGGGGCCACGGCCTTGGTGGCCCTCGCCGGGGCCGCCTTCTTGGCCGGCGCTGCCTTGGTAGTGCTCGCCTTGGCCGGCGCTGCCTTGGCGGTACTCGCCTTGACCGCGCTCGCCTTCGCGGCGCTCGCCTTGGTGGTACTCGCCTTGGCGGGGGCCTTCGTCGCCGCGGTCTTCGTCGCGGGCGCCTTCTTGGCCGGGGCCTGGCTCGCCGCTGCCGCCTTGGCCGGCGCCTTCTTCGCCTTGGTGGCCCTCGCTGGCACGGCCTTCCCCGCCGCCGCCTTCTTCGCGGTCGCCTTGGCCGGCGCGGTCGCCTTGGCCGGCGCGGTCGCCTTGGCCGGCGCTGCGGTGGTCACGGCCTTGCCCGGCGCGGTCGCCTTGGCCGGCGCTGCGGTGGTCACGGCCTTGCCCGGCGCGGCCTTCCTCGCCGTACTCTTCGCGGGCGCGGTCGCCTTCGCGGACTTCGCTGGCGCGGCCTTGGCCGGCGGCGTTGTGGCCTTCTTGACCGCGGTCTTGTTGGCGGCCTTCTTCGCGGCCGGGGTGGCGCCGGTCTTGCGGGCCGGTCCGGACCCCGCCTTGCGTGCCGGGGCGGCCTTCTTACCCGCCGGCGCCTTGGTCGCGGGCACGGTCGCGGCGCGGTTAGCCGCGGCCCGAGCCCCCACGGCGCGCGTGGACGCACCGCTCTTCGATGCCGCCTTGCGCGCGGCGTTCGCCCGCTCGGCCATCGTGTCCCCCACTTGCAAAACGGGCGCGCGGCGGGACGCCGCGCACTCCGGTGGCTGGCAAGAATACGGAACGTGAGGACGTCCGACAACATGCCGCACCGTTCGTACCCAATTCAGAGGCTGCTAAACCCGCAAACCGGGCGAAAGCCACTCTAGATCAATAATTCCTCACTCGCGGGCGTACTCCCTCATCCATCACCAATGCCACATCATGCCCGCCCTCGCGCGGTGATCATGGAGTTAGCGTCGGCGAGAGCGCTCCATTTTGACGCTAACTTCATGATCACCGCGCGAGGCGGTGTTTATGCGTCGCGGTCGTCGCCGTACTCGGAGAACCAGCGCGCCAGCCGGCCACGGCGGCTGACCGCGCGCAGCCGGCGCTCGGTGGCGTCCCGGACCTGGGCGGTGGCGACGATCAGGAGGCTGTCGCCGACCTTGAGCCGGGTGTCCGGCCGGGGCACGAAGCCCACGCCGTCGCGCAGCACCAGGGTCACCGCCGCGCCGACCGGCAGCCGCAGTTCGTCCAGGTGTACGCCGGCCAGCCGGGAGCCCGGTGGCACCTCGAGCTGGAGCAGGTCGGCCTGCATCCGGTCGAGCGGGGCGGTCTCCACCCTGATCTCGGCGGCCTCGGCCGGCGCGGTGATCCCCAGCAGGCGCGCCACCGGGCCCAGGGTGGACGCCTGCACCAGCGTGAAGATCACGACCAGCACGAACACCACGTCGAACAGCCGCGTCGCGCCCGGCACCTGCGCCGACAGCGGGACGGTGGCGAGCACGATCGGGACCGCACCGCGCAGCCCGGCCCAGGACAGGAACGCCTGGTCGCGCAGGCCCACCCGGAACGGCGTCGCCGACACGACCACCGACAGCGGCCGGGCGAGCAGCACGAGCGCCAGCCCGGCGACGATGGCCGGCAGCACCGCCTCGTCCAGGCGTTCCGGCGAGGCGAGCAGGCCGAGCAGGACGAAGAGCCCGATCTGCGCCAGCCAGGCCAGCCCGTCCGCGAAGCCGAGGATGGCCTGCCGGTGCGGCAGCCGGGCGTTGCCGAGCACGACGCCGGCGACGTACACGGCGAGGAAGCCGGACGCGTGGGCCACGGCGCCGGCCGCGTACGCCAGGACGGTCAGGCCCACCGCCGCGATCGGGTAGAGCCCGGCCGATGGGAGGGCGGCCCGGCGCAGGCCCCACTTCCCGGCCATCCCGACCACGAAACCGATCGCCGCGCCGGCCACCAGTTCGTACGCGACGACGAGCACCTCGTACCACCAGGGGTGGCCGCCGCCGACCGGGGTGCTGGAGAGCAGGACGACCAGCAGCACGGCGGGGGCGTCGTTCATGCCGGACTCGGCCTCGAGGGTGGCCACCAGTCGGGGCGGGAGGCGCAGCCGGCGCAGCGTCGCGAAGACGGCCGCGGCGTCGGTGGAGGAGAGCACCGCGCCGTACAGCAGGGCGACGCGCCAGTCCTCGTCGAACGCGACGTACACGGCGACGCCGACGACCACCGAGCTGATCAGGACGCCGACCGTGGCGAGGGTGGCCGACTCGCCCAACACCGGACGCAGCGTCGCCCACCGGGCGGTCAGCCCGCCCTCCGCGATGATCACGATGAGCGCGCAGAACCCGAGGACGCGGGTCAGCTCCGCGTTCTCGAAGTCGATGCCGAGCCCGGACTCGCCGATCGCCACCCCGAGCGCCAGGTAGACCAGGAGGCTGGGGACGCCGAGTCGGGTGGACAGCCGTACCGCGCCGACGGCGACGAGCAGGACCGCGGCTCCGATGAGGAGCGCGACGTCCAGCCCGTCGCTCATGAGTCCATGATCAGCGCGAGCCGGCTGGGCAGATCCGCGGCGCCGGTGACCACGAAGAGCTTGTCGCGGCTGGCCGCCCCGGCGCGGAGGGTCACGTGCGCCGGCCGTACGCCGAGCGCCTCGGCCAGCGCCCGCCGCGCGGCCTCGGTGGCCCGCCCGTCAACCGCCGGGGCGTTGACGGCGACGATCAGCGCCGCCCCGTACGGGCCGTCGTGCCGCCCACCCACCCGGGCTCGGGCGGAGCCGGGCTTGACCCGTACCGGTACGGACAGCGAGATCGGCGTGACCATGCCTCATTGTGCCGACACGCTGGGCGTCACGGGATCGGATGGGCCGGTCAGACCCGGCGGGCGTCGGCCAGCAGCGCGCTGTCCGGCTCGCACCGGCTGCACGGGGAGAAGCCCAGGTCGGCCGCCTCGCCGACGGGCAGCGACTCGCTCTCCCGGCCCAGCAGGTGCACGCAGCCGGCCAGGTGGTAGCGCGGGCGGCCGTCGATCACCAGCACCTCGGCCGTCATCCGGGCGACCCGGGCGGCGTCGGCGGGCGAGACGTACTGGGCGGCGGGCTCGTCCGGCGGGTCCGCGTCGTCCAGGATGTCGCCGGTCGTCGCCTCGTCGGCCGGGACGATCTCCGGCGCGGTGTAGCCCAGCGCCTCGCGAGGTGCGTAGTCCACGTCGGGCTCGGCCAGGGCCACCGGCGACTCGAAGCGCATGGTGTGCTCGGCGGGCCGGGCGGGCGGTGTGAAAACCGGGCCGGTACGGCGACCGATCGACTCGGTCGCCCGTACCCCGGCCGGCAGCGCACGGCGGCGGTCTCGGTCTTCTTCCCCGCCCTCGTCGCCGGCACGCTCGCGCTCATCGTCGGCGAAGCCGGCGTCGCCGCGGGCGGCGGCTGCCTGGCGGGCACCCACGACCAATGCGACGGCGGCCAGCAGGCTCGCCGCGATGGAGCTGATCAGCAACGCGCTGGACCCGAAGATCAGGCCGAACACGAGCAGCGTGACGGCGACGAGGATGAGCAGCAGACTTCCGACGATCACGGCTCACCCCCGCCGCATGAAACGGCTTCTTCTCGTTTTGGACTCGTTCAGTTACCGGCTCTCGAGCGCGCCCGAACGGCCTCCGCCGTACGAACCGGCCGTAGCCAGGCCACCGGAGCCGCCGACGGCACGGTTGCCGTCCGCGCGGGTCATCTCGGCTTCGAGGCCCTGCCCCCGACCGTCGAGGTCCCGCAGCTGGCTCTCCAGGTACGCCTTGAGCCGGGTGCGGTACTCGCGCTCGAACTGCTTGAGCTCTTCGATGTGCTTCTGCAGGGCGGTGCGCTTGGCGTCCAGGCCGCCCATCGCCTCCTGGTGCCGCTGGCGCGCGTCCCGCTCCAGGGCGTCGGCCTTGGCCCGCGCCTCGCGGGTGACCTCTTCCGCCTTGGACCGGGCGTCGGACAGCAGCTTGTCGGCCTCGCGCCGGGCGTCGGCGACGTGGTCGTCGGCCGTGCGCTGGGCCATCATCAGCACGCGCAGGGCCTGCTGCTCGCCGTCGCCGCCCACGACCGGGCCGCCCTGCGAACGCACCTGCTCCAGCTCGGCCTGCATGGCGCGGGCCGCCTGCTCGGCGGCGGCCTTGTCCCGCTGTACGCGGTCGAGCTGCGCCTTCATGTCGTTGAGCTCGGCCGCAAGCCGCGGGTCGGCGCCCGGGCCGGCTGGTGCGCCGCCTCGACCGCCACCGCGCTCGACCTGGGCGCGAAGCTCGTTGTTCTCCTCGATCAGACGGGCGAGCTCGCGCTCAACCTCGTCCAGGAAGGCGTCGACCTCCTCCTCGTCGTACCCCCGCTTGCCTATCGGAGGCTTCTTGAAGGCGACGTTGTGAACGTCGGCCGGGGTGAGCGGCATCGAAACTCCTCGGGTCAGTTGCGGCCGCGTAGCGACTGGTCACTGCGCGTTCACGCAGTGATCAACCGCCCTACCACGTACATCAGCACGAACAGAATAACCAGCAACACAAGGGAGGCCAGGTCGAAGCTGACAGTACCAATTCGCAGTGGTGGGATCACACGCCTCAACGCCTTGAGGGGTGGATCGGTGACGGTCCACACCGACTCGAGTGCGGCTGAAGCCCCTCGACCGGGTTGCCAGCGCCGTCCGTACTGGAGGACTGCACCTAGGACAAACCGGGCAAGGAGCGTCAGGAAGAAGCCATAAATCACCAGGTAGGTGACTTGCAACGTGATCGACAGCACAGCAGACGTGGTCCCTCGGTCGGGTTAGCTCAAACTGAAAAACCCGCCCTCTGCGATTTTGGCCTTGTCCTCCGCGGTGACCTGGACGTTGGCCGGAGAGAGCAGGAATACCCGGTTGGTCACCCGCTCGATCGTACCGCGCAGCCCGAACGCCAAACCGGCCGCGAAATCGACCAGTCGGCGGGCGTCTGCCTCATCCATCTCGGTGAGATTAATGATCACAGGTACACCGTCGCGGAAGTGCTCACCGATCGTTCGTGCCTCTCGGTAAGTGGTCGGGTGCAGAGTGGTGATCTGGTAGCGCTGGTCCTCGTCGGCGACGACCGCCCGCTCCCGCAACTGCACCTGCGGCGCCAGGGCCAGGTTCTCCCGCGTCGGATAGCTGACCGGCTCCGGAGCGCTCGGCCGCGTGATCGAGCGCACGCTGGCCCGCTCGGCACGGTCGGCGTCGGCACGCTCCAACTCCGCCCGCGAGATCCGCTCCAGCGGGGCCCGCTCGGCCAGCCGGCCGCGCGACCGCGGCGCCGGCGGCTCGTCGACCTCGTCCTCCTCGTCGGCGAACTCCTCGGCGTACCGGCTCGTGCGGCTCTCCCGGTAGCTGGACTCCCGCTCCCGGTAGTGCCCCCTGTTGTTGTCGTAGCCGTCGTCGTATGAACGGTCGTCGTCCTCTTCCTCGACGAGACCGAGCCAAACCCCCGCCTTGCGCAGAGCGCTCATGCGCTCACCTCCCTCCGCCGGGCGGCACGCGCCCCCTGGCGTGCCTGTCGCGTACGCGAACACCGGCCTGAGGCCCCACTGAGGAACCACGAATAACACTGATGTAGTTCGGTGCCCGCCGTCAGGCTACCGCAGCTTGGCACGCGTTCCGAGGACCGCGCTGCCGATGCGCACGTGTGTCGCGCCGTGGGCAATCGCGGGCTCCAGATCGCCGCTCATCCCGGCCGAGACGGCGGTCGCGGCCGGGTAATCCGCCCGCAACCGCGCCGACACCTCGGCCAGCTTCTCGAACGCCGCCTCGGGCACCCAGTGCATCGGCGCGACCGCCATGACGCCGGCCAGCCGCAGCGGGGCGGCGCCGGCCACGGCCGCCGCCACCCGGTCGAGCTGCCGGTCCGGCTCCCCGGCGCCGACCACCGCGCCGCCGCGGGCGGGGTCGCCGTCGATGCTCACCTGCACGAGTACGTCGAGAGGCCGCTCCCGGTGCCGTTCGGCGGCCCCGGCGAGCGCGCGCGCCAGCCGTACGCCGTCGACGGAGTGGACCACGTCCGCGTAGCCCGCCACCGACCGGCACTTGTTGCGCTGGAGCTGCCCGACGAAGTGCCAGCGGACCCGGGCCCCGGCCGCCGCAACGGCCGCGGCCTTGGGCGCCGCCTCCTGGTCCCTGTTCTCCCCGACGTCCGCGACCCCGAGCCCGGCGAGGAGCTCGACGTCGCTGGCCGGGTACGTCTTCGTGACCACGACGAGCGTGACCTCGCCGGGATCGCGCGCGACCGCCTCGCACGCCGCGCCGATCCGCTCCCGCACGGCCACCAGGCCGGCGCGGATCTCCGCCTCTCTGGCGATGGCTAGGAGCCGTTCTTCAAAAAGTCCGGAACGTCCACGTCGTCGAAGAGTACCCGGCGGGCCGGCGGCGGAGCTGCCGGCGGCACCGGCGGCGCGCTCGTCGGCAGCGGCGTGTCGACCCGCGGCGGGGTGGCCTTGCGCGGCGGCTCGGCCGGCTTGTACGCGGGCGCACCGCCGTCGAATCCAGCCGCTATCACGGTCACCCGCACCTCGTCGCCGAGCGCGTCGTCGATCACCGCACCGAAGATGATGTTGGCGTCCGGGTGGGCCGCGTCGGTCACCAGCTGTGCGGCGTCGTTGATCTCGAACAGGCCGAGGTCGGAGCCGCCCGCGATGGACAGCAGTACGCCCCGGGCACCGTCCATGCTCTGCTCCAGCAGCGGGCTGGAGATCGCCTTCTCGGCCGCCTCCACCGCGCGGCTGTCGCCACGGGCGCTGCCGATGCCCATGAGCGCGCTGCCCGCGCCGCTCATCACGCTCTTCACGTCGGCGAAGTCCAGGTTGATCAGGCCGGGCGTGGTGATCAGGTCGGTGATGCCCTGGACACCGGACAGCAGCACCTGGTCGGCCTGGCGGAACGCGTCCATCATGGAGATCCCGCGGTCGCCCAGGGCGAGCAGCCGGTCGTTGGGGATCACGATGAGCGTGTCGCACTGGTTGCGCAGCTCGTCGATGCCCGCCTCGGCCTGCACCTGCCGGCGCTTGCCCTCGAACGAGAACGGCCGGGTGACCACGCCGATCGTCAGCGCGCCGAGCTTGCGGGCGATCTGGGCCACCACGGGCGCCCCGCCGGTGCCGGTGCCGCCGCCCTCGCCGCAGGTCACGAACACCATGTCGGCGCCCTTGAGCACCTCTTCGATCTCGTCGCGGTGGTCTTCCGCCGCGTTCTTGCCGACGTCGGGGTTGGCGCCCGCGCCCAACCCCCGGGTCAGCTCCCGGCCGACGTCGAGCTTGACGTCGGCGTCGCTCATCAGGAGCGCCTGGGCATCGGTGTTGATCGCGATGAACTCGACGCCCTTCAGGCCAACCTCGATCATCCGGTTGACGGCGTTGACCCCGCCGCCCCCGATGCCGACGACCTTGATGACCGCGAGGTAGTTGTGCGGTGGTGTCATCGGTGTGCCTTCCCTCCCGAGGTTTGCCGGCCGGTCTCCGGAGCGAAGGCGTTAACCCTCACCCTCTACTAGAGGCTTAGAGTTATGTCAACTACTTGACCTCACTCGGGACGCTAGGCGCCACCCGCGAATGATCCAAGGCTGACACGCCGCCCCACCTGCGCGATCTTGAAGTTGTCACGTCCAAAGTCCGAAAAGGACCATGCCAAGTGGAGCCACGCCCTAGCGGATCGTGACGACCTCGGGCGCGCTCACGTCGATGACCGTGCCGTCGCGCGGCAGCAGTGCCGTGGCGACGCGGCTCTTCGCGTCGCTCTGGGACGCGTCGCCCCAGATGATCGTGCGGTCGCCACGCAGCTCCAGCTTGATCCGGGCCGGGCCCTCGACCGCGACCGCGGACAGCTGCTTGCGCAGGTCGTCGCTCAGCGCCGCGAGCACCGCCAGGGCGGCCCGGGTGGCCGCGTCGTCCGGGCCGGGCTTGGTCAGCCGGGCCAGCGGCAGCTGCGCGGGCCGGGAGCGGACCGTATGAAACGCCACCCCGGCCGCGTCCACCAGTACGAACTGCTTGCCCTGCGGCACCGCCACCACGGGGGTGCGCTCCACCACCTCGATCGCGATCGTGCCGGGCCAGTCCCGGGACGCGATGACCCGGCCGGCCGGCGCGAGCGCACCGACGCGCTTCTCGATGCCGCTCAGGTCGACCCGGGCCAGCGCTTCGCCGTCCGGCACCGCGGCGGCGCGCTGGACCTCCGCGGCGGTCAGGATCTCGGTGCCCGTGATTCGCACCTCGCGCACGCCGAACACGCCGGTGCCGTACACGATCCAGGTGATCAGCCCCGCGAGCGCCAGCAGGCCGCCGACGGTGGCCCAGGGCAGCGCGGCCCTGAGCCGGCGGCGCCGGGCCCGGGCCATGAACCGGCGGACGGAGGCCGGCACCGCGTCGCTGTGCGCGCGGACCAGTCGCCACCGCCGGGCCCGACCGCCGGCACCCCTTCCTCCCGGCGCCGTCATCGCATCCTCCCGTGATCAAGGCGTCCTTCAAGTCGTGATGACGACTTGAAGGACGCCTTGATCACGGAGAGGTGGGTCATCCCGCCAGCGCCGCCAGCAGTTCGTCGCCCATCAGCGAGATCGGCGGCGCACCCATGGTCACCACGACGTCACCGGGCCGGGCCCGCCGGGTCACCTCGCCCGGCACGTCGTCCCACGAGGGTACGAAGATCTTGGAGTCGGCCGGCAGGTCGACGGCGGCGGTCAGCGCCACGCCACCCTCGCCCGGCTCGCGCACCTCCCCGGGCCGAAGACCTCCAGGATCACCGCCTCGTCGGCGATGCCGAGCGCCGTGGCCAGCTCGGCCTGCAGGTCGCGGGTGCGGTAGACCCGGTAGGGCTGGAAGACCACGATGAGCCGGCCGCCCGCGGCCACCTCGCGCAGCGTGCTCAGCGCCGCGGTCATCGACGTCGGGTGGTACGCGTACTCGTCGTACACGGCGACGCCGCCGACCACGCCCTTGCGCTCGAACCGCCGGCGCACCCCGGGGAACGCTCCGAGCGCCTGCGTGGCGGCGTCCAGCGGCAGGCCCAGCCGGAGCGCGGTCAGCACGGCGCCGGCGCTGTTGAGGCCGAGGTGCCGGCCGGGCACCGGCAGGCGGACCTCACCGAGCGGCTTACCGTCCAATGTGGCCTGATACCGGACTCCGTCCACAGAGGAGACCACGTCGGTCAGCCGGAGGTCGGCGTCGGGCGCCTCGCCGTACGTGTAAACGGCCCGGCCCTCGGCCCGCAGCGTCTCCGCGAGCGCGCGGGTGCCGGGGTTGTCCGCGCAGGTAACCACGAAGCCGGCCGGGTCGACCAACCGCGCGAACTCACCGAACGCCGCCGACAGCCCGGCCAGATCGCCGTACGTGTTGAGGTGGTCGGCGTCGATGTTCGTGATGATGGCGACGAACGGCCGGTAGAGCAGGAAGGAACGGTCGCTCTCGTCGGCCTCCACGACGAAGTACTCGCCGGTGCCGTGGTGCCCGTTCGAGCCGGCCTCGGAGATCTCGCCACCGATGACGAACGACGGGTCCTGCCCGGCCCGCTGCAGGATCAGCGTGGCCATCGACGTGGTGGTCGTCTTGCCGTGCGTGCCGGCGATGGCGATCGCGCGCCGCCCCGCCATCGTGGCGGCCAGCGCCTCGCTGCGGTGCAGCACGCGCAGCCCGCGCTTGCGCGCCTCGGCCAGCTCCACATGGTCCTGCGGGATCGCGGTGGAGTAGACCACCGTGTCCACACCGTCCAGGTTGGACTCTGAGTGTGTCATGTGGACGGTGCCGCCGAGCGCGCGCAGACCGGCCAGGGCCGGCCACTCGCGCAGCTCGCTGCCGGAGACCGGGATCCCGCGGGTGAGCAGCAGCCGGGCCAGCCCGCTCATGCCCACACCGCCGATGCCGATCAGGTGGACCGCGCCGAGGTCCTCCGCTGTGATTTCGCGTTCACTCGGTCGTGCGGCGCCAGAAGGCGACGTCTTCCCAGCCGCGACAGTGTCCGTGGCCGGTGCTGGTTCGTGCCGCGGCTGCGAAAACGCCGCCGCGCCAACTCCCTCGTTCACTGGCTGGCCACCGCCTCGTACACGAAGTCCAGCAGCGCCTCGTCACCGTCGCGCCGGCCGTACGCGGCCGCGGCGGCACCCATCGCCGCCAGCCGCTGCGGATCGCGTGCCAGCGGGATCACCGTCCTCTCGATCCAATCAGGACTCAGCTCGCCGTCGTCGACGAGCAGCCCACCCCCGGCTTCAACGACCGGGAGCGCGTTTCGCTTCTGCTCCTGGTTGCTGTGCGGGTACGGGACGTAAACAGTGGGCAGGCCGATCGCGGCCACCTCGGCGCACGTCATCGCCCCGCCTCGGGCCAGCATCAGGTCGGCCGCCGCGTACCCAAGCTCCATTTCGGACAGATATGGCAGCGTCACGTACGGCACCGGCAGGTCGCTCGGCGGCGACACCGGCTCGTTGCGGGCTCCGATCACGTGCAGCACCTGGACGCCGGCCCGGGCCAGCTCCTTGGCCGCCCCGGTCACCGCCAGGTTGATCGAACGGGCGCCCTGCGAACCGCCGGACACGAAGAGCACCGGCAGGTCCGGGCGCAGCCCGAAATGCGCCCGCGCGGCGTCCCGCGCCGCGGCCCGGTCCAGCGTCGTGATGGACCGCCGCAGGGGTACGCCGACCACGCGCGCCTTGCGCAGCGCCTCCGACTGCACGGGCTGGTGCGGGAAGCCCACCGCGAGATGCTTGGTGAACTTCATGCCCATCCGGTTGGCAACCCCCGGTGGCACGTTCACCTCGTGGATGACGATGGGCAACTCGCGGCGCCACGCGGCCAGGTAGGCCGGCACCGAGACGTACCCCCCGAAGCCGACGACGGCGTCGGCTTTGACGTCGTCGATCACCTTGCCCGCGGCGCGGGCCGATCGCCACATGCGGTCCGGGGTGCGCAACAGGTTCATGTTGACCGACCGCGGGAGCTGATAGGCCGGGATCTGCCGCAGGTCGTAACCCTGCGGCGGGATCAGCTCGTTTTCCAGCCCCTTGGGCGTGCCGACGCACGTGATGCGGACGTCCGCGTCGTGGCGGCGCAGGCAGTCCGCGAAGGCGAGCAGCGGGTAGATGTGCCCCCGGTGCCCCTCCCGCCAGGACGACCGAACGCAGCACACCCATCACCGTCTCCTCTCGCTCTCCGCCGCCGCCGTGGCCGCCGACTTCGCGGCGGGCTTGGCCGCCGGCTTGGCGGCCGCTTTCGCCACCGGCTTGGCGGCCGGCGGCAGCGGTGGCAACGGGGCCCAGAGTAGCCGCACCCACTTAGCGGGCGGACGGGCGTGCAGCGCGCGGGCCGCGTCCGGCTCCGCGCGGGCGAACGAGGCGAGCATGCCGACGGCGGCGAGCGTGACGACGAGCGCGCTGCCACCGTCCGAGATGAACGGCAGCGGCAGGCCGGTGATCGGCAGCAGGCCGACGACCCCGCCGATGTTGATGATTGCCTGACTGACCAGCCAGGTAGTGACGGCCGCGGCGGCCAGGCGCCGGAACGGATCGTCGACGCGGCGGGCGATCCGCAACCCGGTGTACGCCAGCACGGCGAACAGCGCCAACACCACCACGCAGCCGACGACGCCCAACTCCTCCGCGAGTACGGCGAAGATGAAGTCGTTGTGCTCGGCCGGCAGCCAGCCCCACTTGAGGCTGCTCTTGCCCAGCCCGACGCCGAACCACCCGCCGTGGTCGATCGCGTACCGCGCCTGCAACGCTTGGTAGCAGGACAGTTGCTCGCAGTTCTCGGGCGGGTTGAAGAACGACGTGAGGCGCGCCAGCCGGTAGTTTTCCTCGCCCGCCTCGCCGGAGCCACCACCGACCGACGCGGCCGCGATGAGCAGCCCGATGCCGGCCAGCCCGAGCGCCGACAGCGTGCCGAAGACCCGCAGCCGTACGCCCACCGCCCACAACAGGCCGACCACCACGGCCAGCAGGCACAGCATGGTGCCCAGGTCGTTGTAGCCCACGAGGACGAACAGCAGCGCCACGACCGGGAAGAGCGGCGTGGCCAGCTCGCGCCACCAGCCGAGCGCCTCGCCCTTGCGTACGAGCAGGTCGGCGCCCCACAGCACGAGGCCGAACTTGGCCAGCTCGGACGGCTGCACCTGGATCGGGCCGACCCACAGCCACAGCAGGTCCGCCTTGATCGGCCCCAGCTGGGGCAGCACGCCCTCCGGCAGGTCACGCAGGCGGCCGGACACGACGAGCAGGTCCAGGATGACCAGCAGGAACATGGCCGCGACCAGGGTGGGCTTGCCGACCGCCCGGAACGTCCGGGCCGGCAGGCGCTGGCAGGCCCAGAAGGCGACCAGCCCGATCAACGCGAACACGGCCTGCTTCGTGATCATCGTGAACGCGTTGCCGTTCGTGGCGTACGCCTTGACGCTGGTGGCCGAGAAGACCATGGTCAGCCCGATGATCAGCAGCAGGGCCGAGCTGGAGATAAGCACGTAGTACGACGCGAGGGGTCGCTGCAGGACTCCCCGCAGGACCGCCAGCACGCCGCCGGGTGCCCTCTCCTCCTCCCCCACGCTGACATCATCCGCGCTTCCCCGCCCAGAACCCCGCACCCCACCACGCGTGTCGCCCACCCTCTCCCCTCCCGCCCCTCCTCCCCGCCGCTCCTCCCCGCCCTCCTCCCCGCCCCTCCTCCCCGTCGATCAAGGGCAAACGGCCGTGCTTTGATCTCCTTTCCACGACCATTTGCCCTTGATCGACGGGAAAGTCCTTGATCGACGGCCGCGCCGCTCGTCCCCCGGGTCGCGCCAGGGCTGGAGCATCTCCAGCGTTACCGCTCCACCGCCCTTGCGGTTGGCCCGGCCCGCACGCGAGTAGGGCACCCCTCCTGGGCGACGTCGCGTGAGGAGGGCGCCCCTGTTCAGCTCAGGGCGGGCATAGAGGCGCCCCACTCACGGCGAGGCGCCCCAAAGGGGACCCCACTGGAGGCAAGCGGCCGACGCGGGCCGACTGTGTGAGTAATTTGTCGGCATTGCCGGAGTGCCCGAGGTGAACCGAGTAGATCTAGACGAGTTAGGGCTCGATCCGAGCCATTACTCGTCTAGGTCCACTCAATTGGCAGCCGTTTCCGGGACATCCCACCGATCATGCGACCCAGTCCACGGTGATCATGGGGTTATCGCCGGAAGAGGCGCTCTCCGCACCGCTAACCTCATGATCGCTGAGGCACGAGGCGGCAGCGTCGTCGTCGATTGACATGGACCACGCCTTACTGGGCAACGCTGGGGTAGCGCTCCGCGAGAACCCGGCCCGCCCCGCCCACCGCCGCCGCACGCTCGCGCACCCAGCGGGCTCGCACCGCCACGCGGCCGCGGCCCCGCGCTCCGATCAAGGATTTCCGCGTCGATCAAGGGCAAACGGTCGTGGATTAGAGATCAAAGCACGACCATATGCCCTTGATCGACGCGGACAGGGCGCGGACAGCGCGCGGACAGCGCGGGGAGAGGGCGGGGAGGGCGCGGACAGGGCGGAGAGGGCGGGGAGAGGGCGGGGAGAGGGCGGGGAGGGCGGGGGAAGCGCGACGGAGGGAGGGGATAGGGAGAAGCTAGCCGACGGCGGTGAGGAATTCGCTGTAGAAGAGGCCGAGGCCGATGGCTACGCCGATGCCGGCGATGATCCAGAAGCGGACCACGATGTTGACTTCGCTCCACCCGGCTAGCTCGAAGTGATGCTGCAACGGGGACATTCGGAACACCCGTCTGCCCGTCGTGCGGAACGAGATGACCTGGATGACCACCGACATCGTGATGATGACGAAGAGCCCGCCGAGGATCAGCAGCAACAGCATCGTGCGGGAGGCCATGGCCAGCCCTCCGATCAGCCCGCCCAATCCCAACGCCCCGGTGTCGCCCATGAAGATGCGGGCCGGTGAGGTGTTCCACCACAGGAAGCCGACGCAGGCCCCGGCCGCCGCGCCCGCGATGAGGGCGATCTCCAGCGGGTCACGTACGGCGTAGCAGTACGCGCCGCCCCGGCTGTACTCCAGGTCGCCGCACCAGTGGCGGTACTGCCAGAACGCGATCAGCCCGTACGCGGCGAGCACCATCACGGAGGCGCCGGTGGCCAGCCCGTCGAGCCCGTCGGTGAGGTTGACGCCGTTGCTGGCCGCCATCACCACGAAGATGAAGATCATGACCGAGACGACCTTGCCGACGTCCAGCCATTGGATGTCGCGGACGAACGAGATGGTCGTGCTGCCCACGGTCTCCGTGTTGGTGCTGGGGAAGTAGAGCGCGACCACGCCGAACACCACGCCGACGAGGCCCTGCCCGACCAGTTTGTACCGCCCGCTGAGGCCACCGCTGTTGCGCCGGCGCACCTTCAGGTAGTCGTCGATGAAGCCGACCGCGCCGCAGAAGACGAAGAGGCCGAGCAGCACGAGCGCGGTGATGGTGGGCCCGACCTGGGCGATCTGCTGCTCGGGCAGGGTGGTGAGGGCGGCGTGGCCGGCGACGTACGCGATGACCGTGGCGATGATGAACACCACGCCGCCCATCGTCGGCGTGCCCCGCTTGCCCTGGTGGCTGGCCGGGCCGACGGACCGGATCGGCTGGCCGGCCTTCAGCGCGGTGAAGACCTTGATGCCGATCGGCGTGCCGAACAGCGACACCAGGAACGCGACCGCGGCCGCGACGATGACGGCTCTCAAGGCGATACCACCCCGGAACGAAGGGCGTCCACCACGTCCCAGGTGCGGTAACGCGAGCCCTTCACGAGTACGACGTCGCCGGGGCGCAGCTCGCGTCGCAGCACCGCGACGGCCGCACCCTGATCGGTAACCAGCACCGACTCTCCTCCCCACGTCGCCACCGCCGACGCGCCCTCGTGGATCGGCGCGGCCGGCTCGCCGACCACGACGAGGCGGTCGACGCCCAGCTCCGCGGTCAGCCGCCCGACCTCCTCGTGGCCGTCTCGCTCGTACGCGCCGAGCTCGGCCATGTAGCCGAGCACCGCGACGGTCCGGCGGCCCGCTCCGGTGGCGGCCAGCGCGCGCAGCGCGGCGGCCATGGAGGCGGGGTTGGCGTTGTACGAGTCGTCGATGACCGTGACACCGTCGGCACGGTCGAAGACGTCCATCCGGCGGGCGGACACCACCCGCAGTTCCGAAAGCGCGTCAGCGAGTTCCTTGAACGGCAGCCCGCATTCCAGCGCCACGGCCGCCGCCAGCAGGGAGTTGCCCACCTGGTGCCGCCCGGCGATGCCGAGCCGCACCGGCGCCTCGCCCTGCGGGGTCACCAGCGTGTACGACGCGCGTCCCGCGGTGAGCACCACGGAGGACGCGCGCACGGAAGCGTCCGGGGCCTCCCCGGCCAGCACCACCCGCGCCGAGGTGCGCGCGGCCATGGCCCGTACCCGGGGTCGTCGGCGTTGAGCACCGCGACGCCGTCGGCGGGCAGCGCCTCGACCAGCTCGCCCTTGGCCGCGGCGATCGCGTCCACCGACCCGAACCCGCCGATGTGCGCCACACCCACGTTGATCTCGACGCCGATGCGCGGCGGCGCGACCTCGCACAGGTGCCGTACGTGGCCGGGCCCGCGCGCGCCCATCTCCAGCACCAGGAAGCGGGTCTTCTCGTCCGCCTGCAGCACCGTGTACGGGTGCCCGAGCTCGTTGTTGAACGAGCCGGCGGGCGCCACGGTCGGGCCGAGCCGGTCGAGCAGCTGCGCGATCAGGTCCTTGGTGGTGGTCTTCCCGGACGAGCCGGTGAGCCCGACGATCGTGAGCGAGGGCAGCCGGTCGACGACGGCTCGGGCGAGGGCGGCCATGGCGGCGAGCTGGTCATCCACCAACACAAAGGGCCCCGAAATAGGGCGCGAGGCCAGCACGGCCACGGCGCCCGAGGAAAGGGCGGTGGCGGCGTACTCGTGCCCGTCGACCTTCTCCCCGGGAAGGCCACGAACAGGCCACCGGGCGTCACCTTGCGCGAGTCGAACTCGACGGAGCCGGTGACGCGTACCCCCGGATCGGCATCGACCAGCCGGCCGCCGACCGCGGCCGCGACCTCAGCGAGCGTCAGGGTATCACGAACAAACCTCCGAGAGCGCCGCGGCCAGCTCGACCCGGTCGTCGAACGGCAGTACCTCGCCACCGACCTCCTGGCCGCGCTCGTGGCCCTTGCCGAGCACCGCGACGACGTCACCGGGCCGGGCCCGGCGCACCGCGAAGTCGATGGCGGCCCGCCGGCCAGCGACCTCGAAGGCGTCCGCGCCGGCGCCGGCCAGCACCTCGCGCCGGATGGCCGCGGGGTCCTCGGTGCGCGGGTTGTCGTCGGTCACCACGACCACGTCGGCGCCGTCCGCGGCGGCCCGGCCCATCACCGGGCGCTTGGCGCGGTCCCGGTCGCCGCCGGCGCCGATCACGCAGAAGAGCCGGCCGCCCCGGGTCGCGGCGAGTTCGCGGAGCGCGGCGAGCGCGGCGACGATCGAGTCCGGCTTGTGCGCGTAGTCGACGACGCCGAGCACCTCGCCGGGCGCTTCGACGCGCTCCAGCCGGCCCGGTACGCCGGGGCAGTCGGCCACCCCGCGCGCGGCGGTCGCCGGGTCCACCCCGACGGCGTCCAGGGCAGCGATGGCCAGCAGCGCGTTGGCGACGTTGTGCCGGCCCGGCAGCGAGACGCCGGCTTCGACCGCACCCGAAGGTCCAACCGCTGTAAAACGCTGCGAATAGGACGAACCAACCACGTCCGTCGCCCGCCAGGTCGCCGAAAGCTGACCAGCCGCCGAGTAGGTCACCGTCCCACCCCGAAGCAGCGGCTTCAGCGCCGGATCGTCCAGGTTGAGGATCTCCACCGCGCACCGGCCGTCGAAGAGCTTCGCCTTGGCCGCGAAGTAGTCGTCCGCGTCGGCGTGGAAGTCCAGGTGGTCGAGGCCGAAGTTGGTGTACCCGCCGGCCGCGAACCGCACCCCGCCGACCCGGCCCATGGCGAGCGCGTGGCTGGAGACCTCCATGACCACCGCCGTGACACCGCGCTCGCGGGCCACCGCGAAGAGCGCGTGCAGGTCGGTGGCCTCGGGGGTGGTACGGACGCTGTCCACCACCAGGTCGCCGAGGCGGGTCTCCACGGTCCCGATCAGCCCGGTGACGTGCCCGCCGGCCCGCAGCCCGCTCTCGACCAGGTACGCCGTCGAGGTCTTGCCGGCGGTCCCGGTGATGCCGACCATGATCATCCCAGCGGAGGGATCGCCGTAGACCGCGCTCGCCACCGTGCCCAGCACCGCCCGCGGGTCGGGGACGACCAGCGCCGGCAGGCCCGACGCGGCGGCGGCCCCGGCGGGGTCGGTCAGCACGGCCACCGCGCCCGAAGCCACGGCGGCCGGGATGAACTCGGCACCGTGCCGCCGCGCGCCGGGCAGGGCGGCGTACAGGTCGCCGGGGCGGACCGCGTCGCTCGCGTGCGTCACCCCACTGACCACCGCATCAGCCGCCGGAACGGCACCAACCAGCGCACCCAGATCGGCCAGCGACCGCGGTGTCACCGTACGAGGACGGAGATTGCCAGGCACGGCGCTAGACCCTACCTCAGGGGTAGACGACGAACTTGGGCGACTTACCGGTGCTCAGCGGTACGCCGTAGTGGGTCAGCGTGTACGCCATCATGTCGTGGAACGCCGGCGCGGTGACCTCGCCGCCCCCGCCGGACGGGGTGTGCGCGAAGACCGCGATCACGTACCGGGGGTTCTCCGCCGGAGCCATCCCGACGAACGAGGCGACGGAGCCGGAGACGTACTTGCCGTTGACGACCCGGGAGCCGGTGCCGGTCTTGCCCGCCACCCGGTAGCCGTCGACGGCCGCCTTCCGCCCGGTCGCGCCCTGCACGGTGGTCACCGCCTCCATCATCAGCCGCAGCTCCGCGGCGACCTGCGGGCTGAGCACCTGCCGGGTCGTCGGGGCCGGGGCCTCGGTCCGCTTGCCGTCCGGCCCGATCGTCTCCTTGACCAGGTGCGGCTGCACCCAGGTGCCGTTGTTGGCGATCGCGGCGTACGCGGCCGCCATCTGCAGCGGCGTCACCGCGACGCTGTGCCCGATCGGCACCGAGCCGTACGACGAGCCGCTCCACTCGTCGGGCGGCAGCAGCAGGCCCGCCGACTCGCCCGGCATGCCCTCACCGGTCGGCGTGCCGAGCCCGAACTTCTTCTGGTACTCGTACAGCTTCTCCTTGCCCAGCTTGTCGGCGATGTGGATGGTGCCGATGTTGGACGAGTACGCCAGGATGCCCGGGATGCTCATCCGCCGCGGCGTCCAGTTGCGGTGCGAGTCCTTGAAATTCTGGTCGCCCTTCTTGATCGTCGGCCCGACCATGAACGTCGACTGCGGCGTCACCACGCCCTCCTGCAGCGCCGCGCCGATCGTGATGGCCTTGTGCACCGAGCCGGGGTCGACCACGAAGGTGGTGGCCGCGTCCTCCCGGTCGGTCGGCTTGGTCTCCTCCCACTGCGCGGCGTTGTAGGTCGGGTGGCTCGCCTGGGCCAGCACCTCACCGGTGCGCACGTCGAGCACCACGGCCGCCCCGATGTACGCCTTGGCCTCCTTCATCCGCGCGCTCAGCACCTGCTGCACCCGGAATTGCAGGTCCCGGTCGATGGTGAGCTGCAGCGAGCTACCCGGCTGGGCCTCCGTCTCCCGTCGGTAGCCGCCCGGGATCTCGGCGGACAGGCTGCCCTGCCCCACCTCGAAGATCCGCTTGCCGTTGACCCCGCGCAGCAGCTCGTCGTACCGCGCCTCCAGGCCCTCCAGGCCGCTCAGGTCCTGGCTGGTGAAGCCGATGAGGTTGGCGGCCAGGTCGGCGCCGGGCACCTCCCGCCGCTCGTCCCGGTCGACGATCACGCCGGGCAGCTTGAGCGCCTTCACCCGCTCGGCGGTGGCGATGTCCACCCCGCGCGCGAGGTACTCGAACCGGGACTGACCGCCGCCCGGCCGGGTGCGCTGGACCAGCTTCGGCGCCAGGTCCGACTGCGACATGCCGAGCACCGGCGACAGCGCCGCCGCGGTCCGCGGGATGTCGGTGACGTCGACCGGGTCCACGGCCACGTACCGGGCCTCGACGCTGTGCGCCAGCACCGCACCGTCGCGGTCGTAGATCGCCCCGCGCGGCGCCGGGATCAGCACCTCGTCCAGCCGCCCGGCGAGCCCCTGCTCGGCGAACGCCGGCGACTCCGTGAACTGCGCCACCACCAGCTTGATGCCGATCGTCGCGAATAGCGTGAGCGCCAGCGCCGTACCCAGGCGCAGCCGCCGTCGCTGGTCGGCCAGGCGCGGCGGGCGCGGCGGCCGTCGCGGTGGGGCCTTTTTCCGCGGCGGCGCCGACCTCCGGGCCGCCGCGGCGGACTTGGCCGGCGCCGTGCGCTTTCGCGGCACTGGTACGCCGGAGGTGGTGGCCCGGCGTTCCCGGGTTGCGCCCGTGGTGCCCCGGTCCGCCTCCACGGCGGGACGTCGCCGGACGGTCCGCGCCGGCTTTGGTCGGCCCTGCCCCCCGTCGACCACCTGCAGCGCCGGCCGGAACGGGTCACCGGTGCGCGGCGTGCCCTCCCGGACGGTCCGGCCACGCGGCGTGTACGCCCGGGCGTCGGAGATCCCCCGGAAGCCCTCGTGCGCCTCCGGCTCGGATGCAAGGAAGGGCCCCTTCCTATCGCTTTTTGCATAGGAAGGGTCCCTTCCTTGCATCCGGCGGTCCGGCATGAGCTACCCGCCCGTCCCCTGGCTGGTGATGGACGGCGCCTCGGTGGCCGGGACCATCATCCCGGTGAGCCGGCCGTCGGGCAGCCGGATCTGCACCGGCTTGCCGTCCACCAGCCCGAGCTTGCGCGCCTCGGCGGTCAGGTTGCCCGGGTCCGCCGCCCGGGCGATCTGCTGCTTCAGCTGCTGCTCCTGGATGTCCAGGGTGGACTGCTGCTTCTGCAGCTCGTCGAGGCGGAACGCGTTCTCGTTGATCTTCGTGTTGACCATGAGGATGCCGAGCACGCCGCCGATGACGACCACCAGGATCAGCGCGATGAACGGCGCGCGCGGCACGGACACCGGCAGCGGCGGCGCCACCCGCAGCCACGGCGTACCCGGCTTGCGCTCGGGCGCCGGCTGCGCCGGCTCCGGCTGCAGCGCCGTGTTGCCCACCGTCTGGTGCTCCTGCGCCGTGGTCCGGCCCCCGACCGCGGTGCGTTGTTGCGCTTGTTGACGTTCATGTCCTCTCCCCCTCCCCCTCTTCGATCCGGGTCGCGGCCCGCAACCGCACCGATGCGGCGCGCGGGTTGGCCGCGACCTCCTCTTCGCTCGGCGGCTCCCCGCCGCGGCTGAGCAGCCGCAGCGTCGGCCCGGTGCCGGGCAGCTCGACCGGCAGGTCGATCGGCCCGGTGCTGCGCGCTCGGGCGGCCATCGCACGCTTGGTGATCCGGTCCTCCAGCGAGTGGTAGGACAGGACCACCAGGCGGCCGCCCGGTGCGAGCGCGTCCAGCGCGGCCGGCAGCGCCCTTTCGAGCACGGCCAGTTCGCCGTTCACCTCGATGCGAAGTGCCTGAAACGTTCGCTTGGCTGGGTTGCCCCCGGTACGCCTCGCCGCCGCGGGTATCGCGTCCCGCACCAGCGTGGCCAGCCGTGCCGACGAAGTGATGGGCGTCTTTGCCCGTTCCCGCAGGATCGCGGCCACGATCCGGGCGGCGAACTTCTCCTCGCCGTACACCCGCAGCACCCGCGTCAGCTCGGGTGCCTCGTATGTGTTGACGACCTCCTCGGCCGTACGGCCGCGGGTCTGGTCCATGCGCATATCCAGCGGCGCGTCCCGCGCGTAGGCGAACCCGCGGTCGGGCGCGTCGAGTTGCAGGGACGAGACGCCGAGGTCGAACAGCTCCGCGTCGACCCGCTCGTACCCGAGCCGGTCGAGCACCTCGGGCAGTTCGTCGTAGACGGCGTGCACGAGGTGGGTGCGGTCGGCGTACCGGGCCAGGCGGGCCCGGGCGTGCGCCAGGGCTTCCTGGTCCCGATCCAGTCCGATGAGGACGGTCCGCGGGTGGGCCGCCAGGACCGCCTCGGCGTGCCCGCCGAGGCCCAGGGTCGCGTCCACGTGCACGGTCTGCCGGTCACCGCGGTCGAGCGCGGGGGCGAGCAGCGCGAGGCACCGCTCGAGCAATACCGGTACGTGCGTACCGCGCAGCTCCCCCATGACCGACCCCCAGTGACCTGCCGTCGTGCACATGCGCCCGGTGTCCCCATAAGTGCCGTGCGCCGTACTGCCAGATCCCCATCCGCTCATTTCCTACGCCTCTTCGCGCCTCGCGGTCAGCGGAGTAGGTATAGCGCGCCTGGCATCGGGGAAGAGATGTCAGGTGCTTCGAGCGGCTGGAGATCTCGCAGTACGGCGTCTGCCAGCCCTTAGAGTCCTCCGGGCAGCACCCCCTCCTCGATGTCCGCGAAGTCGTCTTCGCTCTCCGCGAGGTAGGAGTCCCACGCTTCCTTGTCCCAGATCTCCACCCGGCTGCTCGCTCCGATCACGACGAGTTCACGGCTGAGCCCGGCGTACTCCCGCAGGTGGCCCGGGATCGTTACCCGGCCCTGCTTGTCGGGCACCTCGTCGTGGGCGCTCGCGAAGAACACCCGGCTGTACGCCCGAGCCGCCTTGTGTGTCATCGGCTGCTCGCGCAACTGGTCGGCGATGCGCTGGAACTCAGGCGTCGGGAAGACGTAGAGACAGCGCTCCTGCCCTTTGGTGATCACGACACCTCCCGCCAGCTCATCTCGAAACTTCGCTGGAAGGATCAACCGGCCCTTTTCGTCCAGGCGCGGGGTGTGGGTGCCGAGAAACATCGGCCCACCCCCTCGCCCTCTCGCGGCTTTCGCGGAGCCGCAGTCCCCCGGGGCCGGCGGGCCCCTCCAGGCCCTGCCACTGCGCCCCACTGTACTCCACTTCCCTCCACCCGCAACCAGAATCGCAGCCTTCTGTCCACAGTCGCCGAGACAAAACCGCACGTCACGGGCGGTGGTGCAAAGTGGAGGTCTGTAACCCGACAGCGGGCGTAGACGTGATCAGGGCGTCCCTCAAGTCGCTGCCGCGACGCGTGGGACGCCCTGATCACATGGGGGGATGGAGGAAAGTGGAGGGGAGTTAGACGAGACGCCTAACTACATAGTTCGTGGTCCAGATCTTGTGCTTGCCCACCGTCTTGCCGGGGCGGGGTGAGTCGTACATGTAGCCGCCGCCGGCGTAGACGCCGACGTGGGTGCCGTACGACCCGCTGCGGACCACGATCAGGTCCCCGGGCAGGGCCTTGGACTTGGCGATCGCCTTGCCGTACGCCTGCTGCGAGTTCGCCTTGTGCGGCAGGACCTTGCCGATGGCCTTCTTGTAGACGTACTTGGTGAAGCCGGAGCAGTCGAAGACCTTCGGCCCCGAGGCGCCGTACCGGTAGGCCGCGCCCAGGTGCTTGCGCGCCTCGGCGAGGACCTTGGCCCGGCTGGCCACCACCTTGACCCAGATCTTGCCGCTCGCCGCGCTCTTGTACGTCCCGGTGCTCGGGACGTACACGGCGCGGTAGGTGCGCGCGACGTACGGGCGGATGGCCACCGTCGCCACGCCGGTGGAGCTGACCGTACCGGTCCCGGCGCCGGACCAACGGCCGTTGATCCACGCCTGGAACACCACCTTGCCGGCCGCCGCCTTGCCGGTGGCCGGGTCGGTGACCTTGGCGCTGAGGCGCAGTGCGGAGCCCCACGCCAACCGGCGGGTGCTGGTGGAGAACGCCACCTTCGGCGCGACCGCGACGGCGGACTGCGCACTGGCGGTGGTGGTGAGCGTCGCGGTGGACGCCACGTCGGCGAGCGCCGGTCCGGCCATCAACTGGCCGGCACAGACGCAGATCCCGAGGGTAAGCGCGAGCTTACCGGCGCTGGCACGCAGCCGTCGCCGGCCCGAACTGTGTTCGTGCACGAAAGAGATCCCTCCGGCACGCCTGCGAGGTGAGCTGTCGGGTTCGGGCCCTCGAAGGGTTGGCCCGGCCGCGCGTCGGCGGCTTCACCCCAAGGTCCGTCACTGATGTGATCGGACCGCGGTTCTTGGGTCCCCCGTCCCTGCCCGTTATGCCGTTGTGTTCGGTCAAAGGGGTGGCATCGCTCGGAAGGGCAGGGCTCGGCGTGTCCCGGCGATGCGCCCCGGTCCGTCAGGTGACGGCCCGGCAAATCGTTTCTAGCCGACGGGAAGATATACGCGGAGTAACAAGGATCTTGCATGGCGAAGTTGGCATGCGCTCCGATGACCGATCGCTAAGGGATCCGCCCAAAATGCCGCGACACTCCGTCCCCGCGCGATCACGGTGCGTCGATCACTCAGCGTGAGTATGCCCACACGATTCGGCGGCGGTTTGAGATCAAGACGGCTCCGGTACATTCGCTCGCGTGACGGACGGGAAGATGCCCTTACGGGCCAAGGTCGCGAGCTCGGTGTCGCGTACGGCCGCTGCCCTGTCGCGGGCCGCCGGGCGGGGCGACGGCTCGGTCATCGGCGGCTGGATCGGATTGAAGATCGACCCGGACCTGCTCGCCCACCTGGCCGCCGGGCGGTCGATCGCGCTGGTCTCGGGCACCAACGGGAAGACCACCACCACCCGGCTGGCCGCCGCGGCCCTCGGCGTGCTCGGCCCGGTCGCGACCAACTCGTTCGGCGCCAACATGCCCACCGGCCACACCTCCGCGCTGGCCAAGGCGGGGCAGACCCCGTACGCCGTGCTGGAGGTCGACGAGCACTACCTCGCCCAGGTCATCGCGGCGACCGAGCCGCGCGTGGTGGCCCTGCTCAACCTCTCCCGCGACCAGCTCGACCGGGCCAAAGAGGTCGCGATGATGGCCCAGCTGTGGCGGACCGCGCTGGCCGAGCACCCCACCGTGCACGTGGTGGCCAACGCCGACGACCCGATGGTGGTCTGGGCCGCCGTCCAGTCCCCCGCGGTCACCTGGTTCAGCGCCGGGCAGCGGTGGCACGACGACTCCTGGGTCTGCCCCGAGTGCGGGTCGCCGATCGAACGGCAGGCCGACCAGTGGTGGTGCACCGGCTGCACGCTGCGCCGCCCGGTACCGCAGTGGGTGGTGGAGGACGACGGCGTCCTGGATCCGCGCGGCGCCTGGCACAAGATCGCGCTGCAGATCCCGGGCAAGGTCAACCTCGGCAACGCGGCCACCGCGCTCGCCCTCGCCGCCCAGTTCGGCGTGCGCCCCACCGACGCCGTCTCCCGCCTGTCCACCGTGACCTCCGTCGCCGGCCGGTACGCCCAGGTCGTGCGCGACGGGCGCAACATCCGGCTGCTGCTGGCCAAGAACCCGGCGAGCTGGCTGGAGGCGTTCGAGATGGCGGACGACGCGCCCACGCTGCTGTCCATCAACGCCCGCGACCCCGACGGGCTGGACACGTCCTGGCTCTTCGACGTCGACTTCAGCCCGCTGCGCGGCCGCCAGGTCCTGATCACCGGCGACCGGGCGTACGACCTCGCGGTCCGGCTCGAAGTGAACGACGTACCGTTCCGCCACGTACGTACCTTCGGCGAGGCGGTCACCTCGGTGCCGCCGGGCCGGCTCGAAGTGATCGCCAACTACACCGCGTTCCAAGACATCCGAGCGGAGCTCGACCGTGTCAACTGACAGTGCCATCAGCATCGTCTGGATCTATCCGGACCTGCTGTCCACGTACGGCGACCGGGGCAACATGCTCATCCTCGCCCGCCGTGCGGCCCTGCGCGGGCTGCCGGTGCGGACCTACGAGGTGCGCTCGGACCAGGCCATCCCCGCCACCGCGGACATCTACCTGCTCGGCGGCGGCGAGGACGGCCCGCAGGCGCTCGCCGCGCAGCGCCTGATCGCCGACGGCGGCCTGCGCCGCGCGGTGGCGCAGGGGTCGGTGGTGTTCGCGGTGTGCGCCGGGTACCAACTGCTCGGCGGCTCGTTCTTCGCCAAGGGCACCAAGTGCGCCGGCCTCGACCTGCTCGACCTGCGCTCCGACCGCGGCCCGAGCCGGGCGGTCGGCGAGCTGGGCGGCCCGATCGACGGCCGCCTCGGGCTGCCGCCGCTGACCGGCTTCGAGAACCACGGCGGCCGCACCCACCTCGGGCCCGGCGTCACCCCGCTGGCCCGGGTCACCACCGGCATCGGCAACGACGGCACCACCGAGGGCGCCTGGCGGGGCAAGCTGCTCGGCACGTACTCGCACGGGCCGGCGCTGTCCCGCAACCCGGCCATCGCCGACCTGCTGCTGCGCTGGGCGACCGGGTACGAGAGCCTGCCGCCCCTGGACGACACCTGGTCCGACCGGTTGCGCGCCGAGCGCATGGCCGCCACGACGGCCTCATGATCGGCCGACTCTTGGCGCGGCTGCGCCAGCGCTCGGTCATGCGCTTCGCCCTGCTCCTGCTCATCCTCGCGGCGTGCGGCGTCGCCGTGCTCTTCCTGCCGCAGCCCGACCTGGCCGACGCCCCGCGCCTGGTCGACCGGCTCGGCCCGCTGGCACCGCCGGCCGCCGTCCTGCTGGGCGCGCTGATGATGGTCGCCCTGGTGCCCCGCACGCTGGTCTCGTTCGCCTGGGGCGCCCTCTTCGGCACGCTGGGCGGCGCCTCGTACGCCCTGGGCGCCGCGCTCATCGCCGCCCTGCTCGGCTTCGCCGTCGGGCGCGCCCTGGGCCGCGACTTCGTCGCCGAGCGGGTACGCGGCCGGCTGGCCCGCCTGGACGGCTGGTTCGGCCGGCAGAGCGTCTTCGGCGTGGTCACCGTACGGCTGCTCCCGGTGGGCGGCTTCGGCCTGATCAGCTACGGGTACGGCACGACCGGCGCCCGCCTGCGACCGTTCCTCGTCGGCAGCCTCCTGGCCTCGATCCCGTCCGCGTTCGGCTACGCAGCCATGGGCGCCGCCGTCGCCTCCCCCGGCGACATCAACTGGCTCGCCATCGCCCCGCCGGCCTGGGCCTGATCGCCACCACGATCATCATCACGCGCTGGCGCCGCACCTCCCGCGCCGCCCCCGCATCCGCCTAAGGCGCGTGATCATGGGCCCTGCGGCGGAGAGAGCGCTCCCCTCGCCGCACAGCCCATGATCACCGCTCGGCTGGCCCTAGCCGCGTCGATCAAGGGCGTACGGCCGTGGTTTGATCTCTTTCGCGCGACCATTTGCCCTTGATCGACGCGGAATTCCTTGATCGGCGCAAAATCCCGCAGCATCCCCCGCGCAAACCAATTAGTAGCGGGGCAATTGCGCGGAGTAATGACTTTTCCGCAAAAATCCGTATTTTGGGTGGCGTGGGCCACTCGACGGCATTCGCGGAATGCGGCCTGGAGTGCCCCTGTTGGAATTGCCAGCACGCCGGAGCAATGGCGCTCCGCGCGTGTGCTTTTGTGCGGCACCTCCCCCGGGGTGCCGCCATCCCCCGAAGCGGAAGGGCTCCCATCGTGAAGAACACCTTCGGTCGATGGCTCCCGGCTATCACCAGTACTCCCCTGCGCAAGTCCGCGGTGCTCGCCGCCGGGCTCGTGTTCGCCAGCGGCGCGGTCGCCGGACCGGCCACCGCGGCAGCGGCAGCGTCCGCCGCGCCCGCCAAGACGGCGGCAGCAGCCACGTCGGCGACCCCCAAAGCGAAGCAGCTCAACTTCCGGTACCGGGCGCAGAGCACGTACTACTTCTGTGCGCCGGCCGCCACCAGCATGGCCCTGAGCACCTCCGGCCACCTGATAAGTCAGCCGAAGCTGGCCGCGCTGCTGGGTACGACGGAGAACGGCACCGACTCGGCGTACGAGACGACCCGGGTGCTCAACCAGGTCACCGGGACGAACTTCTACCGCACCCGGGAGATCCCGGGCGGGTACGCGCGGCCGTGGCAGATGGACCGGCTGCAGGCGGACGTGGTCCGGGCGATCGGTCACGGCTACGGCGTCGTCGCCAACGTCAAGGGCACCGCGTACGACACCGCCGGTGGAATGCACTCCTTTGAGGGCGGTCACTACATCGCGGTCGTCGGCTACCAGGACGAGGGCCGACTGGTGAGGATCGCTGACTCGGCGGAGCCAAATGGTGACGGTACGTACTGGATGACCACGATCAAGCTGGCCAACTGGATCGCCGAGCGCGGTTATTCGGCATAAAGACGTAATTCCCTCCCCCGAGAAAAGGGCCGACCCGGATACCGGGTCGGCCCTTTTCAACGATACGTACGCAAGCCATTGCGCAGCGTATCGAAAGCCCGATCTGCCGCTGCCACCGCCGCCGGATACGTCTCGTCGGCCGTGCTCCCTCGGCCAGCCGGCGCCAGATGTCCCGGGCCAGCACCCGCTGCACGGCGATCACCTGGCACGCGGCGAGCCGGGCCTCCAGCGGGTCGGAGCCCAGTGCGAGCGCCTCGGCGAGGGCGTCCTCGTCGCGCTGGGTGTACTGGGACACCCGGGCGCTGAGGCTGGGCGTGTCGAAGACCATCCGGTGGTACGCCAACACCTGCTCGTGGTCGTTGAGCCCGGTGACCGGGTCGCGCCGGTCGAGCCCGTCGAGGAAGTGCCGGTGCAGCGCGGTCAGCGGCGCCAGGCCCGACTCGCGGCCTTCCCGCACCACCCGGGCCGCCTCGCCCTGGTGATCGGCGATCCGGTGCAGGACCAGGTCTTCCTTGCTCGCGAAGTACTTGAACAGGGTGGGCTTGGACACGTCGGCCGCTTCGGCCACCTCGGCGACGGAGACCTGGTCGAAGCCGCGGGCCAGGAAGAGCGTGATCGCGGCCGACGAGATGGCCTCGTGCGTACGCGCCCGCTTGCGCGCCCGCAGCCCGATGTCCCCGCCCATCCGCCGACCCTAGCACAATCCTTACTAGGTCAAATTCTTAACTGAGTTAAGCTAGTGCGCGTGGAGGACGAACTCGAATACCTGGCGGCCACCCGGCGGGCGCTGGCCCGGATGCTGGACACCGCCCGCGTGCGGGTCGACACCGGGGACGCGATCGCCGGCGACGGCTACAGCGCGGAGACGCTCGGCCGGATGCTGCGCCGTCATGTCAAGGACCTGGCCGAGGAGCCGAGCAGCCCGCCGTACTTCGGCCGCCTCGACTTCGCAGTGGAGGAAGAGCGGTACTACATCGGGCGGCGGCACGTCACCGACGCGGCGGGGCTACCGATGGTGCTCGACTGGCGCGCGCCGATCTGCCGCGCCTTCTACCGGGCCAGCGCCCGCGACCCGATGGGCGTCGCGGTCCGGCGGCGGTACGGCTGGGACCCCGCCGGCCGGCTCACCGGGTACGAGGACGAGCGGATCGGGCAGGCCGCCGGGCTCAGCCGCCTCGTCGCCGAGGAGATCGAACGCCCCCGCGTGGGGCCCATGCGCGACATCGTCGCCACCATCCAGCCGGACCAGGACCTGCTGGTCCGAGCCGACGTCGACGAGTCGGTGTGCGTCCAGGGCGCGCCGGGCACCGGCAAGACCGCGGTCGGCCTGCACCGCGCCGCGTACCTGCTCTACACCCACCGGCAGCGCCTGCGGCGTGGCGGCGTCCTCGTCCTCGGGCCCAACCGGGAGTTCCTGCGCTACATCTCCGCCGTGCTCCCGGCACTCGGCGAGGTCAACGTCCGGCAGTCCACACTGGACGATCTGCTGGACACCGGCGCGGACGCGGTGGACACCGGCGCGGCCGCGGCCGTCAAGCACGATGCCCGGATGGCCCAGGTGCTCCGCCGCGCCCTCTACGCCAACCTTGCCGAGCCGTCCGAGCCGCTGGTCGTGCCGGACGGCTCGTACCGGTGGCGGGTGTCCGTCGAGGCGCTCCGGCGCGTCGTGGCCGACGTCCGCCGGGAGGCGCTGGCCTACGGCATGGGTCGTGAGCGGGTACGCGCCCGCGTGGTCGCGCTGCTCCAGCGGCGCGCCGAGACCGTGGACACGCCCGGCGCGGTCTGGGTGCGCCGGATGAGCCACTGCCGGGCGGTGAACGGGTTCCTGGACGCGGTGTGGCCGAAGGCCCGGCCGGCGGAGGTGGTGGCCCGGCTGCTCGGCGACCGGGCGGCGCTGGCGGCGGCCGCGGACGGCCTGCTCACCGAGGCGGAGCAGGCGGTCATCGCCTGGCTGCGTCCCCGCAGGGCGCGGAGCGCCCGCTGGACCGCCGCCGACGCCGTGCTCATCGACGAGGTCGCCGGCCTGGTCGAGCACGCGCCCGGCTTCGGGCACATCATCGTCGACGAGGCGCAGGACCTGTCGCCGATGCAGTGCCGCGCGGTCGCCCGGCGCAGCGCACACGGCTCGCTGACGGTGCTCGGCGACCTCGCCCAGGGCACCACCCCGTGGGCCGCCCGGTCCTGGCCCGAGCTGCTCGCCCACCTCGGCAAGCCCGCCACCCCCGTGGTGCCGCTGACCACCGGGTTCCGGGTGCCCGCCGCCGTACTCACGCTCGCCAACCGCCTGGTGCCCGCGCTCGGCGTCGACGTACCCCCGGCGGTGTCCCTGCGGCGCGACGGTGACCTGCGCATCCAGGAGGCGCCCGACCTGGCCGCGGCCGCCGTGGCCGCGGTGCGCGCGGCCCTCGCACAGGCCGGCTCCACGGCGGTGATCGGCACCGCGGACCGGCTGCCGTCCATCGCCGCGGCGCTGGCCGCGGCCGGGATCGAGGCCGGCGGGGAGCGGGTGACCCTGCTCCCCACCGGCCTCGCGAAGGGCCTGGAGTACGACCACGTGATCGCCGTCGAGCCGGCCGAGATCGTCGAGGCCGAGCCGCGTGGCCTGCATCGGCTGTACGTCGTGCTCACCCGCGCCGTCTCCCGGCTCGACGTGCTCCACTCCCGGCCGCTACCCGATCAGCTCAGGTCGTCGCACACGTTCCGTTCCGTGCCGTGATAGATCGTCACCGTCTTGTAGGCCACCGCGTCGAACGCCACCGTGTAGACGCCGTCGAAGACCCACAGCCCGCGCGGGTGGTCGCCGCCGCCCTCCTTGAAGCCGAACATCGCCGGCCCCACGAGGTACCAGGTGGAGTTGGTGATCAGCGTGCCACCCGGCTGGTACGCGACGATCGCGTTCCCGCTCAGGTCCACGTCCACCGAGGCACCGGTGGCCGTGTTGGTGACGCGGAAGACCAGGTCACCCACGTACGCCTCGCGCTTGGTCGAGCCGTCCGGGTAGGTGGCCAGCACCTTGGTCATGACCTCGTCCACGACCGGCTCCAGGTGCACCGCGAAGTCGCAGCGCGCCCCGGCCGGCTGGTCGTACGGTGCCGACGGCGCCGGCACCCAACCACCGCTGGCCGACGCGGGCATCGGCGCGACAAATACCGCCGTCACGGCGGCAACAAGAAGAATCAGCAATCGACGCATGGAAACGAGCCTTCCCGAGCCGCCTGACCACAGGCTTACCATCGACGGACCATGGAGTTCCGACTGCTCGGACCGTTCGAGGCCCGCCACGGCGGCCGTACCGTCGAGGTCGGCGGCCGCCGCCAGGAGCGCTGCCTGCTCGCCCTCCTCCTGCTCGAAGCCGGCCGGATCGTGCCCATCGACCGGCTCGTCGACCTGCTGTGGGACGGCGACCCGCCGGACGCGGCCCGCGCCGTCGTGCACACCTACGTCGGCCGGCTGCGCACCGCGCTGCGCCCCTACGGGGCCACCATCGCCACCCGGGGCGGCGGCTATCTGATCGAGGCCGGCGGCCATGCGGTGGACGCCGCCGAGTTCACCGCCGCCGCGCACGACGCGGCCCGCGTCGACCATCCCGATGACCGGGTACGCCTGTGCGACCGGGCCCTGGACCTCTGGCGCGGCCCGCTGCTAGCCGACCTCGCCGGCGACCCCCTGCGCGAACGGCTCGGCAAGGACCTCGATGACCTGCGCCTGACCACCGAGGAGTTGCGCGCCGAGGCCCTGCTCGGCACCGGCCGCCACGACCGGGTGGTCGCCGACCTGATCCCGCTGGCCCAGGAGCACCCGGCCCGGGAACGGCTCATCGGCCACCTCATGACCGCCCTCTACCGCAGCGGGCGCCAGACCGACGCCCTGCACCTCTTCGAGCTGACGGCGAAGGCGCTGGCCGCCGACCTCGGCGTCGAGCCGGGGCCGGAGCTGCGCACGCTGCAGGAGCGGATCATCGCCGGCGACCCGCGCATGGAGCGCCCGGCCGTCCCGGTGTACGCCGTCCGGGTCCGCGACCAGTGGCTCCCGTGGGCGGTCGGCGGCCACCCGGCGCTGGAGCTCTGCAACACGTTCGCGGGGTGGGGCGGCCCCCGGATGCCGGGCGCGGAGTGGCTGCGCGGCTACCCGGCCCTCGCGGTCTGGGCAGCTCACCAGGGGCTGGCCGACGAGCCGACGGTCAACCGCCTGCTCCGCGAGGCCGAACGCGACCCGGTCGCGGCCACCGCCGTACTCGATGAGGCGCGTGAGCTGCGCGCGGACCTCTATGCCTGCCTGACGGACGCCGCGGATGTCCGCGCGTTCGAGGCCGTGGCGCGGCGCGCCGAGGCCGCGGCCAGATTATCCGTGTACGTCCGCGACGCCGACGGCCTCGGCCGGTGGTCCTTGTCGCGGGAGGCGGGGCTGCGGCTGCCCGTGCACGCCGCCGCCCGCAGCGCGGCGGAGCTGCTGGCCGACCCGCGCCGGTTCACGGTGCGCGCGTGCCCGAGCGCGCGCTGCGGCTGGCTCTTCATCGACCACAGTGGACGGCGCCGGTGGTGCAGCGTCGCCACCTGCGGCGGGCTCACGCCGGACGAGTGCGCGCGGGAGTGACCCCGACCGCCACCCAGATCGTGAGTACGGCGAGGAACTCGTCGCGCGCCGCCGCCGCGTCGACGGCGGCGAACCACCGGTCCCGCAGCTCGTCCGGGATGATCCCGGCCTCCCGCGGGATCTCCTTGTTGAACACCGGTATCACCGCGCTGGCGGACTCCGGATCGGTGAACCACAGCGGCACCGGCTCGCAGCGCACCTCGGCCAGCCCGGCCCGGACCAGCCGGCCACGCAGCGTGCGGCCCATCGTCGGGTGGTGCTGGCGCGCCGGCACGGCCCGCCAGATCGCGTCCACCAGATCGTCGGGCAGGCCGTCGCCGGCCACCGACGTCCAGTCGGTGTCGACCAGGCAGACCCGGCCGCCCGGGCGGGTGACCCGGGCCAGCTCGGCGACGGCGGCGTCCGGGTCGGCGAGGTGCTGCAGGACGCGCTCGGTGCGTACCCCGTCGAAGCTGGCGTCCGGGAAGTCGAGCGCCGTGATGTCACCGACGGCGTAGGTCACCGCGCTGCCGTCGTGCCGATCGGTCGCGACAGCGACCGCGGCGGCGGACGCGTCGACCGCGACCACCTCGCCGTCCGGGGCGACCGCGGCGGCGAGCTGCCGCGCCACCTCGCCCACGCCGCTGCCGACGTCCAGCAGGCGCTGGCCCGGGCGCGGGTCGAGCGCCGCCTGCGCGACCCGGCGGACCCGCTGGATCTCCGGGCTGGCGGCCATCCGCTCCAGCGCGCCGAGGATCAGCGCCCGGATCTGCGGCGGCATGTCGTCGACCTGGGCGAACGGGGTCGGCTCGGCGCTCATGGTCAGCTCCAGCCGTAGTTGGTGCGCAGCTCCTGGGCCACGGCCTCGAACCTGACCCGGTCCAGCACCGCACCCTCCCGGCGGATGCCGTCCTCACGCAGGGTGAGCACGCGATCCAGCCGCACCCAGCTCGGGCGCTCCTCGCGGTCCCACGCGCCGGGCCCGAGCGCGAACCAGTGCCGCTGCCCGTCGCGCTCGTCCTGGCTGGAGAGCATCAGGCCGAGCAGGGTCCGCTTGCCCTCCCGCCCGACGACCAAAACCGGACGGTCCTTGCCCTGATCCGGCAGATCCTCGTAGGCCACCCAGGTCCACACGATCTCGCCCGGATCGGCCTGGCCGTCGAGGTCCGGGGCGTACACCAGGTGGCGGCCGGCCGTCGAGATCGGGCGCGGCCGCCGCCGGAGCTTGGCGGCCACGTTTTTGAGGAGGTTGCTCACGATGTGACCCTAGCGGTTCGCGGAATTCGATCCGCGGACGTCGGGTTGGTGGGTTCATGACGAGTCAAACAGCCGCTCGCGGCCGGGTCCGCGTCGAGACCGGCGCGAAGCGCGTACGCATCGTCTTCAACGGCCAGGTCATCGCCGACACGACCAGTCCCGTGTACGTCTGGGAAAGCCCCCACTACCCGACGTACTACATCCCCCTCGCCGACGTACGGGACGGCGTGCTCACGGCCACCGAGCGCACCAGCCACTCCCCCAGCCGCGGCGACGGGCAGCGTTACACCGTCGCGGTGGACGGCAAGGAGGCCGTCGACGCGGCGCTGCGCTACCCGGAGTCCCCGATCGAGGAGCTGCGCGACCTGGTGCGCTTCGAGTGGGACGCGATGGACGACTGGTTCGAGGAGGACGAGCCGGTCTACGTGCACGCCCGCAGCCCGTACACCCGGATCGACATCCTCGCCAGCTCCCGCCACGTACGCGTCGAGATCGACGGGGTGACCGTGGCGGAGTCGACCCGCCCGTACCTGCTCTTCGAGACCGGCCTGCCGACCCGCTACTACCTGCCGATGACCGACGTACGGCTGGACCTGCTGGAGCGCAGCGACACCGTCACGCACTGCCCGTACAAGGGGCAGGCCGAGTACTGGTCGGTCCGCGTGGGCGACACGGTGCACAAGGACGTCGTCTGGTCGTACCGCACCCCGCTCCCGGAGAGCCAAAAGGTAGCCGGCCTCCTCGCCTTCTGGCCCGAAAAACCCGCCGTCACCCTCCACGTCTCCTAGCCCACGTCTTCCCCGCCCCCTTTCCCCGTCGATCAAGGGCATATGGCCGTGCTTCGATCTCCGATCCACGGCCGTTTGCCCTTGATCGGCGCGGAAATCCTTGATCGGCGCGGCAGGGGGCACGGTCCGCGCCGCCCGCCCACCGCTCTGCGCCCCCGCACCCCCAGCCGCCCCAGGCGGGGCGGTGCGCCGTGCGCCCTGCGCCGTTTGTTGGCTTCGATGATCGGGCCGCCCGCTCGGACATACCCGGCATACCCGGCCGCGAGATCCCGGGCCATCCATGACCGTGGCGAATAGTTGCCCCGCGGCGGGCAATTCCTCGCCACAGTCGTCCAAGGCGACGCCTACCGGGGCAAGCGGCGCACGTGGGCTGACTGTAGGTCCCGCGGTCACGGGAAGCCGAGGACGAAGACGGCGTCGCCGCGCCAGCCCGTACCGTCGCGACGCAGGGGGACCGGCAGCAGCTGCCCGGTCGGCGCGACCGTCGCCGGCGGGTCGGCGATGCCGAACACGATCTGTGTCGTGAGGCTGGCCGACGGGTGCCGGATCTCCAGGTGGATGTGCGCGGGCGGGGCGTTCGGCTCCGGGTACTGGGCCGGCCGGATCGTCGACAGCCGGAAGCGTCCATTGTGGTCGGTCCGCACGGTGCCCTCGTAGTAGCAGCACCGTTCCGAATCGGCCGGGCCGTAGAGGCCGCGCGCGTCGGTGTGCCAGATTCTCAGGTCGGCGCCGCCGGCCGGCCGGCATCCGGCGTCGAGGATGACGGCCTCGATGAGGAGCGCGTCGCCGCCGGCGGTCGAGCGGGCGAGCCCGTTGGTCGGGCCGGGCACCAGCGCGGACGCGGGCTCGGCCGTGCCCGGGGCCGGCCGCGCGCATCCCACCGGTGTCGCGCTCGGGGTCGCGGCCGGCTCCGGATCGCCGTCGCACCCGACGGCGACCAGCACGCCCAGCATGGCGACCACGATCCGTACGCCCATACCCCTACGAGCCACGGGAAAAGGGCGGGGTTCCGACAATGAACGGGACGCCCCGCGACAATGGGCGCTGAAGGGGGTACGCGATGTCGTGGCGCGACACGCCGCTGGCTCGGCAGTTGGGACTCGCCCTGCCGATCATCCAGGCGCCGATGGCCGGTGGACCGTCCACGCCCCGCCTCGCGGCGGCCGTCTCCTCGGCCGGCGGGCTCGGCTCGATCGCCGGCGCGATGCTCGGACCCGACGCCCTGCGCGCCGCGATCGCGGAGGTCCGGGCACGCACCAGCGCGCCGTTCGCCGTCAACCTCTTCGTGCCGCTCCCGCCGCCGCGCGCCGACCGGGTGGCGCAGTGGGCGGCGCTGACCGGGGTCCAGCCGTCGGCCCCGCCCGCGGCGCCGAGCTTCGACGACCAGCTCGCGGTCGTCATCGCCGAACGCGTGCCCGTCTTCAGCTTCACCTTCGGCATCCCGCCGCTGGCGGACGTCGACGCGGTCACGATCGGCACGGCGACGACCGTCGCCGAGGCCATCGCATTGGAACGGGCCGGCGTGGACGCGGTGGTCGCACAGGGGTACGAGGCGGGCGGTCACCGCGGCACCTTCCTCGGGCCGGTCGACCGCTCGCTGATCGGCACCCTCGCCCTGGTGCCGCAGGTCGCCGACGCCGTCGCGGTGCCGGTGGTGGCCGCGGGCGGGATCATGGACGGCCGCGGCGTCGCCGCCGCGCTCGCACTCGGCGCCCAGGCGGTCCAATTGGGTACGGCGTTCCTGCGCTGCCCGGAGGCGGGCACGAGCGAGGCGCACCGGGCCGCGCTGGACCACGAGACGACGGTCACCCGCGTACTCACCGGTCGTCATGCCCGCGCGGTGCGCACGCCTCTGGTCGAACGCCTCGAAGCCGCGGGCCTCGAACCCCCCGACTACCCGCTGGCCCGCTACCTGCTCCCGGAGCCGCCGATGCTCGCCGGCCAGGGCGGCCCACTGGCCCGGTCGCTGCCCGCGGCCGACCTGCTCGCCGCGCTGGCGGCCGAAGCGGACGGGGTTTCCGAGCGGAAGCTGTGACCCAGCTCGGCGCCCAGGCCGAAGTAGTGCCGGAAGTTGTAGATGAGCGGGCGCCACGCGGCAGGGTCGACGTGCTGCGTGCCGGGTACGACGACGCCCTGGTCGGCGTGCACCGCGAGCACGCGCGCCTCGACGATCACGAAGTCGCCGCTGACGTCCGGCTGCACGCGGGCGGCGCGGGCCTCCAACTGCAACGGGCAGTCGGCGACGCGTGGCGGCCGTACGTGCTTCGACGGCTCCGGGCGCAGTCCGGCGGCCGCGAACTTCGCCGGCTCGTACCGGAAGCGGTCGCGCTTGTGGGGCGGCACCGGGTGCCGCCCGGTCAGCGGTGCGAGGCACTCCACCGCGGACCACTGGTCCGGGGTGGGCAGGTTGATCACCAGGTCGGGGCGTTCGGCCAGGTTGCGGGCGGTCTGGCTCTCCGCGCCCAAGCCGAGCACGACGACCTGTCCGAGCGCCCACGCCGACGACATCGGCGCGAGGTTGAACGTCCCGTCGCCGTTCTCCGTGCTCAGCAGCGCCACCGGCGTACCGAAGTAGAGGATCTTGGGGTTGATCGTCACATGATCGGACACGCCGCCAACCGTAGGCGCGTGACCTTTCGGCGCCGGCCGAAGCTACCGGCGGTTGAGCAGCTCCTCGAACGGGGTCGGGTCGTCGAACGGGTCCACGATGGACGGTCGCTCGCGCCGCCCGATCTCCCGGGCCAGCTCGCCCGCCGCCTGCTCGATCCGCGCCGCCAGCGCGCCCTGCGCGGTGGCGCCGGCCCAGTCCTCCGGCGCCGCGAACACCGACGTGGGCACGACGACCGCCCGCAGGTACGCGAACATCGGCCGCAGCGCGTGCTCCAGGGCCAGCGAGTGCCGCGCCGTGCCGCCGGTCGCCGCGATCAGCACCGGCTTGTCCGTCAGCACACCCTCGTCGAGTACGTCGAAGAACGACTTGAACAGGCCGCTGTACGACGCGTTGAAGATGGGCGTCACCGCGATCAGCCCGTCGGCCCCGGTCACCGCGTCGAGCACCCGCCGCAGGTCGGGCGACGGGAAGCCGGCGAGCATGTGGTTCATCAGGTCGTGGGCGTGCGTGCGGACGTCCACGAACGTGGCGTCGACGTCCAGTTGGCGGCCGGTCGCGGCCGCCAACTGGTCCGCCAGCAGCCGCGTCGACGAGGGCTGGCTCAGCCCCGCCGAGACGACCGTGAGGGTACGGCTGGTCACCGGGTGACCCCAGCGGCCCGGAGCGACTCGTGGGTGGGCGCGTCCGGCACGTGCGCGGGGCGCAGCGCGTCGAGCTCGCGGCGCAGCACCGGTACGACCTCCTCGCCGAGCATGTCGATCTGCTCCAGCACGGTCTTGAGCGGCAGGCCGGCGTGGTCCATGAGGAAGAGCTGGCGCTGGTAGTCGCCGAAGTGCTCGCGGAACGTCAGGGTCCGGTCGATCACCTGCTGCGGGCTGCCGACGGTCAGCGGGGTCTGCTCGGTGAACTCCTCCAGCGACGGGCCGTGCCCGTACACCGGGGCGTTGTCGAAGTACGGCCGGAACTCGCGCACCGCGTCCTGGGAGTTCTTGCGCATGAACACCTGCCCGCCGAGGCCCACGATGGCCTGGTCGGCGGCGCCGTGGCCGTAGTGCTCGTACCGCCGACGGTACAGCTCGATCATGCGCTTGGTGTGCTCCACCGGCCAGAAGATGTGGTTGTGGAAGAACCCGTCCCCGTAGTACGCGGCCTGCTCGGCGATCTGCGGGCTGCGGATCGAGCCGTGCCACACGAACGGCGGCACGCCGTCCAGCGGGCGGGGCGTCGAGGTGAACGACTGCAGCGGCGTGCGGTGCTTGCCCTCCCAGTCCACGACGTCCTCGCGCCAGAGCCGGTGCAGCAGCGCGTAGTTCTCGACCGCGAGCGCGATGCCGTCCCGGATGTCCTTACCGAACCACGGGTACACCGGCCCGGTGTTGCCGCGCCCCATCATCAGGTCGACGCGACCGTCCGCGATGTGCTGCAGCATCGCGTAGTCCTCGGCGATCTTGACCGGGTCGTTCGTGGTGATCAGGGTCGTGGCGGTGGAGAGGACGAGCCGCTCCGTACGCGCCGCGATGTAGCCGAGCATCGTGGTCGGCGAGGACGGCACGAACGGCGGGTTGTGGTGCTCGCCCGTGGCGAAGACGTCCAGCCCCACCTCCTCGGCCTTCAACGCGATGGTGATCATCGCCTTGATGCGCTCGTGCTCGGTGGGCACGGTCCCGTTGGTGGGGTCCGGCGTCACGTCGCCGACGGAGAAGATCCCGAACTGCATGTCAGCCATCCTGCCTCTAGTCGCGCGTTACTTCAACTTTGAACTAGATAACGCGGGGGCCTATTCCACTATGACTGGGGTACACAGAACACATGAAGACCCAGGCCGAAGTGGCCGTGCCGGCCGGCGGCAGGGAGCTGGCCGCCATCCTCACGCTGCCGGACCGGGCCCGCGGGATCGTGCTGTTCGCGCACGGCTCGGGCAGCTCGCGGCACAGCCCGCGGAACAGGATGGTCGCGGAGCACCTCGACGCGGGCGGCTACGGCACCGTGCTGATGGACCTGCTGACCGCGGACGAGGACAGCACCGAGCTCCGGTTCGACATCGGGCTGCTCGCCGACCGGCTGGTCGCCGTACTCGATTGGCTGCCGGATGTCGCGGCGCTGCCGACCGGCCTGTTCGGCGCCAGCACGGGCGCGGCGGCGGCCCTCGTGGCCGCGGCCCGGCGGCCGGCGGCGGTGGGCGCGGTGGTCTCCCGCGGCGGCCGGCCCGACCTGGCCGCGAACGCGCTGGCCAGCGTGCGGGCCCCAACCCTGCTCATCGTCGGCGGCGACGATAGCGCGGTCATCGAGCTGAACGAGCAGGCGGCGGTGCTGCTCGGCGCGGCCGCCCAGCTCACCATCGTGCCGGGCGCCACCCACCTCTTCGCCGAGCCCGGCGCGTTGGAGGAGGTGTCCAGGCTCGCCCGGGAGTGGTTCGACCGGCACCTCCGACCTTGACACCCCTCCGCACTAGGTGGGTAAATCACCCTATATCTGGATAAGAGTGGGGGGATACCGATGCGAGTCCACCGCCTCGAGCGTGACGTCAGCGTCCTGAACGACTACCTGCCGGTGCCCGGCATCGGCTTCCTGCCCGTGAACGCCTTCGTGCTGCACGCGAAGGAGCCCCTCGTCATCGACACCGGCCTGGGCCTGCCGGACCGGGGCTTCATGGACGCGCTCGGCACGGTCGTCGAACCGCGCGACGTGCGCTGGATCTGGCTGACCCATCCGGACCGGGACCACACCGGCGCGCTCTTCGAACTGCTCGCCGCGGCACCGCAGGCGCGCCTGATCACGACGTACATCGGCGCCGGCATCATGTCGACCGAGCACCCACTGCCGATGGACCGGCTCTACCTGCTCAACCCGGGCCAGTCGCTGGACCTCGGCGACCGCACCGTGCGGGCGTTCCGGCCGCCGCTGTTCGACAGCCCCGCGACGGTCGGCTTCTACGACGACAAGTCCCGCACCTGCTTCAGTTCGGACTGCTTCGGCGCGCCCATGCCGACGGAGAGCCTCGCCGCCAGCGACGACGTCCGCGACGCGCCGCCGGACGCGCTCCACGCCGGGCAGCATCTGTGGGCCACGCTCGACAGCCCGTGGGTGCACACAGTGGACACCGATCGCTACCTCGCCACGGTCGCGCCGCTGCGCGACATGGACCCGGACACCATCTGCAGCACGCACCTGCCACCGGCGGTCGGGCTCACGTCCCGCTTCATCGACATGCTCGTGTCCGTCCCGCAGGCCGACCCGTTCGTCGGGCCGGACCAGCACGCCCTGGAGGAGATGCTGGCCAGCTTCGAGCCGGCCCAAGCGGCGACCTAGCGGTTATGGGCGCGCCTCGTACACGAGGTTGAACGGCGTCTCGGCGACGCGGCGCATGCGGGTGAACCCGGCCGCGCCGGCCAGTTGGCGCATCGCCTCCTCGCCCGCCTGGGCGCCCAGCGTGTAGCCGCCCGGCTGGGACAGCGCGTTCGGTACACATAGGAAGGTGGAGAACCCGTAGTAGACCCGCCCCACCGGGTTGAGGTTGTCCGCGACGCTGTCGCCCGCGTACGGCTCGACGATCATCCAGGTGCCGTCCGGCGCGAGCCGCTCGCGGATGTGCCGGGCCGCGCCGAGCGGGTCGCCCATGTCGTGCAGGCAGTCGAACGTGGTCACCAGGTCGTACGGGCCGCCGCCGAAGGACTGCGCGGAGGCGACCTCGAAGGCGACCTGCCCGTTCAGGCCGGCGTCGCCGGACCGGGCGCGCGCCTGGTCGATCGACGCCCGGTGGTAGTCGGAGCCAGCGAACGTCGACTGTGGATACTCGCGAGCCATGAGCACAGTGGACGCTCCGTGTCCACAACCGACGTCCGCGACCGCGGCGCCCGCGCGCAGCTTCGCCTCGACGCCGTCCAGGGCCGGCAGCCACGCGGGTACGAGGTTGGCGAGGTACCCGGGGCGGAAGAAGCGCTCGCAGCCGATGAAGACCTCGTCGTCGTGCTGGTGCCAGCCGAACCCGGCCCCGGTGCGGAACGCCTCGGTGATGCGCGGCTCGGCCCGCAGCGTGGCCAGGGCGAGCTGGAACGCGCCGGGCACGTACACCGCGCCGTCCGGGTCGGTCAACGCGAACGCCTGCTCCTCGGTCAGCCAGTACTCACCCGTCGCCGCGTCGTACTCGACGTAGCCGCCGGCGGCCTGACCGCGCAGCCACTCCTCGACGTACCGCGGCGCGGTGCCGGTCCGGTCGGCCAGCTCCTGCGGC
Source organism: Phytohabitans rumicis (assembly GCF_011764445.1). Taxonomy (NCBI): domain Bacteria; kingdom Bacillati; phylum Actinomycetota; class Actinomycetes; order Micromonosporales; family Micromonosporaceae; genus Phytohabitans; species Phytohabitans rumicis. Next base: position 2,209,773 of record NZ_BLPG01000001.1, read on the forward strand.
GCCGCCGGCTTGTCCGCCAGGGCACGGTAGAGGCCGAGCCGGTCGCCGACGATGACGCTGCCCGCGCCGATCGTCGCGCCGAGGTCCCCCACGAACTTGAGCAGAAACTCGTGCAGCTTGTCCTGGTCGATAGCCATCGCGATCCCCTTTGGTCTCGTCGTACCGCTGATGGCTCTTTGTACGGCGGCGGAGCCCGCCGCCGGATCCGCTGGCGCTACCGAGACCGGGCCGCGCGCCTACCTACTTCACGGCCTGAAGATACCGAGCTCCGCCGCCCGCGCGGCGGCCTCCTGCCGGGTATGGGCGCCGAGCTTGCCCAGCACCGCGGCGACATGAGCGTCCACGGTACGCGGGGACACGACCAGCCGTTCGGCGATCTCGGTGTTGGTCAGGCCCGCGCCCAGCAGCCGCACCACCTCCACCTGCCGGCTGGTGAGGCCGGCCGGATTGGTGCGGGTGGCCTCGACCGGCCCGCGCGGGACGCGGCTGACGCCGAGGTCGCGCAGCCGCCCCCGGACGATGCGGGCGAGCGGCTCGGCGCCCAGCCGGTCCAGCTCCGCCACGGCGTCCAGCAGGTCGGCGGCGCCGTCGCTGGCGGACAGTGCCAGGGCCCGCTCGTACGGGCAGCCGGCCGCCCCCCACCACTGCGCTGCCTCCCGCCACCGCCCCGCGGCCTGCACGGCGTACGGGTGATCGCTGGACAGCGGCGGCACCGGCTGCCCGGCCACGGTCAGCCAGAAGCCCAACTCCGCGGCCCACGCCACGTTGCCGAGGCGCCGGGCGTCGTCGTACACCGGGCCGGCGATCGCGCGTGCCGCCGCGTGGTCACCGGTCAGCCAGGCGGCCTCGGCCCGGGCGGCGGCCACCGGCCCGAGCCGCTGCAACTCGTCCATGCGCACGGCCAGCTCCCACGCCCGGGCCAGCAGTTCGTCGCCGCCGGGCTGGCCGCGCCGTACCCGTGCGGTGCCCTGCACCGTCAGCGCCGCGCACACGGCCGGCAGGTGCGCCCCGACGCCCGCCTCGGCGCTGCGCTCGGCCGCCTCCCACTCGCCCCGGCCCAGCTCCAGCCGCCCGCGCGACACGTGCAGGTAGCTGAGGAACCCGATGTGCTCGGCCCGCTCGGCGAGCGGGAGCGCGGCGGTCATGTACGGCTCCGCCTCCGCCAGCTGGTAGAAGTCCAGCAGCGTCCAGATGATGTTCGCGTACGCGCGGATGGCGTGCTCGTGCTCGCCCGCGTCCAACGCGATCCGGAGCGCCCGCTCGATCGCGGCGCGGCCGGCCGGATCGCCGTCGTTCCACCGCGCGGTGCCGATGTTGGTCAGCGCGTGCGCCAGGATCGCGGCGTCGCCGACGGAGGTGGCCAGCGCCACGGCCCGCTCCCCGAGCGCGATGCTCTGGTCGGTGCGGTTGGCGAGCATGTCCAATTGCGACTGGTTGCTCAGCGCCAGCGCGAGCGCCCGGTCGTCGCCGGCCGCCTCCAGCACCGCGATCGCCTCGGTGGCGGCGGCCTCCGCGGACGCCCGGTCGCCGGCCCACCAGTGCATGCGGGACAGCCAGCGCAGGTCGGCGCCCAGGGCACCGGGGTCGCCCAGCTCCCGGCGCAGCTCCACGGCCGCGCGCTGGACGGCCACCGCGTCCGGTGCGACGCCCGCCGTATACATCTCGACGGCGTACGCGCGGAGCAGGTCGGCGCGTTCCGCCGGTGGGAACCGGTCCCGCTGCCGCAGCACGAGCCGGTAGTGGGCGATGGCCTCCCGGTGGGCGCCGGCCTGAGCGGCGTCGCGCGCGGCGTCCGGCCCGTACCGGGCGATCGCCTCGACATCGCCCGCCTCCGCGGCGTGGTGCATGAGCCGGGACAGGTCCGGCTCGCCCCGCTCGACCAGCGCCGCCAGCACCCGCGCGTGCAGCTCGACACGGCGCGCCGCCGGCACCGAGTCGAGGACGGCCCGCCGGGTCAGCTCGTGCCGGAACGCCACCCGATCCGGCGTGACGCCCAGCAGCCCGCGCTGCTCGGCGGCGGCCAGCTCACCGAGCCCGTCCGGCACGAGCGCGTCGACCAGCCACCTGTCCAATGCGGACGGTACGGCGGCGAGCTGCTCCAGCGCGTCCTGTGTGGACCGGTCCAGCCGGTGCACCCGGGCCAGCACCGCGTCGACCACCGTCGGCGGGACGGCCTCGCCCCACGCCAGCACCTCGGCCACGAAGAACGGGTTGCCCGACGTCACCGCGTACACCTCGTCGGCGTCGGTGCGATCGGCGCCCAGCTTGCGGACCGCCTCGACGGACAGCCGGCTGAGCGGCAACCGGTGCACCCGGGGCGCCCCCGACGCCAGCCCGATCAGCCCCTGCACCGGGTGGTCCCGGGTCAGCTCGTCCACCCGGTACGTCAGCAGCAGCACCGCCGGCAGCTCGGCGACCCGGCGCACGACGTACCGCAGCGCGTCGAGGGTGGCCTCGTCCGCCCAGTGCACGTCCTCCACCACCAGCACGGTGGGATGCCCGGCCCAGTCCAGCTCGGCCCGCAGCGCGGCGAGCACCTCGTCCCGGTCGGCGCCCCCGCGCAGCGCCCTGGCGAGGTCGACGCCGACCCGCCCGACCAGGTCCCGAAACGGGCCCAGTGTCCGCTTTGTCGCCAGATCGTCGCAGTACCCGATCAGCATCCGGCCCTCCGCCGGCAGCACCGCCCGCGCCGCCTCCACCAGGCTGGACTTTCCGATCCCCGCCTCGCCGAAGACCAGCGCGACGCTCCCCGCCCCGCGCGCCGCGTCCCGGGCCGCGCCGGCCAGCACCCGCAGCTCGCCTTCCCGCTCCAGCATCACCCGCCCCACGACAACCCCCTCCCGGTGATCGTCCCACGCCGTCCCACGCCGTCCCCCGCCCTCTCCCCGCCCTCTCCCCGCCCTCTCTGCGTCGATCAAGGGCGAAGCCCTCTCTGCGTCGATCAAGGATTTCTGCGTCGATCAAGGGCAAACGGTCGTGCTTTGATCTCCAATCCACGGCCGTTTGCCCTTGATCGACGCGAAAGTCCTTGATCGACGCGGTGGGCGACCCGAGCGGCCCAGGCGGCCGCCTCGCTCGACAGCTAGCGATAGACCCGCTTGAGAAGACTGGTACCCATCGATATTGATCTCTACGATCAATCGATATGAAGCTATCAATCGCTCGCGTGGCGACCGCACTGGTCCTGGGCGTCACAGCGATCACCTTCTTCCCCGCACCGGCCTCCGCCGCCACGTCGGTCTTCGTCAAGGAGAGCCAGTGGTCGACCGGATACGTCGGAAAGATGACCGTCACCAACAACACCACCACCGCGATCACCACCTGGCGGGTGGAGTTCGACCTGCCCGCCGGTACGACCATCGCCAGCCACTGGAGCGCCGCCCTCACCCGGTCCGGCAGCCGCTACGTCATGAGCAACCTCCCCTGGAACGGCAACCTGGGCCCCGGCGCCGCCACCAGCTTCGGCTGGGTCGCGAGCGGCACCGGCGAGCCGACCAACTGCACCGTCAACGGCGGTCCCTGCACGGGCGCGCCCGTCCTGGACGTACGGCCGCCCAGCAAGCCGACGAACCTCCGGCTGACGGCGCTCGGCATGACCTCCATCTACTGGGACGCGTCCACAGACGACACCGGTGTGGTGGGCTACGACGTCTTCGCCAACGGGACCAAGCTGGCCACCACGACCAACACCAACTATCCACTCGGGACACTGCCGTCGGTGCCCACCACGTACGGCATCCGGGCCGTCGACGCGGCCGGCAACCTCTCCGCGTTCGCCGTCACCACCATCGGCTCGCCCACCGACGCCGGCCCGCCCAGCGCCCCCACCAACCTGCGCCTCTCCGGCCCGATCTCCGGGTACTTCCCGGTCCGGTGGGACGCCTCGACGGACGACGTCTTCGTCGCCGGGTACGAGCTCTTCCTCAACGGTGGCCCGGTCGGCACGGTCGGCGGCACCAGCGGCTACGTGCCCTACAACGGGTTCGGCACGTACTGGATCGGCGTACGCGCGTTCGACAGCAGCGGCAAGTACTCGGCCGTGACCCAGATCGGCATCGCGATCGACCCGCCCCCGCCGCCGGTCTAGCCGAGCGGGACGGCCGCGACGGCACCCTCTACCAGGCTGCCGAGGTAGAGGGTGCCGGCGTGCTCGCGTACCCCGGTCACGAAGTGGTAGCGGTCGCCGCCGCCCTGCAGGTCGGCCACGACGCGGCCGTCGCCGTCGACGGCCATGGCCCAGGCCGTCCGCACCGGTCCGGGCTGCAGGGCCTCCGGCAGCGCCCACACCGCCTTGCGCACCCACGGGGTACGGGCGTGCGCCCAGTCCAGCAGCCGGTTGCGCGGGCTGCCGATGGCGACCCAGATCCGCCCGCCTGAGCCGGTGCTCAGGTTGTCCGGAAAGCCGGGGAGGTTGTCGACGAGCGTGTCGCGCTCCCCGGCCCGCGGCCCGGTCAGCCACAGCCGGGTGATCCGGTACGCGCCGGTCTCCGCCACGGCCACAAAGGACTCGTCTGCGGCGAGCGCCACGCCGTTCGCGAAATGGAGCCCGTCCAGCAGCACCTCCAGGTCGCCGCCCGGCGTGAGCCGCAGCAACCGGCCGGTGCCGGAGTGCTCCATCAGGTCGGCCCGCCAGTGCGCCAGCGTGAACCGGCGGGTCGAGTCGCTCACGTACACGGTGCCGTCCGCCGCGATGGCCGCGTTGTTGCACAGGAAGATGCCCTCGACGGCCCGGGGCGGACCTGGCCGGTGCCGGGGTCCACCTGGAGCAGCCCGCGATAGGCGTCGCAGACCAGCAGCGCACCGTCGGCGGTCACCTCGACGCCGAGCGGCCGCCCGCCGGTCTCGGCGACGACCTCGGCCGGGCCGCCGTCCGGGCGTACCCGAAGGATCCGGCCGTCCTCGACTCCGGTGTAGAGGCTGCCGTCCGGATGGGCGGCCACGTCCTCGGGGCCCGCGCCCACGACCGGCAGCAGGGCGGGCGCGGGCATCGGCGGGCTGCTGTACGGCTGCCGGGCCCGCGCCGGCGCGGCCGGCGGCGACCAGACGACGGGATGAATCCGGGGACGCGTCACATCCTGAGCCTGCGTACCATCCACTCGTGAGTCAACGGGTCACCGTCAAGGATGTCGCGGTCGCCGCGGGGGTTTCTCCCGCGACGGTCTCGCGCGTCATGGCCGGCGACTACCCGGTCTCGGCCGCGACCCGGGCCCGCGTCCAGCGCGCGGTGCGCGAGCTGGACTACGTGGCGAACGCCCAGGCCCGCGCGCTCAAGGGCGCCGGCAGCGGGATGGTGGCCTTCGTGATGGAAGACGTCACCGGCCCCTCGTTCGCGTACGTGGCCAAGGGTGTGGAGCAGCAGGCCACCGCGATGGGCCGGCTCTGCCTGATCTGCACGACGCACGGCGACCCGGCCCGCGAGCTGGCGGTCGTGGAGGCCATGCGGGAGCAGCGGGCCGACGCGGTCATCCTGGTCGGCAGCGGCTTCCTCGACGACGACTACCGCCAACGCATGATCCACTTCGCGCACGGGCTCGACAAGGCCGGCTCCCGCCTCGTGCTGTGCGGCCGGCCCGCCCTCGGCGACGACGTGCCGACCACGGTGGTGGAGTACGACAACGAGGGCGGCGCGTACGCGATGACCAGCCACCTGCTCTCCCAGGGGCACCGCAAGATCGTCTACCTCGGCAACGTCCAGGAAAACCACACCACCAGCCGGGACCGCATCAAGGGGTTCACCCGGGCGCACGAGGCGTTCGGCGTGCCGCTCGACCCGGCGCTGATCGTGCCCGGCGTCTACAGCCAGGCGTTCGGCTACGCGGGCGCCAAGCGGCTGCTCGCGGCGGGCGTCGAGCACACCGCCATCTTCGCGGCCACCGACATGGTCGCCGCCGGCGTGCTGCTCGCGCTCCGCGAGGCGGGCGTCCGCGTGCCGCAGGACGTCTCCGTGGTCGGCTACGACGACATCCCGCTCGCCGTGAACGTCGTGCCGGCGCTCACCACCGTGCGGATCCCGACCGAGGAGCTGGGGCGCACCGCCGTGCGCCTGGCCCTGAGCCCGGACGAGCCGCAGCACGTGGTGCTGGGCACGCACATCGTCGTACGCGAGTCGGTCGCGCCGGTCGTCGGCCGGTAGGCGGTCACGCCCCCGCTTCGGTGCCCCGCCGCAACCGGTGGTACGCCAGCCCGTCGACGACGGCCGAGAACGCCCCCATGAGGACCGCGGCCACGGCGTACCGGGGCCGGTCCGTGGCGAGGAAGAACACCGCACCGGCGCAGAGGACCATCTCGGCGATGGTCGCGGTCACGAGCGCGGTGAGCGTCGCGCGCCGCGCGTCGAGCTTGATCACAAAACCACTCCCGGCTGATCGACTCGGCCGGCCGCGAGGTAGAGCACGTACGCGACGAGCACGGGAGCGCGGGTACGCGAGGACGGCGAGCCGAGCGGCGCGACCTGTTCGTAGCTGAGCAGCCGGCCCGTCGCGGGGTCGAAGATCGCCACATCGCGCGTGGCGCCGCCGTCGCTGTCGACGCTGATCGCCACACCGCCGCGGCCTTCGCGGTCGACGACCTGACCGCGGTAGTCCAAGCCGTCGGTGTCCGCGAGGACCTGCAGGGCGGCGGCCCGCTGCGCCGGATCCAGGTCGTGGAAGCGGTACAGGTCCGCGACCGCGCGCAGCCGGCCCTGCGGACCCTCGGCCAGCGGGTGCTCGTCGGCGAGTTGGAACGCGAGTAAGGCCGCCTGTGCGGATGGCACCTCAACCACGACGGGAACCTTCCCTGCCTCGTAGGTGGTCTGCTCGGAGTGCGCCGCGCCCGCGGCGGTGACGAGGCGACGGCCGGACCGGTCGGCCGCCCACCACAGCTGCTCGTCGCGGGCTGCGGGCGGCGCTTGGCCGGACGGCCCGGCGGTCCAGGTGCGCACCCGGACGTACGTGTAGGCGCCGGCCACCGGCGTCGCCGGCGCGCGGCGTGCGGCGTCGGCAAGGGCGTCGAGGTGCGTGCGCACCGCGACTGGATCGCCGGTCCTCGGTATCGACAGTGGCCTCGGCGCCGGCGGCGGGGCGCCGGATGTGCCCGACGGCGTTGGCACGCCGGCCTGCGGCGCCGGATCGTCCGCCCCGCGCGCCAGCACGCCCGCGAGGATCGCCGCGGCGGCGGTCGCCACCACCACGAGGACGCTGGCCGCCACGGGCGGGACCCACCGGCCGAGCCCCGGCCTGCCGGCCATGGTGTGCCGGCCACCTGCCTCCGCCCGGGCCCGCAGCTCGGCCGGGCTGGCCTGCGGCGGGGGCGCGGGCATCCCGCGGAACGGGTCGTTCGCGAGTACGACCTGGCGCACGACGTCGTCGAGATGCTCATCCGGAATGTGTCTCATCACGTCCCCTTGTCGGTGCCGACAGATGCCATCGGGATCTCCGCATCCATCGCCTCAAGCGCCTTGCGCAGCCGGTCGCGCGCCCGTTGGCGCCGCTTGCGGACCGCCGCCGGCGTTATCCGCAGGATCTCGGCGGTCTGGGCGTCGCTGGTCCCGTCGCACGACAGGAGCAGCAACTCGCGGTCGTCCACCCGCAGCGACCGCCACGCCCGTACCAGGTCCTGCCGGTCCTCGCAGGCGCCCATGCCGCCGTCGTACGGCGCGACGGGCTCGGCCACGCTGCGCAGGTGTGCCTGGAACCGTTTGCGGTGCTGCCGCCAGCGGGTGCGCACGTGGTTTCGCGCGGTCACGTAGAGCCAAGGCCAAGGGTCTTCACCGACGACCTCCCGCTTCACCCACGCCGTCATGAACGTCTCCTGCGCGACCTCCTCCGCGTCCTGCCAGTGGTCTTCCAGCAACGCCGCCGCCACCCGCATCACCCTGCTGTGGTACTGCCGGCAGAGGTCGTCGTGCCATGCCCTATCCCGCGCCACGTCCGTGCGCACAGTGGACTCCTATTTAGACAGCAGCCCCGCTGCCGACCATTCGACTGGTACATGTCGCCAGGCCGGTCGTTGTGACCCACCATCGCGAGAAAATTGTCGGTTATCGCTACTCGTATGGCGATCTCAGTGACGACTCACTTACTTTCAGTAATATGTTGCTCTACGTACCCAGATCAATACGCGCAGTAGCCACACTCCTGGCCGCCGTCTCGGCCGTCGTGACCATCGCCGCACCCGCCGGCGCCGGAGCCGTCCAGGAGCGGATCGACCGGTACCTTATCGACAATCCCGGCGGCATCCAGGTCAGCGCCACCGACATCGCGTACGGCGACCTCATCGTGACCGTCGTCCGGAGCGCCGCCGCCGGCGTACCCGACTGCCCCTCCGGGTGGTTCTGCTTCTACGACGGCGCGAACTACACGTACCCGCGCGGCAAGCTCAGCGACTGCGGCCCGCAGGACCTCGGCACCTGGAACTGGCGCAACCGGGTGGCGTCGGTCGACTACCAAAGCTCCACGGGCTCGGTCACCTTCATCAACGAGACCGGCGCGACGGACACCGCCCTGTTCACTGCCAGCACGTCCCGGCGCAGGATCCCCGACGTCGCGCCCAACCGGGACAAGGCGGACTATGTGTACCGCAGCTGCTGACGCCTATCGGCCGCGGGTGAGCCGCACGGTGTAGGTCCGCGTCCGGGCGCCGTCCTCACTGGACACCGTGACGGTGACGGTCCGGTCGCCGCTGACCGCCACCGTCGCGTACGGGTCGGCGGCCGTCGCCGTCACCACGCTCCGATGTGGATTCCCCGTGGCCACCGCGTACTCGGTGACGTCCGGATCGAAGCCCGCGATCGGTACGCCGTCCACCGCGATGGACGCGGCGGCCGCGTCCGACGACACGCCGGGCGCCTTGGCCAGCAGCGCGATCTCGCTGAGCGTCAGGTATCCGGACGGGCGCGGGGTCAGCACGATCCGCGCGGCCGTCGTGGCCCCCGCCGCCACCGGTACGTCCACGACCGGCGTGCCCTCGGTGCCGACCGGGACCTCAGGGCTGGCATCGACCCAGGTGCCGTCGGCGGCGAGCACCTGGACGCGCACGCTCTGCGCCAGGCCGCCGCCGGCCGCGCTGTCCCGGTAGAAGTACGCCACGACCCGGGTCAGGTCGCGCGCCACCGGCAGCGTGAACGTGATGGTGTCGGACGGGTTCTTCGTGCCCGAGCGCCAGTTGGACCACGCCTTGTCGGTGAGGTTGCCGTTGCGCAACCCCTCGGCCGAATAGCCGCTCTCCGTGTACGTCGCCCCGACCGCCGTGCCCGGCTCGCGCGCCGCGTTCAGCTGGGTCGGCTCGGTCACCTGCACCCGGACGGTGGCGTCCACCGTGGAGCCGTCGACCACCGTGGCGGTGCCGCGCAGGGTCGTCACGCCGGCCTGGTCGAACGCACCGGCCGGCGCCGCGTCCCACGCGACGGGGAGCGTGGCCCGGCCGCCGTGCGCGCCGACGCCGGTGACCGTGGCCGGCAGGTCGGGGCGACCGCCCACATAGGTCTTCGCGCGGGTGGGCTCCGTGGCGCCGAACGTGTCCACCGTGACCACCGCCGCGGCGGGGATCGCGCGGCCCAGCGGATCGGTCGCGACGCCGGTCACCGTTACGGTGCCGGGCCGGCGCCACCGCCAGTCCGGCGGCATCGTCCAGACCACCGGCAGGGCACCGCGGGCGCCGTCGCGGTACACCGGCGTGACGGTGTCCGGCAGCACCGGGGCAAGTCCGGGCACCGTGTACGCCTCGACCGGCTCGGTGCGCCGGACCGTCTCGTCCACGATGGCCCAGCGCTGGTTGGCTCCCGAAGTCGGGGTGAAGGTGGCGACCCGGCTGCCGTCGGCGGTGGCCTGGCCGGCGACGTCGAGCAGGCGGCCGGCCCCGGCACCGACCAGGGTCCAGGTGCCGTCGCCGGTCGTGGACAGGGTCCACGGCTGGCCGGTGTCGTCGAGCACGCCCGCGCCGAGCCGCTTTCCGGTGACGGCGTTGACCACCTCGTACCGCTCGCGGTTGGTCAGCCCGCCGGTCAGCTTCCGCACGCTCCACAACTGATCCGCTCGGGTCGCGTCGGTGGTGCGGATGACCACGCCGGTCCCGTCGTCCGACGGGGTCAACGAGCGTCCACTCTGGACTCCCCGGAGCCGGTAGACGTGGTCCGGCTGGATCAGCGCGGCATCCCGGGCCACCCCGCTCACCCCGTTCACGATGAACGTGGTGACCGACTTGGCCGGTACGACGAGCGTGGCTTTTTGGCTGGACACCCGTACCGGCTCGCCGGAGACGAGGGCGCCGTCCACACTCGACACGACGGGCGTCACGGTGGCTCTCTTCGACACGTGCTTGAAGAGCGACAGGTCCAGCGTGACGGCGCGGGACGTGGTCTCGTTGTTGACGTGTACGACGGTCGCGGCGCGCCCGGACGCCTTGACGGCGGCGACGGTCGACGCGTCGTCCACCTTGACCAGATGGTCGCCCGGACGGATGTAGTGGGTGAAGTTCCGGATCGTGTGGAACTTGGTGTTCGCCTGGACCGGGCAGGTCTCCAGGGTGGCATCGGCCCCGCAGTTGAACGGGACGTGGATGCTCCCCCAGTTCCCACCGCCGGCCGCCTGTGGGATGGCGTCCTCGACCGGCTGCCAGAAGACCCACGCCGAGGGCTCCAGCTCACGCAGGTCACCGACGATCCGGGTGGCGATCCCGAGCCCCGGCTCCATGCTGGTGAAGCTGGTGCCCGTACCCCAGGTGCCCTCGACCTCGCTCATCCACAGCTTCTTGTCCGCGCCCTTGGCGGAGTCGCGGGCACTGGTCCGCTGCCCCGTGCCGTACGTGTGCGTGTTGAGCTGGTCCACGGCGGCGCGTGCGTCCGCGGCGTACGCGTTCCAGTTCTGCACGAAGATGCCCGGGTTGGTCTCGTCCATGGCCGAGACGGCGGCGGCGGTGTCCGCGCCGACCAGCGCGCGGTCGAGCGCGAGCACGACCTTCTGCTGCAGGGCCGGCCCGGCGTGCGCGCCCTCCTGGCGGCCGCCGGTCGGCTGCCCGTCCGGCCCGAGCGTCGTGCCCCAGTACGGCGTGTTCGGCTCGTTCAGCGGTGCGATGGTGTCGAACTCGATGCCGTGCGCGTCTTCGATGTGCTCGGCCACCCGCACCAGGTACGTCGCGAAGGCGTCGACCCGGTCCTCGCGGATCTGGTCCGTGCTGGAGTTGAAGCCGCCGGAGACGTACCCGCTGACCGTCTGGAACCACGGCGGTGAGTTGCTGAACGCCTCCCAGATGTCGACCTGGTCCTTGATCTGGTCGATCCACCAGCGCTGGTTGGCGTCGGCGTCCCAGTTCCAGTGGTCGGGATTGCCGGGGTCCCACCAGTCCAGGTCGGCGCGGGTGGTGCCCGGCGGCGCCTGCCAGAAGCCGGGCATGGTCGCGCCGACCTTCATGTAGTCGGCACGGACGTCCGGCGCGTTGCCGCCGCCGATGTTGTAGCGGGCGATGTTCAGCCGGAGGCCGTCCTCGCCGAAGAGCATGTCCACGAGCTTGTCGCGGATCTCGTCCGGGTAGCCGCCGGTCACGTTCGCGAACCAGACCAGGCTCGTGCCCCACCCCTCGAACGCGGCCTGCTGGTACGACGGGTCGATGTGGACGGTGACCGCGCTGCCCGGCGGGTCCACCGCGTACGCCGGCGTGGACGCGGGCCCGACCAGGGCCGTGACGCCCCCGACGAGGGCCACCGCGACGGCCGCCAACCGATTCGTGGCCATGACTCCCCCTCGACGTGGGCAAGCGCTTTCCGCACCGTACACCGGAGAACGTCACGAGGGAACGACGAGTTTCGCCGCCCCGGCCGCGCGGTCCGCGTCCGTCGATCAAGGGCTTGTCCGTCGATCAAGGGCGAACGGCCGTGGTTCGATCTCCGTTCCACGACCTTTTGCCCTTGATCGACGCGCAAGTCCTTGATCGGCGCACGCGACACGGGCGTCGCCCGCGGACGTCCGACCGGTTGCCGGACCGGGGCGGGCCGTTCCGGTTCAGGCGGATCGAGTGGTACCGCGCACCGCCCAGGCGCGGGCGGTCAGCGCGATGGACCCGTCCGCCGCGGCCGGCAGGCGAGCGCGGACCAGGTCGCGAAGCGCGCGCTGCCGCCCCTCGCTCAGCGACGCCACGTACGCCGGCGCCGCCCCCTGCCCGCCGAGGAACGGCGTCCAGTAGTCGTCGAAGTCGGCGAACACGGTCGGTACCTCGATCGCCTCCACCGCCACGCCGGACAGGCCGGTCCCGGACCACAGTTCGGCCAGCGGACCCGGCCGGCACAGCGGAAACCGGCGCCCCTCGTCCAGTTCGGCGGCGGCCGGATTGAGCAGCCCGGCGGCGGCCCAGAACAGCCGCATCATCGCCATGCCGTCGGCGTAGTCCCACACGTAGGCGGCCACCACCCGCCGGGCCGGGCCACGCGGGCCAGTTCCGCCGCCGCACGTGCCGCATCGGGTACGAAGTTGAGCGCCAACCCGCTGACCACCGCGTCGAAGCGGTGGTCGGGGAACGGGAGCGACCGGGCGTCGCCCACCTGAAAAATGGCTCGTGGATCCAATATCCGAGCGCGCGCGTGCGCCAGGAACCCCTCCGACGGGTCCACACCGGCCACCCGGGCCGGATCGGCCGCGCCGAGCACGGTCGCGGTCAGCGCCCCGGTGCCGCAGCCCACGTCCAGCCAGTCACGGCCGGCGGGGACCGCCAGCCAGCCCAGGAACGCCTCCGCGACGCGCCGGCTCCAGCGGCCCACGTACGCCTCGTACGGGTCGCCTGCGGCCCAGACCTCGCGCGCCACGCTCGTCAGGATAGACCTCGACCCCAGCCCCGATGAATGCATCAAATATCACGTCGCACGTACACCAATGTGTCGCACGTCGCATCGAACATGGCTTCCACTTCATGTTTGGCAGGAGCAGCATCCCCAGGTGGACCTGATCCGTCCTTGATCAGAGGAGATCGCTGTGCCACGAAACCTCCCCCGGCGTTCCCTGCTCGCCGCTGCCGCGACCGGCCTGGCCGCGGGCGCCACGGCCCTCGCCGGACCCGCCCTGGCCGCCCGACCGGCCACCCCGGCCACCGAGCCCGCGGCGGACACCCCGGCGAAGGCCCTCAACCGGCTGCTCGCCGGCAACCACCGCTTCGCCAGCGGTCACCCGATCCGTCCACATCAGACACCGCAGCGCCTGCGCGAGGTCGCGGCCGGCCAGCACCCGTTCGCCATCACGCTCGGCTGCGCCGACTCACGCGTACCCCCGGAAGTGCTCTTCGACCAAGGGCTCGGGGACATCTTCGACAACCGTGTCGCCGGCAACATCGTCGACGACCTGCTGCTGGGCAGCGTCGAATTCGCGGTCGAGGAGTTCGCGCCGCCGGTGCTGATGGTGCTGGGCCACGAACGCTGCGGCGCCATCACGGCCACCATCAACGCACTGGAGAGCGGCGGCGAGGCGCCCGGCCACATCGGCTCGATCGTCGACGCGCTGCGCCCGATCGTCGAACCGCTGCTGGAGAGCGGCGGCGACCGGGTGGACATCGCGGTCCGGGCCAACGTCCGGGCGCAGGCGCGCCAGCTCGTCGCGACCAGCGAGCTCATCGCGGAACGGGTAGCGGCCGGCACGCTGGCGGTCGTCGGCGCCCGCTACGACCTCGACACCGGCCGAGTCACCCTGGTCCACTAGAGAGCTTTCCGGCGTCAGGGTTAACGTTTGCCGGCAATGCTACGCCCCAGTAGGCGCCCCGCTTGGGCGTTCTGGCGTGAGTAGGGCGCCGATCTTCGACCTAGCCCGCATGAACGTGAAGGATTTGGGTCGCTGGGGCGACTCGGATCCTTCACGTTGGTCTCGCCGATCAAGGACTTCTACGTCGATCAAGGGCAAACGGTCGTGGAAAAGAGATCGAACCACGACCATTCGCCCTTGATCGACGCGGATGGAGGCGCGGGCAGGGCGCGGACGGGGGCGCGGACGGGGGCGGAGGGCGGGGCGGGAAGCCTTAAGGGTGGGCTAATGGTGTGGGGCGCGGGTCGCCAATAGGCTCATCCCGTCGACTCTGGGGGAGGACTTCGTGCGTAAGTCCACAGTGATCCGTTCTGTCGCGGCCGCCGGTGTGCTGGCGGCCGCCGTCCTGGCCGGCTCGGGTGGCAGCGCCGCCGCGCTGCCCAAGGCGCCGCCCGCTCTCGACCCGCCCGCCGGCCATGTGCTGTCCGCGGTCTTCGCGGCCAAGGGCGTCCAGATCTACCAGTGCACCGCGAGCGCCTGGGCGTTCGTGGAGCCGGCCGCGAGCCTGACCGGCCGCTCCTGGCGCCCCGCCGGCCGGCACGACGTGCTCCACTTCCGCGGGCCGAGCTGGCAGTCCACTGAGGATGGTTCGCTCGTGGAGGCGCGGGCGATCGCCAACTCTCCCGTGCCCGGCGCCATCCCGGAGCTGCTGCTGCAGGCCACCCGCAACCGCGGCGACGGCGTGTTCGGCCGCACGACGTACATCCAGCGGCTGGCCACGAAGGGCGGCACCGCACCCGCCGGCACGTGCGTGGACGGCACGGTGACCGCGGTGCCATACCGCGCCGAGTACCGGTTCTTCAGCGCCGCGCCGTAACCTGGGGAAATGGAGACCGTCCACGGCGCTTGTAACCTGTGCGAGGCGATCTGCGGGCTGCGGTTCACCATCGACGGTGGCCGCATCACGTCGATCAACGGCGACCCCGACGATCCCCTCTCCCGCGGTCACATCTGCCCCAAGGCGATCGCGCTCGGCGACATCCAGGCCGACCCGGACCGGCTGCGCAAGCCGGTCCGGCGTACCCCGGACGGGTGGGTGGAGATCTCCTGGGACGAGGCGTACGACCTCGTCGTGGACCGGCTGATCGAGACCCGCCAGCGGTACGGGTCGAACGCGGTCGGCCTCTACCTCGGCAACCCGAGCGTGCACAACTACGGGATCCTCACCCACGGGCCGCACTTCTTCGGCCAGCTGCGTACCCGCAACCGGTTCTCCGCCACCTCCGTGGACCAGCTGCCGCACCAGCTCGTGGTGCACTGGCTGTACGGCCACCAGCTCCTCATCCCGATCCCCGACATCGACAACACCAACTATTTCCTGGTCTTCGGCGCCAACCCGCTGGCCTCCAACGGCAGCCTCATGACCGTGCCGGACGTACGCCGCCGGCTGGTCGACCTGAAGGCCCGCGGCGGCAAGGTGGTGGTCTTCGACCCGCGCCGCACCGAGACCGCCGCGCTGGCCGACGAGCACCACTTCGTCCGGCCCGGCTCGGACGCCGCGCTCCTGCTCGCGCTGCTGCACTGCGTGTTCGCCGACGGGACGGCGGAGCCCACCGCGCACGTCGACGGGCTGGACGCGGTACGCGAGGCGGTCGCCGCGTTCACCCCCGAGCGGGTCGCCGCGGTGACCGGCGTCGACGCGGACGTGATCCGGCGCGTCGCCCGGGAGTTCGCCGCCGCTGAGGGCGCCGCCTGCTACGGCCGGGTCGGCGTGTCGATCCAGCGGTTCGGGGCGCTGTCCCAGTGGGCGATCCAGCTCCTCAACCTCGCCACCGGCAACCTCGACCGGCCCGGCGGCGCGCTCTTCACCCGGCCGGCCGTGGACCTGGTCGGCGGTGGTCTGGTCGGGCCCGGCCACTACGACAAGTGGCGCAGCCGGGTGCGCGGCCTGCCGGAGTTCTCCGGCGAGCTGCCGGTCGCCGCCCTCGCCGAGGAGATCCTGACGCCCGGCGACGGCCAGATCCGGGCGCTGGTCACCGTGGCCGGCAACCCGGTGCTCTCCACCCCGAACGGCGGCCAGCTCGACCGGGCCCTGGACGGGCTGGACTTCATGGTGGCCGTCGACTTCTACGTCAACGAGACCACCCGGCACGCCGACGTGATCCTCCCGCCCACCACCGCACTGGAGCACGACCACTACGACGTGATCTTCCACGCCCTCGCTGTGCGCAACACCGCCCGGTACTCGCCGGCCGTCCTGCCCAAGCCGGCGGACGCCCGGCACGACTGGGAGATCTTCACCGAGCTGGCCCGGCGGTACGCGCGCCGCCTGGGCCGCCGTCCTGCGATGCGGCGCCGGCTGATGATGCGGCTGCGCCCGCACCAGCAGATCGCGGCCGGGCTGCGCCTCGGGCCGTACCCGGTGAGCCTGCGCGCGCTGCGCCGCCGTCCGTCCGGTGTGGACTTCGGGCCGCTGCGTCCCAGCTTCCCCGGCGCCCTGCGTACGCCGGACAAGCGGGTGCACGCCGCCCCGACGCAGTTGCTGGACGCGCTGCGGGAGGCCACCGAGGAGCTGCTCGCCGCGCCCGAGCCCGGCCAGCTGCGCCTGATCGGGCGCCGCCACCTGCGCAGCAACAACTCGTGGATGCACAACTACGAGCGGCTGGTGAAGGGTCGCCCGCGGCACCACCTCTTCATGCACCCCGACGACCTGGCCGCCCGCGGGCTGCGCGACGGCCAGCGGGTACGGGTGCGCTCCCGGGTCGGCGAGGTCGAGGTGGAGGTGGCCGAGACCGCCGACATCATGCCCGGCGTGGTGAGCCTCCCGCACGGCTGGGGCCACGCCCGGCCCGACGTACGGCTCTCGGTGGCGAGCCGCACGCCGGGCGTGAGCATCAACGACCTGACCGACGACACGCTCCTCGACGAGCTGTCGGGGAACGCCGCCCTGAACGGCGTGGTCGTGACCGTGGAGTCAGCCAGCGGCTAACCGTGGTAGTCGCCGGGGACCAGCCGCACGCCGGGCTGGTGCGCCCAGTCCGGGATGAAGTCCGGCGCGGCGCCGTTCGTGACCTTCCACGTCCCGTCGCCCTGCGCGAACGCCACCGGGATCGACGCCCACCCCGGCGTCTGCCGGACGAGGGCGAGATCGGTCAGGCCGTTCCCGTTGAAGTCGCCCGCGACGACGCGTACACCCGGCTGGTGTGCCCACGCCGGGATGAAGTCCGGCGCCGGACCGTTCGTCACCGTCCAGGTGCCGTCCCCGTTGGCGAACGCGATCGGGATCGACGCCCAGCCGGGCGTCTGGCGCACCAACGCGATGTCGGTCAGCCCGTTCCCGTTGAAATCAGCGGCGATCAGCCGCACACCGGGCTGATGGGCCCAGTCGGAGATGAAGTCCGGCGCCGGGCCGTTCGTGACCGCCCAGGAGCCGTCCCCCTGCGCGAACGCGATCGGAATCGACGCCCAGCCGGGCGTCTGCCGCACCAACGCGATGTCCGTCAGGCCGTTCCCGTTGAAATCACCGGCGATCAGCCGCACACCCGGCTGATGTGCCCAGTCCGGGATGAAGTTCGGCGCGGCGCCGTTGGTGACGGCCCACGAGCCGTCCCCTTGCGCGAACGCGATGGGAATGCTGCCCCACCCGGGCGTCTGCCGCACCAACGCGATGTCCGTCAACCCGTTCCCGTTGAAATCACCGGCGATCAGCCGCACACCCGGCTGATGCGCCCAATCCGCAACGAAGTTCGGCGAGGCGCCATTGGTGACCGCCCACGAGCCGTCCCCCTGCGCGAACGCCACCGGGATCGACGCCCACCCCGGCGTCTGCCGCACCAACGCGATGTCCGTCAACCCGTTCCCGTTGAAATCACCGGGAACCAGCCGCACACCGGGCTGGTGCGCCCAGTCCGGGATGAAGTTCGGCGCGCCGCCGTTGGTGATCTTCCAGGAGCCATCGCCTTGCGCGAACGCGATCGGAATGGAGGCCCACCCGGGCGTCTGGCGGACCAGCGCGATGTCGGTCGAGCCGTTCCCGTTGAAGTCGCCCGGGATGACCCGGACGCCCGGCTGATGCGCCCAGTCGGAGATGAAGTCCGGCGCGCTGCCGTTGGTGACCCGCCACGTGCCGTCCCCGTTGGCGAACGCCACCGGGATCGACGCCCAGCCCGGCGTCTGCCGGACCAGGGCGATGTCCGCGCCGCGCACCGCCTCGACCGGGCCGCCCGCACCGGCGGCGACCTCCAGGCTGAGCGCGATCAGCCCGGCGGACACCTCCCGGATGACCTCCTCGGCCTCGGACCACGCCGGCTGGAACGAGTGTCCACACTCGATGGTGAAGCCGAACACCTTCGGCTTGCTGGCGTCCGCTAAATGCCGGCTGAACGCGAAGTCGTCGCTCGCCCCGACGTCGGGTACAGCCCGAACGCCTGCTCCACGCCGTAGTCGTCGCCGCGGACGCCCTTCACCGCGTCGTTCATCCGCTGGCTGATCGTGGCGCAGCGGTTGAGGTCGCCGGCGGCGATGTACTCGCCGTAGACCGTGTCGTTGGCCCGCCCGCGCACCGTGTCGAACGCGCCGTTGCGGAACGTCTGATCCGGCCGGGCGGTCTGGTTCTGGTCGCTCCCCCACGAGTGGAGGATCACCGGCACGGCGCTGTGCACGTCGACCAGCCACTGGATGCGCGGGTACGTGTCGAGCGCCCACGTCACGTTTCTGGTCTCCGGCTCGGACGCGACCGAGGGTCCACGGTAGACGTTCCGGTCGCAGGCGTTCGCCGACGTGTTGACGCCCGAGTCGGCGGCGAACTTCGCGAGGTGGTCCCAGAGGAAGTCGAAGTTGCGGTTGATGTCGACGCCGACGCAGCCGCCGCCGTTCGGGTGCGGCCGGCGGTTCTTGCGCCACATCGGGTCGGCGGTCTGGCTGTGGTGGCGGCCGTCCGGGTTCACACACGGGTAGACGAACAGGTCGACGGTCTCCATGGCCCGCCGCACCTCGTCCGCGGTGAACTGCTTGCCGCCGTACCGCAGCCCGGTGCCCAGTTCGTACGCCTCGAGCAGGTCGGCCGCCAGCGATACGAGCGCGTCCGGCGGCACCCACTCCCGGGCGTGCACGCCGCCCAGCACCAGGATCGCCTCCGGCGCGGGGCCGCTGGACGCGCCGACGCGCAGCATGTGCGTCTGCCGCGACTCGTGCGTGGCGTTTGGGCAGGCGATCAGCTCGGCCGTCGCCGGGTAGGCCGCCGCCAGGGCGGCCACCGCCGACTCGATCTCGGTCACGTTGAGGTAGGCCACCGCCGGCTACTCCTTCACTCCCAGGCCGCGCGGAACGCCGCCGCGCGTGGCGAAGCGGTCCCCGGAGCCCACCTCGCGCTGCCGTTCCCGCCCGGCTTCCGTCTCGTTCGCCACGACCTCCACGGACACCCGGCCGGCCCGGCGACTCTGCCGGGCCGCGCGCAGCTGCCCCTCGGTGAGGTACGCGTCGATCGCGACCTCACCGTCCGCCTGCCGAGCGATCGCCCGGCACCCCAGGTCCGGCTCGATCTCGTCCGTGAACGCCTTGAGCTCGTCCACGGTCGGGGCCGCGAGCCGGACCCGGAACACTGTCTCGTCAGTCATCTGGTCATCCGTGGTAGTCGCCGGGGACCAGCCGAACGCCCGGCTGGTGCGCCCAGGTCGGGATGAAGTCCGGCGCGCCGCCGTTCGTGATCTTCCAGCTGCCGTCGCCGTTGGCGAACGCCACCGGGATCGACGCCCAGCCCGGCGTCTGCCGCACCAGCGCGATGTCGGTCAACCCGTTGCCGTTGAAGTCGCCGGGCACCAGGCGGACGCCGGGCTGGTGCGCCCACGTCGGGATGAAGTCCGGCGCGCCGCCGTTCGTGATCTTCCAGCTGCCGTCCCCTTGCGCGAACGCCACCGGGATCGACGCCCAGCCCGGCGTCTGCCGCACCAGCGCGATGTCGGTCAACCCGTTCCCGTTGAAGTCACCGGCGACGATGCGCACACCCGGCTGGTGCGCCCAGTCGGTGATGAAGTCCGGCGCGGGCGCGTTCGTCACGGTCCACGTGCCGTCGCCGTTCGCGAACGCGATCGGGATGGTCGCCCAGCCCGGCGTCTGCCGGACGAGCGCGATGTCCGTCAGGCCGTTGCCGTTGAAATCACCCGCGATCAGCCGCACACCCGGCTGATGCGCCCAGTCCGGAATGAAGTTCGGCGCCGCACCATTGGTGATCGACCACGAACCGTCCCCTGCGCGAACGCCACCGGAATGCTGCCCCAGCCCGGCGTCTGGCGCACCAACGCGATATCCGTCAACCCGTTCCCGTTGAAATCACCCGCGATCAGCCGCACACCCGGCTGATGCGCCCAGTCCGGAATGAAGTTCGGCGCCGCACCATTCGTGATCGACCACGAACCATCCCCCTGCGCGAACGCCACCGGAATGCTGCCCCAGCCCGGCGTCTGACGCACCAACGCGATATCCGTCAACCCGTTCCCGTTGAAATCACCCGGGACCACCCGCACACCCGGCTGATGCGCCCAGTCCGGAATGAAGTTCGGCGCCGCACCATTCGTGATCGACCACGAACCATCCCCCTGCGCGAACGCCACCGGAATCGAAGCCCACCCCGGCGTCTGGCGCACCAGCGCGATGTCGGTCGAGCCGTTCCCGTTGAAGTCGCCCTGAACCACCCGGACGCCCGGCTGGTGCGCCCAGTCCGGGATGAAGTTCGGCGCGCCGCCGTTGGTGATCCGCCAGCTGCCGTCGCCGTTGGAGAACGCCACCGGGATCGACGCCCAGCCCGGCGTCTGCCGGACCAGCGCGATGTCCCGGCCCTGCACGACCGACACGCTGGCGGCGGCCGCCTGGACGGCCAGCAGCGCGTTGACGCGGCCGAAGCCGTAGTCGTCGTTGTGCCCGTTCGCGTCGTAGGCGACGCCGCCGATCTTCTCGGCCGTGTCGCGCATGATCTGGCGCAGTTCGTCCCTGGTGAGCGCCGGGTTCATCGAGAGGGCCAGCGCGGCGCACCCGGCCGCGCAGGGAGCGGCGAAGCTGGTGCCGGTGCTCGGGCCGTACCCGTTGGTGTTGGTGCTGACGACGGCGACGCCGGGCGCGATGAGCTCGACCTCGGGCCCGCGCGCGGCATTGTCTTCCAGGTCGAACCGGGTGGACCGGACGACCGCGATGACGTCGGCGTGCGAGACCACCTCGTCCTGCAGGATGTTGACGTTGTTGCCGTTGCTGGCCGCCCAGAAGATCGCCAGGCCCCGGCCGCCCCGGCCGTTCGCCGCGGCGAACTCGATCGCCAGGCGCAGCGTCTCGGTCAGGTCCCAGTCCGCCCCATTGGGCCCGAGGCTGCTGACCAGGATGTCCGCGCCGGTGTTCGGGTCGGCGCCGGGCACCTCCATGGCCGGGTTGGCCGCGTACGCCACGGCCTGCGCCAGCGTGGTCTGCGTGCCGACCTGGTCGCCGAGGCACGCGATCAGCATCAGCTCGGACTCCGGAGCCGCGCCGCAGCCGCCGACCCCGTTGCTGTGCCGCGCGCCCACCATGCCGGCGCAGAACGTGCCGTGGTTGCTGCCCGGCATGCCGGCGGTGCCCTGCACGAAGGTGTCGTTGTTCTGGAAGAAGCCGGAGGTCGGCAGCACGGCGGCCTGCAGGTCCTCGTGGTTGGCGTTGAACCCGTTGTCGATGACGGCCACCCGGATGCCGGCGCCGCGGGTCTGGTCCCACGCCTCCTCGGCGCTCACGTCGGCGCCCGCGGTGCCGCCGGCCTGGCCGGTGTTGCGCCACTGCCACTGCTCCGCGAAGCGCGGGTCGGTCGGCGTGAAGCGCTGCGGGACGTGCTCGACCAGGCTCGGCTCGGCCAGCGTGAAGCGCTCGTCCGCACTGAGGTCGACCGACGCGGCCAGCGCGTCCGGGTGCGCCGCGGTCTCGACCACGAACAGGTTGGGCGCGAACCGCAGCCGGGCCCGCAGCTCCAGGTGGTGCTCGGCCAGGACCTGCTCGGCCTCCTCCGCCGACAGGCTCTCGCTGAGCTGCACGTTGAGCCGGCGCGTCACGATGCCGAACCGCCCGTTCGGCCGGCGTACCAGCTTGCCGACGTCCTCGGTGTCGGGCATCGGCGCCGCCTCGCTCATCCGGCTCGTCGTGTCGGCCGACGGCTCGACGAAGACCCACCGCGCGCGCTCGAACGCCTCCATCGTGTCGTCCGGTACGCCGACGTCCCGACCGTCGGTGACGGTGCCCAGCGAGGCCGCCGTGGCGCGGGCGTCGCGGGCCGACGGGGCCTTGACGGCCACCACATTGTCGATTTCCTCTACGGTCTTGCGCTCTCCGCGCACGTAGTATTCGCGATCCATCGCGTGCTCCTCTCGCTGGTTGAGGGAGCCCCCGCCGGTGGCGAGAAATACGACAGGGTCGTTGATTTGCCAGGTAGGTTTCTCCGCATGGCTGGGGAGAGCTTGCGCACCGTGGAGATCGAACGGACCGTGGTCGGCCGGCACGTCGTACGCAATGTGCGCGGCGGCGAACTATCGGTCGGCCAGGGCAAGGACGCCGACTTCACGCCCGTCGAGCTGCTCTTGGCGGCCATCGGCGCGTGCACGGCGCTCGATGTGGACGTGCTGGTCAGCCGGCGCGCCGAGCCCACCGCGTTCGCGGTACGGGTGACCGGTGACAAGGTGCGCGACGAGGCCGGCGGCAACCTGATGACCAACCTGGCGTTCGAGTTCACCGTGACGTTCCCCGAGGGCGAGGCCGGCGACCAGGCCCGGGAGGCCCTGCCCCGCGCCATCCGGATGTCCCACGACCGCCTCTGCGTCGTCTCCCGCACGGTCGAGCTCGGCACGCCCATCTCGACCGGGCCGCTCTAGGGCGCCTACCCTGGCGGAATGCAGGGGCTGCTGCTGCGGCTGGCCGAACTGGACGCGGACGCCGAAAACGCCGTGCGGGTCATCGCGTACTTCGACGAGCTGGTGCGCCACCACGCCGACGCGGTGACGGTCCTGCGTGCCGCGGTGGTGGTCGCCCGCTGCCCGGCCGGCCTGCGCGACCCGGCGGACGGGCAGCACCTGCGCATGGCGACCGACGGCCGACGTACCCGGATCGAGGCGCCCCCGCCCACCGCCGCCACCCGGACGCTGGACGAGAGCGGCCTGCTGGTCTGGCTGGAACGCGACGGCGCGCCGCAGCCGCTCGACGCGATCATCCTGGAGCGCTTCGCGGTGGCCGCGGAGGTGGCCGTCGACCGGGCGCGCGGCCACGCCCCCGCGATCGACGACCCGGCGCTCGTCGAACTGGTGCTCGCGGCGGGCACCGGGCCCGCCGAGCGCGGGCGGGCGCTGCGCCTACTCGGCCTGCGTCCGGACGTCCCGCTCCGCGTGCTGGCCGCACCCGGCGGCGCCGCCGAGCGCATCGTGAAGGATCTGGTACGCGCCGGCCGCCTCGCCCGCGGTGCGGAACTGGGCGACGCCGCCGCCGTCCTCACCACCGGCGCCCCGTTGGCCGACGTAGGCGACGTGGGGCCGCTCGGGGTTGGCCCGGCCGTGCCCCCGGACGCAGCCGGACGCTCCTGGGCCGGTGCGCGGGCCGCGCTGCGCCTGGCCTCGGGGACAGTGGTCGTCTGGGACGACCTCGGCCCGCTGGCGCTGGTCGCCGAGCACGTCCCGGACTCGGCGATCGGCGATCTCGAGGAGGTACGCCGGCTGGAGGCGCTCGCCGGCACCGCGCCCGGCCGGGAGGCGATCGCCGCACTGGAGGCGCTCTGCGCGCACGGGTCGCTTCGGCGGGCGGCGGAGGCCGTACACCTGCATCACAGCTCGATGGCCGCGCGGATCGCGCGGGCACAGGCGGCCCTGGGATACGTGGTGGACGCCCCCGCCGGACGGCAGCGGGCCTACCTGGCATTGCGCCTGTGGTCCATGTGGCGCGCCCGCCGACCGTGATTACGGTTGGCGGGTGAGCCAGCGGCGCAGCGCTGCCACTCGCAGGTCGTGGGCCTGTCGGGCCAGCGCCGTCTCGGGGGCGAGCATCTCCCAGGCGTGAAACACGCCCGGGTAGACGTGGAACTCGGTCGACACGCCGGCCTCGGACAGCCGCCGGGCGTACGCGTAGCACTCGTCCCGGAAGACCTCCAGCTCGGTGACGTCGATGTACGTACGTGGCAGCGCGGTGAGGTCGGCGGCGCGGGCCGGCGCGGCGTACGGCGACACGGCCTCGGTGCCCCGGCGCTCGCCGAGCAGGGCGTTCCAGCCCAGCTCGCTGGCTTCCCAGTTCCAGCTCGGCCACTCGCCGGAGAACTCCCGGGCGGACGGGCTGTCGTTGCCGTCGTCCAGCATCGGGTAGATCAACATCTGCATCGCCAGGGCCGGGCCGCCGCGGTCGCGGGCCAGCAACGCCGTACCCGCGGCGAGGCCGCCCCCGGCGCTGCCGCCGGCCACCGCGATCCTGTCCGGGTCGAAGCCCAGCTCGGCGGCGTTCTTGGCGACCCACACCAGGCCGGCGTAGCAGTCCTCGACCGGGGCCGGGTCGGGGTGTTCCGGGGCCAGCCGGTACTCCACCGAGACGACCGCGCAGCCCACCTCGCACGCCAGGTCGACCACGACGTTCTCGCCGGTGCGCAGGTCGCCGAGGATCATGCCGCCGCCGTGGATCCAGTACACGACGGGCGCAGGCGAGGGCAGCCCGGCCGGCCGGTAGATCCGTACCTTGATGTCCGGATCGCCGTCCGGTCCCGGGATCAGGCGATCCTCGGTGACCACCCGGTCGTCGGCCGGCGGCTCGCCCATCGCGGCCAGCATCGCGTCCATCTGCACCCGCAGCTCGGGGATGTCGGCGACGGTGAGGCCGGCGAAGTCGACCGGCGGCATGGCGCCCGCCGCCACGATGGCGGCGAGTTCGGCGTCGAGGTTGGGGTGGACCGGCATAAGGATCACCTTCCGTAACCGTGGAGCGTGGCCTCGATCCTGCGCCGATGAAGATCGTGTAACTACCGTCACATGGCGGGTCTTTTCCTTTCCTCGACCGCCACCTGGCGGTTTCCGGGGTCCGCTTCCGTACGATCAAGGGCGTGGACCCTTCTGCCGAACCCGTCGTCGTCGGCCTGGATGTCGGCGGGACGGCCACCAACGTCACGCTGATCAACCGCGCCGGTCACTTCCTGGTCGACCGGCTGGTCGAGGTGCCCAGCCGCGTGCTGGACGGACCCCCGGCGGCGCTGGACGCGCTGGTCCGGGCCATCGACCACGCCCTGGAGCTGACCGGTACGCCGCGATCCGCGATCCGCTCGATCGGGCTCGACACGCCCGGCCCGGCCAGCGCGGACGGGGTGCTCTCGTCACGCGGCGGCACGAACTTCGGGCTGCCCTCCTGGTACGGCTTCGACATCCGCGGCGCGCTGGAGGACCGGGTCGGGCTGCCGGTGGTCTACAACAACGACGGCAACGCCGCCGCCCTTTATGCGCACGTTGTCCATTTCGGGGCGGACGCGGAGCTGCGCTCCTCGGTGGCCGCGATCGTGGGCACCGGCCTCGGCGGCGGCGTCATCGAGTCCGGGCGGATCGTCAAGGGCGCGACCGGCGGCGGGGGCGAGTTCGGGCACGTGCACATCCCGATGGACGGCCTGCTCGCCGAGGGGCAGCCGACGCCGCAGTGCAACTGCGGGTTCTCCGGCGACGTGGAGGGCGTGGCCTCGCTGACCGGCATCATGAAGAACCTGCTGCCCTACTGGCTGACCCGGTTCGAGGGGCACGACCTGGGCCCGCCCCACACGATCAAGGAGGCCGCCAAGCTCGTCCGGTCGTACGGCGAACGCGGCGACCCGCTCGCCCTGAAGATCTTCGAGCAGCAGGCCATGGCGCTCGGCCGGCTCTTCACCATCGCGGCCAACTTCACCGACCCGCACGCGTACTTCGTCGGGGCGGCGTCGTGGAGACCACGCCGGAGTTCCGCGACTGGTTCCTGGAGCGGGTACGCGAGCACACCGCGCTCCGCGAGGAGCAGGCGAAGATGGCGACGTTCGCCCTCGTACCCGACCTGGACATGGCCGGCGCGCGCGGCGCCGCCCTCGCCGCCCTCGCCCTCCTCTAGGGGGTCGGGTCGGTCACCGTGCCGACCAGGTCCGGGCCGGACTCCGGCTGTAGGCGGAGGTATTCGGGCGGCTCGGCCAACGCGTCGGCGATGGTGGGCACCGAGAACTCGGCGGTCAGCTCGCCGGCCGGCACGATGACGAAGACGTAGAGATTGGCGCTGGACAACGGCCGGGACGGCAGTGGCGACTCGAACGTCTGCTGCTCGAACCACTCCGGGTCGACGTCCGTCGAGGACAGCTCGGGGCCGCTGGCCGGCGGCGTCGCCGCGAAGTACCCGAAGATGTCGGCGTCGGCCGGCTCGGACAGGGTGACCCGCCAGGTCAGGCTGGCGCCCTCGGTGACCCGGTCGGCCACCGGCGCCACGCTGATCGCGGGCATCGGGTCGTCGTTGAGCACGATCAAGCCACCCTCGTACGCGCCGACCGCGACGCCCCGCAGCGCCTTCGCGGCCACCACGTGGTACGCGTCGTAGTTGAACCGGGTGTTGCCGCGCACCTCGACCGGGATGTCGATGGTCCGCGTGCCCGGCGTCAGCGTCACCACCCGGCTGGTCACCTCGAACGCGGTCGAGTCGTACAGGTAGAGCCGGACCTGCCCGCCTCCCCACCCGGACACGGTCACCGGCACCCGGTACGTGCGGACGCCCGAGTCGCCTTCGTCCACTGTCGACACCGGTCCGAAGTCGACGCGCGGCAACGGCACCGGCCGCGGGTCCGGGGTGCCGGGGCGCCAGCCCCACGCGTCCACCAGCCACGCCTTGCCGGACGCGCTGCGCGGCACGAGTTCCAGCGCGGCGATCCGGCTCGCGTCGACGCCCGCCCGGAGCGGCACGCGCACCTCTTGCCCCAGTACGAGGTGGTGAACCCCGTGCCGGGCAGCCCGTCGAGGCGTACCTGGCCCAGGACGGATCGCCGGCCGGCCGTGTCGGTCACCGCCACGTCGAGCGTGGTGCCCTTGGTGTTCGGCGGTACGACGATGCGCAGCGCCACCGACGTGGCGCCGGCGACGAAGACCTGCCGGGCGGGCCGGATCCGCGCCGGCGTACCGGGTGCCGACCAGGTCAGCGCCACCGCGTACCGGTCGGGATCCGGCGAGATGAAGCCGAACGGCACGAAGTGCGGCGACCCGCCGCCCTCGGCCTCGCCGAGGCACGCGACGGCCGGGTCACTGGCCACCTGCGGGCACAGGCGGGCGCCGGCACCCGTGACGGTGGTCGTCGCGTCCGGCACGAGCAGCGCGGTGCGCGCGGCGCCGACGGCGTGGCTGAGCACCCGGGCCGGGCCGGCCGACGCCGGCCGGACGTTCGAGCCGTCGATGAGCGGGCGGACCCGGTCGTCGCCGCCCACGAAGAGCCGCGCCGCCGCGGCGTAGTACGTCGCACCGGCCGCCTGCTGCTGGGTCGGCGTCAGCCGGGTGCGCGCGAAGTTCGGCGTGCAGACCGGATCGGGCTCCTCGCTCCAGAAGTCGTCCCACGCCGGCGCCGCCGCCTGTCCCGGCGTCCACTCGGAGTTGTAGAAGTTGTGGTTGGCGCCGACCATGTAGACCGCGCCGTGCAGGGCGGCGCCGCGGCTGACCCCGCGGGTGCCGTCCACATAGACCTCACCCTGCAGGTCGAAGACGTCGCCGTCGCAGCCCGGCAGGACGGTCAGCGAGGGCACGTCGGGGCGGGGTTGTGCCCGAAGATGGTCGGTCCGATGAGGACGGTGCCGCGGATCCGCCAGCGGACCGGGCCCCGGTAGCCGTCCTGGGCGGCCGGCGGTGGGCTGAGGCTGTCCATCGCCGCGCGGTTGACGCCCTCGCCGCCGCGCGAGTGGCCGACCAGCAGCACGCGGGACAGGTCGGCCCGCGGCGCCGTGCGGACGGCGCCCGGCGCGCCCGCCCGGCCCGCGCCCGCCCAGGTCGCCCAGCGGGCGAGGTGCTGCCGGACCAGCGAGGAGCGGGCCTGCGCGCCACCGTCGGCGGCCGCGTAGTCCTGCCCGTTGATGCCGTTCGCGGAGATCGACACGGTGACGTAGCCCTGCGAGGCGAGCAGCCGCTGCGCCGTCAGGTAACCGCGGTGGCTGGGGATCGACCGCCACCCGCGGGGGCACGGCCAGTCGCCGCTGCTCTCCTCACCCTTGTAGCAGGTGGAGTGCCGGCCGTGCAGGAAGAGCGCCAGCGGGCGCTTGCCGCTCGCGCCCTTCGGGGCGACCACGACGCCGACCATCTCGACCGGCGCGGGGAAGCCGGGCAGCCGTACCCCGGGCAGGGTGTACTCCCCCATCACCGTCTTGTACGGGCCGGGCTTGCCGGGGTCGACCGCGGCCAGCGGGGCCTGGGCCGGCAGCGGGGCCGGCGTCGTGGACCGCGACCGCGGCGCCCCGGCCGGGGCGTCCAGCCGGCGCCCGCCGGCGCGGGCCTCCAACGTGGACAGATTCGCCTGGTCGAGCGCCGTCAGGTCGAGCCGGAACGTGCGGCCGTCCCGCGCCGCCCGGGGCCGCCCGAGCAGGCGGTCCCCGGCGTAGAACTCGACGGCCGCGTCGCCCATCGGCACCCGTTTCGACGCCTGCCAGACGAGGTCGGCCCCGTCGATCTGCCACCCTGGCGGCAGCGGGCTCCCCTCCGTCGGCGGCCGTGGTGGCTCGGCCTGCGCCGAGCCACCGACAACCACCATGGAGCCCGCCGCCACCAGGGCGGCCACCAACACCCGCATTGCCCGCATGAAACGTTCTCCCCCGTGGATGACGCCTACGGTAGAGACGCGCGTCAAGCCGGAAACGTTGCACTACGGCGTCGCCAATGCCTCCGTGGGGGCCAGGCGGGCGGCCCGGATCGCCGGGTACAGGCCCGCGATCGCGCCGATGAGCAGGGTCGACGCCACGCCGCCGCCGGTCGCCCAGGCGGGCACCACGGCCGGCCACGCCTGAGTGGCCGAGTACAGGGTGGTGACCGCGATGCCGAGGATGACCCCGCCGACACCGCCGAGCGCCGACAGCAGCAGCGACTCGGCCAGGAACTGCAGCCGGATCTGGCCCCGGGTGGCGCCGAGCGAGCGGCGCAGCCCGATCTCCGGACGGCGTTCCAGCACCGAGATCACCATGGTGTTGGCCACCCCGACGCCGCCGACCAGCAGCGCGACCGCGCCCAGGCCGAGCAGCAGCCCGGTGAACGCCCGGTTGGTCGCCTGGCGGGCGGCCAGCGCGTCGGACGGGCGGGACACCTTCACCTCGTTCGGCGCCCCCGGGTTGGCGGTCGCCGCCAGCACGCCGCGTACGGCCTCGACGGCGGTGTCCGCGGTGCGCGTGTAGACGGTGGTCGGGTAGCCGTCGAAGTCCAGATAGGACTGCGCCGCCGGCCAGCCCACCAGCGCCGCCGAGTCCAGCTCCGGCGCCAGCGGCACCGGGTCGAGGATGCCGACCACGGTGAACCACCGGTTGCCGGCGTACACCTGGACGTCCTGCCCCGCCGCCCCGATGCCCAGCCGCCGGGCCGCGGCGGACCCGAGCACGACGGCCGGGTACTTCGCGGTCGCGGCGTTCAGCCAGGCGCCGTTCGCCAGGGTGGCGCCGACCGTGCCGAGCAGGTCGAGGTGGGCCGCCTGCACGGACATGCCGCCGGTCTGCGCCACCGGGATCCGGTCGCTGCGGAAGACGTTCGCGCCGGAGACCTTTCCGACCGCGGCGACCTGCTGGACCGGCCCGATCCGCGAGATCATCGAGACCGACTCGGTGGGCAGCGTCGCGGTGTCGCCCATCATCGTGTTGCCGGGCGCCACCGTCAGCAGGTTGGTGCCCAGCGCGGCGAGCTGGCGGTCCAGCTCGGCCCGGCTCGACGACGAGATACCCACCACGGCGATCATCGCGGAGATGCCGATCGCGATGCCCAGCGCGGACAGGAACACCCGCATCGGCCGGGTGCGCAGCCCCGCGCTGCCAACCCGCACGACGTCCCGCGGCCGCAACCGTGCCGGCTTCACGCCTCCACCTGCCCGTCTCGCATCCGTACCTCGCGCGGCAGGCTGGCCGCGATGTCCCGGTCGTGCGTGATGACCAGCACGGTGGTGCCGCCGGCGTGCAGCTCCCGCAGCAGCGCCATCACCCCGCTGCCGGAGGCCGAGTCGAGGTTTCCGGTCGGCTCGTCCGCGAGCAGCAGCGCAGGCTCCCCGGCGACCGCCCGCGCGATCGCCACCCGCTGCTTCTCGCCGCCGGACAGCTCGTGCGGACGGTGGTCCAGCCGGTCAGCGAGCCCGACCCGGACCAGCGCGGCCTCCGCGCGCCGCTGCCGCTCCTTCATGGGTACGCCGGCGTACAGCAGCCCGTCGGCGACGTTGTCCACAGCGGACTGTCCACTCGCGAGGTGGAACTGCTGGAACACGAAACCGATCCGGCGCGCCCGCAGCGCCGACAGCTGCCGGTCGGACAGCGCCGCGATATCGTGGCCGTCGATGCGTACCGTGCCGGTCGAGGGCCGGTCCAGCGTGCCGATCAGGTGCAGCATCGTGGACTTGCCGGAGCCGGACGGGCCGACGATGGCCACCAGCTCCCCGTACCCGACCGACAGGCTGACCCCCGCAGGGCCGCCACCCCACCCGGGTACGCCTTCGTCACCTCATCCAATTCCACAACGGACGTCACGACGGCATCCCCACCGTCGCGCCCTCGGTGAGCCCGTCGCCGGTGACCTCGACCCGGCCGCTGGCGAACAGTCCGGTCTGCACCGCGGCGATCCGGGCGG
The DNA here is from genome assembly GCF_011764445.1 of Phytohabitans rumicis. Classification (NCBI taxonomy): domain Bacteria; kingdom Bacillati; phylum Actinomycetota; class Actinomycetes; order Micromonosporales; family Micromonosporaceae; genus Phytohabitans; species Phytohabitans rumicis. Next base: position 2,240,269 of record NZ_BLPG01000001.1, read on the forward strand.
ACCCGCCGTCCACCACCTGGACGCCGTACCCGCCCTCGGCGAGGGCGAGCAGGGCGGCCACCGGCACGGTCAGCACGTCCTTGCGCTCGGACGCGGTGAACGCGACGTCCACCGTCGCCGCGTCCAGGGCGGCCAGCGCCTTGGCGTCGGTCACCGCGACGGTGACCTCGATCTTCGTCGTCGCCGGGTTCTGCCCTCGGCGGGCTGGACCACGGTCTCCACCTTCGTGATCTTCCCGGGCGCCGTCTTGCCGTCCGGCAGCGTGGCCGTCACCGCGGCCCCTTCTTGGCCAGCCGCTGGTCCTCCACGTCCAGTTCGACGGTGACCACGCGATTGGATCCGGTATACGAGAGCACGGATTCACCCGGCTGGGCGGCGTCGCCGAGCTCGGCGTCGTAGCTGTCGACCCGCACGGCGCCGGCCACGTAGACCACCCGGCCCAGTTCCACCGTGCCGGTCTCCGTCAGGCCGAGGTCCTCCTGCCACTGTTTCACCGCCGACGCGGTCGAGGCGGTGTACTCGTCGTCCACCGTGAACCCGTCGTACCCGAGCGCGGACAGGTTCTGCTCGAACTGCTTGACGTCGCCGCCCTCCGCCCCGGTGGACAGCGCCCGGTACGCCGGCAGCTTGCCGTACAGCAGCACGACCGGGGCGTTGTCGATGCGGAAGATCGCCTGCCCGCGCTTGACCGTGGACCCGGGCACCGGCAGCCCGGTCAGCGTCCCGCTCAGCCGGCTGGCCACCTTGGTCGTGTCGCCGTACCCGAGATCGCCCGTCTCGGTCTGGGTGTCGAGCAGCGTCTGCCGGGTGACCTGCGCGGTGGCCGGCGGCAGCGCGCTGTGCGCCGGCGTCCCGCCGTCGCCGTCCGGCAGGCCGAACCCGTTCGCGGCCACCGCCGCGGCCCCGGCGGCAGCCACGGCCGCCGCCGTAACTACCACCCGTCCCGTACGCCTTCGCCGCCGCCCTGCCGGCTGTCGCTCCGCTGCTCGGCGCTCGTCCGCCGTCGTGGTCGAGGCCGTAGCCTCGCGACTCCCGCTCATCCGTCGGTCCTCTGGTCCTTCGAGCCGCCCTCCGGGCCCTCGGGCTGGAAGGACTTGCACTTCTCCTCCGCCGCCTTCAGCTTCGGGTCGTCCGGCCCACTCAGCCCGAGCTTGCTCATGTCCAGGGCGATGCCGCCGTCCTCCGACGGGTCCGGGAAGTTCGGCACCCCGTTGGCCCGCATGCACTCGGAGAGCTTGCGCATCTGCTCCAGGCGCTCGGGATCGGCCTTCGGCGCCTCGCCGCCGTTGGGCAGGTGGCTCTTGCACTTCTCCTGCGCCGCGTCGACCTTGGCCTTGTCGGCGCCCTGCGGGAGGCTGAAGGAGATGCCGCCGCCTTCCATCTTCGGGTCGGGAAAGTCCGGCACCCCGTTGTCCCGCATGCACTGGGCGTACTTGAGCATGTTTTCCTGATCCGTGCCCTTGTCCCCGCCAGCGCTGGCGGACGCGCTGGGCGTGCCGCCGGCGGTGGCGATCCCGTCGTCGCCGTCCGCGCCGCCGCAGCCGGCCACCGCGAGGCAGAGCAGCAAACCGAGGGCGAGTGTCCGCATGTCGTGTCTCTTCATGGGGGCCAGTAGAGCCAGCGGGGCATTTCCCGGCCGTCAGCGAAAACGTTGACGCCGAGGAAACGTCACGGTGCGTCACCATAGGGGAATGCGGATCCTGGTGGTCGAGGACGAACCGCTGCTCGCCGACGCCGTGGGCGAGTGGCTGCGCGGCAACGCGCACGCGGTCGACGTGGTGTACGACGGCGGCGCCGCGCTGGAACGGATCGGCGTCAACGACTACGACGTGGTCGTGCTCGACCGCGACCTGCCCGTGGTGCACGGCGACAAGGTGTGCCGGGAGATCGCCGAACGGGACCTGACCGTACGCGTGCTGATGCTGACCGCCGCCGCGGACGTCGACGACCGGGTCGAGGGGCTGAGCCTGGGCGCGGACGACTACCTGCCCAAGCCGTTCGCGTTCAAGGAGCTGGGTGCGCGGGTCATCGCGCTGGGCCGGCGGTCCCGGGCCGCCGCCCCGCCGGTGCTGCAGCGCGCCGGGATCCGGCTCGACCCGCACCGCCGCGAGGTCTTCCGGGACGGCCGGTACGTGCCGCTGTCCCGCAAGGAGTTCGCGGTGCTGGCCGAGCTGCTGCGGGCCGACGGTGCCGCCGTCTCCGCCGAGCAACTGCTGGAGAAGGCGTGGGACGAGCACGCCGACCCGTTCACGCACGCGGTCCGGATGACGATCCTCAAGCTGCGCCGCAAGCTCGGCAACCCGCCCATCGTGCTCACCGAACCAGGAGTGGGGTACCGGATCCCGTGAAGCGCTTGAAGATCTCCCGGCTGACCCTGCGCGCCCGGCTGACCATCGTCTACGGCGGTCTGTTCCTGCTCGCCGGCGTGGTCCTGCTCGGCGTGACATACGTGCTGGTGTCCCAGCGCCTGCCGCACGGCGAGTTCACCGTCTCCGGCTCCGCCCGGGCGGACCTCGAACCCCCCGTCGGCGCGGCCGCCAACCAGACCATCGTCGGGGAGGTACGCGGCGAGGCGCTCAACGCGCTCTTCACCCAGGGCGGCATCGCCCTCGCCGTGGTGGGCGCGGCCGCCATCGCGCTGGGCTGGCTGATCGCCGGGCGGGTGCTGCAGCCGCTGCAACGGGTCACCGAGACCGCCCAGCGCATCGCCTACGCCCCGGCCGCCGACCGCGGGCTGCACGAGCGGATCGCGCTGAACGGCCCGCATGACGAGATCAAGGAGCTGGCCGACACGTTCGACGTGATGCTGGAACGCCTCGACCACTCGTTCGACGGCCAGCGACGGTTCATCGCCAACGCCTCGCACGAGCTGCGTACGCCGCTCACGCTCAACCGGGCGCTGCTGGAGGTCGCGGTGCAACGCCCAACCGCCTCGGTCGAGGTACGCCAGCTCGGCGACACCCTCCTCGGCATCAACGCGCGCCACGAACGGCTGATCGACGGGCTGCTCCTGCTGGCCCGCTCCGAGCGCGAGCTCACCGAACACTCCTATGTGGACATCGCCGACATCGTCGAGCACGTGGCCGGCCAGGTGCCGCAGAACGGCGTCACGGTCCTCACCGAGCCCGGCGAGGCACCCACCGCGGGCAACCCCGTCCTGCTGGAACGGCTGGTGCAGAACCTGGTGGAGAACGGGGTCCGCTACAACGTGCCGGACGACGGCTGGGTGGGCGTCACGAGCGACACCCACCCGGACGGCTCGGTGGTGCTCGTCGTCAGCAACACCGGCCCGGTCGTCCCCCGGTACGAGATCCCGCGCCTCTTCGAGCCGTTCCACCGGCTGGGCGAGGACCGGGTCACCAACGGCGGCGGCGCGGGGCTCGGGCTGTCGATCGTCCGGGCGGTGGCCCGCGCGCACGGCGGCGACGTGGACGCCGTACCCCGGGGAGGTGGCGGCCTGGTCGTCACCGTGACCCTGCCGGGAGCGCCACCGCCCCCGGCGCTAGGGAGTGACCCAGCCGGTTAGCCCGGACGCGCCGCTGGCCGCGCGGACCAGCAGCCGAAACGGCCCCGGCGGCACCGGCCGGACGGCGAAGAACCCCAACTCGTCGATGTGCGCCGCGGCCACCTCCTCGGCCGCCACGAAGACGCCGACGGACCCCGGCTGGGCCGGCAGGATCTGCCCGAGCAGGGCGTCCGGCGTCAGCTCCAGCTCGATCGTCAGGCCCGCCGAGGCGTACCGCAGCGCGCGCAGCGTCGCGTCCTCGGCGCGCAGCAGCGGCGCGGTCCCGTGGTTGGCCGAGTCGTACAGGAGGTGGGCGAGCTCGGCGTCGATCGTGCGCCACGCGTACGCCGCCTTGCCCGCCTCGACGAACCCACGCGGCACGGCCCGCGCCGCGGCCAAGGCGTCCTTCAACACCTCGAGAAGGTCCTCATCGCTCCACGGTCGGCTCGCCACGGTGATCACCTCCTCCGGCCCGCTCGACCCGGCTGTCGAGCAAGGCGACGATGGCCGGGCAGCGGCGCATCCGGTCCAGGCAGCGGGCCCGGCTCGGTCCGATGCTGCCCACCCGCATGTGCAACCGCCGGCCGATCTCCTCGTACGGCACCGGCGGGTCTCGCATGAGCAGCGAGAGCAGGAGCTGGCAGCGCGGCGGCAGCTCGCCGAAGGCGGCACGCGCGGCGGCGTTGCGCTCGTGGGCGAGCACCTCCTCCTCGACCGCGACCGCCGCGACGTCGGCCACGTCGTGGCCTTCGACCAGCGGGTCGACCGGCTCGCTGCGCCGCGTGGACCGCAGCAGCCGCAGGCACTCGCGCTGGGTGGTCGTGGCGATCCAGCCGGGCAGGGCCGCCGGCTCGCGCAGCGCGGACAGGTGCTCGACCAGCCGCAGCCACACACTCTGGTTGACGTCCTCGGCGTCCGCCATCGACAGCCGGTACCGCCGGCAGACGGCGAACACCAGGGGCGCGTACCGTTCGACCACCTCGTCCCAGGCGGCCCGGTCGCCGTCGCGGGCCCGGGTGACGAGGAGGACGACCGCGGAGTCGTCGCGCATGGACGGTCTCCTTCCGCTGGCTCCTACCCGCACGGAGCACGCGGACCGGCCCGCTGATACAGCCCGCGCCTATCCGGAATGGCCCAGGCAGACGAAGCCCGCGGCGACCGCCATCGCCTCGTCGTCGCCGGCGACGCGCTGGACCGCCGCCAGCGCGGCCGCGGGCGGGTCGCCGCCGGCCAGCCGCTCGTGAAACCCGGCCATGAACGGCGCCGTCTCCGCATCCAGCACCGGCAGCACCGAGGCCACCAGCGCGGCGGCGCCCAGCGAGAGGAACGTGGCGGCCAGCCCCAGCAGCTCGTCGCCGGGATACACCACCGAACGCCCGCTGTCGCAGGCCGCGAGCACCACCGTGTGCGGCACCCGGGCCAGCCGTTCCAGGTCGTACACCATGAGCGGGCCGTCCGCGAACCGCAGCGACGAGAAGAGCGGGTTGTGGGCGTAGGCGGACCCGTGCGCGGCCAGGTGCGCCAGGTCCGCGCCGTCCATCGCCGCGGTCACCGCCTCGACCGTCGCGGCCGGGCCGGTGAGCGCGGACGCGCCGTGGATCGCGGCCACCGCGCGCGCCTCCCGGTCCGCGCCGGGCAGGTGCGGGCCCGCGGCGACGATCACCCGCCCCGGGTACGCGCCGCGCGGTGGCTCGCCACCTGCCAGAGCGCCGCGGACGGCGTCACGGACAGCGGGCGTCCGGCGCACGACGGCAAAATCGACCAGGGTACGGCGTGCAGCGGCGCGGTCGGCACGATGACGATCGCCCGGTCGCCCACCTCGGTGAGCGGGGCGAGCAGCGCGTCGTCCAGCCCCCGCGCGGCGTGGCGGACCAGCGCGAGCGCGCCCGACCGGCCGGCCACGGTGCCGCTTCGGCGGGCCAGCCGCCGCAGGCCGAACGGGATCCGGTCGACCAGGTCCCGCACCCGCGCGACCGGGCCCAGGCGGTGCAGCCGGAGCCGCCCGCCCACCACCGTGACGGCGTACAGGTCGCCGTCGTACCGGACGTACTCCAGCAGGGCGCGGTCGCCCAGGTCGGCGCCCAGCTCCCGGACGGCCAGGTGCCGCGCGGTGGCCGGGCCGGGCTCGCCCCGGCCGAACCGGCTGTGGTCGCGGATCCGGCGCTCCAGCGCCACCTGCCGCTGCAGCAGGCCCGCGGGTGGCCGGCGCGGACGCGCCTTGTCGATCTCGATCACGGTGGCCCGCAGCTGGGCCAGGTCGGCGGCGAGCGCCGCGTCGTCCGGCGGCCGGACCGGGCGCTGCCGCAGATGGCTGGCCCGGCCGAGCTCCGCCCACTCCAGGATGGCGCGCGGCCGCCCGTCCTGGAACGCCACCCGCAGGCCCAACTCGGACAGCTCGGCGCGGTGGCCGGCGGCGTACGCGCGCAGGTCGGTGGCGCCGAGGGCGGCCCCGTGCTCGTCGAGCACCGCCATCCCGGCGCGCAGCGCCCGAGCCGCGCCCCGGGCGTTGCCGGCGGTGAGCCGGGCCAGCGCGGTCGCGTACCAGGCGCGCGCCCGCAGCAGCGCCGGCCCGGTGGCGCGCGGCCGGCTCGCCCGCTCCAGCTGGGCGGACGCCTCCGGCAGCCGGCCCCGCTCCAGGGCCAGCCGCGCCACGAGCAGCCGGCCGTCGATCGCCGCGACCGGCCAGTGCGACCGCGCCACCGCGTCGACGACCCCCTCGACCCGCCGCAGGCTCACCCGCGGCCGGCGCTCGCCCGCCAGCTCCGACCGCACCACGATGAGCCGGGCCAGCGCCGCCCACTCGCGGCGCTGCTGCCGGTCGAACTCGCGCACCGCGAGCCGGGCCTGCCGCTCGGCCGCCGGGTGGTCGCCTTCGAGGAACGCCACCCGGGCCAGCAGCAGGCGCACCTCGGGCAGCGCGAGCCGGCGCCCCTCGCGTTCGAACTCGGCGACCGCCTGCTCCGCGGCCTCCCGCGCCTCCGGCAGCAGCCGGACGGACAGCAGCAGCTCGCTGCGGTCGGTCAGCAGCGGGCCGAGCTGGGCGTGCAGGGCCCCGATCCGCTCCTGCGCCCGGTGGAAGAAGTCGAGCGCCACCGGCACGTCGCCGCGCAGCCCGTGGACGTAGCCGAGGTTCGCGTGGACGTACCCCAGGGACAGGCCGAGGTCGAGCCGCTCGCACAGGCGCGCGGCCTCGGACAGGTCCGACTCGGCGGCGGCGAACTCGTACCGCTGGCCGTGCAGGACGCCCCGGTTCAGCACCACGCGCTGGATCCACAGGAGATCGTTGGCCCGGCGCAGGACCGGCAACGCCGCCCGGTAGCAGGCCAGCGCCTCGTCCAGCCGGCCGAGCTGGTGCAGGATCGCCCCGCGCTGGGCCCGCGCCCGCGCCCCCTCGACCCGCCCCAGGTGCTCGATCGCCACGTCGATCTCCCGCAGCGCCTGCCGCGGCCGCCCGCGCTGGTTCAACGCGAACGCGAGCGTCATCCGCGCCTCGGCGGCCAGCGTCGCCGAGCCCGCACTCCGCCCCAGCGTGATCGCCCGGCGCAGGTGCCGCATGGCGGTGTCGAGATCTTCCCGGTGGAACGCGGCCAGCCCCCACGCCCGCTCGGCGACGGCGGCGGCGCCCGGATCACCCTCCGCGCGCGCCTGCCGTACGACGGCGGCGGCGAGCGCCAGCGCGCGATCGGGATCGTCCTCGGCGAGCCGGAGCGCCTCCTGTGCGGCCTTCGTCGTCGCAGCCACCACGGAACTCAGGGTGGCCGGACACGGGGCGTCACGGCAATAGACTTTCACCGCAGGTGTATCAGCCGACCGACCCCGCGCTTCCGGCAGTTAGTGAACTCCACGCTCAACGCCGGAAGGATGATCATGGCCGAGTACAACGAACTCGTCGTGGCGCTGCCGTACAGGTCGGTGGTGACAGAGGCGCTCGGCAACCTGGGCATCAAGCTCGGTGAGTCCCGCCCCAACGACAGCGACGAGCGGCTGGGGCTCGCCCTGCTGACGCTCATGGGCCTCGACGACCCCCTCAGACCAGACCCGCCGGACGCCGCGGCACCCTGGAAGGACCACTGGGTGGCCGCGTACGACCTCGTGACCAAGGACCCCGCCGTGCGCACACCGTCCAACGTGGACGTCCTGCTGCGCGCGCTGCGCCTGGGTATCGGCAAGGAGAACGGGGGCTGGTACCCGGAGTTCGGCAAGAACCGCGATATCTCCGACGTGGAAGGCTTGCCGTACATCAGCGGTGGCCTCGACCCGCGGATGCCGCCGGTGCCGGTCGACCCGCCCGCGAAGCGCATCCCCACCAAGGTGGACGGCCGCCTGCCCGGCGAAGGCGTGGAGGTCGCCCTCCTGGACACGGCGATCTTCCCGAACACCCGGCTCGCCGGCGGCTACCTCGCCGGCCACCACGACAAGTACGACCCGGAGCGGCCGGTGGACATGCCCGCACCGGTCGGGCACTCGGCGTTCATCACCGGCCTGATCCTGGACCGCGCACCCGGCGCCCAGGTCATCGTCCGGAAGGTACTGTCCGACGAAGAGGCCAAGGCGACGACGTGGGACCTGGCCACCAAGATGGCGGGTCTCGTCGGCTCCGGGGTCAGCATCCTGGTCCTCGCGTGCGGCTGCTACACCGCCGACGGGCAGGCGCCGCTGGTCCTGCGCAAGGCCATCGAGCTGCTCACCCCAGGCATCCTGATCCTGGCCGCGGCCGGCAACCACGGCGACGTCAAGACCAAGGAGGGCGCGATCGTGTCCCCGAAGAGCCCCACGTTCCCCGCCGCCCAACCGGAGGTGCTGGCCGTCGGCGCCGACAACGCGGCCGGCGAGCCGGCGTCGTTCAGCCCGAACGCACCGTGGGTCGGCCTGTGGGCGCCCGGCGTCGGCGTGGAGAGCGAATACCTGGATGGCGACGTCATCGTCGTCAAGGACGACGTGACGGAGCACGTGCCCTTCAAGGGGTACGCCCGCTGGAGCGGCACGTCGTTCTCCGTCGCGACCGCGGCCGGCGAGATCGCCGCCCGCACCCGCCCCGGCCAGGTAACCCCTCACCAAGCCGCCGCCCAACTCCTATCCGGCGCCGCCACCACCACCGCCATCCACCCTAGCCCCCGTCCCTATCCCCGTCCCCTAGCCCCCGTCCCTATCCCCGTCCCCTATCCCCGTCGATCAAGGGCAAACGGTCGTGCTTTGATCTCTAATCCACGGCCGTTTGCCCTTGATCGGCGCCGAAGTCCTTGATCGGCGAGCGGGTGGGGTGGGCGGGGGTCCGCCCTGAGTGGGGCCTAAGGCCGGGGAGCTCCTTCACGTCGGACCGGCCGACGTGAAGCGAGGAGGTCTAGACGAGATGGGGCTCGATCTCAGCCATTTCTCTTCCCGGGCCATCCGTGACCGTGGCGAATAGTTGCCCCGCAGCGGGCAATTCCTCGCCACAGTCGCCAGGGCGACGCCGACCGACACGAAGTCAAAGATCCCCGGGTTTGCTTAACTTCCCGGCCTTGCGGGCGCCCCACCCACGTCGGGGCCACCAATAGGGCCCCCCTACCGGGAAGGTCAGCCCCGCCCACGCCCCACACCCCACGCCCAAGCACCCTCGCCCGCCCCTCCGCGCCGATCAAGGACTTTCGCGCCGATCAAGGGCAAACGGTCGTGGATCGGAGATCAAAGCACGACCATATGCCCTTGATCGACGAGGGGAGGCGGGCGAGGATGCCCTTGATCGACGACGGGGGGCGGGTAGGGAGGCGCCCGCAAGATCACGGTGATCAGGGACCTGCTCCCTTGACACGCCGCAACACACCCGAGCTACTCCCTGATCAACGCCGCTGGGCGGCCAGGGTTCGGGCGGTGGGGGTGGGAACGGGGGAGCGGAGGGTGAGGCGGGCGGAGGTGGGGTGCCACGTCGCGGACCAGCCGGCGGCGCCGCCCGGTCCTACCCAGGCCACGTCCAGCTGCTGGCCGCGGCGTTCCGGCAGCTCCACGGTCAGTACGTCGTCCGCGCCCGGCCGGCGCCAGACCGTGAGCAGGTCGCGGTCGGGGGTACGCAGGCCGGCGGTCACCCACGGGTCGGTCCAGCCGGGTACGCCGGTGGGCCAGAACGGGGTGGCCGAGTGGATCGCCGGGAGCAGGTCGCGATGGGCGCGTACCGCCTCGGCGACGAGCGCGCGCTGCTCCCCGTCATCCGGTCGAGGTGACCGGACAGGTAGAGCCGACCGAGCATGCCGGTGGTGAGGGTGAAGCGGATCTCCTCGTCCGACATCTCCGGCTGCGGGTACGCCCAGTTGCCGGCCTGCTCGGGCAGGATCGACAGGAACGCGGCGGCCGCGATCGGCGGGTACCGCAGAAACTCCTGTTGGTCCGATGTGGACTGGAGGTGCAGGCGGGACAGGAGCGCGTAGTCCTGGCGCATGGCACCGGATGCGCAGTTCTCCAACAGGAGGTCGGGATGGCGCGCCAGCACACCGTCCAACCAGGACAGGTACGCCCGGCCGCTCTCCAGCAGCCCGTGACCGGGGTACGGCGTACCCGCGTCGGTGCCGGGTCCGGCGGTGATGTTGTAGTCGAGCTTGACGTACCCGATGCCGAAGTCCGCGACGAGCCGGTCGACGACGCCGTCGAGGTGGGCGCGGGCGGCCGGGTGGCGCAGGTCGAGGTGCAGCCGGCCGTGTTCGACGACCGGCGCCCCGCCGCGGGTCAGGAACGCCGCCGCGGGCAGCTGGCCGGCCAGCGGGCTGCGTACGCCGACGACCTCGGGTTCCAGCCACAGGCCGGGCACCATGCCGGCGTTCCGGATCGCGTCGATGACCTCGCCGAGGCCGCCCGGGAAGCGGGTCGTGGACGGGCGCCATTCGCCCACCGCGTCCCACCAGTGGGTGCTGTCGTCGTACCAGCCGGCGTCGACGCAGAAGACGTCCGCGCCGACCTCGGCTGCCGCGGCGATCAGCGGGAGCAGCCGTTCGGTGGTCGGGTCGCCCATGAGCGTGTTCATGAAGTCGTTGAACACCACCGGCGCGGCGTCACCCCGGCTGCGACGCAGGACCCGGCGGTACGCGGTGAGCTCCGCGGCCACCCCGTCCAGGCCGCCGTCGGCGAGGACCAGCGCCACCGGCACGGTCTCGAACCGCTCCCCCGGCCGCAGGGTCAGGCCCCACTGGTGCGGCTCGTCGCAGGGACCCAGCAGAGCCAGGTACGGGCCGTCCCGCCGTTCGCCGATCTCCCAGGTCCACGGGCCGTTGTGCTCGATCTGCCAACCCCAGCCGCGCCCGGTGTCCCGGTCGACGAGCATCCCGACCGGCAGGTCGCCGCCGGTGGACCAGGACGAGTGCCCGTGCCGGACGAGCCGCCCGCGCTGGTCCTGACCGTGGAACGCCAGGCCGAGGTCGACCAGGCCGGCATCCCGCAGCGGGCGCCCGGTCCAGCGGTTCTCGCCGAGCCACTGCGACTGTCCCGCGTAGAGGTCCAGCCGGTCGGCCGGTACGCCGATGGAGGTGGCCAGGGAGGTCACCGCCCGCAGCTCGACCGGCGCCGAACCCTCGTTCACGATCTCGGTGGTGATCCGCACGGCGGCGACGCCCGGCGCGGACCGCAAGACGGAGTCGACCCGCAGGCCGGTCGCGGCGTCGACCTGGCTGACCCGGAGCCGGTGCCATGGGCCGTCCCCGTCCGCCTCGTGCCCGGCGTAGCGCAGCCGTGCCCCGACCGCGGTCTCGACCGTACACAGGCTCGCCCGCCCCGGCCGTGGCCGCCGGCGAGGATCTCGACCAGCGCCTGCCCGGGCTCGCCGCCCGGCGGCAACGCCAGCCGCACCGGCCCGTCCGGGTCGGTCGACAGCGCCAGGCGCAGCCGCTCGTGCCCCCAACTGATGCCGGCCATCACGCCTCCCGGACCACGACGGGCGACACCGAATCGCGTACGACGATGTGCGTGCCGAGCATGACGTGCTGCGGCTCGGCCTGGTGCAGAGCCAGGCGTACGGCGGTGCGGCCCAGTTCTTCCGTGGGCACCCGGACGGTGGTCAGCGCCGGGCGCAGGTGGATCGACATCGGGATGTCGTCGTACCCGACCACGGACATCTCCTCGGGCACCCGGATGGCGGCCTCGCGCAGGGCGCGCAGCACGCCGGCGGCGACCATGTCGGTGGCCGCGAAGATGGCGGTGCAGTCGACGCCGTCCGCGAGCAGCCGCCGGGTGCCCGCGTACCCGGCCGCCTCGGTGTACTCGCCGGGCACGATCAGGGCCGGGTCGACGGGCCGGCCGTACGCCCGGTGGGCGCGGGTGTAGCCGGCGATCCGGTCCCGGCTGGTCGTGTGGTTGAGCCGGACGTTGCCGAGGTACACGATCCGCCGGTGCCCCTGCGAGAGCAGGTGGCTGGTCATCGCGTACGCGCCGCCCTCGTTGTCGTACTCCACCACCGTGGTCGGCACGTCGTCGCCGAGCGCCGGCCGGCCGCACAGCACCAACCGCGAGCCGGCCTTGTCCAGGGCGTACGCGAAATGGATCATCCGCGCGCGGTACTCCTCGTCGAGGAAGCCGCCGCCGACCAGGATCACCGCGTCGGCCCGCTGCTCCCGCATGGCCTCGACCACCTCCAGCTCGCGGGCCGGGTCGCCATGGGTCGCGCAGATCAGGCAGAGCCGGCCCATCGCCGTCGCCTGCTGCTCCACGCCCTTGGCCACGTACGCGAACGACGGGCCGGTGACGTCGTCCATCACGAACGCGACCATCCGGGTGCCGGCGCCCTTGAGCGCGCGGGCCTGGGCGTTCGCCACGTAGTCCAGCTCGCGCACGGCCCGCTGCACCCGGGCCCGGGTCGCGGCCGTCACCGGGTATTCCCCCGCCAGCACGCGGGACACCGTCGCCGGGGACACCCCCGCACGGGCGGCGACGTCCTTGACGGTCGCCCGGCTGTTCTCGCTCACCACGGCGCCTCCGAAATCGTTCTCTACGGTGGAGGGCAACAGCATAGAACGAACCCAAGCCGCCGACCAGCAGCGACTCTTGACATGCTCGGACCCCGGGGTTAACTTGCTCGACACAAAGAGAACGTTTTCTACGACGGGACTCTGGCGATGAGCACGCTACAAACGAGGGAACGCGGCCGGACGGCGACGCCGCCCCTGGCCCCGCCCGCCAAGCGGGATCGTGGATCCAGGATCCGTACCGCACTCTGGACCGGCCTGCTCGCGCTGCCCGCGGTCGCGTTCTTCGTCGTCTTCGCGTACCTGCCCATGGCCGGCCTCGTGGTGGCGTTCAAGGAGTTCAACATCGCCGACGGTGTGTTCGGCAGCCCGTGGAACGGCCTGGACAACTTCCGCTACTTCTTCAGCTCCGGCGAGGCGTCCCGGATCCTGCTCAACACCCTGCTGCTCAACACCCTGTTCCTCGCCGCCACGCTGGCCGCCGGCATCACCCTCGCCCTGATGCTGAACGAGATCCGGGGCCGCTTCTTCAAGCGGGTGGCGCAGTCCACCATCTTCTTCCCGTACTTCGTCTCGCCCATCGTCATCAGCATCATCCTGCAGGTGCTGCTCGCCGGCGTGGGCGGCTCCGGCGGCGCGGTGAACGACGCGCTCGGCGGGCTCGGGCTGCCCACGGTCAGCTGGTACACCGAACCCGGCCCGTGGCCGTGGATCCTCACCATCGTCAAGGTCTGGCAGATGGGCGGCTACATGAGCGTCATCTTCCTGGCCGCCATCACCGCCATCCCGGACGAGGTGTACGAGGCCGGCATGATCGACGGTGCGAGCCGGGCCCAGATGGCGTGGCGGATCACCGTACCCCTGCTGCGCCCGACCGCCGCGGTGCTGCTGGTCCTCGGCGTCGGCCGGATCTTCTACGGGGATTTCGGCACGATCTACGCGATCGTCGGCGACAACGGCACGCTCTTCCCCACCACGGACGTCATCGACACGTACGTCTTCCGCGCGCTGCGCGAGCTCGGCGACTTCGGGACCACCGCCGCCGTGGGCCTCTTCCAGTCCGTCGTGGGCTTCGTGCTCGTGGTGACCGCGGTGCTCATCCAGCGCCGGTACGCGAAGGAGAGCAGCATCCTGTGAAGACCCGACGCCGGCTGGAGCCGTTCACCGTCGTCAGCATCATCGGAGTCAGCTTCTTCATGGTGCTGTGCGTCATCCCGTTCTGGATGATCATTTCTGGCTCGTTCACCGACGAGTCCAAGCTGGCCAGCACCGGGTACAGCTTCCTGCCGCAGCCGTTCTCCACCGCCGCGTACAAGATGATCTTTACCGGGCCGGCGGTGCTGGACGCGTACTTCGCCAGCGTCTTCATCACCCTGGTCGGCACGGCGCTGTCGCTGGCGTTCACCTCGGGGATCGCCTGGGTGATCGCCCGCCGGCTGCCGCTGATCAGCCGGCCGCTCGCGGTCCTCGCCTACATCCCGATGCTCTTCAGCGGCGGCCTGGTGCCGCTGTACCTGCTCGTCACCCAATACCTGCACCTGCAGAACAGCTACTTCGCCGTCATCCTGCCGCTGCTGGTCGCGCCGTTCCTGGTCTTCATCCAGGTCAGCGCGTTCCGGCAGCTCCCGGAGGCGATCCTCGAATCGGCCCGGATCGACGGCGCCGGCGAGATGCGGATCTTCTTCCGGATCGCGCTGCCGCTGTCCAAGCCCATCCTCGCCGTCATCGGCCTCTTCTACGCCGTCCACTACTGGAACGAGTGGTTCACCGCCCTCCTGTTCATCTCCGACGTCCACAGGTACCCCCTCCCCCTGGTGCTGCAGAACCTGATCTCGAACGTCACGTTCGCCCAGACACTCCCCAACACCGGAGAGTCGGCACCGGTCTACCAGCTCCGGCTGGCCCTGACGGCCGTCACCATCGGCCCGATCCTGCTCGCGTACCCCTTCGCCCAGCGCTACTTCGTCAAGGGCATCACCTTGGGCGCCACCAAGGGCTGAACCTCCTTCAACCCCGATTCAAAGGCTGAACCTCCTTCACCCCCGATTCATAGGAGACGACCGTGTCCATTTCCCGACGCAGACTCCTCGCCGCCGGTGGCGGCCTGTCCATCGCCGCCCTCCTCGGCGCCGCCGGCTGCGGCGACGACTCGTCCGACGGCTCCGGCGGCCGTACGCTCAAGCTGCTCCTGCCCGGCGACGCGCCGAAGGAGAGCTGGGACACCGTCCTCGCCGAGGTCAACAAGCGGCTGAAGGCCGACCTGGGCTTCACCATCGACCCGCAGTTCATCGCGTGGGCCAACTACGGCAACCAGGCGCTGCTGAAGTTCACCGCCGGGGAAAGCTTCGACACCGCGCTACAGGCCCGCTGGCTCAACATGACCCAACTCGTGGCGAGCAAGTCCCTCGTACCGGTCGACGCCCTGCTGGCCAGCGGCAAGTACAAGAACCTCAGCGACAACCTGGACCCCAAGCTCATCGAGCTGAACAAATGGTCCGGCAAGCTGTACGGCATCCCGCAGGTCAACTCCGCGGCCCGGCTGCACCACTTCTGCATGCGGCAGGACCTCGCCGAGAAGCTCGGCTTCAGCGCGATCACCGACTTCCAGACGCTGGAGCGCTTCCTGTACGCCGTGAAGCAGAAGGAGAAGGGCGTCACCCCGCTGGCGGTCAGCTCCAACATGCCCGACCTGCTGATCGCGAACACCCCGATCGGCTGGCTCAACGAGTACAGCTGGGAGAACCCGAACCAGAGCGGCCAGGCGTTCACCGGCAACTCGATCCCGTTCTTCATGGCCGCGGACGCGAAGGCGACCGGCTCGGCGCGGCCGGTGCCGTTCTGGGAGGCGCCCGGCATCCTGGACGCCCTGCGCGCGGTGCGCCGCTACTACCAGGACGGGCTCATCAACCACGACGCGCTCAACGTCGACTCCAACACGCTCCGGTCGCAGTTCGAGGCCGGCCGGTACGCCACCCGGTGGGCGATGACCGACGGGCTCTCCTCGCAGTCCGCGGCGCCGCTGGCCAAGGCCGTACCCGGGGCCACGCTCGCCAACATCATGCCGCTGCGCGGCGGCCTGACCGCCAAGCCCAACCAGACGTTCCAGGCCGACAACTTCGTCGTGCTCAACGTCAAGGGCCAGAGCAACGAGCAGGCCATGCAGCTCGAAGACTGGGTGTCCATCAAGGCCAACCACGACCTCATCCAGTACGGCATCGAGGGCACCGACTGGAAGCCGGCCGGCGACGACAAGTACGAGGCGATCACCTCGTACAGCACCTTCCCCGGGTACGCGCTGAGCTGGCGGGCCAAGCTGGAACGGAAGCTGAGCACGATCAGCCAGACCGAGGACGAGATCTTCACCTGGGCGCAGAACTACGACAACTTCACCGTCGACCCGTTCGCCAGCTTCGTGCCCGACCCGGAGCCGGTCAAGCGGGAGAACGCCCAGGTCACCGCGGCGATGACGCAGTACGGGAACCCGCTGTTCATCGGCGCCGTCGACGTCGACAAGGGCTTGGACAGCCTCAAGAAGGCCGTGGAGAAGGCGGGCCTCGCCAAGCTCCAGACCGAAATGGAGAAGCAGGCGAATGAGTACCTCAAGGGCTAACCGTTGATCAGCGCAGCGCTCGCCATGCAGCCGGAACTGCCGCCGCGGCTGTTCGACGCCGACCTGTGGGACCGGCTGCATGGCCTGGTACGTCTGGTGGACTTCACCTCGTCCCTGCCCGAGGTGGAGCTGCTCATCACCGGTTGGGGTGCCCGCCCATCACCGCGGCGGTGCTCGACGCGGCGCCCAAGCTGGCCGCGATCGTGCACACCGGCGGGTCGGTGAAGTCGCACGTCACGGCCGAGTGCTGGGAACGCGGCCTGGTCGTCTCGACGGCCGCGGCGGCCAACGCGCTGCCGGTCGCCGAGTACACGCTCGCGTCGATCATCCTGGCCGCGAAGGGGGCCCGGGCGGTCGAACGCGAGTACCGGGCCCGGCGCGCCCGCGTCGACCTGCTGGTCGAGCACCCGCAGATCGGCTCGTACCGGCGCACGGTCGGCGTGGTGGGCGCGTCGCGCATCGGTCGCCGGGTCATCGAGCTGCTGCGCCCGTTCGACTTCGACGTCAGCCTCTACGACCCGTACGTCGACGCGGCCGACGCGCGGCAGCTGGGCGTACGCCTGGTCGGCCTGCCTGACCTGCTGCGCGGTAACGACATCGTCACCCTGCACGCGCCCTCGCTGCCGAGCACCCGACACATGATCGACCGGGCCGGGCTCGCCAGCCTGCGCGACGGCGCCACCCTGATCAACACGGCCCGCGGCGCGCTGGTGGACCAGGCGGCGCTGGAGGCCGAACTGTCGACCGGCCGCATCGACGCGGTCATCGACGTCACGGACCCCGAGGTGCCGCCGCCGGACTCGATCCTCTACCGCCTGCCCAACGTGGTCCTGACTCCCCACCTGGCCGGCGCTCTGGGCAACGAGCTCCACCGCCTCGCCACGTGCACGGTGGACGAAATCGCCAGGTTCGTGTCCGGCAAGCCCTTCGCCCACCCGGTAACCGCCAGCGAGCTGTCCTACATCGCGTAACCCTCCGCCTCGCCTCTCCCCCGCCTCGCCTCGCGCGCTGCGGTCGCGCCGCGGTCGCGGCGCGCCGATCAAGGCTTTCCTCGTCGATCAAGGGCATATGGCCGTGGTTCGATCTCTATTCCACGACCGTTTGCCCTTGATCGACGCAGAAGTCCTTGATCGGCGCGGCGCGACCGCGCCGCGGGCGCGCGTCGCGCGTGGGCGCGGCCGACGGGTACCCGTGGGCGCCGGGTCGGGTGGCGGGGCAGAGTGTCCGTGTGGATCGAGACGTGGCGGGCCGCCGGGCCCAACCGTGGGACCAGGACACCACCGGCGTACTCAGGCTGCCATCCGGCCGGCGGGTACGCGGGCGCGGGCTGCGCCGGCCGCTCCCGCCGGGACCGGCGCCCACCTTCGGCGTCTACCTGCTCGGCAAGCCACCCCCGGCCGTGGACTGGACCAGCCGGTGGCTGCGGTGGCCCGACTTCTGGCTGCCCAGCGACCGGGTGTGGGCCCGCGAGATCCTGCGTGAGGCGTGGGAGCGGGCCACGGACGAGCGTGTGGAGATCGCGTGCGGCGGTGGCCGGGGCCGGACCGGTACGGCCCTAGCGTGTCTCGCGGTCATCGACGGCGTCCCGCCCGACGAGGCAGTCGCGTACGTCCGGCAGCTCTACGACCGCCACGCCGTCGAGACCCCCTGGCAGCGCCGCTACGTCACCCGTTACGCGTGAATAGGGGGCCCCACTCACGCGCGCACCGCCAACAGGGGCGCCCTCAAGGCCGGGTAGTTAAGGAAAGCCGCCACGATTGACGCGAAACAAGTAGATCTACGGACCGGCCGCTCGGACGTATCCGGCATACCCGACCGCGAGACCCCAGGCCATCCACGACTGTGGCGAGTAGTTGCCCCGTGGACGGCAACTACTCGCCACAGTCGTCAAGACCCGCACCGGGTTCCCCTAACGTCCCGGTCTTGGGGCGCCCTACTCACGATCGCCACGCCACTCTTGCTATCGATGGCGGGGATCGCTTACGCTTTCATGTGTAAGAAAGTTCTTACACGTGTCGGGGTGGTGTGATGGGTGGGGACGAGCTGGTCGAGGTGCTGGCGGCACTGGCCAACCCGATCCGCCTGCGCATCATGGCGCGCCTGGCCGGCGGCCGTGACTACGTGAGCCACCTGGCCCGCGAGATCGGCATCAGCCGCCCCTCCTGCACATGCACCTGCAAAAACTGGAGGCCGCCGGCCTGATCGTGGGCAGCCTGGAGCTGTCCGAGGACGGCAAGGCCATGAAGTACTTCGAGGTAACCGACTTTGACGTGCACCTGACGGCGGCCGCGCTGGCCGAGGCCGCGAAGACCCTCTCCAAGGAGCGCTCATGACCTGGCCCCAAGCGGTTTTCTACTGCGGCGTTTTGGTCGCCGCCATGTTCCTGATCGGCCTCGTGGTCGCGACGTTCCTCGAGTTTCGCAAGATCAAGCTCGACACCAAGCGCGAAGAGGACATGCGCCAGCTCATCCGGCGGTACGAGCAGCTGGCCGAGGGCACCCTCGACGCCCAGCAGCGCGCCGCCGCCGACGTCGCCGAACTGCGTTCCCGCACGACCGCCATCGAGCAACTACTAAGGACTGTCGAATGAAGGCGATCACCCAAGACCGGTACGGCGAGCCAGGTGAGGTCCTGAAGCTGCGCGACATCGACCGGCCCACGGTCGGCGACGACGGCGTGCTCGTCAAGGTACGCGCGGCCGGAGTCGACCACGGCGTCTGGCACATGACGACGGGCCAGCCGTACCTGATGCGCATCATGGGCTTCGGGTTCCGTGGCCCCAAGGCGCCCGCCGCGGGCCGCGACCTGGCCGGCGTGGTGGAATCGGTCGGCCGCGACGTGACCCGTGTGAAGCCCGGTGACGAGGTGTACGGCGTGAGCGCCAACGGCTCCTTCGCCGAATACACGTGCACCACAGTGGACCGGCTCGCCGCCAAGCCGGCGAACCTCACGTTCGAGCAGGCCGCCGCCGTGCCCGTGTCGGGGGCCACGGCCCTGCACGCGGTGCGCGACGCCGCCGCGGTCAAGGCCGGGCAGCGGGTCCTGGTGATCGGCGCCGGCGGCGGCGTGGGTACGTACGCGGTGCAGCTCGCCAAGGCGTACGGCGGGGAAGTCACCGGCCTGTGTGGACCGACCAAAGTGGACCTCGTCCGCTCCATCGGGGCGTCCGAGGTCATCGATTACACCCGAGCCGAGGTGAAGGGGCAGTACGACGTGATCCTCGACATCGCCGGCAACCGGCCGCTGTCGCAGCTTCGCAAGGCTCTGACCCCGCGCGGCACGCTGGTCATCGTGGGCGGCGAGGCGGGCGGAAACGTGTTCGGCGGCATGGGTCGCAACCTGGGCGGGCCGCTGCTGTCCCCCTTCGTGGGCCAGCGGCTGCGCAACGTGATCTCGACGGAGCGCGCCATCGATCTCGACGACCTCCGCGCGCTCATCGAGGCCGGCAAGGTCACCCCCGCCGTCGACCGCACGTACCCGCTGGCCGACGTCCCCGAGGCGGTCCGCGCCCTGCGCGCGGGTCAGGCCCGCGGCAAGTTCGTGGTCATCATCTGATCGATGTGCTCCGGCGCGAAGAAGTCGGCCGGCGAGAGGACTCCCGCGTTCATGCGTGCGAACTCGTCCATCGCCGGCTGGTTGCCGTTGATGGCGCTCAGCAGCTGGACGAGGTCGGGCGGCGGCGGTTCGAGCGTGGCCAGTTCGCAGGTGAACTCGTACATCGGCAGCACCTGCCCGTCGCGGGCGGCCTGGTAGCCGCTCATCGCGACGTCGTACGGGCGACGGCCGGAGAAGCTGTCGTCGAGCGCGGTGACGCACAGCTCCGCGTCCCGGAAGGCGTCCTGGATACCCATCGCGGTGATGAAGTCCTTGTTGTACCCGGCGTCCCCGACCAGCGCCCACCCCGGGCCGTACGGCTTGCGGAAGAAGTTCGGCACGGCCATGCCGGCGAAGCGCTCCGCCCGGGTGGCCGCGTCGACCCGCGCGGCGAACTCCGGCGCGGTCGCGATCGCCTTGAGGTAGTTGCCCTCGATATCCGTCTTGTTCGCCTCGAACTCGGCGTACGGCCAGCCGGCCACGACCAGGGTGAGGTCGTCGTTGGTCGGCCACGCCGCGAGGCCGCGGTCGGGCCGGACGTACGTCTCGAACCGGCCGTCCATCGGCAGCCCGCTCCAGTACGTGTAGTAGCCGCAGAGCAGTTTCGGCTTCTCGTGGTACTGGTCGAGCCGCACGGATCCGGCGACCACCGAGCGCAGCCCGTCCGCGCCGACGACCACCCGGGCGTGCTCGGTGACCGGCTCGCCGCCGCCGAGCGCGTGCCCGCGGATGCCGGTGACCCGGTCGCCGTCCGTCAGCAGCTCGTCGACCACGAACCCCTCGCGCACCTCGGCTCCGGCCTCGGCGGCGGCGTCCACCAGCAGCTTGTCCAGCACCGTGCGGCGCGGGGCGTACGCCACCGGCGACTCCTCGGTCCCCGGCGCACCCACCAGGGCGAACGGCCCGAAGTCGAGCACGTACGTGTCGATCGGCGGGCAGCCGGTGGCCACCAGCCGGTCCAGCAGCCCCCACCGGCGCAGGGCGGCCACGCCCGGCGGGTGGATCAGGTGGGTGGAGACGGTGTCGCTCGGAAACGTCGACCTGTCGACGACGAGCACCCGGTAGCCCTGGCGGGCCAGCAGCATGGCGGTCGGCGAGCCGGCACAGCGGGCGCCCACCACGATTACGTCGTAAGCCATGTGCCCACGCTAGGAGCCGGGTGGGGTGCGCCGCTTCGGGAGAAACATGCAGGTCAAGACCTACACAATTCTATGTAAGACCGTGCTCGTAGGCGTACCCGGTGGCGGCCGACCGCGACGGCAGCCCCAGCTTGCCGAGGATGTTGCTGACGTGGCGCGCCACGGTCTTCTCGCTGAGGAAGAGGTCGGCGGCGATCACCCGGTTGCTCTTGCCGGCGGCCACCAGGCGCAGCACCTCGACCTCGCGGGGGGTCAGCGGGCCGCCCGGCGGCGTGGCACGCACCGCCAGGCGCTCCACCCCACTCAGGTCCGGCGCGGCACCGAGCTTGCGAAACGCCCAGGCCGCCGCGTCCAGCTCCAGGGTCGCCCCGTCGTGGTCGCCGAGCGCCCGGCAGGCCAGCCCGATGAGCACCCGGGCCCGCGCGGCGTCGTACGGGGCGTCCAGCTCCCGCCACAGGGTCCAGGCCCGGCGCAGGGTCGCCACCGCCGCCTTCGCGTCGCCGGCCGCGAGGCAGACCGCTCCGGCCGCGTGGGCGGAAACCGCCCGGACGTACGGCGTGTCCAGGTCGTCCGCCAGCTCGGCCAGCTCGGTGGCCGCCGCCCGGGCCGCGGGTACGTCGTCCGCCGCCAGCATGACCTCGACGTGCGCGCTCAGCAGGTACGAGCGGGTGATCCGGTCGCCCGCCTGGTCCATGACGGTCCGCATCGCGGCGGCGGCCACCGCGGCCTCGCCCTGGGCCAGCCGCAGCAGCGCGAGGCCCGGCTGCGCGCGGTAGCCCCGGCGGCTCGCCTCCCGGTACGCCTCCTCGGCGACCGGGAACTCGCCGCGCAGCCGGTGCACCTCGGCGAGCTGGTAGTACGCCATCGCCGCCGCCGGCCGGTCGGCGAGGCGTTCGCAGGCGTGCCGGGCCTCGTCGAGCGCGTCCGGCCACTCGCCCTGCAGCTGCATGAGCTGGGCGCGGTGCACGAGGCACTGGCCGCGAAACGGCACCAGGTCGCGCTGGGTGTCGCACCACCGGGTCAGCGCGACGGTCCACTCCCGGGCCCGGCGCAGGTCGAAGACGGCATGGCACTCCAGCAGCACCGCGCAGTACACGATGCCGGCGATCCGCGGCGAGACCTCGCCCGCGGTGACCGCGACCATGGCCTCGTCGAGCAGCGCCACGCCCTCGGCGGTCTTCCCGGCCCGGACCATCGCCTCGCCGCAGCCGAGCGTGCCGATGGCGACCAGGTCGGGCTCGCCGAAGCGCGCGCCGATCTCGCGGGCCCGGGCGAACGACGCGTACGCGGCCGGCGGGTCGGCGTCCAGCGCGCCGAGGGCCACCGGCACCAGCAGGTACCCGCGTTCCGCGCACTCCCCTTCGCCGCCCTCGTCGAGCAGCCGCTGGGCCCGGGCCAGCCAGCCGCCGGCGCGGACGTCCTCGCCCCGCAGCATCAGGCCGAAGGCCAGCCAGAACGCGCAGCGGGCGGCCCGCGCCCCGTCGTCGAGCCGGAGAAACTCCTGGTGGGCACGGAGCCAGGCGTCGTCGCTCTCCTCGTCGTGCCCGGTGAGGTAGGCGGCGATGGCCAGGCGTTCCAGGTCGGCGGCGCCCGGCGTCCCGAGGCGGGCGAGGTCCTCGTACGCCCGCCCCCAGTCGCGCCGCTCGAAATAATCCCCCATCAGCGGCAACGTACCGCGAATTGGGTCCACTACCGTGTCCGTTACCGGACGGCGGCGCCGACGTCTCTAGTGAACCCGAGAGGAGACGGTCATGAAATACATGATCATGTTGTACGCGTCGCAGCGGGACTACGACGCCATGGCGGGCAAGAGCGGCCCCGACTCGCCGGCCTGGTCCGCGGCGGACGTGGCGGCCATGTACGAGTACATGGGCAAGTGGAACCAGGCGATGGTCGAGTCCGGCGAGTTCGTCGAGGCGCACGGCCTCGCCGCGCCGGTGCACACCCGGCGGATCCACGGCCTCAAGGACGGGGTGCCCGTGGTGACCGACGGGCCGTACGCGGAGACCCTGGAGGTGCTGGCCGGCTACAACATCGTCGAGTGCGAAAGCTTCGACCGCGCCACCGAGCTCGCCGCCGAGGCCACCAAGTGCCCCGCTCCGGCCGGCACCGACACCAGCGCCTGGTACGTCGACGTGCGCCCGGTCGACGACGGACCGGGCGACGTCGAGGGCTGACCGTGGCCGCTGACGAGGTCGAGGACCTGCTCCGCCGCCTGGCGCCGCAGGTCCTTGGCGCGGTGGTCCGCCGGTACGGCCACTTCGACACCGCCGAGGACGCGACCCAGGAGGCCCTCCTCGCGGCCGCCCTCCAGTGGCCGGAAGAGGGCGTCCCGGACAACCCGCGCGGCTGGTTGATCACCGTCGCCGCGCGCCGCCTGACCGACCTGCTGCGCAGCGAGCAGGCCCGCCAGCGCCGGGAGAACACCGTCGCCCAGTGGGTGCTGCCCGACCAGTGGCTGGCCCCGCCGGCCGACCGGCCGCCGTCGGCGTCCGACGACTCGCTGATCCTGCTCTTCATGTGCTGCCACCCCGCGCTGACCCCGGCCGCCCAGATCGCGCTCACCCTCCGCGCGGTCGGCGGGCTGAGCACCGCCGAGGTCGCCCGCGCCTTCCTGGTGCCGGAGGCGACGATGACCCGGCGCATCACCCGGGCCAAGCAGCGCGTCAAGGACAGCGGCGTCCCGTTCGGCTTGCCACCGGAGCCGGAACGCGCCGAGCGGCTCGCCGCCGTCCTGCACGTGCTCTATTTGATCTTCAATGAGGGGTACGCCGCCACGTCCGGCCCCCAGTTGCACCGCGGCGACCTGTCGGCCGAGGCGATCCGGCTGGCCCGCCTGGTGCACCGGCTGCTGCCCGAGGACGGCGAGGTGGCCGGGCTCCTGGCGCTCATGCTGCTCACCGACGCCCGGCGGCCGGCGCGTACCGGGCCGGACGGGGCGCTCATCCCGATGGCCGAGCAGGACCGTGCCCGCTGGGACGCCGGCGCCATCGCCGAAGGCGTCGCCCTCATCAGCGCCGCCCTGCCCCGGGGCGACACCGGGCCGTACCAGCTCCAGGCGGCGATCGCGGCGCTGCACGACGAGGCGCCGACCGCCGAGGCGACCGACTGGCCGCAGATCATGGCGCTGTACGAGGTGCTGTTGCGGCTCTCCGACAACCCGGTCGTACGGCTGAACCACGCCGTCGCGGTCGCCATGGCCCAGGGCCCGCGCGCCGGCCTCGACCTACTCGACAAGCTGGCCGCCGACGACCGGATCGCCGGCGACCACCGCATGTACGCGGTCCGCGCGCACCTGCTGGAGATGTCCGGCGACCACGCGGCGGCCCGCGCCGGGTACGAGGCGGCGGCCCGGCGCGCGACCAGCTTCCCGCAGCAGCGCTACCTGCACGGCCGCGCCGCCCGCCTGGCCGGAAACGATGCGACCGCACCCTAGCCGGCCACACATGCCGGACTACGGGATCGCCGGGCCGGACGCCGGCAGCGGCCTGCTGCCGTGGGCGTGGGCCGAGGAGCGGCTGGCGCGCACGCGCGACTACTGGGTGGCAACGCTGCACCCGGACGGCCGGCCGCACGTCACACCCGTGTGGGGCGTGTGGGACGGCGAGGCGTTCTGGTTCAGCTGCGGCGGCCACTCCCGCAAGGCGCGCAACCTCGACCGCGACCCGCGCGCCACGGTGACCACCAGCGACACCGGCGAGCCCGTGATCATGGAGGGCGCCGCCACCCGGGTGCCGGACCGGGCCGCCAACGCGCTGCTCGCCGAGCGCGTCAACGCCAAGTACGGCGAGGCGCTGACCGTCGAGTTCTTCCTGGCCAACGCGACGTACCGGTTTCGGCCGGCCTGGGCGATGGGGCTGGTCCAGGCCGACTTCACCGGCTCGCCTACCCGGTGGACGTTTGACTGATCGCCACCCAGGTGGCCCGCGCCCGCGCCAGCTCGGCGCCGTCCGGACCGTACAGCGTCGAATGCACGAGGGCCTTGCGGCCCTCCACCCCGGCCAGGGCTCCGCGCACCACGCACTCATCACCGGGTACGGGCATCCGGTTCAGGTGTACGGCGATGCGGCCGAGCACGTACGGCCGGCCCGACTCGATGACGGACCAGCCGCCGGGGCAGTCCAGGGCGGCCGACACGGTGGCCGGCGAGACGTCGGCGGGCACGGTCCACGGCGCGGCGGTCGTGCCGTCCTCGATCCGGCCGGCGAAGATCCGCAGGCCGTCGAGGCGCTCGGGTCCGCAGACGTAGCAGGTCGGGAACGGGTGAGCGGTGAAACCCGGGTACCGTCGCGACGCGTCGACCGCCTGGGCGTACTCGATGGGTAGGACCGCGACGTCGATCGTGCCGGCCGGCGCAAGCTCGGCCACGACGGCGCCGTCGGGCGCGCGGACCTGGCCGTCGACCACGGACAGTGGGGTGTCGAGGGGTGGCGGCCTGCGGAGGGTGACCTCTGTGCCGCCGTCTTCGGTGGCTTTGCTGGCTTCGGTGGCGAAGAGGCCGGCGCTGTAGCCGCCGTTGCCGGAGCCGGGCGGCCCGTTGAAGCGGGCGTGCACGATCATGGCTGCTGCCTCCTGAGCTGGACCTCCAGCTGCCCTCGCAGCGCGCTCAGCCGGTCGATGCAGTCGTCCACCTGGGCGAGCTTACGGCGCAGCACGGCCACCGAGTCCGGGCAGACCTCGCCGGACGCGTTGCCGGCCCGCAGGCACGCCACGAACGGGCGGATGTCGTCGAGCACGAAGCCGGCCGCGAGCCGGGCCCGGATCTCGTGCACCACGCGCAGCTCGGCGTCGTCGTAGACGCGGTAGCCGTTGGCGGAGCGGCGCGGCTGGACCAGCCCGTGCGCCTCGTAGTACCGCAGCGCCCGGGTGCTGGTGCCGGCCCGCTCGGCCAGCTCGCCGATCAACATGCCTACGAGTGTGCCTGCACGGCGGCCTTGCGCGCCCGGTACGCCATGACCGCGGCGCGGTTGCCGCAGCCGGCGTCGCAGAAGCGCTTGGACCGGTTCTTGGACAGGTCGACGACAACGTTGCCGCAGTCCGGGTACTCGCAGATCCGGAGCCGGCCGAGCTCGCCGGTGCGCACCAGATCGACGAAGGCCATCGCGGCCTCGACCGCCATCCGGGTGGCCAGCGGCGCGTCGTGCGGCGTGGCGTGCAGGTGGTACGGCTCACCGTCATGCGTGATGAGCTGCGGCAGCGCGTTCGCCTCGCGGAGCAGGCCGTTGACGATCTCCACGACGGTGTCCTCGTCCTCGGACCAGATCCGGCGCAGCCGCGGCCGCAGCTCGTGCACGGACCGCAGCTCGGCCGCGCTCCCCTCGTGGCGGCCGGTCCAGCCCTGCTCGCGGATGAACGCGTCGAGCGCGACCGTGTCCGGCAACTCGGCGTTGACGAGGGCGGCGGCGGCCGCCAGGCCCACTTCCGTGTCATGGGCAAAAACCATCTTGACTCCTGTCAACCCACCCCCGTAGTGTCATCAGCATAGCGGTTCTTTACTTATTACAGGGGGCCTCATGGACGCGCAACGCTCCGCCGGGTTCGGGTTGGGACTGGCGCTGCTGTCGGCGGTCACCTTCGCCACCTCGGGCACGTTCGCCCGGTCGCTGATCGAGGCCGGATGGTCGGCCGAGGCCGCCGTCGCCACCCGGGTCGGCGTCGCCGCCCTCGTGCTGGCGGTGCCCGCCGCGCTGTCGCTGCGTGGAAAATGGCATGTGCTGCGCCGCAACCTCCGCATGATCGGGGTGTTCGGCCTGCTGGCGGTCGCGACCGCGCAAGCCTGCTTCTTCAACGCGGTCCAGTATCTGCCGGTCGGCGTCGCGCTCCTGCTCGAATACCTCGGCATCATCCTTGTGGTCGTCTGGATGTGGCTCGCACACGGCCAGCGCCCCCGCCGCCTCACCATCGCCGGCTCCGTCGCCGCCATCCTCGGCCTGGTGCTCGTCCTCGACCTGACCAGCGGCGCGCGCATCGACCCGGTCGGCGTGCTGTGGGGCCTGGGCGCCGGAGTCGGCCTGGCCGCCTACTTCGTGCTGTCCGCCCGCGGCGACGCCGAACTGCCCCCCGTCGCCCTGGCCAGCGGCGGAATGGCCGTCGGCGCGGTCGCCCTGGTGGCCCTCGGCCTGACCGGCGCCATGCCGCTGCACGCCACCTTCGGCTCGGTAGACTTCGCCGGCCACCGGACGAGTTGGCTGGTCCCCATCGTCGGACTGTCCCTGGTGGCCGCCGTCATCTCGTACGTGGCCGGCATCGCGGCGGCACGGGCGCTGGGCGCACGGTTGGCGTCGTTCGTGGGGCTGACCGAGGTGATGTTCGCCGTTCTGATCGCCTGGCTGGTCCTGGACGAGCTGCCCACCGCCGTACAACTAGGCGGCGGCGCCCTGATCGTGGCCGGCGTAGCCCTAGTCCGCCTAGACGAACTCCGCCCCTCTCCCCGGCGTCCCCCGCACTCCCCGCCACGTCCCCCGCACCCGCGCCACCCGCGGCGTCCCCCGCGCTCCCCGCCGCGCCCGCGCCGCCCGCCGCGCCCGCGCTCCCCGCGCTCCCCGCTCTCCCCGTCGATCAAGGGCAAAGGGTCGTGCTTTGATCTCCAATCCACGGCCATATGCCCTTGATCGGCGTGGAAATCCTTGATCGGCGGGCTTGGGCCGTCCTGGTGGCCGGTCCCGGCGGCGGCGTCGTGGCGTGGAGGCAGGTCCCTGGACTTTGCGCGGATCACGGGCCCGCTCGGAGGGCCGGCCGTGCGGGGGCGCCCCCAGGGCCGGGTAGTTAAGGGAATCAGGTCCATGTCGAGCGCTGATGTGACGCGGTCATCGCCCTTGACTTTGGCGACTGTGTCGAGAAATTGCCCTCCCAGGGGCAACTGCTCGCCACAGTCACGGCATACGTCGACCCCGCCGCCGAACACACCACCGACCCGGTCGGCGGACCCAGATCCAGCGGCCGGTTATATCGGATACATCCGGGTGCAGGCCCGGCCCACCCCCAGCCAAGTCGAAGCTGGCAGTAGATCCAGACGAGTTAGGGCTCGATCTCAGCCGTAACTCGTCTAGATCTACCCCGCCTCGTCGTCGCAGCCTTGACGTCCGCACCGGCCCCCTGATGTTGCGGCCATGGAGGGCGCCCCTGTTGTGCGCTGCCAGGTGACCGCGCCGTTCCCGATCACCCGGACGGTGACCCGGCTCCTGCGCTCGGCAAGCGATCAGCCGCGCGGCCTGACAGCGCCCAGGAATCCTTAACTACCCGGCCTTGAGGGCGCCCCTGTTGGGCACCGCCGCGTGAGGAGGGCTCCCCTATACCCGCCATGGCATGAGCAGGGGCACCCTATTCAGGCCGAATCCCCCAAGCGGGGCGCCCTGTGGGGCGGTCCCTTCCGTCGAGCCGGCCCCGGCACTCACCCCGCGTGGGCTCGGCCCTCCTTGGGGCGCGGCACGGCCCGCGTGGGTCGACCGGCTGGGGCATTAGCTCGCCCGGGAGGCTCGGCGACATCCGAGCCTGCGTGGGGGCACCGGGCGGGGCGCCGCCCCGGCGCGCGTCGATCAAGGACTTTCGCGTCGATCAAGGGCAAACGGTCGTGGATCAGAGATCAAAGCACGGCCGTTTGCCCTTGATCGACGCGGGAGAGAGGCAGGGTCGCGGGACAGGGGCGGGGTCGCGGGAGAGGGGCGGGGCGGCGCGGGAGGGGGCGGGAGGGGGCGGGGGCGGGAGGGCGGGGAGGGCGCGGGTGGAGGGGATGAGGAGGGCGTGTGGGGGCGAAGGTGGCTGGCTAGGGCGGTGCGGCGACGCCGGGATTCCGCGCCCAGCAACGCTTCCAGGCCCGCCGGGGTCAGAGCCGGCAGATCCACGCGTACGCCGCCGGCGACCGCGTCGACGAGCCGCCTCGGCGCGTTGCCCGGCCGGTACGCCACGGCGATGAGCGTCGGCGCCCCGGGCGGCTTGCGCACGAGGTGCTCGGTCAGGTCCAGCGATGCCTGGTCGGCCCAGTGCGGGTCGTCCAGCAGCAGCACCAGGCCCGCTCCCCGTCCTCGCCCAGCACCCTTCGTACCCCGGAAGCACCGTGCGGCGGCAGCTCCAGCGCCTCGGCGTACACGCTGAGCGGGGACCTCCCGGTCGAACCGCGTCCCGCGGCCCCGCGGACCCGCAGTCCGGCCGCGGACGCCCGGCGCCCGAGCTCCACCAGCAGCCGGGTCTTGCCGAGGCCCGGTTCGCCGCACGCCTCGACCACGACCGAACGGCCTTCGCCCAGGGCGGCCAGCGCCCCGTCCAGCTGCCGGATCTGCTCGGCCCGCCCGACCAGCGCCGGAGCGTGTCGGGGCGCCTCCCACCACAGTGCTGACACGCCGCCTCCCCAGACGCATCGTGGCCTGCCGACGTGGGGCATTCGGGTCTGCGACCCGCGCGGATGGGTCGCTATGAGCGCCGCAGTGTGAAGACCTGGTCCGGCCCGCCGTCGCAGGTGGTCTGGATGAGCTGTACGCCGTCCTGCCGGCTGGCCTGGTAGACGCCGATGCAGAAGCTGCGGCCGGGCACCGAGCGCAGCCGATAGCCAGCCGCGGGCGTGGTCGCCGGCTCCAATGTGAACCGCTGGTCGGCGCGGCCCGCCTCGCAGCCCGCCCCGGCGAGCAGCAGGCCGTCTTCGGTGCCGCCGTAGTCCACTGTGGCGCACCCCAAGCCGTCCACCGGATGGTCCAGCTTGATGCGGTACGCCCCGCCAACCGGCTCCAGGATCGTCGGCGGCGAGACGCCGGCGCACGGATGCTGGCCGAGCACCGTACGTCCGGTGTCCTTGAACAGCTCCGGCCCCTCCCCACGCACATCCCGGTGTGGGCAAGGCGGATGACGTACCGGCCACTGAGGACGGTCGGCTTGGGTGCGGCGGTGGTGGCGGGCGGTGGCTTCGCGGCCTCCCGGCCGGGGACCGGAGTCGACGCGGCGCCGGGCGGTGCCGTCGTACCCGGTGTGGGGGCAGCCGCGGCGGTCGCGGGCGGTGCCGGTGCCGCGGCGCCCTCGCCGCTGTCACGCGATGACAACGCAGCCACCGCGGTCGTTGCCAGCGCGACCAACACCGCGAGCCCAATGCCGGCAAGCAGCCGCGCCCGCCGACCCATGCCCGTGCCGGCCTCGCGCTCGTCCGCCGGGGCCAGCAGGGACGGCCGGGGCGGTACGACCAGGGTCGGCGGCTCCTCCCGGTTGAGGTGACGGCCGGCCGCCGCGACGTACTCGTGGTCGGCGCCCAGCGCCCCCGGGCCGAGCCGGGCGAGCAGGTCGTAGTTGCGCCGCGCCTCGTACGCGTTGCCCATCTCGTCGACGAGCCCAGCCAGGTCGTACGTCAGGGACAGCACCAGCGGATGCCCGTCGCCGTGGGTGCGAGCCCCCGCGGCCTGCGCCTCCTCCAGCACCCGCCGCGCGTCGCCCAACTCGCCGAGCGACCGGTGCACGGCGGCGAGGCGGCGCGCCGCGGTCAGGACGGCGACGTGGTCCGGCCCGAGCGCCACGCCCGCCTCGTCGTGCGCGCCGGCCAGCAGGTCGCGGGCTCCCGGCAGGTCACCGGCCCCAGCCCGGGCATCGGCGGTCCGGACGGCGGCGGCGAGACGTTCGGCTGCGGACACCGTCGATATGCTGCCCGCTCCCGGCCCGCAACGCCAGCGCTGGCCGGCTCGGGGCGCCATCCTTGCCTGACCCCGCCGCCCGCCGCCTCCCGCCCGCAGGACGGGCGCCTCCGCGCGGGCGCCAGCCCTCGCCGCGTCGCGCCCTCGCGGCCCCGCGCCCTCGCGGCCCCGCGCGGCCTCGCCGATCAAGGCTTCCCGCGTCGATCAAGGGCAAACGGTCGTGGATCGGAGATCAAAGCACGGCCATATGCCCTTGATCGACGCGAAAGTCCTTGATCGACGACCGCCCGGTGACGGCCGCCCGTGCGGCGGCCGCGCGGCCGCCGCACGAACCGGTTCGCGGCGGCGGCAGCGGCCACGAACGGCGAGCGACGGCGGCGAGAGGGCGGCGGCCGCAGACGGTGCAGGAGCCGCGGACGGAGCAGGGGCCGCAGACGGCCGCCGCACCCCCGCGTCGATCAAGGAATTCTGCGTCGATCAAGGGCAAAGGGTCGTGGTTTGGAGATCAAAGCACGACCATATGCCCTTGATCGACGGCAAGGAGGCGGCGCGGAGGGCGCACGGAGGCGGCACGGAGGAGGGCGGCGGAGGGCGGCGGAGGGGGCGGAGGGGGCGGGGTTAGGGGAACCAGGTGAGTTGCTGGCCGTGGGACCTGGTCCAGGCGAGCGGAGTGCCGTCCAGGGCCAGCACGTTGTACAGGCCCTCGTCCGGTGACTCGGGCAGGGCGGCGTAGGGCAGCACCTCCGCGTTCTCGTTCGCGATCCAGTGCCCCGGCAGACCGGCCACCACCTCGGCGAACGCCTTCCGCCGTGGCGCCGGCACCTGGTACAGCACCGACGTGTGGAACACCACCAGCGTCGCGCCGGCGGGGGCCCGCGCGGCCAGCGCCGGCAGGTCGTCCACCAGGTCGCCGCGGACCAGCAGCGGCGGGTCGGCCGCCGCGATGGCCGCCGCCGCCCGCAGCCGCGCCCGCCGGTGTGCGTGCTCCGGCCAGATCAGCGCGTCCAACCACGCGACGTCCGCGGGGTCGGCCACGTCGAGCGGGTTCAGGTCCAGTCCGGCCCGCCACACCACATCTGGTACGCCGTCCGGCGGCACCCGCCCGACCGAGAGGCAGTCCAGGAGCGGCTCGCCGGTGCCGACCATATGGTCGCCATAGCGGTAGGCGTACCGGTCGGGGTAGAGGCAGAGCCCGGCGGAGGCCCCGACCTCCAGCAATGCCAGCGGCTGCGGGAGCGCGGCGAGCAGCGGTAGCAGCGCGGCGCACCGGCCGGCCTCGTTCGTCTGGGTGGCCCGCACGCGCATCTGCGCCGCTATCGCCGGCCAGTTCGCCACGGTGTGGTCGTGGAACGCCACCGGGTCGTCGACCGGCCCGCCGAGCAGTCGTACCACGCCGAAGAGGAGGTTGGGCTGCCGCTTGTCCGGCGGGAGCGTGCCGACCAGCGCGAGCACCTCGTCGTCGCGGGAGACCGCGAGCGCGAGCCGCTCGTACGCCGGTGACACGCCCCGGGCCTCCCGCACGGCGAACTCGACGTACGCCGCACCCGTCACAAGGCGTACGCCTCGGGGAGGGTTTGCTGGACCATGTTGCCGGCCCGGTCCCACGCCTCCACCTTCAGGCTCACCTTGCCGGACGCCGGGTTCCACACCGACACACGGTAGGTGCCGCCGTCCGCGCGTACCAGGGCCGGCACCCAGTGCTTGCCGCCGTCGGTGGACGTCCAGGCCCGCAGGCCGGCGAGCTTCGCCGCCGTGCCGGGCGCGCCGCTCTGCGCGGTGACCGTGAAGGTGTACGGCCGGGCCGCGGGCGCGGTGTCGCCGGGTGCGAGCCCCAACTGGTAGTTGAGGAAGATGAGCGGTTGCCAGGCGCACGGGGTGGTGTCGCCGTACAGCAGCTCGTCGATGCACCAGTACGGCTGGGCCACGCCGTCGGTGGTCGGGGCGGCGGAGCGGAACGTCCAGGTGGTGTTGACCGTCCTGGCGAAGCTCTGCTGCGCCCACCCGGTGGTGTAGCTGTCGGTCAGGCGGTACGTGGCCGCGCCGGCCGGCAGCTGGTAGTAGGTAAGGCCGGCGGCATCCTGCTGAGGGGTAGCTCGGTGCCGCCGGAGTACAGGTGGACCTCTTCGGTGGGGCCGTCCTCCTGGACGGTGTGGCTCGGGTCGCCGCGCCCGGCGTACTGGCCGACGCCGAGCGGGGCGAGCGTGCGGACCCGCAGGATGTCGCCCTGGCGGCAGCCGTCGCACGGGAAGAACACCGCCGCGCCGTCCGGGGTCTGCGGGCCGACCTGCGCGTTCACGGGCAGGTTCGGCTCGTTCCACTCTTCCCGGCCGGTGGTGGGCTTGGCGAAGCCGCGGTAGGCATGCTCGACGCGCACGCTGGACCCGGCGCTGAACAGGAACTGCCGCCACCACAACACGTCCGAGCCGGTGGTGCTGTAGTACTCGGTCCGCCGGCCGTGCGCGGGGAAGCTGTGTCCTACCTGGATGCTGTAGAGCTGGCCGGGCAGGAACGCGAAGCTCACCTCGTTGCCGTCGTCGGCCGGGCCCCACGGGCCGGTCGGCGCCGGGGTCTGCGCGTGGTACGTCGTCTCCAGCCGGGTCAGGTCGCGCTCGCGCGGGCGGAACGTCATGGAAGCCGGGATCCGGCCCCGCTCGAAGTGGACCATCTTGTACTCGTACGGCGTGGTGATCTGTGCCTCGATGTCGACGGTGGGGCGGGTGGCGCCGGCGAGGACGGCCGCGACCCGCGCGCTCTCCTTGAGGTCGAGGTACAGCAACGGGATCGGGATGCCGACCCGGTCGCTCAGGTTCAACAGGCTCGAGATCTGCGCGTCGGCGAGCACGCCGGCCGCCTTCGCCTTCACCGCGAGTTCCACTGTGGAGTTGATGTCGGTCGAGCCGCGTACGAAGACGAGCGCGCCCGCGGCGTCCCGGCCGGCCTTCAGGTCGGCCTCGGTCACGATCCGCAGTCGCCGGTCGGTGGCGAACTTCGGCCGGTACCCGCTGTTCTCCATCGTGTAGAGGGGGCGGATCGTCACCCGGCCGCGCCCGTTGACGGTGACCGTGGCCTGGGGTGCGGTCTGGATCTCGTTGGCGCCGAGCGCGAACGCCCCGACGGTGACGGCCGGGCTGGGGAACACCCACACGTGTCCGACCGCGACCGTCCAGAAGCTGCCGAGGAAGAACCCGTAGTAGTGCTGGCCGCTGGCGACCACGCGCTGCCAGGTGAGGTTGACGTTGACGGCGGTGGACGGCTTGGGCGTCTCGAAGCGGATCGGCACCGCGTCGTCCATGTCGAGCGTGATGGTCATGTCGCCGGTCAGCGACACTTCGGGCCGGGTGAGGAACACCGTGTGGTTCCGTCCGGTGGTCAGGTCGCGCCAGGAGACCTGCCCCTCGAACTGGTACACGCCGCCCTCGGCCAGCCGGATCTTGGACTCGTACGTGTTGGCCGCGCCGTCCACCGGACGCCAGTTGTACGTGCTGGTGTTCATCGGCTCCATGGCCAGTTCCGGCACGGTGTCGTTGACCCGCAGCGTGCTGATCGGCGAGAACGCACCCGGGAAGAGGTACCGTTCGGCCCCTCCGACGAGCCGGATCGTGAGCGTGGCCTGCTTCACCTGTGCCTGGAAGCCGATCGGCACGATGATCTGGTCGCCGGCGGCGCTGGCGGCGACCAGACGTCCATAGTGGAGACCCCTGCCGGCGTTGGTCGGGTCGAGGGTCAACCGCACGCTGGCCGTCCCGCCCGCTGGCACGCGTACCCCGGATTGGTCAACGGCCACGACCCCGGCGGGCGCCGGGCGTCCGTCCGGACCGGACATCGTCGCGGTCAGCGACAGCTCGACGTCGGCCGGGCCGGCGTTCCGGTACGTGATGGTCTTCGTCAGCGTCTCGCCGGTGGGCGGGTAGGTGAACGACCCGGACACTGAGGCGGTGTCCACATAGACCTGCTGGCGGATCGCGCGGGCGATGTCGACCCGGCCGGCGCCCTCGTGGTACGCCGGGCCGCCGGTGTTCTTCGCACTGCCGATGAGCGCGTTCTTGAGCTGACCGGACGTCCACTCTGGATGCTGCTGGACGAGCACGGCAGCAGCGGCGGCGACGTGCGGGGTGGCCATCGAGGTGCCGGAGGCCGCGGTGTAGCTGTCGTTCACCGGGGCGCCCATCGAGGTGCCGGCGGCCCGGGCCGCGATGGTCCGCACGCCCGGCGCGGTGATCTCCGGCTTGATGGCGTAGTCGCCCACCCGCGGCCCGCGGCTGGAGAAGTCGGCGAGCTTGTCGGCGGAGTCCACCGCGCCGACGGTGAGCGCGGCGGTCGCCGCCCCGGCTGGGACACCGTCAGGGGTCGGGGCCGGCGTTGCCGGCGGCGATGACGAAGAGGGTGCCGTACTGGGCGGTGAGGTCGTTGACGGCCTGGCTGACCGGGTCGGTGCCGTCGGACGGTGCACCGCCGAGGCTCATGCTGACCACCTTGACCTGCGTGGCCTGCCACTGCATCGCGGCGATGACGGCCGAGTCGGTGCCGTTGCCCGAGTCGTCCAGGGCCTTGGCGATGCTCAGCTTGGCGTTCGGCGTAACGCCCTTGTACTTGCCGGCGGACGCGGCGCCGCTGCCGGCGATGATGGAGGCCACGTGGGTGCCGTGCCCGTGCCGGTCGGTCACGTCCTCCGGCGCGTCGCCGCCGGGCTGGCCGGCCTCGACGAAGTTCCGCGCGACGGCCACCTTGCCGCTCAGGTCCGGGTGGGTGGCGTCGATGCCGGTGTCGATGATGCCGACGGTGACGCCGGTGCCGTCCAGCCCCGCCGCCCACGCGGCCGGGGCGCCGATCTGCGCGGCGCTGACGTCGTCGGACGCCGTCACCTTGCCGTCCAGCCAGACCTTGCGGAGCCCGGTTCCACCCTGGACGCCGCCCCAGAAGTCCTCCGCCGTGTCCTTGCTGACCCGCACGGCGGCACCGTTCACGCTCGGCAGTGCCGTCGAGGAGCGCGCGCTGGGCAGGGCCCGGGCGCTGCGGGCCAGCGACTGGGCCGAGGACTCCTGCTGGTACTGCACGATGACCGGCAGGTCGGCGGTCTTGTCGTTGCCGTACCCGTTGTCGGCCAGGTACGCGACGTCGAAGAGGCGCTTGTCCAGCAGCCCGGTCGCCACGGAGCGCTCGGCGTCGCTGGGCAGCAGGTAGTAGCCGTCGTCCTCGGCGTACCCGCGGAAGGTGACGGCGTCGCGCCCGGTGCCGGGGTGACGGTCGCGCTCGCCCGGCCGGAACGGTCGACGGCGTACCGGACGGTGTCGCCGGTGATCAGCGTGACGGTGGCGGTCGTGCCGCCGCCGAGGCCGCTGGAATCGGTCCGCGGCGGCGCCGCGGGCGCCGCCGACGCCGGTTGCCCGGGTACGACGGCCATCGCAATTACCAGAACCGATGTGACGAACCAAGAACGCCGAGGTGAGGGGGTCACGAAGTCGAGTGAAAGGCTTCAAGGTCATCTCCGTCTAGACTCCGGGGTGGCCGGAAAGGGCGGGTGCCCAATCTGGACAGGGGAGGGTCCGTGCTCGAGGCGGTAGGCGTCGATGCCTTCGAGGAGCGGGTGTACCGCGCGCTGCTGGGCCTGCCGGACTCGTCCGCGGCCGACCTCGCGGCGGCGCTGCGGGAGCCGGCGCGCAAGGTGAGCCGGGCGCTGGCCCGCCTCGAAGGGCTGGGCCTGGTGCGCCGACCGGAAGGGCGGCGCTTCGCCCCGGTGTCGCCGGAGGCCGCGATCGGCATGCTGGTCAACCAGCGCCGGGCCGAGTTGGACGAGGTGCGCGGCGCGGCGGCCGAGTTCGTCGACGCGTTTCGGCTGCGCGACCTCCGCAACCACGCCACCCACCCGGTCGAGGTGGTGTCCGGCCTGGACGAGGTGCGCCGGTTCAGCGTCGGCCTGCAGCACAACCCGGAGAAGTCGGTCCTGTCCTTCGACAAGCCGCCGTACGCCACGCCGCCGGCCGGGTACGACGAGGTGGCGGCGGAGCGGCCGCTGCTCGAACGCGGCGTCGAGATGCGCATCATCTACGAGCGCCCGGCGCTCCAACTGCCCGGGCGGCTCGCCAGCGTCACCGAGCTGGTCCGGCTCGGCGAGAAGGCCCGGACCCTGCCCACGCTCCCGCTGAAGCTGTACATCTACGACCGCCGGCTCGCCATCATCCCGCTCTCCGGCAGCCATGTCAGCGAGGCGATCGCGGTCGTGCACCCCTCGGCCCTGCTGGACGCCTTGATCGCGCTGTTCGAGGCGTACTGGGAACGGGCGACGCCGATCGGCGCGGTGCCGGCGCGGGCCACGGACGGCCTCAGCTCGCAGGAGGCCCGGGTCCTGACCATGCTCGGCGCGGGCCTGAGCGACCAGGCCATCGCCCGCCAGCTGGGGGTGAGCCTGCGCACCGCGCGGCGCCGGATCACCGCGGTGATGGAGCAGGTGCACGCCCAGACCCGCTTCCAGGCCGGCGCGGCAGCTGCCCACCGCGGCTGGATCTGACGTGTAACCTCATCCATATTTCTCTATGGATGGGGAGGTCCGATGAGGCGACTGAGGGGCGTCGCGGCGGCCGCGACGATCGCGCTCGCCACGGTGATGGCGGCGACGAGCGCGTCGGCCGGCCCGGCCGGCGGGCACTGGGTGGCGAGTTGGGCCGCGAGCCCGGTCGCCGGCAGC
This sequence comes from Phytohabitans rumicis, assembly GCF_011764445.1. NCBI lineage: Bacteria > Bacillati > Actinomycetota > Actinomycetes > Micromonosporales > Micromonosporaceae > Phytohabitans > Phytohabitans rumicis. The sequence continues at coordinate 2,277,325 of NZ_BLPG01000001.1, forward strand.
GAGATCCCGTGGATGCCCACCTGCCCGGCCGGGCAGGGCCTGGCCGACCAGACCGTGCGCAACGTGGTCTTCCTGTCCGCGGGCGGCAGCGGCGTCCGCGTCCGCGTCACCAACACATTTGGTACGCGGGCGGTCCGCATCGGCGGCGCATCCGTGGCCGTGCAGGGCGCCGACGCGGCGGCGGTGCCGGGGACGGTGCGGCGCCTGACGTTCGGCGGTCGGCCGGACGTGACGCTGGTGGCCGGCGGGCGGGCGCTCAGCGACCCGGTCAACCTCACCGTCGCCGCGCTGTCGACGCTGCTGGTGAGCGTGTACGTGCCGGAGGCGACCGGCCCGCTGACCAACCATCCGTTCACCGCGCAGGGCAACTTCCTGGCCACCGGCGACAAGTCCCTGTCCGCCACCGGCGACGGCTACGGGTCCAACCCGTGCTGGATGCTGATCGACGGCGTGGACGTGCGCGCGCAGGCCCGCGTCGAGGGGTCGGTCGTCGCGCTCGGCGACTCCATCACCGACACCTCCGCCACGACCGGCAACGCAAACCGCCGGTGGCCGGACTTCCTCGCCCGCCGGCTGAACGCCAAGCCGGGCGTCACCCGCTCGGTCGTCAACGCCGGGCTCGGCGGCAACCGGGTGCTCGCACCGCGCGACGGCGAGCCGTACTGGGGCGTGCCCGCGCTCGCCCGGCTGGAGCGGGACGTGTTCACGCAGACCGGGGTCCGCGCGGTCATCCTGATGGAGGGCGTGAACGACATCGGGTACAGCGCCGGCGCCGACGAGATCATCGCGGGGTTCCAGCAGATCATCGCGCAGGCGCACGCCCAGGGGCTGCCCATCTTCGGGGGCACCATCACACCGTTCGGCGGCTCGTTCATCGAGACGCCGGAGCGGCTGGCCACCTGGCGCGCGGTGAACGCGTGGGTGCGCACGAGCGGCGAGTTCGACGGGGTCGTCGACTTCGCGCGCGCCGTCGCCGCGCCGGACAACCCGGAGGCGCTCGCCCCGGCGTACGACAGCGGCGACCACCTGCACCCCAACGACGCCGGCTGCGAGGCGATGGCGAACGCCGTCAACCTCCCCGCGCTGCTGCGCCGCTGAACTGCAAGGAAGGGCACCTTGTTATGCAAAAAGCGATAACAAGGTGCCCTTCCTTGCACCCTAGACGTTGCGGCGGTACTGGCCGCCGACTTCGAAAAATGCGTCGCTGATCTGGCCGAGCGAGCAGTACCGGACGGCGTCCATCAGGGCCTCGAACACGTTGCCGCCGGAGGTCGCCGCGGCCTTGAGCCGGGCCAGCGCGGCCGGCGCCTCGCTGGCGTTCCGGGTGTGAAAGTCGGCGAGCCGGGCCAGCTGCGACTCCTTCTCGCCCTCGGTGGCGCGGGCCAGTTCGAGCCGCGGCGGCGGGGCGTCCTCATCGGACGGTGGAGCGAGGAACGTGTTGACCCCGATGATGGGCAGCGAGCCGTCGTGCTTGCGCTGCTCGTACAGCATGGACTCGTCCTGGATCCGGCCGCGCTGGTAGCCGGTCTCCATCGCGCCGAGCACGCCGCCCCGGTCGGCGATCCGCTCGAACTCGGCGAGCACCGCCTCCTCGACCAGGTCGGTGAGCTGCTCGACGATGAACGAGCCCTGCAAGGCGTTCTCGGTGCCGGCCAGGCCCCACTCCGCGTCGATGATCATCTGGATGGCGAGGGCCCGGCGCACCGACTGCGCGGTCGGCGTGGTCACCGCCTCGTCGTACGCGTTGGTGTGCAGGCTGTTCGCGCTGTCGTAGATGGCACACAGCGCCTGCAGCGTGGTCCGGATGTCGTTGAAGTCCATCTCCTGCGCGTGCAGCGACCGGCCGGAGGTCTGCACGTGGTACTTGAGCTTCTGGGCCCGCTCCCCCGCGCCGTACTTGTCGCGCATGGCGACCGCCCAGATCCGCCGGGCCACCCGGCCGATGACGGTGTACTCGGTGTCCATGCCGTTGGAGAAGAAGAACGACAGGTTCGGCGCGAAGTCGTCGATGGCCATGCCCCGGGCCAGGTACGCCTCGACGTACGTGAAGCCGTTGGCGAGGGTGAACGCGAGCTGGCTGATCGGGTTGGCCCCGGCCTCGGCGATGTGGTAGCCGCTGATGCTCACCGAGTAGAAGTTGCGCACCTGCCGCTGGATGAACCACTCCTGCATGTCGGCCATGCACCGCAGCGCGAACTCGGTCGAGAAGATGCACGTGTTCTGGCCCTGGTCCTCCTTGAGGATGTCGGCCTGCACCGTACCGCGCACAGTGGACAGTGCCCGCGCCGCGATCGCCCGCCGCTCGGTCTCGTCCGTCGCGTCGCCCACCTGCTGGTCGATCACCGCGTTGAAGAACATGGCCAGGATCGCCGGCGCCGGCCCGTTGATCGTCATGGACACCGACGTGGTCGGCGCGCACAGGTCGAACCCGGCGTACAGCTCGCGCATGTCGTCGACGGTGGCGATGGAGACGCCCGAGGTGCCCACCTTGCCGTACACGTCGGGGCGGCGCTCGGGGTCGCGGCCGTACAGCGTGACCGAGTCGAACGCGGTGGACAGCCGGGTCGCCGGCTGGCCCGCGGACAGCAGATGGAAGCGTCGGTTGGTGCGGAACGCGTCGCCCTCCCCCGCGAACATCCGCGCCGGCGCCTCCTCGGTCCGCTTGAACGGAAACACCCCGGCGGTGAACGGGAACGAGCCGGGCAGGTGCTCGGCGCGCAGGAAGCGCAGCAGCTCGCCGTCGTCGCCGTACCGTGGCAGGGCGACGCGGGGCTGCCGGGTGCCGGACAGCGTGGTCCGCGCCAGCGGCGTGCGGATGTCCTTGCCCCGCACGGTGTAGACCTGCTCGTCGCCGTCGTACCGGGCGCGCACGGCCGGCCACTGCTCCAGCAGCTCGTGCACGTCGCCGCGCAGTCCCTGCTCGGTCTGCGTCAGCAGAGCCCGCACCGGCGCGGCGTCCTCTGTGGACAGCAGGTCGCGGGCGGTGGTCAGGTGCTGGCGGCGGCGGACCAGCTCGACCTGCTCGGCGGTGGTGGCGTGGTAGTCGCGGACGGTCTGGGCGATCTCGGCCAGGTAGCGCTCCCGCCCCGCCGGGAGCACCGACCGCAGCCCGGTCGACGTACGCCCCGCGACCGGCGGCAGCACGCCCGCGAAGTCCGCCAGCCCGTGCTCGCGCAGCAGCCCCTTGAGGTGGTGGTACAGCGCGGAGACGCCGTTGTCGTCGAAGCGGGCGGCGCTGGTGCCGAACACCGGCATCTCCTGCCACGGTGTGCCGAACTGGCCGCGGTTGCGCACGATCTGGCGGGCCACGTCGCGCAGCGCGTCCTCCGCGCCCCGCCGCTCGAACTTGTTGATGGCGACCGCGTCGGCCAGGTCGAGCATGTCGATCTTTTCGAGCTGGCTGGGCGCGCCGAAGTCGGGCGTCATCACGTACAGCGAGACGTCGACGGCGGGCACGATGGCCGCGTCGCCCTGCCCGATGCCCGGCGTCTCGACCACGACCAGGTCGTATCCGGCCGCCTTGAACGCGGCGACGATGTCGCCCAGGTGCGCGGGCAGTTGGGCACCGGGCGTACGCGTGGCGACGGACCGGAAGAAGACCACCCCGGGGGCGATGCTGTTCATCCGGATGCGGTCGCCGAGCAGCGCGCCACCGCGGCGCCGGGTCGGATCGACCGCCAGCACGGCCACCCGGAGCTTGTCCTCACTGTCCCGGCGCAGACGACGTACCAGCTCGTCGGTCAGCGAGGACTTGCCGGACCCACCCGTACCCGTGATGCCAAGGACCGGAACGCCGCGCCGGTCCGCGGCCTGGCGCACGGCGGCGGCAAGGGCCGGGTCGGCACCGGCCTCCAGCACGGTGATCGCGCGGGCGAGCGCGGCCTCGTCGCCGGCGAGCAGCGCCTCGACGTCGGGCCCTTGGGCCGACAGGTCGGCGTCGCAGTCCTGGATGACCTCGGCGATCATGCCGGGCAGGCCGAGGCGCTGGCCGTCCTGCGGGCTGAAGATGCGCACCCCGCGCTCGGCGAGCAGCGCGATCTCGTCGGGCACAATCGTGCCGCCCCCGCCGCCGAAGACCTTGACGTGGCCGGCGCCGCGCTCGGCCAGCCGCTCGACCAGGTAGCTGAAGTACTCCACGTGCCCGCCCTGGTAGGACGAGACGGCCACGCCCTGCACATCCTCCTGGAGGGCCGCGGTCACGACCTCCTCCACGCTGCGGTCGTGCCCGAGGTGCACGACCTCGGCGCCCTGGCTCTGCAGCAGTCGTCGCATGATCGTGATCGCCGCGTCGTGGCCGTCGAAGAGGCTGGCCGCGGTGACAAAGCGCACGGGATGCATAAGCTAAATACTAGGACATCCAACTATCGGAGGTCCACGTACTGTGACCTTTCTAGGATGAGCCCCATGGACCCCATCGCGGAGGCACGCCGGCAGTGGGCGGCGCACGGCTGGGAGGACGCCGCGGACGGGATGGCGGCGGTGACCTCCCTGATGCGCGCGCACCAGATCGCCCTGGCCCGCGTCGAGTCGGTGCTGAAGCGCCACGGCGTCACGTTCGCCCGGTACGAGGTGCTGATGCTGCTGCACTTCAGCCGCACCGGCGTACTGCCCATGGCCAAGATCGGCGAGCGCCTCCAGGTGCACCCGACCAGCGTCACCAACGCCGTCGACCGGCTCGAAGCGGCCGGCCTCGTCCGGCGTACGCAGCACCCCACCGACCGCCGCGCCACCCTGGTGGAACTGCTCGACGCCGGCCGGGAGCTGGCGGTCGCGGCGACCAAGGACCTCAACGACAGCGTCTTCGGCGCCCCCGGGATCTCCCGCGAGGCGGTCACCGGCCTGGTCGCGATCCTGACCGAGATGCGCCACGAGGCCGGCGACTTCTAAGCCTCCCGCTTCTCAGGCAGATTTACCCCGGTCCGTGTCACTTGCGGGCCGTATGCTCCCGCGGGCACCGCGCAGGTCGGCGGCTCGCAGAGCGAGCCGAAATCCCCGACCCGCGCTGCCGGCTCCACGAGACAAGCCCGCCGGGTCCGGGGTCGTCAACCGCGGAGGGTGCGGCCGCGGGAGCAACGGCACGGACCACGACGGACATCGCGGCAGCTCATATCTCCATCTCTAGATCTTGCCCCGTCGCGGCGCGAGGCAGCCCTGGCCAGCTCGCTGAGCTCCCCGCGCGAGCGCCGCGAACCCTCCGCGGCCCGTCGATCAAGGATTTCCACGTCGATCAAGGGCAAACGGTCGTGGATCGGAGATCAAAGCACGACCATTTGCCCTTGATCGACGCCGAAGGCGCGGCACGGACGGCGAAGGCGCGGCACGGACGGCGAAGGCGCGGCACGGACGGCGAAGGGGGCCGCGCCGGGTTAGCTCTCTTGGGTGAGGAAGGTGAGGATTGTGGCGGCTAGGAGGGGGGAGCTGAAGATGTTGTAGTGGGTCACGCCGGGCAGGATCGCCAGGGCGTGCCCGCCCTTGGGGCGGCCCTCGTTCATCCAGCCGCCGTCCCGCAGGCCGCCGTCGAGCAGCTTGAAGATCTCGGCGTAGTGGCTGGGTGGCGCCTGGTCGGCGTCGGCGCCGATGATCAGCGTCGGCACCTGGAGGCCGCGGACGTCCTCGGTGTAGTCGTAGTCCTCGGCCATCACCGCGCCGAGCTTGTCCAGCAGCCGCCCGAAGTCCTCCGGGCGCGGGGCGACCCGCTGGTAGAGCTGGTACATCGGGGTGTCCTTCATGAACTCGGCGGCCGCCGCGTTCACCTGGCCCTGCATGGCCCGCAGCGCCGGGTCGACGGCGTCCGGCCGGAGGTAGATGGAGGCCGCGACGAGCCGGCCGACCTTCTCCGGGTACTTGGCCGCCGTCATCAGGGCCGTGCCGCCGCCCAGCGAGTAGCCGACGACATCGGGCTTCTCGAGCCCGAGGTGGTCGATGAGCGCCGCGATGTCGTCGGCCATGAGGCGGATGTCGATCGGCCGGTCGATGTCGGCGGTGCGGCCGTGGCCCTGCAGGTCGGGCGCGATGACCTGGCGCCCCTCGGTCAGCGCGGGGATGACCGGGCCGAACATCTCGTTCGACCCGAGCCCGCCGTGCAGCAGGATCAGCGGCCGCCCCGACCCGTACGTCTCGTAGTACATGTTGAGGCCGTTGACCTCGGCGTACTGCCCGGTGCCCTGGGCGTCGGTGGTCCAGTCGGTGCCCGTCATGGTGTTGGTCTCCCTCGTGCGTTCGTTAAGTGAGGTACGCCGACTAAGACGGACCGGCCGCCCGAAACTCATCGCTCCTACGGGTACTGACTTACGTAGACGGGCACACCGATCCGGGTGGTGTCGGCCGGGTCGCCCACGCCGTTGACGACGTGGTCGATCGTGCCGGCGCTGAGGTTGACGGTCATGATGTGGTGCAGCGTCACCCCCGGCCGCCGTGGCACCTCGAACCCGTTCTCCGTGTGGATCGACGGGTTGTTCTGGTTGAAAACGTACACGCCGGCGCCGTACAGCGTGTGGCGCTTCACCCGGTCGCCGACCTTGTATCCGGCGTAGCCCTCGACGTCACCGTTCATCCAGTCCGCCTGCGTCGGCGGGTCGTACGGCAGCTCGTTCTGGTACAGGATGGTCGTGCCGTTCTCGCCGTTCCAGACCGTGTTGTACCGCTGGAAGTGCTCGACGAACAGGCCGGTCGCGGTCACGTTGTCGCCGTTGATGACGGCGCCGTACCGGCCGGTGTTGGTGTTCCAGCGTTCGGTGTCGGTGAAGCCCTCGACGCCGTGGTCGCCGCGCCACACCCAGGTGTGGTCGATGAGCACGTTGTCGCTGTTCACCTCCAGCGCGATGTTCGCCTTGCCGACGTGCGGGCCGCCGACCCGGAAGTACACATCGGACAGTGTGGTCGGGTTGCCCGGCAGGCTGAAGCCCGCGCCGTGCTTGCGGCCGACCCGCAGCAGCACCGGCGACTCGTGCAGTCCGGCGTCGATCGTGACGCCGGCGACGACCACCCCGGGTACGTCGGCGACGTCCAGCGGGGTGGAGCCGCCGACCGCGGTGAGGGTGGCGTGCCCGATGCCGAGGACCACGGTGTTGGGGCGCCGGACCTCGATGCTGCTCGCCACGTCGTACACGCCGGGGGTGAGCAGCAGGTGCTTGCCCAGCGCGAGCTGGCGGTTGATCGTGCGTACGGAGTCGCCGGGCCGCGCGACGTAGAAGTCGGCGAGCGGGACGGTACGCCCCGGCGTCATGCCGGCCGCCCACGTCACGCCGCTGGTGTTTCGCTGGGCGGACGGCACCCGGACCTGGTACCGGCCCTTGGCGTCCACGAACAGGTACGGCTTCTCCCGGCTGAGCGGCGTGGTGGGCAGCGTCGTGTACGGCGGGTTCGGGAACGCGGCGTCGTCCGGCGCGCCGGTGACGCCCGCGAAGACCTGGTTCCACACGCCGTTGGACCACCCGGCGACCTCGCTGTTGCGGGTGAGCCACTGCTGCTGCGAGCCGTTGATGACGAACGGCAGCCGGGAGTCGGCGATGAAGCCGCCGCTGGCGTACTGCGGGCCGGCGGTGCAGTAGTCCATCAGCGACAGGTTGGCGCCGCTGATGTCGAGCCGGCGCATCGACACCGCCTGGGACACGGCCCAGAAGTTCGCCGACGACCGGCACGCGTCCTGGCCGGCCGGGTCGATGGTGAGAGAGAGGTTGGACAACGTGCGCCAGAAGTTGACGAGCGCGAGGCAGTTGCTCGTACCGCCGTCGGCGAGGCAGCGGTTGTAGACCTCGACCTTGCCGTGGATGACCACGTCGGTCGGCGCGGCGCCCAGGCCGGCGATCTCGGTGTAGTAACCGACCTTGATCTGCAGCGGCTGCTCCGCGGTGCCGTACGTGCCGGGCTTGAAGAGGAAGGCGTACCGGTTGGTGCCCATCTCGTTGTCGACCTGCGCGGTGTGCGTCGCATCGAGGGTCGCCTGGATCTGGCTGACGGGCATGCCGGGGTCGAAGACGGTGACGTTCGGGCCGAGGGTGGGCGGGCCGGCGGGCGGCGGGCCGGCCATGGCGGCGGTGCCGGTCGCGGCGAGCAGGGTCGCCACGGCGAGACCGGTGAGGCGGGTCAACATGCGGTTCGTCCTCTCGGCGGAGGGTCTGTGAGAGCGCTCTCACACTACGCCGGGTCGGGGCCGGGCTCCAGCGTGGACAGGCGCGCGATGTTGCCGGCCTCGTCCGGGTCGGGCTGGGGCGTGGCGAAGAACGCGCGGGCCACCTCGACGGCGACGTCGGGGGCGAGCCGCTTCAGACTGAGCGCGAGCACGTTGGCGTCGTTCCACAGCCGCGCGCCGGTCGCGATCCACGGCTCCCAGGCCAGCGCCGCGCGTACCCCGGGCACCTTGTTGGCCGCGATGGCGGTGCCGGTGCCGGTCCAGCACATCACCACGCCGTAGTCCGCGCGGCCCTCCACCACCGCCCGGCCCACCCCGGCGCCGATCTCGGGCCACGGCTCGGCGGCGCCCACCCGGACGACCTCGCCGAGCTCGGACAGGTATCCGACCACCGCCCTGGTGACCTCGTTGTCGTCGTCGGCCCCGAACGCGATCCGCACGCGGCCAGCATACGGCCGGTAGGCGGCCCGTCCCATGGATCTAGAGAGCTTTCGGGGTTAGGGTTTGTTGTCTGTCCACAATGCTTCTTGCGGGTGATCGCTTTCTGCTGGTTTGTCCGCTTGGCTTGGGGGTATGAGGTACGGCGATGGCGGCGGCGTCAACCAGTCCGCGCGAGTGCGGCGCGAGCAGGTCCGCCGGCAGGCCGCGGACCTGTTCGCCCAAGGGGTGGCGCCGGTCGAGGTCGCCAAACGGTTAGAGGTGTCGCAGAAGTCGGCGTACCAGTGGCGGCGGGTCTGGCAGGGCGGTGGCGTGCAGGCGTTGGCGTCCAAAGGTGCGCCGGGCCCGGACCCGACACTGTCCGACGCGCAGTTGGCCAAGCTCAAGGCGCGGCTGGAACTAGGTCCGGCCGCGGCTGGTTACCGCGAGGACCAGCGCTGGACTTTGGCCCGGGTCGCGGCGTTGATCGGGTTGATGTTCAAGGTCCGGGTCAGCGTGACCACGACCTGGGAAGCGATGCGGCGGCTCGGGTTCAGCCCACAACTGCCGACCCGGCGAGCGATCGAGCGGGACGAGCAAGCCATCGCCCGCTGGCGCCGATATCAGTGGCCAGCGGTAAAAGACTCGCGGGCAGGCTGAACGCCTGGATCTGTTTCGCCGACGAAGCCGGCCAAACTCTTCACCCCGCCAAGGCGACCACCTGGGCCCCACGCGGCCACACCCCGGTCGTCAAGGTCACCGCCAAAGGCAACGTCCGGGTATCGATAGCCGGGCTGGTCTGCTACCGGCCCGGCCACCCCAGCCGACTGATCTACCGCACCCGCACCTACCGCGGCCGCAAAGGCGACCCGAAGGGCTTCCGCGAACCCGACTTCGCCGACCTGCTGGACGCCGCCCACCGACAACTCGCCGCGCCGATCGTGTTGGTTTGGGACCGGCTATCAGGACACAAGTCCACACGGATGCGCGCACTGATCGCCGACCGGCCCTGGCTGAGGGTCTACCTGCTGCCCGGCTACGCCCCTGAACTCAACCCGGTCGAGAAGGTCTGGTCCACGATGAAACGCAGCCTGGCCAACCTTCCCGCCACCACCGCCACCGCACTAACCGCAGCCGTGAAGAACCGCCTCAAACGCATGCAATACCGCGCAGGCATCATCGACGGCTACCTCACCGCTACCGGACTATCCCCACCCTGACCCCGAAAGCTCTCTAGACGAGAAATGGTTAGCTCCGAACCGTTTCTCGTCTAGATCCAACTACCAAGAGACAATCTTGGGCTACCGCGATGTCCGTCGCGGTCCGGGCCGTTGCTCCCGCGGCCTCGCCCTGCGCGGTCCACAATCGACAGCCCCGGCGCGCGGCGCGCCGGACCGGGATGGGTTGTGGGACGCGGAGGGTGCGGCCGCGGGAGCAACGGCCCGGACCACGACGGGCGTCGCGGCAGCTCAACATCTCTTGATTTTCCTCACCCTCACCGCGAGACGTCTCTAGATAACGCAGACGCGAACGAGCGTGATGTCGTCCACCCCGAGGCTCCCGTGGTCGCGAAGGCCGCGGACCAGGTCCTGGAACGACCGGCGGTCGACCGCCCGGATCGCCTGCCAGACCGGCGCGCCGGTCATCGCGGACTGCTCCAGCAGGCACTGGCTCAGCCTGTCGCTGGCCAGGACGAGCATGTCCCCGCGCCGGAGCTGGCCGGTGCAGAACTGGATCCAGCCGGCCGGGTCGGGCGACTTCTCCGGCCGCGAGTACAACAGCGTCGGGCTCTGGCTGAACGCCTGCCCCGCGGAGACGGGAAACGACACCTGGAGGGTGGCGCCGCGGACGTGCAGCACGCAGCAGTCGCCGATGGCGTACACGTGGAAGTTGCCGTCCGTGTCCTCCGGGGCCCGCGCCCAGACGCCGGCGAACGCCGCCGCGCTCTCCAGCCGCTCCGCCGCCATCGCCTCCCACCAGTCCACATCGGACTGCTCGCGCGCCGGCGCGGCGTGCGGCCAGCGGTCCCGCTGCCGCAGGAGTACGTCCTGGGTCGTCCGCGGCGTACGCGGCCGCGCGTCCAGGAAGCCGTCGACGAGGTGCCGCGCCCACTCCTTGACCCGGTACCCGCTGCCGGCGCCGTCGGCGACCGCGAACCAGCCCTCGGCGCCGGTGACCAGGTAGCCGGCGGCGTCCTCCCAGTCCTGCGGGTGCGCCTCGTCCTTGGGAAAGGAGTACGCGTGGACGACGAACCTCGGCGCGGCGCCGTCACGCCCGGACATCGACGCGGGTCCCGATGTCGATGGCCTGCACCACGGCCTTCATGTCGGCGTTGAGGACCAGCCCGCGGGCGTCCTTGTGCACGTCCACCCCGAGCTCGACGGCGTACTCCCGCATCAGCGGCGGCAGCGGCGACGACATGCGGAACAGCGCCTTCGCGCGCTCGTCGGTCACCGCCCGGTCGTCCGCCGGGAACGTCACGGCGGTGGCCAGGTGGGCGCCGAGGGCGATGTTGAACAGCCGGGTGGCGCCCTGGCCGGTGCCGAGCGACACGAGTCGGCGGGCCGCCAGCTCCGGGTCGCCGTCCGTGGCGTACCCGTCGGTGATGTTGATGACGACCGGCGGATCCGAATCCGGGTGGCTGGCCACCCACCCCTCGACGATGTTCGCGGCGAGGTCGAGCGCCGCGCACATGTGGGTGAGCCCGTCGGCGACCGGCTCGAACCAGATCGGCCGCGGCCGGCCGCCGTCGCGGTCGACGCGGAGCTTGTTGGTCGCGATCTCCGCGACGGAGGCGAGCATGCGGCCGGCGAGCGCGCCGGAGAAGAGCGTCCGGGCACCGGTGCCGTATCCGATCAGGCCGACGTCGAAGTAGTGCCGGGGCGGTTCGTTGCGCGCCTTCACGCTGCGCATCACGATCGACTCCAGCAGCTCGTTGATGCTGCCGGCCAGCGCGTGCGCCTTGGTCATGGTCGCGGCGCCGGCCATCGGCTCCTGCATCGACGCGGACTGGTCGAGAAGGAATACGAAGCACCCGGGCTTCTTGCGGTCCACACTCATTGGCTGATCCCCTCCTGCTGACGACGGACCTCGTCCGTGAACGTGCCGGCGCCGCCCAGCAGCACCTTCGGCCAGTCGCGGCCCTGAGCCACCCAGCTGTCGCCGCAGACCGTGCAGCGGTAGGCGCCCTGCCGGCCCACGGGATCGAAGGCACCGCACTGGGGGCACTGCTCCGCCGGCTCGGTGAGCGGCCCGGCGACCGCCCACGGGCTGAAGTCGAAGGCTGTGCTTGCTGGCGCTCGCTCCGCTCGCACGGGCCCTCGGGCCTGCGAGGCGCCATCTTCCCTCGTCGCTTCGCTCCTCAGTCCAGACGACGCCGGCCCGAAGACCGAGCTGGCTGGCGCTCGCTCCGCTCGCACGGGCTCCGGCGGCGGGCGTCGCCAGCGCCGGACGGCGAGCGCGACGAGCAGCACGACCATCGGCACCCAGGTCACCAGGACGAGGATCCGCAGCGAGCGGGCCACCCCGCCGTCCTCGGGCCGGGCCAGGACCGCCCCCGTCCCGTCGACCACCACGGCGAGCCCGCCCAGCGCGTCGACCACCGGCCCGGCGCCCGAGGCGGTGAAGACCACCGACAAGGGCGGCCCGTCATCGGGCGGCGCGCCCGTCACGGCCCGCGAGCTGAGCAGGGCTTGCCCGTCGGGGAGGCGGTACGGGTCGTCGATCCGTACCGAGATCGTCTTGCCCGGCTTCGTCGGCGCCCCGTCCTTGTCGAAGGCGCCGGGGTTGTCGCGCACCAGCGTCTCGACGTCGACGCGGAACCGCGTGGCGAGCGCGGCCAACCGATCGTCCTTGGTGACCCGGAGCTGGATGCGGGCGCCCGGCGGGCGGTCCGCGGGCACGACGACCAGCACGGCCTCCGCGCCGAGCGCCGCGGCGTCCTGTTGAGTACGGTCCAGCGCCTCCTGGTCCAGCGCCGCACCGTCCCGCGCCTGCTCGGCCACCATCACCGTCGGCGGGGCGTCCGGCCAGGCCACCGACGCGATCACGCCCAGGATCAGGAACAGCGCGGCGGTCGGCGCGAGGAGGTACGGCGGCCGGAAGCTTCGCACGGTCTTCCCCTCAGGCTGTCGCGACGAGCAGGAGTACGACCAGTCCGATCAGCGCGGCCAGCACCGCGAACGCCAGGACGGATCGGCGCCGCCGCCGTGGCGCGGCCGCGGCCGTGGCCGGTGGCGCCGGTGGCGCCGGTGGCGCCGCTTGCGGTCGCGCCGCCGGCACGGTCCGCACGGTCGGCACGGTGCGCACCGACTTCGGGCTCACCGTCGCGAACGCCGCCTGGCAGAGCTGGTGCAGCTCGGCCGTCAGGTCGCGGACCTGCGCGTCCCGGTTGGAGGCGAGCCGGAACCACAGCGGGGTCGCCATGCTCCGGGCCAGGTCGTCGGCGCGGAACAGGAGGTTCTCGTCGGCGTGGTACTCGTCCCACAGCGCCGGGTCGTGGATCAGGGCCCGGATGCAGACCAGCACGACGAGCGCGGAGAACCGGTCCACGTCCTCGCCCCAGCAGTCGCTGGACACCCGCTGCGGGTGCTGGAAGTTCTCGTGGCCGTACTCGTCCGGGGGCAGGTCGGACAGCGGCGGCGCCCACACCCCGTCGAGGTCGACCAGCCGCAGCCGGTCGTCGCGGTCGATCCAGATGTTGTCCTGCTGGAGGTCGCCGTGCGCGAGCCGCCGCGCGCTCAGCTCGGCGGTCAGCGCCTGCCACCCGCTGGCCAGGCTTTCCAGCCGCTCCTGATCGGTCCTGATCTCGTCGAGGTGCAGGCGCAGCGAGCGCCCGCCGAGGTCCTCCATGCTCAGCACGGGCACCTGCTGCCCACCCGCCGACAGCCCGTCGTCCCACCACCGGAAGCTGGCGAACGCCGGGCAGCCGCCGTCCTTGGCGTACCGGGACAGCCGCTGGTAGCGCTTGCGCAGCGACGGGGCCGGCGGCCGCCGGAAGCAGCGCAGCACGGTGGGCTCGCCCTCGATCTCGCCGTAGAAGACGTACGCCGACTGGCCCGGCACCGGCTGGACGGTGTCGTCCGCATCCCGCACCGGTACGAACTTGCCGAGCCGGCCGGCCAGCGACTGGGTGGGCCGCCACAGGGCGGTCAGGTAGTCGTCCAGGGAGGGCCAGGGCCGGTTGTCCGTCATCGCTGCCCTACGCGCCGGCCGGCCCGGTCAGGGCCTGCTGGAGGGTGGCGGCCGAGCCGGCGAGGCTGCCCACGCCCTCGTCCAGCGCGCCCATCCGCCCCGACAGCTGCGCCGCCGAGCCGTCGAAGACCTCCGGCCAGATCGTGGTGCGGTACGGGCCGCAGATCTTCTTGTACTCAAGCTCCCCGTCCGGCGTACGGCCCGCGCCGTCCCAGAACACCCACAGCGTCGCGGCCAGCACGCTGGTGATCGACAGCGACTCGCGGCGCAGGCTCTCGGTGAGCTCGCCGAGCGCCTCGTCGATGGCGCTGTTCAGCAATGCGGCGAGGTTCTTCGTGTGGTCGGCCGGCGTACCCAGGCCCGCCGGCTCGGTCCAGCCCGCGCCGGGGCGCGGCGCCGGGGACACGGGGGCATCCCCAGGGGTACGCGGCTGGGCGGACTCCTCGTAGTCCAACCACCATTCGTCGTCGGAGCCGGTACGGCCGGACGGCGTCGCCGTGGGCGCGGGCGCGGCGCCGGCCCGGTGCACCATCAGCCGCGCCTGCCAGCTCTCCAGGTCCACCTTGATGACGATCGGCGTGGCCACCCGCAGGAACAGGCTCCCGTAGTCCTTCTTCAGCTGGGCGAGCCGCTCGACCGCGCGCCGGAAGGCGGGCACGTTGAGGTGGCCGATCGCCTCCAGCAGGCGCGGCAGCGCGTCCGGGCCGTCGGGTACGAGGTCCGGGGTGAGGCGTTCGCGCAGGACCGCCGCGACCTCGCCCCACAACCGGTCGACGGCGGCGTGCAGCGACGCGTCGATGTGCTGGAACTGGCGGGTGATCTCGTGCCGCGCGCCGTTGAGCTGCCGTTCGTACTCGCGGAACGGCTCCGTCGCCATCGCCGCCACGGTCTCGGCCTCCCACTCGGAGTGGCCGCCCACGCCGTACCCCTGGGCCGCCCACTCGCGGACCCGCCGTTCCGCGTCGTCGATCGCCGCCTCGATCTCGTCGATCGGCGTCCCGCCGCGCACCGACTCCTCGTACGCCTTGTAGAGCTCCCGCAGCGCCAGGCTCAGCGACCGCCGGAGCTTGGCCGCCTGCCGGTACAGCTCGTCCTCGTCCTCGGGCAGCACCCGGCGCCACTCGGCGGCGCTGCGGTTGACCCGGGACAGCAGGTCGCCCACCTCGTCCGCGAGGTCGGCCAGGCCGCCGCGCATCCGTTCGATGGCCATCGCGTCCATGTCGGCGAGCCGATCGGCGAGCCGATCGAGGACGGGGAGCAGCAGCCGGTCCCGGACGCTCGCCTCGTCGGTGGCGTCGCAGACGAGCACCTCGATGCCGTGCGGCCGGGTGACCGCCTCGACCGCGGTCAGCGCGTTGCGGAACGAGCCTTCGCCCAGGTCGGCGTCCCGGTTGACGACCATCATGAGGAAGTCGGCGAGGCGTACGTCGCGGCCGGCGTCCTGCGCGAGCTGGAGGATCTCGAAATCGTCGGTGCCGTGGTGGACGGTGTCCTTGATCGGTTTCTTGATGCACAGCAGCAGGTCGACGTCGTTGTTGATGTCGCGGAGGAAATGGCGGTCGATCTCCAGCCCGGCCTCGCCGGCGCCCGGCAGATCCACCAGCACGAGGCGCGCCCGGTCGACGAGGAAACGACAGTAGATGTGGACGTCCCGGACCGCGTGGTAGGGCCGGTCCACGCCGTTCTGGTCGAGGGGGTACGCGATGTACGGGCGCAGGCTCGCCAGCGGCACCGTCATGACCCGCTCCTGCCCCAGCAGGATCTGCCGGTAGCTGGGGAAGGACCGCTGCGCCTGGTTGAGCTTGACGAGGAACGGCTGGGCGCTCAGTCGTTCCGGTGGCGCGCCGGCCCCCCGCGTCCCGGAATCGATGGTGACCGACGCCGGGTACGAATAGGCGGCGAACTCGTCCGGCGTACGCGGGGCCGCGCCCAGTCCCGCGCTGGTGTGCAGCGGCTGCACGTACTCGTCGCGAAACGCTTCCCACGTGCGCAGCGTGATGACGGCCTCGCGGCGATCGGGCGAATGGTAGATGCGCGTCCGCGCGGCGGTCGTCGGGAAGTCCGAGCCGGACGGAATGACGTCCTCACCCTGGTTGGCGACCTTTCGCAGGATCGTGCTTTTGCCCGCCTTCGTTCGGCCGAGAACGCCGATGTTGACCGTCTCCCGGTGCACCCGCGCGTGGACCGCCATCACCTGGGATCGCAGCTCGTTGATTCGCTCGGTCAGCGTGTCGAGAGAACGCGGACCTTCAAGAAAATCCGCGAGATCCTGGCCAATTGCCGCGAACTCGGGCCGGGCCGAGTGACGATAGGCTTCCTGCCTGGCGTCCTTGGCCAAACGTCGTACGTCGTCGAACCGCCCGGCCAGATCCTCATACGCGACACGGACCCGTTCAACGGCCGGCCGGTGTCGTGCGCGGCCCGCAATCGTCGCGGCGATCTTCATTTCAACGTTCGACACGCAGGACTCCTCACCCGGCCGCGGAAAGCGTGAATTCCCGGCCCGATCGGAAAAGTGGCTACAGGTTCTCACGCGCGAAACGGACCGAGAAGAGAACACTTGTTTCTTGTCCATCCGGGCGATTAGCGCTCGCCTTATTGCTATGGCGACGCCGTCCCATCGCACGCTGTCAAGTCCACTTCGGACGCCAGCGCTCGTCGGATCTAGGACAAGGATCCAGTAGTCGCATTCCGCCGTCCCGCGGATCCCGGCCGGGTTAGCGTGACGGAATGGACTGGGACGCGCAGACCTTCGACGAGTTGGCCGCCGTACGCGACCTCGACATCGTGGTGCCGGCCCCGGGTCATGACACGATCCGCACGCCGATCTGGGTCGTGCCCCTCGGCGAGCACCTCTACGTGCGGTCGTGGAAGGGCCAGGAGGGCCGGTGGTACCGCCGGGCCCGCCGGCACGGCTCGGGCGCGGTCGTCACCAGCGGCGGCGAGCGCGGTGTGCGGTTCGTGCCCGTCACCGACGCCGCCCTCGACGCGGCGATCGACCGGGAGTACCTCGCCAAGTACGGCGACACCAGCCCGGCGCAGGCGATGGTCCGGCCGCCGGTCAGCGGCACGACTCTCCGGCTGGTGCCCGCTTAGCCCGGTGGCCGGCACCAGTCGTGCACCTTCGGGCCGAGCAGGGCGAAGACCAGCGCGCCGTTGACGGCGACCCCGGACCATGCCTGCCCGCTGCCCAGGCTGTCGGTAGCGGCCCCGACGATGATGACCACGATGTGCGCGGCGCAGACGAACAGCGCCCCGGTCCGCCCCCAGCGCCGGCCGAAGAAGAGCCCGGCGGCGGAGGCCACCTGCGTCGCCGAGAGCAGCAGGCTCAGCACCACGGCGGCGATGAACTCGTCCTCCTCGCCGTGCGAGACCGCGTCCTGCAGGAGCAGCGCCCCGATGAACGCGCCCAGCAGGCCGAGCGCGGCCAGCAGCAGGCAGATGACCCAGACCGTGGGCGGCCGGCGCTCCGGTCGCGGCGGCTCCGGCCGGCTGTAGCGGGGCCTCAACGGCCTGCCCTCGTTAACCATCGCCGGCGAGTGTATCGACGCCCGTCCAGCCCCCAACCGTGATCAGGGCGTCCTTCAAGTCGCTGGAACGACTTGAAGGACGCCCTGATCACGAAGTCCAGGCGGCTCGGCTACAGTGTCGAAGAAAGCGTTTTCCCCTCGAAGCACCACGAACGACTCGAACGGAACAGAGCATGGCATTAGGGTTCGCCGCCCAGGTCCATACCGCCTTGGCCGCGCAGGTCCGCTCGATCGTCGAGGAGGCCGCCGAAGGCGCCTGGCGGGGCCTGCAGCACCGCAGCCTCGCCGAGCGGATCAAGGCGCTCGTGGCGGCGACGCGCAGCGACCTGGGCGGCACCGAGCTCCTCGATCACGCGGTCACCCTCGTCGCCCTGCTGCGGGACCTCCAGGGGCCGAGCGGGCTCTTCACCGGCGGGGACAACGTCGACTCCCCACCCGACTCCGCGTTCAGCATCAACGACCTCGCCGACGCGCTGCTGATGCTGCGCCAGGCCGGCGGTACGCCGCACCGCCTCGCCGGCGACCTCGAGCACCTGCTCGCGACCGCCACCCCGGCGCTGGCCAAGGGCGGCGTGCACACGCCCAACCACCGCTGGGAGCTGTCGGCCGCGCTCGCCCGGCTCTTCCTGATCTCGCCGGAACCGGCGCTGGCCAGCCGGGTCGAGCAGTGGCTGGCCGAGGGCGTCGACATCGACGGCGACGGGCTCTACTCCGAGCGCAGCGCCAACTACGCCGCCCACGTGTCCAACCCGTCGCTGCTGACCATCGCCGAGGTCTTCGACCGGCCGGACCTCGTCGCCGCCGTCGAACGGAACCTGGACGCCACGCTCGACCTGCTCCTGCCGGACGGGTCGGTGGAGACGGTGCTGTCCCGCCGGCAGGACCAGCACCGGCCGATGCCGCTGGCCGGGTACCTGCTGCCGCTGCGCCACCTGGCGCTGCTGCGCGGGCGCGGCGACCTGGCCTGGGCCGCCGAGATCGCGCTGGCCCAGGGCATCTTCTCGCCCGCCGACGCGGCCACCCGCCTGGTGCTCGACCCCGGCATCGGGCGCGACCTGCCGCCCGCCACGCCGCCGCGGCGACCCCGCCGGCGCGTCTTCGGCGCGGCCGGGCTGCTCATGGAACACCGCCCCGCGACCACGACCGTGCTCTTCGGCGGCTCGGACTACCCGCGCCACGGGCGGATCCGCTCGGGCCTGGCGAACTCACCGACGTTCCTGCGGCTCTTCGCCGGGGAGGCGGTCCTGTCCAGCGCCCGCCTGTCGCGGACGTTCTTCGGCAAGGGGCCGTTCCGCGCCGACGGGTTGGCGGTCGACGGGGACTCGGTGACGCTGGCGGAGACCGAGTCCGCCGCGTACTACCAGCCGCTGGCGCCGCAGCACCACGACGCCCAGGGGCACTACCGGCTGGTCGACGAGGGGCGCTTCAGCGCGGCGATGGACTTCGGCCGGCGTACCCGGGACGACGTCACGCTGACCACGACGGTGCGGGCCCGGCTGACGGCGGCCGGGGTGGAACTGGTCCTGGACCTGACCGGCGCCGTGTTGGACTGGGCGCTCGAACTGGCGTTTCAGCCCGGCGGCACGGTGACCGGAGCGCGCGCGCTCGGCCCGGACCGGTGGCAGCTCGACGCGGCACCGGAGGCCGCCGCGGCGTACCAGATCGGTGGGAGCGCGATCAGCGTGATGTTACTCGATGTATCCGACGGGCAGGGCAACGCGATGCCGACTGCGAACGCTGAGCCGGCGTACGAACCGGGCGAAGAGTACCGCTACCTCGCCGGCACGGACGCCGTCTCGGGCCCTCGGCTGTATCTCAGCGGGCGGGTCCCCGCCCACGTCAGGCTTCTGATCAGCGGAAACGCGCCCTGATAGCGCTCCCATCGCTTCCGCCGAACAATGCACATGACGTCCGTATGTCAGGACAATCGTTAAGACCGTATGTCCTGACTATTGACGTGGTAAGCGCTTACCCGTTAACGTCCGTCGCTTACAAGGCGTAGATAACTTAGGAGATACCTGATGACCCGTTCCACGACACTCACGAAGGGGCTCAGAGGCTTGCGGTGGTTGCCGGTAGTCGTCGTCGCGGCTGTCGCCCTCACCGCCTGCGGCAGCTCGGACGACTCTGGCGACAGCGGCAGCACGGACGCTAAGAAGATCACCTTCTGGCTGTCCACGTCCGCGCAGATCCAGGGCTACACCGACCTGGCCAAGGAGTTCGAGGCCAAGGAAGGCATCGCCGTCGAGATCGTGAACCAGCCCTACGACGGGTACCAGGACAAGCTTCGGCAGTCCGCGCAGGCCAACTCCCTGCCCGACGCCGCCAGCGTGCCCTCGCTGGACACGATCTGGATCAACCAGCTCCAGGACCTGAGCGCGACCGCGAACAACGAGACCAACAAGATCCGTAAGGACCTCGTCACCGAGCAGGACGGCAAGGTCCTGGCCATCCCCTCGGACGTCACGGCGGCCGGCCTGTTCATCAACAAGAGCCTGTTCGACAAGGCCAACGTCACCTACCCGACGGACCCCAACCAGACCTGGAGCTGGGACGACTTCCTCGCGGCGGCCACCAAGGTCCGCACCGCGACAGGCGCCAAGTACGACCTGGTCTACGACAACTCCCCCGCCCGCATCCGGGCCTGGATCTACAACCACGGTGGCAAGGGCTTCCAGCTCGGCTCCGACGGCAAGTACGCCACCCCGGACGCCGCGACCATCGACGCGCTGACCCAGTTCAAGGCGATCAACGACGACAAGATCATGCCGAAGTCGGTCTGGACCTCCGGCGCCGACCCGAACGCCCTGTTCAAGAGCGGCCAGGTCGTCGCCTACTTCTCCGGCGTCTGGCAGGTGCCGGACTTCGCCGAGGGCATCACGAGCTTCGAGTGGACCAGCGCGCCGACCCCGGGCCCGGTGCACGCGACCGACATCAACACCGGCGGCAAGGTCGTCGCGTTCAACAACAAGGACACCGCGTCGGCGGCCAAGAAGTGGGTCGACTTCCTCTTCCAGCGGGACAACTACACCAAGCTGGCGCAGACCAACGGGTACCTGTCCGTCGAGACCGGCCTCACCCTGGCCTACCCGTTCAAGTCGCAGACCGCGCTGGACGCCTTCGCGCTCTACAACAAGGAGATCGAGCTGGCTGACCCGATCTCCGCCTCGGGCCAGGCCAACGGCACCAAGCTCATCATCGCGGGCAAGTCCATCCAGGACGACCCGACCAAGGCCGAGATGGCGAAGTTCATCAACGGCGAGCAGGACGTGCAGAAGACCGTCGACAACATCGTGAACGGCCTCAACGAACAGATCAGCTGACGCCTACCCGCGGAGACCCGCCGGCATCGCTCGATGCCGGCGGGCACCGCACGTCGGAGGAGGACAGGAGAGCCCCATGGTGGACAGCATCCACCCGCCGGCCGAGGCCGACGCGCCGAGCATTCCGGTACGGCGCGGGCCGGAGCCGGTCAGGCCGCGCCAGCGACGATGGCGACGGCGACGGCTGAACCGGTACACCGGGGCACCCTTTGTGCTCATCTCGATCAACCTTCTCCTGTTCGCCACGTTCTTCGTCTGGCCGGCCGCCACCGGCCTGCTGTACTCCTTCACCAGCTACACCGGCGTCGGCGACGCGCCGTGGGTCGGGCTGGCCAACTACCAGCGGCTGCTGCAGGACGACGCGTTCTACTCGGCCCTGATCCGTACGCTGATCTACACGGCCGGCGTGGTGCCGCTGACGATCGTGCTCTCGCTGGGCACGGCGGTGCTGCTCGTCACGGACTACACCAAGGGCAAGACCGTCGCGCGGATCATCTTCTTCCTGCCCTGGCTGATCTCCCCGATCATCGCCGGTGTCATCTGGCGCTGGATCTTCGGCGAGAACTTCGGCCTCGTCAACTACGTCATCACCAAGCTCGGCGGCAGCGAGGTGGCCTGGCAGTCCAACGCGAACCTGTCGATGTTCGTCGTCATCATCGCCGCGGCGTGGGCGGCACCGCGTTCAACATGCTGCTGTTCGTCGCCGCGCTCAAGAACGTGCCGACCGCGTACTACGAGGCGGCGTCCCTGGACGGCGCGGGCTCGTGGGCCAAGTTCCGCAGGATCACGCTGCCCGCGATCGCGCCCACCACCTTCATCGTCGTGCTGCTGAGCGTCCTGCACTCGATGAAGGAGTACGCGCTGTTCGCCGCGATCAACGACGGCGGCCCGGGCACCGCGAACAACCTGCTCGTCCAGTACATCTACACGAAGGGCTTCGAGCGGGCCCAGATCGGCTACGCGAGCGCGGCGTCGTTCGTACTCATGTTGATCCTCATGGTCGTCGCGATCGTGCAGCTCGCCATGAACCGGCGGAAGGAGTCCTGACATGGCCGTCACCACCGCGCCGCAGCGGCCGCCGGCCCTGCGCCGCCGCCGCAAGGCCCGCACGACGGGCGAAATGCCGAAACGGGTCTGGGCCACCGCCGTCATGTGGCTCATGGTCGTCGTGTACGGCTTCCCGGTCCTGTGGTTCCTGCTCAGCTCCTTCAAGCCGGCCGGCGAGCTGTTCTCGTACCCGCTGACGCTCTTCCCGAAGAACCCGACGGTCAAGGGCTTCACCCAGGCGTGGACCAGCTTCGACGTCGCCCACTACTTCCTCAACACGCTGATCGTCGCGGTCTCCGCCACGCTCCTCACCATCGTGGCGAGCGCCGCGTGCGGCTACGCGCTGGCGAAGTACAACAACTGGTGGATCAAGGCGTTCACGATCTGCATCCTGGCGACCACGATGCTGCCGGCGGAGGTCATCCTCTCGCCGCTGTTCCTCGTCGTGCGCGACCTCGGCATGTACAACAGCCTTTCGGCCGTCGTGGTGCCGGCCGTGATCACCGCGACCGGCACGTTCATGTTCCGGCAGTTCTTCCTCACCGTGCCGAACGACCTGCTGGAGGCCGCGCGCATCGACGGCTCGGGCGAACTGTCGACGTTCATCCGGATCATGTTGCCGCTGTCCCGACCGATCATGCTGACGCTGGCCATCTTCTCGTTCCAGTGGCGCTGGAACGACTACATCTGGCCGCTGGTCGTGCTCAACGACCCGGACAAGTACACCCTCCAGATCGGCGTGGCGACCATCGTGGGCGCGGAGAACGTCAACTGGTCGGTGCTGCTGGGCGCCTCGGTGCTCTCGATGATCCCGCTCGTCCTCATCTACCTGGTCTTCCAGCGGTACGTGATGAACGCGGACATCAACGCGGGCCTGAAGGACTGAGCCGCCCGGACTTCGCGCCGATCAAGGGCCGAGCCGTCGATCAAGGGCAAATGGCCGCGGTTTGATCTCCAAACCACGGCCGTTTGCCCTTGATCGACGCGAAAGTCCTTGATCGGGCGCGGCGGGTTTACGACGATGTGATCAGGGTGAGGCCGAGGGTTTCGAGGATCTCGTTCACCGGCTGGAAGAACGTCTCGCCGCCCTGGTCGCAGTCGCCGGAACCACCCGAGACCACGCCCTGAGCCTGGTCACCGGCCAGCAGGGAGCCGCCGGAGTCACCCGGCTCGGCGCAGACGTTGGTGCCGATCAGGCC
This sequence comes from Phytohabitans rumicis, assembly GCF_011764445.1. NCBI lineage: Bacteria > Bacillati > Actinomycetota > Actinomycetes > Micromonosporales > Micromonosporaceae > Phytohabitans > Phytohabitans rumicis. The sequence continues at coordinate 2,300,165 of NZ_BLPG01000001.1, forward strand.
GCCCACCGCCACGGTGCCGATGCCGTCCTCGGGGTCGGCGAAGCGCACCGTGACACCGAGCGCCTGGATCTCGCCGCAGCTGGCCCCGGTGGTGGAGCCGAACTTGCACACCGAGGTGCCCACCACGGCCTCCTGCGACCCGGCGACGGGCAGTGGCTCGCCGCGGTCCGCCGCGCCGGCGTTCTCGCCGCCGAAGCTGTTGACCTCGCCGACCGGCGTGATGCCGTCGCCGGTGGCGACGAAGGAGAAGTCGTTGCCGGGGAACGAGGACGCCTGGAACTGGCCCTGAGCGACCAACTCCTGGCCGACCTCGGTGGCGGTGGCATCGCCCTCGTCACCGCAGTGACCGGCGCTGACGAAGCCGCCTTCCACCGAGAACCCGACCGAGCAGCGCGCCTGCGCCTCGATGATGTACGGGTCACCGCCGCGAACGAGCTGCCCGTCCGGGGCCGCGGTCTCCTCCGGGGGCTCAGTCTCCTCCGGGGCTCGGTCTCCTCCGGGGAGCCGTCTCGTACGGGGGTGGTGTCTCGTGCGAGGGCGGCGAGTAGCTGGGGGTCGGCTTGGGCCGGTACAGCAGCCGCGGCGTGGTGTCCGAGGCGACCAGGCGTACCGCGTCGGTGTCCACGCCGGTGCTCCGGACGAACGAGCGGGCCGCCGACATCCGCGCCGGCGCGGCGCGTACCACCACCGTGTTGGTCGCGACGTCGACGTACCAGCCGGTGACCGCGGTGGAGGCGGCACCGGCGCGGCGGTCCAGCGCCCGCTTGACCGTGGTGAGCTCGCTCGCGCTGCGCGCCACGACCGCCGCCCGCGCGCCCGCGGCGCGTACCTGGTTGGTGAGGGCACGGTCGGTGACCGCCACGGTGAGCTGCTGGCCGCCGCCGGTGAGCCAGGCACCGGCGTACCCGTCGCCCAGGCTCTGGCGCAGGGCGCTGGCGGTCTGCGCCGCCCACGCCTCCCGGCGCAGGCGGGCGTCGAGCTGCGCGTCCGTCAGGGACAGGTCGCGCCGCAGCGCGGCGCGCATCTCCGGCGACACGCTCGGCGTATCGGTGGTCACGGCCGCGCCGGGGTCACGGGCCGTGCCGGCATTGGCACTGATGGTGAACGCCGTGCCGGCGCCGACCGTGGCCAGGACGACCGCCGTGGTCGCCAGGCGGCGCGGGGTCATTCGTCGCGCGATCATTCATCCACTCCTCTCCGTCAATGCGCGGTACGGGCCAGATGGTGGAAGAGTTCGGTTTTTGACGGAATTCTGAGAAAGCTCTGAGATCCGCGGCACCCCGCCTACTCCTCTTCCTCGATGTAGGCGACCATGATCCCCATCGCGTCCGGGATCGCCTCGTCCGTCTCGTACGTCGACTCCACCCGCACGGTCTGTCCGCGCTCCAGGGTGGTCACCGGGGTTCCGATGCACCGTTTGAGCGACGAGACCTCCTCCTCGCCGTGGATGTTGATGTAGCGCGGCGTCTCCCCGTACCGGACCACCGAGTCGCAGATCACCTCGCCGGTGCTCACGTTGGTGGCCTTGACGTTGACCCCGCCCATGTGGCTGTGCCCGCCGAGCCCGATCACCCGGCCGGGGACGTCGACCTCCCAGTCCCAGGTCTCGGTGGATCCGCCGGCCGGTACCTCGTAGATGTCGCGGACGCTGCCGCACGGCGCGACGTCCAGCCACACCGGGCGCAGCCGCTTCAACTCCGCCACATCGTCCGGCACGTACTCGTACGTGATCTCGACGTAGACGGTCTTCGGCTCCTCGGCGTGGTTCATGAAGTCCGAGGCCATGTTCCAGCGGTGCAGCCCGTCGTTGTAGTAGCCGTACCCGAGCGGCATCGCGATCTCGGTGCGCTCGTTTCCGGCGGCCGCGAACCGCTCGCCGAGAAACACCGACGGGTTGGGCAGGCTCCGCCCGCAGACCGGGTCGGAGCGGAACTGGTTGGTCAGCAGGAAGTGGTGCAGCCCCGGGCCGGTGTCCACATTGGCGACCGACCCGTCGGCGTACAGCATGTCGGGCTTGATGCTGGTGATGTAGCAGTCGCCGCAGGGCGTCTCGATGCCGAGCTCGATGATGTTGCGGCTGCGGCCGTCCTTGTCACCCACCGCGGCCGGCACCTCGTACGGGCCGTGCCGGATGGTCCGGGTGAGCGTGCCCGGGTTCTTGGCCCTGACCGGCGCCGGCGCGCTCGTCACCGGCGGGACCACCGGGGGCGTGTCCTCGGTGGCCGGTGCGGTGGGCTCGGGGCCCGCCGTGTGTGCCGCGTGCTGCGCCGCCCCGGCCACCGGCCGGGGGGCCGGCTTGCCGGGCGCGGTGGTCACGGAGACCAGCGCCACCACGGCGGCGGCGACCGCCGACATGGCGGTTCCGGCGACCGCCACCCGCTTCCTGATCGGGGGCACGGGAGCCCTCCCTTCCTACTCCTGGGAATAGGGGGCCACGGTACGACCGGGCGGGTGCGGGCATCATCGCGTCCGCGACACAGCATCCCGGGCGGGGTATGTCAGAGCGGTGACAAGCCGCCCCGCGAGTGACAACCCGGCGCCGCGAACCTTTGCCTGGCGTTACTGTCTGCCACGCCGCCGGAGTGGCTAGGTTGGCGCGCGTGAGAACACATTCGCGTCCACATCGGACACTCATTTCCCTCGTGCTGGCAACGGTAGCGGCGAGTCTGCTCGGTGCGCCCGCGTCGGCCCGGTCGGCGCGCCCCGGCGCGGAAGTCACCATCGACACCGGCACGGTCCGCGGCCGGGTGGCCGAGGACCACCGCGAGTTCCTCGGCATCCCCTTCGCCGCGCCGACCGCCGGGGAGGGTCGCTTCCGCGCCCCACGGCCGGCCGCCGCCTGGTCAGGCACCCGGGACGCCACGCGGTCCGGGACCCCGTGTTCGCAAGCGATCCCGGTCGTCGGGGCGTTCATCTCCTCGGAGGACTGCCTGACGGTCGACGTCTACACCCCACCGGTGCGGTCCGGCACCGACCTGCCGGTCATGGTCTGGATCTACGGCGGTGCCTTCACGCTCGGCGCCAACAGCGGCTACGACCCCACTCCCCTGGTGACCAAGGGCGACGTCATCGTCGTCGCGGTGAATTACCGGCTCGGCCCGTTCGGCTTCCTGTCCCTGCCGGGCCTGGACGCCGAGGCCGGCAGCGGCACGTCCGGAAACTACGCGCTCATGGATCAGCAGGCCGGGCTGGGCTGGGTACGCCGCAACATCGCGGCCTTCGGCGGCGATCCCGGCAACGTCACCCTCTTCGGCGAGTCGGCCGGCGGCGCCAGCGTCTGCCACCAGGTGGCCTCGCCGGAGGCGGCGGGCCTCTTCCAGAAGGCGATCGTCCAGAGTGGCTCCTGCGCCGGCTCCAACGGGCTGGCCCCGGTGTCGAAGGCCGAGATGCGCCGCCGCAGCCGCGCGTTCGCCCGGGACCTGGGCTGCACCGACCAGGCCCGCGAGGTGGCCTGCCTGCGCGCCCTGCCGCAGGACCGGCTGCTGTCCTCGGAGACGCTCCAGTTCCAGCTGGACCTGACCTGGGTGCCCAGCGTGGACGGCTTCATCGTGCCGCGCTCGCTGGACGAGGCGTGGCGCACCGGCGCGTACCAGAAGATGCCCTTGATCGTCGGGGGCACGCGCGACGAGGGGCGCACCTTCATCGCGCTCCTGGACCACCTGCTGACCGTGTCCCCGGTCAGCGAAGAGGAGTACGAGGCGTTCGTCCGCGACTCGTTCGGCGACGACGCCGGCGCGGTCCTCGCGGCGTATCCGGTGTCCGGCTTCGACTCGCCCGACCTGGCCAAGGCCACGGTGCTGACCGACAGCTCGTTCTCCTGCCCGGCGCAGCTGCACATCGAGCAGGCCGACGCGACCGGCGCCCGGATCTTCGCGTTCGAGCTCAACGACGCGGACCCGCCGCTGGCCGGCGTCGACCCGTTCATGCCGATGGGCAACTTCCACGGCGCCGACGTGCTGTACCTGTTCAACGCGCTGCAGGGCATACCCGCCATCCGGAACGACAACCAGCAGCGCCTCTCCGACCAGATGGTGGCGGCGTGGACCGCGTTCGCCCGTACCGGCGACCCGGAGGCGGTCGGCGGCACCGCGTGGCCCGCCTGGACGCCGCGGCGACCCCGCACGATCGAGCTCAACTCGGCCGGCAACCGGCTCACCACCGGCGTCTTCGACGACCACAACTGCGCCCTCTGGTCCCCCATCATCGGTGGCCGGTGAAGCGGCGCCGGCTCGCGGTGGGCCTGCTCGCCGCGCTGGCCGGGTCGGGCGTCCTCGACGGGGTCGCGTCCGCGGCCTCGTCGAGGGTGCTCGCCGAGCGGTGGCTCGGTCCCCGCACGGTGGACCTGACCGTCCACTCCCCGGCCAACAACCGCGCGTACCCGGTCCGGCTGCTCGTGCCGCCGGGCTGGTCCCGCACGGCCACGCGCACCTGGCCGGTGGTGTATCTGCTGCACGGCGGCAACGACGACTACACCTCGTGGACCCGGGAAACCGACATCGAGGAGCTGAGCGCCGCCGCCCAGGTGCTGGTGGTGATGCCAGACGCGGGCCGGGACGCCCTGTACGCCGACTGGCACCGGCCGACGGCGGGCCCGAACGCCGGTAAGTGGGAGACGTTCCACCTGACCGAACTGTGGAGCGTGCTGCGCGGCCGGTACCGGGCCGGCCCCGCGCGGGCCGTGGCGGGCATCTCGGCGGGCGGGTACGGCGCCATCACGTACGCCGCCCGGCACCCGGGGATGTTCGCGTACGCGGCCGGCTACAGCGCACCCTTGGACATCACCAACATCGCCATCCAGCTGGTCCTGTGCCGGACCGTGGCGGACAACGGCGACGACCTGTCCGCGGTGTGGGGCAACCCGATCACGCACGGGGACAACTGGAAGCGACACAACCCGCTCGACCTGGTCGCCAACCTGCGCGGCACGGGGATCTACCTGTCCAGCGGGGCCACCGGCCTGTCCGGCGAGTTCGATCCGAACGGCTCGTGGAGCCCGGTGCAGTTCAGCGAGGCGATGCTCGGGGCCAGCACGTTCGTGATGGCCGGGCGCCTGCTGCTTGCGGGCATCCCGGCCACCACGAACATCTATCTGGGCGGCACCCATTCCTGGCCGTACTGGCGGCGGGAACTGCACGCCTCCTGGCCGCGGATGATGGCCGCGCTCAGGGCCTACCGGTGACGACGAACGTCGCGAGGGCGGTCGAGACCGGCTCCGGGCGGCCGTTGTTCTGCACCCGGTCGGCGGTCAGGACGTCCAGGTGCTGGTATCCGGGGGCGACGACGGTGAAGCCGAACGGGGCCGGCGGCGCGTCCGGCCCCCGCAGGCCGTCGCCGGCGACCAGGGTGATCGTCGGGTTCGCGGTGATGCCGTCCCGGTGTACGGCGTTGCGGGCGATCTCGTCCGCGCCCGACTGCGAGATGTCCGTGACGATCTTGGTGGGAAAGTAGTCCTCGGTGAAGTCCAGCGGCTGCTCGCCCATGCTCCGGGCGAGTTGCTGGATGTCGGTGACCTCCTTGCCCGCGGTGGTGAACGGGGTGCCGTCCGCCGCGTTGGGCACCGGGCCGTCGCCGGCACGGAACCCGTTGTAGTTGCGCCAGGCGTACAGCGGACCGTCCGGCTGGTCCGGGATGGCCCGCGCCTCCCGCCCGAACATGGCGGCCAGGCCGGAGATGACGGGAATGGTGGAGACGTTGCGCGGCAACGGAAACTCCTTGTCCGCCACCTTACCGCCGGCGAAGAACCCGACGCTGGTCTGGAGGAAGGCCAGCGGCTGCGAGTTGTCGTCCAGCAGTGCGCCGAGCGCCGCCTCGTTCGTCAGCCGGAAGTCGCCGGCCGACGGGCTTCCGGTGAGGAAGGTGAGCAGGTTCTTGGACAGCAGCAGCCGCATGGTGGTGTCGAGGTTGGCGTTCTCCCCAGGTCGTCGACCAATGTGGACTGAGCCCGCGGAGCCACCAGCGCGGCCAGGCCGGCGAGCGTCAGGACGTTCATCGTCTCGGCGTTGATGACCGCGGGCGCCGACAGGGCGCGCGGTATGACGCCGGTACGCAGCCCGGCCTGGACCAGCGCGAAACTCAGGCCCGGGTCGGGCATCATGCCGGCGGGCATCATCTGGGCGCTGCCCGCGATGTCCGGCAGCGAGGTGGAGATCTGGCTGTCCAGGGCGAAGTAGCCCGAGCACTGGTTGAAGCCGGCGTCGGCGCGGGTGCCGGCGTCGCCGTCAAAGTCCCAGCTGGCGAAGAACGCGGTGAGGATGCCGCCGAGCGAGTGCCCGCCGCAGACCACCTTCTGCTTGCGCAGCCGCTGCTCCGGCAGCTCGGCGACGAGCAGGTCGAACTGGTCGCGCACGGTCTGCTCCAGGCCCACGTGCTGCAGGAATTCCACCTGGTCGTTGCCCAGGTAGCCGGCGAACCGCTGCCCACTGACCGGCGTGCCGCGGTAGTAGTAGTCCACCGCCACCTTCGCGTTCCGCGCCGCCAGGGCGGCCTGCACGCCGCGGTTGTCCTCCAGGCAGTTCGACCGGCGGTCCAGCGCCCAGAACTCGATGTGCCGGCCCTGCGCCGCGGCGGAGACGATCGTGTTGCGCGCCACCGCGTCGAACGCGCCGGCGCCCTCCAGCACGCCCGGCTGGGCCACCAGGATCTTGTCGGCGGCGGACGACTCCGCCGGCCCGTCCCGGTGCCGGTAGCGCAGGTACGACAGCCAGTCGCACGCGGCCGGGCGGGCGCCGGCCGAGGCGGGCAGCGGTATCTTCACCCGCACCACCGTTTCCACCACAGTGGACACCGGCGAGCCGGACCGCACGGGCGTCTCGTCCCGCTCGACACTCGCGCTCGCCGTGGGCGCCACCACCACGCCGAGCGTCAACAGCCCGGCGACGGTCATCACTGACAGGACAAAACGCTTTCTACCGCTCATGGCGCCGACCGTAGCCACGCGGCATCCCGGCCCGGTACTCATCGCGCGACAAGGGCCGGGCCGGATGTTCGCGTGCTACGCACGACTATCCCGCCGCGTTGAGCCCGGCCTCCGCGCCGGCCGTACCGCGCAGACGTCAGGAATCACCTACCGGCAGGGAGAAAGCATGTCCAGGAGGAAGAAACGCAACGGCGGCGCCTTACGCGCCGGCGTGATCGCCGTTACCGCGGCGGTGATGCTCGGCGCCGGCCTAGCGGTGGCCAACGCCGGCGGCAACGGCACGCCACCGCGCGCGGCGGGTGACGCGGGCCCGGCCGACCAGGACGCGGTCGCCGCGGCCCAGGCACTGGCCACCCCCGACCTGGCCGGCGCCAACGACTTCGCCTGCGTCGCCGACCCGGCGGTGCCGGAGGACGGCGACGCGCCGGACCCGGTGATCCTCGTGCACGACACCTTCCGGGACGGGGCGTCGACGTTCGCGACACTCGCGCCCGAGATCGCCAGCGCCGGCCTGTGCGCCTTCGCGCTCGACTACGGCAACAACGGCACCGCGCCGCTGGCCGACAGCGCGGCCGAGTTGCAGACGTTCATGACCGGCGTGCTGTCGGCCACCGGGGCGACCAAGGTGGACTTCGTCGGCCACGGCCAGGGCGGCCTGCTCCCGCGCCAGCTGGTCGGCCCGCTCGGCCTCGCCGACCAGGTCGACGACATCGTCGGCATCGCACCCGCCACCCGGGGCACCGACACCCCGCTGGAAGACCCCAACTTCCCGGACTGCGCGGCCTGCGCCGACCTGGAGCCGGACTCCGCCTTCCTCGCGACGCTCAACGCCGACGGCGACGTCGTACCCGGCCCCAGCTACACGGTCCCTTGGTCGGTCCTGGACGACGTCATCACCCCACCAGACAGCCAAACCCTCAAAGGCGGCGACCCCGGCCAGGTGAACAACGAGCGCATGGAATTCGCCTGCCTAGGCCGCTTCAACTTCAACCACGCCCTGGACCAAGAACCAGCCGTGGCCGACATAGTCCTCAGCGCCGTCCAACGCGACGGCACCTCCGACGCGGACAACCTCTTCCGCCCCGCCCGCTGCTAACCCCCTCTCCTGACCCCGTTGATCATGAAGTTATCGCCCCGACACGCCGAGTTGTCGGGGCGATAACTTCATGATCAACGGGGTCTAGGCAAGAGCGGAGAGCTGGGCCACCGCGAAGTCCGCGGCCTCCCCGGCGTTGGCGCGGTAGCTCAGGTGGGCGGCGATGCTGGCGCCGGCGGGGTCGCAGATCACGTCGCCGTCGGCGCAGAGGTCCAGGGTGCGCTGCGCGACCGCGCCCTCGATGCCGCCGCCCTGCTTGCGCAGCGGGTAGCCGAACACGAGCACGGCCGCGACCTGGTCCTGGATCGCGTCCGGGATGGTGGCGACGACCGGGCCGCCCACGAGCGCGCCGTCGGAGCTGGTGCCGAGCGAGTTGCCCACCACGTTGGCGCCCTGCGAGTACCCGACCAGCACGAACTGCTGGCCCGCGCACGCCTGCGCCTGGCTGGTCACGTGGTCGACGAGCGCCTGGTTGCCGTCGGTCGGCGAGTCGCGGCGCAGGTTCGCCGGATAGTCGACCGCGTGGCTGGTCACCGCCGCGCCGCCGAGCCGGTCCTGGATCGCGTCGAAGACCGGGTCGCCGACGATGAGCCCCAGCGCTCCGGGCTCGCCGGTGCCGCGGGCGACGACGACCTCGACGTCTGAGCACTCCGCGGCGGACGCCCCGGGGATGGTCACCACCGCCACGCCGCCGGCGGCGAGCAGGGAGGCGGCGAGCACGGCTCTGGTACGCCATCGGCCGCCCGGATTGGATAAGCGCATGACTGATCACCTCTGTTTGTCGACGGGATGCGCTTGGTCGGCACGAAGCTAACGAATTGCCCTATCTCGGGGTACATCGCTAAATGACGGTATTAGCGGCGAAGAGTGTCACCTTGGCGCGCGTACGGCAGCGTTCGCAGGCTGAGCACCGCGCCGAGCAGCACCAACGCGGCCGCCACCAGTAGCCCGTAGGTGTAGCCAACGGAGAGCCCCGGCCCGGCGCCCGCCACCACGACCCCGATCACGGCGATCCCGAGCACCCCGGAGACCTCCCGCGCGACGCCGAACACGCCGGCCGCGACGCCCGCCCGGTCCGCCGGCACCGCGCCGAGCACGCAGGCACCGAGCGGCACCGTCAGGGCGGAGCCGAAGCCGATGACGGCCAGCGCGGCCAGCAGCGTGGCCACGGAGCCGCCCACGGCCACCGCCGCCATGCCGGTGGCGACCAGCGTCAGGCCGGCCGCGACCGTGCCGGCGGCGCCGAACCGGGCCACGAGCGGCGGGGCGAGCGGCGCGCCGGCCGCCACGGCGAGCGCCAGCGGCAGGAACGCCAGTCCCGCCCCGGTCGGCGTGAACCCGCGTACCGACTGGAGGTAGAGCGCGGTGTAGAAGTAGACGCCGTTCACGCCCAGGCCCCACAGGACCTGCACCGCGATCCCGCCGGAGAAGGCCCGCAGGGCGAAGAGGCGCACGTCCACCAGGGCCGCGGCGGATCGCCGTTCGACCGGCAGGAACGCCACGCCGGCACCGGCCGCGACCGCCGCCGCCAGCAGCACCGCCGGCGCGTCGAACCCCCGCGCCGTGCCAGCTATCAACGTGTACGCCAGGGCCAGCAGCCCGAGGCTGCCGGTGGCCAACCCGGCCCAGTCCACCGGCGCCGCTCCGGCGGGCCGGTGCTCGGCGAGAGGGACGCAGCAGGCTAGCGCGGCGGCGCCGGCCGGGAGGTTGATCAGGAAGATCCAGCTCCAGTGGGCGTGCTCGCTCAGCACCCCACCGGTGGTCGGCCCGAGCCCGAGCCCCACCGCGCCCGCCGCCGTCCAGATCGCGATGCACCGCATCCGTTCCCGCTCGCCCTGGGCCGCGACGATCGCGAGCGTGGCCGGTACGACCAGCGCCGCGCCCGCGCCCTGGAGCGCCCGCGCGGCGATCAGCACGGAGGCCGTGCCGGCCACGGCGGCCAGCGCCGACGCGGCGGTGAACGCGGCGAGCCCGTACCGCAGCACGCGCCGGTGCCCGTACCCGTCGGCGAGCCGGCCCCGGCGAGCATCAGCCCGGCGAAGGCCACCATGTACGCGGCCGCCACCCACTCCAATGTGGGCAGTGCGACGCCGAGGTCGCGGGCGATGGACGGGGCGGCGGCGGTCACCACGGTGTTGTCCAGCATCGTGATGAACGCGGTCAGCCCCACCACGCCCCGGACGGCCCAGCGCCGGTCCACGCCGCCGCCTCAGGACACCGGGACGGCGGCCGGCCGGCGCGGCGCCGGGCGGGGATCGCTCCAGCGGCGGATCGCCGGCCGTTCCACGAGCGTGGCGAGCAGCCAGGCGAGCCCCACCGTGGTCGCCAGCGCGGCGATCAGGAACGCGATCGCGACCGGCGGGGACCAGCTCCCCGTGCCGACGGCCATATGTCCATAGTGGAGCACCGGCCAGTGCAGCAGGTAGAACGGGAACGACAGGTCGCCGAGCCGCACCATGAGCGGACTGCTCATCCACGACCGCCGGCCGTCGGCGTCCCACGCCGCGGCGGTGCCGAGGATCAGGATGACCGGCACCACGAACGGGCCGACGAAGTTGAACGGCACCGGCAGCGCCAGGGCCACCGCCCAGCACCCGGCGAGGACGGCCAGCACCACCCGTGGCCGTACGGCGGGCCACCGACCCTCGGCGAGGATCCGCGCCAGCACGATGCCGATGACGAAGTCGAGCACCCGTACCGGCGGGAAGAAGACCGCGAACCAGAAGCGGTAGAACGGCACCGGCAGGCCGAAGAGCGTCGGCTCGTAGGGCAGCAGCAGCGAGAGGAACGGCAGGCTCGCGATGCCCGCACCGAGCCCGGCCACCCACCACCACAGCCGCTCCGGACGGATCCGGCCGACCAGCCGCAGCAGCACCGGGAAGAGCAGGTAGAAGAGCAGCTCGCAGGAGAGCGACCAGCTCGGGCCGTTGATGCCGGACAGCACCGGCACGCTCGGCACCCACGCCTGCACGAGGAACAGGCTGGGCAGCACCGTGCCGGCGGTGGCCACGCCGCCCGTCACGACCAGCAGCACCAGGCAGACCGCGCCCACCACCACGTGATTGGGGTAGATCTTCACCAGCCGGCGCCGGTAGAAGCGGCCGGCCCGGTCACCGGGGCGCGCCGACCAGGCCAGCACGAAGCCGGAGAGCATGAAGAACAGGCTCAGCGCGGCCTCGCCGATGGCCGCGGTCAGCCCGACGATGAGGAAGTTGACGGTCTCGTTGGTGAAGACGCCCTGCAGACCGGCGTGGTTGGTGAAGACGAGCAGCGCCGGCAGCACCCGGATGCCGGCCAGCATGGGGAGCCGGCTGGGCTTCACGTCGCGGCGCCCGCCGTGCGGAACACCCCGAGCCGCTCCTCGCCGACCGCCGCGCGGGCAACGGGGTCGTCGATGCCGAGCCCGTCCGCGGGCGCCAGGCAGCGCACGCCCACCTTGCCCACGTGCTGTCCATGCTGGACGGTCCGGGTGGCCTCGCCGACCTCGGTCAGCGGGTATACGCGGGACAGCGTCGGCACCACCACGCCGAGCCGGATCAGCCGGTTGACCTCGGCCGCCTCCCGATAGTTGGCGCCGTGGCTGCCGATGACGCGTTTGAGCCGCATCCACAGGTACCGGTTGTCGTACTGGTGCGCGTACCCGCTGCTGGACCCGCAGGTGACGATCGTGCCGCCGGTGCGCGCCACATACACCGACGCGCCGAACGTCTCCTGCCCGGTGTACTCGAACACGACGTGCGGGTCCTCGCCGGCCAGCCCGCGCACCTCCTCGCCGAGCGCGCGCCACACCTTCGGGTCGCGCAGGCCGTCGGCGGTCTGCGGCAACGCCTCCCGGTTGACCACCCGCTCGCAGCCGAGCCGGCGCAGCAGGTCCGCCTTCGCATCGGAGCTGACCACCCCGACGGGTACGCCGCCGGCGCGCAGGACGAGCTGCACGGCGTACCCGCCGAGGCCGCCCGTGGCGCCCCAGATCAGCACCACGTCGCCCAGCCGCATCGCCGCGCCGAGCGGGCTGATGAGCATCCGGTACGCGGTGGCGGCGCACAGCGTGCTGCACGCCGCCTCTTCCCACGACAGGTGCGGCGGCTTGGGCAGCAGCTGGCTGGCCTTGACGACCGCGAAGTCGGCCAGCCCGCCGAAGTTCGTCTCGTAGCCCCACGCCCGCTGGTCGCCGGTCATCGCGTCGCTGTGCACGGCGGGATCCTCGGCGTCCACATAGGCCGGTGTGACCACGACCCGGTCGCCGACCGCCCAGCGCCCGACGCCGGCGCCGACGCGGACGACCACGCCCGACGCGTCCGACCCGATCACGTGCCACGGCTGGTCGTGCCGGGCGTCCCACGGCCCGCGGCGGGCGTGCCGGCGCAGGAACGCGAACGTCGGCACCGGCTGGAACGTCGCCGACCACACCGTGTTGAAGTTGACGCTGGAGGCCATGACGGCGACGAGCACCTCGTCCGGGGCGAGCGCGGGCATCGGCACCGGTCCGATGTGGATGCTGCGACGGACGTCCGGGTCGGGGACGCCGGCGTACAGCTCCACGTCCGAGCGCAGCAGGTGCGCCGCCCGGTACGACGGCGGCACCGCGCAGCTGCGCAACTCCTCGGGCGGCGCGCCGGCAACCACGGCCTCGGCCAGCTCGGACATGCGGATCACTCCGTTCTCAGTACGGGGGCGCAGCCGGCCGCCCGCAGCAGCGGGCCGAGGTCGGACGCCACGAGGTCGACGGCGGGCGGGTCCAGGACGTTCAGGTGGTGCGCCGGCACCGGCACGACGCGCAGGTCCGCGCAGAAGGGCCGAAGCCGCGGGTCGGGTCGGCGTGCTCGTAGCGGGGGTCGTGGACGTTCCACGGGGTCGGTTCGGTGCACCGGTACAGCACGACCGGGCCGGCGTACGCGCCCGGCGCGTACGTGTCCAGGGCCCGGGTGTCGCGGTGCGAGGTGACCTGGTGCCGCAGGATCGCCGCGGGCAGCCGGTCGCGCAGCCCGCTGTCCGCCAGGCGCGCCATCACGAGGTCGAACTGGCCGTCCTCGGGCAGCGCGCGCAGCTCGTCGGCGGTGAGGCGCACCGGCGCGCCGTACGTCTCCCGCAGGTACGTCGCGAACCCGGTGAACCGGTCGACCAGCATGTCGGCGTCCTGTCGTGGCGAGACCCGGGCCGGCAGGCCGGCGTCGATCAGCGCGACCAACTCGACCAGCTCCCCGGCGGCGGCGAGCTGGCGGGCCATCTCGAACGCGAGGACGCCACCGAACGACCAACCCCCAGCCGGTACGGCCCGTGCGGCTGCGCGCCCGCCAGCACGTCCAGGTACCGGGCGGCGCGCTCCTCGATGGGGCCGACGTGGTCGAGGCGTTCCAGGCCGTAGCACGGCTGGTCGCCGTCGAGCAGGTCGACGAGCTGCCGGTACACCGCTGTGCTGCCGCCGGCCGGGTGGGCCAGGAAGAGCGGGCGCCCGTCGCCGCGGCGCAGCACCCGCAGCGGGCCGCTGCGGCGTACCTCGGCCTCGTCGGCGGCGCGCAGCGGGGCGGCCAGCCGCTCGGCGGTCGGCGCGCCGTCCAGGAGGTGCGCGCCGAGGCGTACCCCTGTGTGCCGCCGCAGCCGCGCCGCGATCATGGCCAGCGCCTGCGGCGGGGCGCCGATCCGGTCGAGCCGGTCGGTGACGCCCACGTCGACGGGCCCGACCACGTCCCGCACCGCCCACAGCACCAGCCGCTCGGCCGCGTCCCGGGCGGGCACGTGCGGGTCCGGTTCGCCGGGGCGGCTGGCCCGTCCGCGCAGATCTCCAGCGCCGCCGCGACGGACTGCTCCAGGTCGCCCAGGGTCACGCCGCGGACCAGCACCGCCGCCGGGATCGCGACGCCGAAGTCGGCCTCCACCAGGTTCTTGATGCGGATGGCGGCGAGCGAGTCGAGCCCGAGCTCGACCAGCGGGGTGCCACGGTCGGGCAGCCCGCCGACCCCGAGCACGGCCGCGATCCGGGCGCCGATCTGGTCGCCGACCAGGCGGGTGGCCTGCCGCGGCGCGAGGCCACGCAGCCGTTCCCGGATCGGGACGGCGACCGGCTCGGCCGCGGCCACCGGCTTTCCGGGCAGCAGGGCGGCGAAGAACGGCAGCCGGGCCACTTCCGGGAACGCGGTCGCGGCGGCGGACGCGTCGAACGGCACCACCCCGGCCGCGCCCGGTTCGCGCCCGAGCAGCTCCTCCAGCGCGGCCACCCCGTCGTCCGGCTCGATCGCGCGCAGCCCCGGGAGCCGCACGTCGGTCGCGCCGCCCACCCGCGCCCATGGTCCATAGTGGATCGACAGGGCGGGGACGCCGTTGGCGCGCTGCCAGGCGGCGAAGGCGTCCAGCCACGCGTTGGCGCCGGCGTACCCGACCTGGCCGGGCGAGCCCAGCAGGGCCGCCGCCGACGACAGCGACGCCCACCAGTCCAGCTCCCCCACCGCGCCAGCGGCCCGGACGGCCACGTCCAGCAGCCACCCGCCGCGCGCCTTCGGGCCCCACACCGCGGACAGGTCCGCCGGACCGGCGTCGGCGACCAGGTGGTCGGCGCGGACTCCGGCACCGTGCACCACGCCGGCCAGCCGCGTGCCGCCGTCCCGGGCGGCGGCGACGGCCGACTCGGCCGCACCGGGCACGGCGAGGTCGCCGCGGACCACCCGGACGTCGGCGCCCAGCGCGCGCAGCTCGGCCAGATCCACCTCGCTCCCTTGTGGAGGGCCGTTCCGGCCGGTCAGCACCAGCCGTGCGGCGCCCCGCTCGGCGAGCCATCGCGCGATGCGCAGGCCGACGCCCCGGTAGCCGCCGGTCACCAGGTACGCGGCGCCGGGGCGGACCACCGGGCCGGGCCGGCGGGGTGGCGCGGCCGCGGCGTACAGGCGCGCGGCGTACCGGCGGCCGGCGCGCCAGGCGACCTCGTCGTCGGCGCCGTCCGCGGCGAGCTCGGCCCGCAGGGTGGCCGCCTGCTCGGCGGGGTCGGCCGTGGCGTCCAGGTCCAGCCAGGTGGCGCGCAGCCGCGGCTGCTCGACGGCCAGCGACCGCACGGCGCCGCGTACCCAGGCCAGGTCGGGATGGCCGGTCGCACCATCGGGCAACGCCGCCGCGCCACGGGTGACGAGCCAGAGCCGGGCGGGCATAGCCGCCGCGGCGCGCACCACGGTGAGCGCGAACGCCTCGGCGGCCACCGGGTCGGGCGCCGCGCCGCCGGGCGAAGCGACGACGACGAGGTGGGCACCGTCGCCTGCCGTCTCCTCGGGCCGCCCGGCGGCGCGGACGAACGGGTCGTCGGCGGGGCCGGCGACGGTGAACGGCGTACCCGGGCCGGTGCTCGCCTCGAGGGCACCTCCTGCCAGGCGACGCCGAGCAGGCCGCGCAGGGCCGGCGGCGCCTGGTCTTCCGATTCCTCCGGCGAGTCGAACCAGTAGCGCCGGCGCTCCCAGGGCGCGGCCGGCAGGTCGACGATCCGCCCGCGCGCCATCGCCGGCACGGGCAGCCCGTGGGCGTACAAGATGGCTAGCTGGCGGGCGAAGGAGGCCGCGCCCCCGTCGCGGCGCAAGGTCCCGGTCACCAGGGCGTCCGGCACGCCGCGCGCCTGGAGCGTCGCGCGGACCGGCCGGACGAGCACCGGGTGCGGCGAGATCTCCAGGAAGAAGCGGTAGCCGTCGTCCGACGCCGCGGCCACCGCCGCGGCCAGGCGGACCGGGCGGCGCAGGTTCGCCACCCAGTACGCCGCGTCCAGCGGCGGCGCCGTGCGCGGGTCGTCGACGACGGTGCTGTAGAGCGGTAGGCCGGGCGGCGCGGGGCACAGCCCGGCGAGCGCCTCGGCGAGCGGGGGTAGCAGTGGGTCGACGGCCGGCGAGTGGCCCGCCCCCTCGGTGGTGAGCGTGCGCGCCAGCCGCCGGTGCGCCGCCACCCGCGCGGCGAGCGCGCGCACCGCGCTGGGCGCCCCGGTGACCACGAGCTGGCGCGGGCCGGCCACGACGGCGACGTGCACGCCGTCCAGCCCGGCGGCGAGCGCGGCGAACTCCTCCTCCCCCAACTCGACCACCGCCATCGCGCCGGGCCCGAGCCGCGCGAGCAGCTCGGCGCGGCGGGCGATGACCCGCACGCCGTCCGCCGGTGTCAGGGCGCCGGCGACCACGGCGGCGGCCACCTCGCCCATCGAGTGGCCGATGACGGCCGCCGGCTGGACGCCGTACGAGCGCCACAGGGCCGCCAGCGCCACCTGGACGCCGAACGTGAACGGCTGGGCGAGCGCGGGGCCGTGCGGAGCCGCGCTGCGCAGCCCGGTCCGCAGGCCGGTGCCCACCTCGCGGTCGAACGCCGGCTCCAGCTCCTCCACCGCGGCGGCGAACGCGGGCTCGCGGTCGAGCAGTTCCCGTCCCATGGCGGGCCAGTGCGTGCCGTACCCGGAGAACACCCACACGCCGTCGCCGGCGGCCCGTCCGCCGCCTCCGGTGACGGCATGTGGGTGCGGCACTCCCGCGGCGACGGCGCGCAGCCCGTCGCGCAAGGTGTCCCGGTCGGCCGCCACGACGACCGCGCGGGCCGGGCCGCGCTCACCCCGGCGGGCGAGCGTGCTCACCACGTCCCTGACCTCGGCGTTGCGGAGCCGGCGGGCCAGCGCGCCGGCCTGCTTGCGCACCCGGGCGGCGGACAGGTCGGTCAGCACGCAGTGCGCCGCCGCGCCGTTCGAGCCGCCCGCGCTGGGCGCGCCGACCGCTTCGAGGACGACGTGCGCGTTGGTGCCGCCGAACCCGAACGCGGACACCCCGGCGCGCGCCGCGCGACCCCGGTCGGCCAGCGGCTCCGGGGCGGTGGCCACCCGCAAACCCCAATCGGCGAACGGGATGTGCGGGTTCGGCTGTGCGAAGTGGACGGTGGGCGGCACGACGCCGTGCTGCAACACGAGGGCCGCCTTGATGACGCCGGCGATCCCGGCCGCCGCCTCCAGGTGGCCGAGGTTGGACTTGATGGAGCCGATCAGCAGCGGGTCGCCGGGATCGCGGCCGGCACCGCACACCGCGCCGAGCGCGCCCGCCTCGATGGGGTCGCCGAGCGGCGTACCGGTGCCGTGCGCCTCCACGTAGTCCACGGCCGCCGGATCCAGGCCGGCGTCGGCGTACGCCTCGCGCAGCACCCGCTCCTGCGCCCGCGGGCTCGGCGCGACCAGCCCGCCGGAGCGCCCGTCCGAGTTCACGGCGGAGCCGCGCACGACGGCGAGCACCCGGTCGCCGTCCCGCACCGCGTCGGCGAGTCGCTTGAGGACGATCACGCCACAGCCCTCGGCCCGCACGATGCCCTCGGCGGCCGCGTCGAACGGCCGGCAGCGCCCGCCCGGCGCCAGCCCACCCGCCTGCCCGAACGCGACCGTCAGGGTCGGGGAGAGCAGGAGGTTCACGCCGCCGACGAGGGCGCAGTCGGTCTCGCCGGAGCGCAGGCTGCGCACCGCCAGGTGGGTGGCGACCAGCGAGGAGGAGCAGGCCGAGTCCACCGCCATGCTCGGCCCCTGCAGATCGAGCAGGTACGACAGCCGGTTGGCGGCGATCGACAGCGCGCCGCCGGTGGCCGTCCAACCCTCCACTGTGTCCAGTTGGGCCGCGGTCAGGTGGGCGTACTCGCTGACGCAGATCCCCACGTACACGCCGGTGCGGCTGCCGGACAGGCGCGCCGGGTCGATGGCGGCGTGCTGCAGCGCCTCCCAGGTGACCTCCAGGAGCAGCCGCTGCTGCGGGTCCATCAGCCGGGCCTCGCCGGCGCTGATGCCGAAGAAGTCCGCGTCGAAGCCCGCGACATCGTCGAGGAACCCGCCCCACCGGCCGGCCGCGCCCGCGCCCGCCGCGGCACCGGCGAACCGGCGCCAGCGTTCCGGCGGCACCGAGCCGATCGCGTCCCGGCCGTCGACCAGCAGCCGCCACAGCGCGCCGGGCGTGTCCGCGCCGCCGGGGAACCGGCAGCCGATCCCCACGATCGCCACCGCCTCGCCGCGGGCCCGGTCCACCGCCGTGGTGGCCCGATCCGGGCGGCTCCGCACCAGCGGCGGCGCGTCCGGCGCATCAAGCGCCCGCACGAGCGCGTTGATGGTCGGGTGCTCCCAGAGCAGGGTGGGCGGCAAGGGCCGGCCGATCCGGGCCTCCAGGTCTGCCGCCAACTCGATGGCGTCCACTGACGACAGTCCGAACTCGAACAGCGGCCGGTCGCGGTCGACGTCGGCGGCCGGCACCCGGCAGCGCTCGGCCACCCACGCGGCGAGGACGGTGGCGATCTCCATGGGGGCTACCTGGCCGGCCACGCGGGGAAGCTGCCCGCCAGGTAGCGCTCGCGGGCGACGCTGCGCGACAGCTTGCCGCTGGACGTACGCGGCAGGCCACCCGGTTCGGTGAGCACCACGTCGTGCAGCGCGAGGTCGTGCGCCGCCCAGACGGCACCGCGTACGTCGCGCGCCACCTCGTCCGGCTGCCAGCCACCCGGCGGGGTGGACCGGCACCGCTCGGCGACCACGACGGCACCCTCCGCACCCCGACCGCGCCCTCCGCACCCCCGACCGGCACGGAGAAGGCCACGACGCGGCCGTCCGCCAGCACCGGGGACGCCACCGCCACCGTCTCCTCGATGTCCTGCGGGTAGTGGTTGCGGCCGGCCACGATGACCAGATCCTTGCGGCGGCCGGTGACGTAGAGCTGTCCATCGTGGAGGACGCCGAGGTCGCCGGTGCGCAGCCACGGCCCGACCGGGAGGCCGCCGGAACCGGCCAGCGTCGCGCCGAACACCTCCGCGCTGCGCTTCGGCTGCCGCCAGTACCGGTGGGCCGTGTTCGGGCCGAACACCCAGATCTCGCCGACCCGGCCGTCCGGGAGCGGGACCCGCCGGTCCGGGTCGACGATCGCGATCCGCTGCCCGGCCGCCCGGCCGCAGGACACCAGCGCGGACGCCTCCTGCGGGTCACCGGCCTCGCCGGCCTCCCGGGCCAGCCCGGACGCGAGCGCCACCCGGTCGAAGAGGGTCACGGTGGGCGGGCGGTCCGACCGGTCGGCGGCGACGAACACGGTCGCCTCGGCGAGGCCGTACGCCGCGCACAGGACCGACGGGTTGAGGCCGGTGCCGGCGAACGCCTCCGCGAACGCGGCGACCGTGTCGGCCCGTACCGGCTCGGCGCCGTTGAGAAACATGAACACCCGGGACAGGTCGAAGCCGGCGCGGGCGGCCGGGTCGATCCGTCGTACGCAGTAGTCGTACGCGAAGTTGGGCGCCGCCGTGTACGCGGCCTCCTCCGCACCGAGCAGGCGCAGCCAGCGCTCCGGGCGCATCAGGAACGCCGCCGGGTCGAAGAAGACCGACCGGCTGCCGTGCAGCAGCGGCACCGCCACCGTGGCGACCAGCCCCATGTCGTGAAACAGCGGGAGCCAGTTCACCGAGGTGAACCTCGTCCGGTTGCCGGCCAGCGCGCTCCACACCTGCCGGACGTTGGCCGCGAGGTTGCCGTACGAGATCTCCACCCCGGCCGGGTTGCGGGTCGATCCGGACGTGTACTGCAGGTAGGCGATGTCGTCCGGGAACGCGGCGGAGCGCGGCGGCCCGCCGTCGCCACCGCCCCCGTCGTCGAGGTCGTCGGCCAGCAGCAGCGTCGGCTCGCCGCCCGCGGTCCGGACGAAGTCGGCGACCCGTTCCCGCGCCGCCGCGGTGGTGATGACGCACCGCGGCGCACAGTCCGCATAGGACGCCGCCAGGCGCTCGGCGTGCCGGGCCAGGTCGGGCGGGAAGAGCGGCACCGCGATCGCGCCGGCGTACCAGGCCGCGAACAGCGCCACGACCTGCTCCAGGCCCGGCGGCGCCAGCACCGCGACCCGGTCGCCGGGCGCGGCCACCCGGCGGATCCGCCGCGCCAGCGCGGTCGCCCGCCGGTGCGCGTCGCCCCAGGTCAGCTCGTGCCGCACGCCATCGGGGTCGGTGCCGAAGTCCACGAAGGTGTACGCCGTGTCGGTGGGGCGCTGCCGCGCCCACGTGGCGATCCGCCCGACCAGCGGCACGGCGACCGGCTCCACCGCCGGCCGGACCCGATGGATGACCCGTGACTGGGCGATCGCGCTCATGTACCCTCCCACCCGATGCCGCCTTGACCGGCGGTTTGTTGAGGCGGACGCTATTCCGGCTCGCGCGGGTCCGGCATCTGTCCGGCATGCGCGCCCGGTGCCCGAAGCGTTGTCACCCGTTGACAAGCCGTGACCGCGTTAACACGAAACCGCCGGCCGCAATACGCACTCACGTGACAGCCGAGGCGGCAGAGTGCTTGACCCGGCCCGATTGACGCCCGCGGCGCGCCGCAACAGCATCGGGAGACATGGTTCACCATCGGGCACGCATCCGTCCCTTGTGGATTGTCACAGCGGCGGCCGCCGTCGCGGCTGCGCTGGGCGCCGCTTCGTTCCAGGCCACCGCCGCGGCGACCGGCGCACCGCCTGAGCCGCCCCGCGGCGCGTACGTCGCGCTGGGCGACTCGTACACCGCCGGGCCGGGAGTGCCGGTCCAGCGCCCGGACACCGGCATCTGCGCCCGCTCCGGCGCCAACTACCCGGCGCTGGTGGCGCAGGCCGTCCAACCCACCGAATTCCGCGACGTGAGCTGCAGCGGGGCCGTCACCGGCAACGTCACCGGCCCGATGTTCGGCGTCCCGCCACAGGTGGACGCGCTCAGCGCGGACACCACGCTGGTGACGCTCGGCATCGGCGGCAACGACGCCGGCTTCGCCCCCAGCGTCGCCACCTGCGTGGTGCTCAGCCTGCTCGACCAGGACGGCGCGCCGTGTGCTGCGCACTTCACCGGGGACGGGGTCGACCGCCTGGCCCAGGCCGTCGACGACGTCGGGCCGAAGGTCGGCGCGGTGCTGACCGAGGTACGCCGGCGCGCCCCGCGCGCCACCGTGCTGCTGGTCGGCTACCCGTCGCTGCTGCCGGAGTCGAAGGCCGACTGCGCGGTCTTCCAGCCGATCGCCGCGGGCGACGTGCCCTACCTGCGCTCGCTCAACCAGCGGCTCAACCAGGTGCTGGCCGACCAGGCAGCGGCCGCGGGGGCGGTGTTCGTCGACACGTTCACCTCCAGCGAGGGCCACGACGGCTGCCAGGCCCCGGGCGTCCGGTTCGTCGAGGGCGTGCTGGGCGCCGAGGGCGCCGCACCGGTGCACCCGAACGCGGCCGGCATGCGGGACATGGCCGACCAGGTGCTCGCCGCCCTCGACGCACCGGCCCGCTGAATGCCGGACGACCAGGTCTCCCGCCAGGTCACGCGGCTGCTCCGCGCGCACCTGGACGAGCTGGTCGAACGGATCAGCCAGGAGATCCAGGCCGCAGTGCCGCAGTACGCGCGCCCGCGCGACGAGACGTACGCCCGGACCGTGCAGCGCGGGGTCGAGCACGCCGTGCTGCACTTCGCCGACCTGCTCGACCGGCGCACCGACGCGGACCAGGGCTGGCGCGAGGCGTACCGGACGATCGGCGCGGGCGAGGTGCGCGAGGGCCGCAGCCTCGACGCCCTGCACGCGGCGATCCGGACCGGGGCGCGCGCCGGCTGGCAGTGGCTCGCCGCCACCGCGGAGCGGGACGGGCTGGCGCCCGACGCGATCGTCCCGGTGGCCGAGGCCATCTTCGCGTACCTCGACGACCTGGTCGACGCCTCCGCCAGCGGGTACGCCCACGCGCAGGCCGCCGAGGTCGGCGAGCTCGACCGCCGGCGCCAGCGGCTGGTCGACCTCCTCGTCGCCGAGCCGCCGCACTCGGCCGCGGCCCTCACCGCCGCCGCCCTGGCCGCGCGCTGGCCACTGCCCCGCCGCCTGGCGGTGGTCGCCGTCGACGCGCCGGCCGGGATGACCACATCGCCCGTGCTCTCCCCGGAGATGCTCAGCGGCCTGCACCGCGTGGACCGCTGCCTCGTCGTTCCCGAGCCGAAGGCCGCGGCCCAGGTCCGGGCCCTGGTCAACACCCTGGCCCGGTACCACGCCGCGGTCGGGCCGCCGGTGGCGGTGGCCGACGCGGCGAAGTCGCTGCGCTGGGCACGCCGGGCCCTGCGCCTCGCGCGCCGCGGCGTGATCCGGGCCGACGGGGTGGTCTGGTGCGCCGAGCACCTCGCCACGCTGGCCGTCTTCCAGGACGAGGACCTGCTGACGGCCCTCGCCGAGCGGCGCCTGGCACCGCTCGCCACGCTCCGGGACGGCCAGCGCACGCCGCTCACCGAGACCCTGCTCGCCTGGCTCCAGAACAACATGAACGCCAACGCGGTCGCCATCCAGCTACACGTGCACCCGCAGACCGTACGCCATCGCCTGCGCGTGCTCCGGCGCCTGTTCGGCGACCAGATCCGCGATCCCGACCTGCGTTTCGAACTGGAGATCGCGCTGCGCGCCGGGCACCGCTGGTGATCATCCGATACCGCTCTGTGTCAGACGGTGAACGACTGGGCC
Organism: Phytohabitans rumicis; assembly: GCF_011764445.1. Taxonomy (NCBI): domain Bacteria; kingdom Bacillati; phylum Actinomycetota; class Actinomycetes; order Micromonosporales; family Micromonosporaceae; genus Phytohabitans; species Phytohabitans rumicis. The sequence goes on from NZ_BLPG01000001.1 coordinate 2,322,626, forward strand.
CTCAAAACCGTAGATCGTGGCGGGGGACGAATGGGGTGGTTGCGGATGGGCCGTGTGCGCCGGCGCTCCGCCAGCGGACAGCGCGGGAGGCACAAGCATGGCTATGCCCAATAGAACGACGGTCACCTGGCTCACTGGCAAGATCCCACCGGCGTTGGTGGACCTGCTCCGGGCCGACGTGCTCGACTCGGTGGCCGAGATGGTTCAAGAGATCCAGGCGCACGTGCCGGAGTACGCCCCACCGGACGACGACAAGTTCGCCCGTGGGCTGCGGCGCGGCGTCGAGATGGCCTTACGCCGCTACGTCGAGCTGCTCGACCAGCACGTCGGGCACACCGGGCCGGCCGCCGTGCGGGACGGTGACGGCATCGACTGGCGTGTGGTGTACCACGCGGCCGGCGCCAACGAGATGCGCGAGGGGCGCAGCCTGGACGCCTTGCACGCCGCCATCCGCCTCTGCGCCCGGGTGGCGAACCGGCGGCTGCGCACGTTCGCCGAGCGCCACGCGATGCCGCCGAACGCGGTCGCGTGGCTCGCCGAGGCGATCTTCGACAATGTCGACGACGTGGCGCGGGCGGCGACCGACGGCTACGCCCAGGCCCAGGAGGCCGAGGCCGGCGAGCTGGACCGGCGCCGGCGCCGGCTGCTCGACCTGTTCATCGCGGACCCGCCGCCCTCGGCGAGCGCGCTGGCCAACGCGGCAGCCGCGGCCGGCTGGCGATTACCGCGCCGGCTCGCCGCCGTCGCGGTAGCCGGGCCGATCGCCCAGCCACCGGTCATGTCGCCGGAGATCCTGGCCGCGTTCGACCACACCCGGCCGTGCCTGATCGTGCCCGACCCCAAGGGACTGGCCCAGGTCCGAGCCCTGGAAAATGGCCTGTCCAGCTACCACGCCGCGGTCGGGCCGGCGGTGTCCCCTGTGGACGCCGGCAAGTCGCTACGCTGGGCCCGGCTCGCGCTGGACCTGTCCGCCAAGGGGCTCATCCCGCACCAGCCCATCATCTGGTGCGGCGATCACCTGGCCGCACTCGCCGTCTTCCAGGACCAGGCGCTGCTCGCCACGCTCACCGAGCGGCGGCTCGCGCCACTGGCCCACCTGCGCGAGGACAAGCGCGAACTGCTCGCCGACACCCTGCTGGCCTGGCTCAAATTCAACATGAACGCCAACGAGGTGGCCGCTCATTTGCACGTGCACCCGCAGACCGTGCGGCACCGCCTGCGCCAGCTCGCCCAGCTCTTCGGCAACCAGATCCGCGACCCGGACCTGCGCTTCGAGCTGGAGATCGCGCTACGCGCCGAACGCGCCCGGAACATCCGCCGCGCCCGCACCGCCGCCAGCTAGCCCGCCCGCGCCCCCTCTCGTGCCCCTTCTCGTGCCCCGCTCGTGCCCCGCTCGTGCCCCTCTCGTGCGTCGATCAAGGGCATATGGTCGTGCTTTGATCTCCAAACCACGACCGTTTGCCCTTGATCGACGGCGAATTCCTTGATCGGCGCGCGGTGGACAGGCGACCGCACGACCGCACGACCGCGATCAGCCCCCGGCCGCGCCGGGAGCTCCACCCGGCACCCACACCCGTGTGACTGGAACACCAGTGCTGTTATCCGACCGCCATGACAGCACTGGTGTTCCAGTCACGCCCCAGGGCTGCCTTTTCTGCGGCCTCCGGCTGCCGATTGAAGATGGAGATTGAGCTACCGCGACGTCCGTCGCGGTCCGGGCCGTTGCTCCCGCGGCCGCACCCTTCGCGGTTGACGACCCATACCCCCGGGCGGGCTTGTCTCGCGGACCTGGCAGCGTAGGTCGGGGATTTCGGCTCGCTCTGCGAGCCGCCGACCTGCGCGGTGCCCGCGGGAGCATGCGGCCCGCAGGTGACACGGACCGGGGTAAAAGGAATTCGCCGTCGATCAAGGGCAAACGGTCGTGGTTTGGAGATCAAAGCACGACCATATGCCCTTGATCGACGCACGAGAGGGCGGGGGTTAGCGGGGTGGGGCGGCGGTTTTGATGAGGAAGTCGAGTGCTTCGAAGAACACCTTTCGGATGCCGGCTCCGTCCCGGGTCAGGAACGTCCGCCCGCCCGTCGTGTCGCTGATCGCCTCCAGGGCGGGCACGTCGACGTCCGTCCCGATGCCGATGAAGATGATCGGCAGCGGTCGGGCCGGGTCCTGCAGGTTGTCCAGCTTGTCGACCAGCTCGCCGAGCCCGATGCCGTACGGGTCGTTGTCGTACCCGTCGGTGGCGATCAGGACGAGGTTGAGGCGCCCCGGTTTCCACAGCCCTCGGGCCTGGCGGTACGCCGCGAGCGTGGTGTCGTAGAGCCCGGTCTGGGCGCCGAGCACGGTCCGCAACGCGTTGAGCGCGGCGAACACGTCGCCGCGCTGCTCGAACAGCGGCACCAGCGGCAGCACCTCGCGAAAGTCGCGCCCGCCCTCCAGATCGGCGGCGAACTCCCACACCGCGACCTCGGTGGTGTCGCGGAGCATGCCGAGCATCTGCCCGGCCGCGGACACCGCCGCGGCGAGCCGGGTCTCCCCTCCCCGGCCCCGATCGCCATGGAGCCGGACACGTCCACGACGCTGTGCATGCGGGCGCTCAGGTTGACGCCGGCCCAGTCCCGCAGCGTTTCGTCCACAGTGGCCGGTGGGGGCAGCGGGGCCGGCTGGATCGCCGGCCCGCCCTCCCGTACCGGCGCGCCGTCCGGGGTCCGCAGGCCGACCTGGGACAGCGCGCCCGCCCCGCCGTCGCGCACCGCGGCCAGCAGCCGCTCGGCGATGGTGCGCTGGGCGTCGCTGGCGCCGGGCAGCACCACGAACGGATAGTCGAGCGCCGGCGTGGCCGGGTCCGGGTACACCGGGATGAGCGGCGCGTTGCCGCCGAGGGCGTTGTACGCGAGGATCGCCTGCTCGCTGCCGAACAGGCCCTCCAGCGCCTCGGGTGCGTCCCCGCCGACCCGGGACAGCAGGTCCGCACCGGCCGGCGCGGCGGTGCGGGACAGCCGCCGCAGGATCTGGGCGTTCGCGGCCCCGGGGTCGTCGGTCTCGCCGGCGAGCCGCCGGATCTCCAGCAGGCTGAACAGCCCGACCGGGTCCACGGCCGGGTCTCGCAGGCCGAGGGCGCGCGCCGGCCCGGCCCGGCGCAGCAGCGCCGCCCAGGTCAGTGGCGTCTCCGGCGCGCCGAGGTCGGTGGCGACCGCTTCGGTCACGGCCAGGACGACCGGCGAGCTGGCCACCGACGTACCCGTGTCCGGGACCTCGACCTCCCCGCCGCCCGCCTGCCGCAGCCACCAGCTGGACTCGGGCAGCCACGCGTGCGGCAGCCCGGCCGGCCGGCGGGCCGACAGCCGGTCCGCGACGGACGCCGATTCCAGCGCCTTCACGGTGATCCGGAAGCAGCCGTCGGCGGTGTCCGCCGGCACGTCGGCGGCCGCCCGGGTGACCAGCGGGGCGATCGCCGGCGCGGCCGCCACGTCGACGATCAGCGGGTTGGCGCAGCCGTCCGAGCCGATGACGCCGCTGGCGTACCCGGCGCCCAGCGAGCCGAGCAGGACGGCCCCGAGCGACGCGCCGACCACCACCACGAACGACGAACGGACCGCGATGGCGGCGCGATGCGCCGGGCGGTACCGGAGGAAGAACTCCATCGTCAGCTACCTACCCTTCGCGCGCGTGCTCCTCCATCGCGGCGACGAGGCCGCGCGGCCGCATGTCCGTCCAGTGCTGCTCGATGTGCGCCAGGCAGGCGTCCCGGCTGTCTTCGGCGTGCGCGACGGCCCACCCGTCCGGCACGTCGGCGAACGCCGGCCACAGCGAGTACTGGCCCTCGTCGTTGACGAGCGCGAGATACCTGCCGTCCGGGTCGTCGAAGGGATTGGCCACGGTTCAGCTCCTCACGGATTGCACCTGGTTGATGGTGGTGATTTCGCGGTCGAGAATCGGGCCGATCCGCGCCAGCGCGGGCTGCCGCAGCATCGACTGGTGGTCGCAGGCCACCCGGTGGAGGTCGATCCGCCCGGTGACGTACGGCAGCCACACGCTGTCCGCTCCGGCAATGCCCGGCACCGCCTGGAAAAGCAGGAGATTGCCGTCGTACGCGCCGGGCGTGAAGCCGTTGTGCAGCTTGATGTGGTTGGCGACGACGGCGTCGATGGTCCCGGGGGCCAGCGAGGTGGCCGAGAGGTCGACCTCACCCCGCACGCTCGACACCGCCAGGTCGACGTCGACGGCTTCCACCCCGATCGGGTACGCGTCGAGCACCGCCAGCAGGGCGACCCGCTCCCCTTCCTCCTGGAGCCGGGTCGCGATCGCGTGCGCCACCAGACCGCCGAAGGACCAGCCGAGCAAGTGGTACGGGCCGGCCGGCTGCACCGAGCGGATCCGGTCGAGGTAGTCGGCCGCCATCTGTTCCACAGTGGCCGGCAGCGCGTCCGTGTCGGTGAACCCGCGGGCCTGCAGGCCGTACAGCGGCTGCTCCGGGCCGAGGTAGCGGAGCAGGCCGGCGTACGGCCAGCTCACCCCGCTCGCCGGGTGCACGCAGAACAGCGGCGGCCGGCTCCCGTGCGTCCGCAGCGGCAGCAGCACCTCCAGGTCGTGGCGGGTGTCCCGAGCGTCCAACCGGGCGGCCAGTCCCGCTGGGGTGGGCGCCTCCAGGACCGTGCGGAGGCTGATCCCCGCCCGCATCGCGCCGCGGATGTGGCCGACGAGGCGGGTCGCCATGATGCTGTCGCCGCCGAGGTCGAAGAAGCTGTCGTCGGCGCCGACGCCGTCCACGCCCAGCACCGCCGCGAACGCCCGGCACAGCGCCTCTTCCACCGGTGTCGCCGGTTCTCGCGACGGCGCGTGCGCGTACGGGGGTGCGGGCAGGGCGCGGCGGTCCAGCTTGCCGCTGCCGTTGACCGGCAACCGGTCCAGCCCGACGATGGCGGACGGCACCAGGTGCCCCGGCAGCCGACGCGCCAACGCCTCCCGCACACCCTCCACATCGGACGGTACGACGTAACCGACCAACCGGCCGTCCCGCACCACCGCGGCCGCGCGCTTGACCCCGTCGCACCCGGCCAGCGCGGCCTCCACCTCACCCAACTCGATCCGATGACCACGCACCTTCACCTGGTCGTCGACCCGGCCCAGAAACTCCAACTGACCGTCGTCGCGCCAACGCACCACATCCCCGGTCCGGTACATCCGCACACCCGCCCCACCGAACGGACACGCCACGAACCGCTCCGCCGTCAAAGCCGGCCGACCCAGATACCCCCGCGCCAAACCGGCACCGGACACGTACAGCTCCCCCGCCACCCCCGGCGGGACCGCGCGGAGCCAGCCGTCCAGTACCCAGACACGCGTCCCCTCGATCGGTCGCCCGATCGTCACCCCGTGGCTCCCGTCCAACAGCTCGCTGACCGTCGCGCACACCGTCACCTCGGTCGGCCCGTACGCGTTCAGCAACCGCCGCCCCACCGACCACGCCGCCGCCACCCGCTCCGGCAACGCCTCCCCCGCCGACACCAGCGTCGGTACCGGAACCGACGCCGGCACGCTCGCCAGCACCCCCGGCGGCACCGTCGCATGTGTCAGGTCGTCGCGCGCGGCCAACTCCCCCACCGGGTCGTCGCCGGCCACCACGACCGTCGCGCCCGACAGCAGCGCACCCCACAACTCCCACACCGACGCGTCGAACGTCGGCGCCGAAAACCACAGCACCCGACTCCCCGGGCCCAACCCCAACCGCCGCACCTGCGCCGCCACCATCACCGGGACGCCGCCCTGCGGCACCACCACGCCCTTCGGCACGCCCGACGACCCGGACGTGTAGATGACGTACGCCGGATGGCGCGGGTCCCACCGCGCCGCCGGTACCGGCTCGGCCGGGCCGCCCGGATAGACGTCCCCGGCCCGCAGCACCACGCCGGCCCCGGCGTCCCGGCACAGGAACGCGATCCGCTCCGCCGGATAGCGCGGATCCACCGGCAGGTACGCCCCGCCGGCCTTCGCGACGGCCAGCATCCCGACGGCGAACTCGACCGAGCGCGGCAGCACCAGCGCCACCACCCGCTCCGGCCCCACCCCGGCCTCGACCAGCCACCGGGCCAGCCGGTTCGAGGCCGCGTCCAGTTGGGCGTACGTCAGGGACCGGTCCCCGCACTCGACCGCCACCGCGTCCGGCGACCGCGACACCTGCGCGGCGAACAGCTCCGGCAGCGGCGCACCGGCGTCCCGGCCGGAGCCGGCCCACCGGGTCAGCACCAGGCTCCGCTCCCGGGTGGACAGCAGGTCGACCTCGGCGAGCCGCCGATCGGGTTCGTCGACCAGGGTCGCCAGGACCCGTTCCAGACGCGCGAGCAGCGATTCCACTGTGGACGACTCGAACAGTCCGGGCCGGTACGCCAGCGTCAGTTCGAGCCCGTCCCGGTACGCCGCGGTCAGCGACAGCGGATAGTGGGTGTCGCCGTGCCCCTCCACCGCGGTGACGCGTACGCCGGCGGCGTCGGCGGCCAACCCATCGGCCGGCAGCGGATAGTTCTCGAACACCGTGATGGTGTCGAAGAGCCGGCGCTGCCCGCCCAGCCGATGGATCTCGCTGAGCCCGAGGTGCCGGTGGGGAATGAGCGCCGCCTGCTCGTCCTGGACGGTGGTGAGCAGGTCGGCGAGCGTCCGTGCCGGATCCAGCCGCACGCGCACCGGGACGGTGTTGACGCACAGGCCCACCGGCTCGGCCGCGCCCGGCGCCGCCGTGGGACGCACCGCCACGGTCGCCCCGAACACCACGTCCGTCCGCCCGGTGTGCAGCCCCAGGACCACCGCCCACGCCGCCTGCACGGCGGTGTTGAGCGTGACGCCCATGGCGTTGACCCGCCGCTGGAGCGCCACCGCGGTGTCGGCCGGCAGGCCGCGCCGGACGGATCGCGGTGCCAGTCGAGTGTCACCGCCTTCCCGCGCGATCAGGGTCGGCTCCTCGACGCCCGCGAGGGCGGCCCGCCACGCCGCCCGCGCCGCCGCGCGGTCCTGCCCGGCCAGCCAGCCCAGAAAGTCGCGGTACGGAGCCGGCGCGGCCAGGCCGCCGGCGCGCCCGCCGGACGCGTAGCCGGCGAGCAGCTCGCGCACCAAGATCGGCAGCGACCAGCCGTCGAGCAGCAGGTGGTGGGCCGTGATGACGAGCCGGTGCCGGGCCTCGCCCAGGGCGATCAGCGCCATCCGCAGCAGCGGTCCACGGTGCAGCGCGAACCGCTCGGCCCGGTCCCGGTCCAGCACGAGCCGCAGCACGTCCGGCCGCTTCGCCGGCTTGACGCGGCGCAGGTCGATCCGCCGCCACGGCAGCACCGCGCGCGCCGGCACCACCTGCAGCGGCCCGGACGGGCGGTGCAGGAACGCGGCGCGGAGGCTGTCGTGCCGGTCCAGCAGGGCCTGACCCGCGTCGCGCAGCGCCGCCTCCCGCAGCGGGCCGTCGAGGTCCAGCGACAACTGGACGGTGTACGGGTCGGGCGCGTCCACATCGGTCAGTGCGTGGAAGAACAGCCCTTCCTGCAACGGGGTCAACGGCCAGACATCCTGCACCGGCACCCCGGGGTCGCTGTCCGCCCAGGACGCCTCGATCGCGTCGATCTGGTCCTGGACCAGCCGCACCAGGGGCAGGTCCGACGGGGTCAGGCCGCCGGCGCCGGGGCGCTCGGCGTGGATCGCCAGGGCGCGCAGCACCGCGAACCAGTCCTGGGCCAGGTCCCGCACCCCGTCCGCGGGCAGCAGGTCGGCGGCCCAGGTCCAGGTGGCCGACAACCGCGGCCCGTCCGCCCCGTCGTACGCCACCGCGGTGAGCTCCAGCAGGTGCGCCAACGGCATGCTGGGATGGCCGCCGGGGCGCGGCTCCCCGCCGAGCACCGGGGCCCAGCCGTCGCGCGTGGTGACCCGGCCGAGGTAGTTGAAGCCGATCTCGGGGGTGGGTAGGCCCGCGAACGCGGATCGGGTCTCCGGGTTCAGGTAGCGCAGCAGCCCGTACCCGATGCCGTCGTTCGGGATGGCCCGCAGCTGCTCCTTGACCCGCTTGACCGCGCGCGCCAGCTCCGGCCCGCCGGCCACCGCCGCCGCCCAGTCGACCGGCCCGGGGTCCAGCCGCACGGGGTGGATGCTGGTGAACCAGCCGACCGTGCGGGACAGGTCCACCGGCGACCCCGGTCCGGCGTGCCGGCCGTGCCCCTCGACGTCCACCACCACGCCGCCCGGGCGGCCGTACCGGCGCCGTACGGCGATGGCCAGCGCGCCGAGCAGCACGTCCTGCACGCCGGCGTGGAAGAGCGCCGGCACCCGGGTCAGCAGGTGGCGGGTGGCGGGTGTGGACAGCTCCAGCGTCAGGTGGCCGGCGCTGGCGAGCGTGTCGCGGCGCGGGTCCAGCTGGCCGGCGCCGAGCGGCTGCCGCCCGGCACCGAGGATTCCGGTCCACATCGGAAGCTCCGCACGTACCCGCGGATCGGCGGCCCGGTCGGCCAGTACCGCGCTCCACCGGCGCAGCGACGTGCCGACCGGCGGCAGCGCGGGAGCGATGCCCGCGGCGGCCGCCTGCCATGCCGCGTGCAGGTCCGGCAGCAGGATCCGCCAGGACATGCCGTCGACGCACAGGTGGTGGATGACGAGCAGGAGCTGCCCCGCCTCGTCCGGGCCGGCGTCGAACCACACCGCCTGGAGCATCGCGCCCGCTGCGGGGTCCAGCCGGTCGCGGGCCCGGACGTACTCGCGGTCGACCAGCTCGTCGGTCCCGCCGGCCAGGATCCGGCGCAGGCAGTCCGCGGCGCGTACCGTCCCTATCGGACGGACGTTCGGGGTCGGGTGCCCGCCGGGTCCGGGGACCAGCCGCGTACGCAGCGCGTCGTGGTGGTCGACGACCGCCTGCAGCGCGGCCACGAGGTGGGCGTACGCCGTTCCCGGCGGCACCCGCACCAGCATCGACTGGTTGAGCCCGTCGACGGGGCAGCCGCGCTCGGCCAGCCACTCGGTGATCGGGGTGGCGCCCACGGCACCGATCGGGTCGTCGTCCGCCGGCGGTGGTTGGTCGGCGGTCCGGGTCGCCACGGCGGCCAGCGCGGCCGGCGTACGAGCGGTGAACACGTCGCGCGGCGTGATGACCAGGCCGGCCTCGCGCACCCGGCTGACGAGCTGCATCGCCATGATGCTGTCGCCGCCGAGGTCGAAGAAGCTGTCGTCCGCGCCCGCGCCGTCCACGCCCAGCACCGCGGCGAACGCTCGGCACAGCGCCTCCTCGTCCGGCGTGCCCGGCCCGCGCGACGGCGTGTACGCCGGCGCGGGCAGCGCCTTGCGGTCCAGCTTTCCGCTGCCGTTGACCGGCAACCGGTCCAGCCCGACCACGGCCGACGGCACCAGGTACGCCGGCAGCCGGCGGGCGACCGCCTCCCGGACGCCCTCCACATCGGACGGCACGACGTAGCCCACGAGCCGCCCGTCCCGCACCACCGCCGCGGCCTGCCGCACCCCGGCGCACCCGGCCAGCGCGGCCTCCACCTCGCCGAGCTCGATCCGGAACCCCCGGACCTTCACCTGGTCGTCCGCCCGGCCGACGAACTCCAGCTGCCCATCCGCGCGCCAGCGCACCACGTCCCCGGTCCGGTACATCCGCGCACCGGTCGCGCCGAACGGGTCCGCCACGAACCGCTCCGCCGTCAGCGCCGGCCGGCCCAGGTAGCCGCGGGCCACGCCGGCGCCGGCGACGTACAGCTCGCCCGGGACGCCCGGCGGGACCGGCCGCAACCGGCCGTCGAGCACGCGGAGCGTGGTGCCGGTGAACGCGCGGCCGATCGGCGGCACCCCGTCGCCCGTGCGGTAGGGGTCGCTCATCGTCGCGAAGACCACCGTCTCCGTCGGACCGTACACATTGAGCATCTGCCGGCGCCCGGACCACGGCGCGAGCACGTCGGCCGGCACCACCTCGGCGCCCACCAGCACGGTGCGGACCGCGAGGGCGCGGGCCAGCTCCGGATGGTCGGCCGCCGCGGCCAGCAGGGCCGAAAACGCGGTGGGTGTCTGGTTGAGCACGGTCACCCGCTCGCCGACGAGCAGGCGGAGAAACTCCGCCGGGGTCCGGGTCGTCTCCTCGGGTACGACCACCAGCCGCCCGCCGTGCGCCAGCGCGCCCCACAGCTCCCACACCGAAAAGTCGAAGGTGTACGAGTGGAACATCGTCCAGGTGTCGTCCGCCCGGAACGTGAACGGGTGCGCGCCGGGGCGGAAGAGCCGGGTCGCGGTGCCGTGGGTGACCACCACGCCCTTGGGGGTGCCGGTCGACCCGGAGGTGTAGATGACGTACGCCGGGTGGCGCGGATCCAGTCGCACGCCGCGCGGCGGCACCGCCGACCCCTCGACGAGCACGTCGCCGGGGCCCAGCGTCAGCACGGCGCCCGCGTCCCGGCGCAGGAAGTCGATCCGCTCGGCCGGGTACGCCGGGTCGATCGGCAGGTACGCCGCGCCGGCCTTGAGCACGCCGAGGATCGCGACCACCTGCTCGACCGAGCGCGGCAGCGCCAGGGCGACCACCCGCTCGGGGCCCACGCCCGCGTCGATCAGCCGGTGCGCGAGCCGGTTGGACGCGGCGTCCAGCTCCCGGTACGTCATCGACCGGCCCTCGAAGGCCACCGCCACCGCGCCCGGCGACCGCCGCACCTGCGCGGTGAACAGCTCCGTCAACAGCCCACCGGGGTCCTGGCCGGTGCCGGCCCACCCGGTCAGGATCAGCTCGCGCTCCACATCGGACAGCACATCGACGTCGCCGAGCCGCCGATCAGGGTTCTGGACCATCGCCGCCAGCAGCCGCTCCAGCCGCGCGATCAGGGACTCCACGGTGGACTCGTCGAAGAGGTCCGTACGGTACTCCACCGTCCCCGCGAGCCCACCGTCCCGCTCCCCCACCGACACCGACAGGTCCAGGCGGGACGTGCCGGTGTGCACCGGCACCGGCTCGCACGCCAACCCCGGCAACGCCAGGTCGCCGAGCGGCTGCTGCCAGGCCAGCAGCACCTGGACCAGCGGATGCCTCCCCGCCGACCGGTCCGGATTCAGCACCCCGACCAGGTGCTCAAACGGCACGTCCTGGTGCGCCAGCGCGCCCAGGCTCCGCTCCCGCACCCGCCCCAGCAACTCGCCGAGACTCGGGTCGCCGGCGGCGTCGACCCGCACCACGAGCGTGTTGACGAACATCCCGGCCAGGTCGGCGGTCGCCGGATCGGACCGCCCGGCCACCGGCACCCCCACCGGCACGTCCACGCCGGCACCGAGCCGGCTCAGCAACGCCGCGAACCCGGCCTGCACCACCATGAACGGCGTCGCGCCGGCCTCCCCCGCCAGCCGGCGCACCCCCGCCAGCAGCTCGGCCGGCCAGCGGAACGGCACGACGTCACCGCGGTTCGACGGCGCCACCGCGCGGCGGTCCGCCGGCAGCTCCAGCCGCTCCGGCAGCCCGGCCAGCACCTCCCGCCAGTACGCGTCGTCCGGCTCCGCCAGCGCCTCCCGCTGCCAGAGCGCGAAGTCCACGTACTGCACCGGAAGCGGGTCCGCCGGCAGGCCCCCGTAGGCGGCCGCCAGGTCGCGCCACAGCACGCCGGCCGACCACCCGTCCACCGCGATGTGGTGCGTCACGACGAGGAGCACGTGTTCGTCGGCGGCCAGCCGAAACAGGTGCGCCCGCAGCGGCGCCTCGGCGACCAGGTCGAAGGCGTACCGGCTGGCGTGGCTCAGCGCCTCGGGCAGGCCGGCCGGGTCGACGGCCTCGACGCGCAGCGCGGGCCGCGCCCGGTCCGCGTCCAGCACCTTCTGGTACGGCACGCCGCCCACCTGCGGGTAGACGGTGCGCAGCACCTCGTGGCGGGCGACGACGTCACCGAGCGCCCGCTCCAGCGCGGCGACGTCCAGGGCGCCGGTGAGGCGGAGCGCCACCGGCACGTTGTACGTCGGCTGCGCCCCGTCCAGCCGGTGCAGCGCCCAGAGCCGGGCCTGGGCGTACGACAGCGGCGGCCGCTCGGGGCGCTCCGCGTACGGCCGCAGCGGGTTGCGCGGCGCGGCCGGGCGGATCCGCGAGGCCAACCCGGCCGGGGTTGGCGCCTCGAACACGTCCCGTACCTCGATCTCCGCGTCCAGGTCCCGCCGCACCAGGGCAACCAGCCGGGTCACCGACAGGCTGTCCCCGCCGAGGTCGAAGAAGCCGTCCTCGGCGCCGACGCTCGCCACCCCAGCACGTCCGCGAACGCCCGGCACAGCGCCCGCTCCCGCGGCGTGGCCGGCGGCCGGGACGGCGCGTACGCGGGCGCGGGCAGCGCCTTGCGGTCGAGCTTGCCGTTGTCGTTGACCGGCAACCGGTCCAGTCCCACGATGTTGGACGGCACCATGTACGCCGGTAGCCGCCGCGCCACCGCCTCCCGTACACCCTCCACATCGGACGGCACCACGTACCCGACCAGCCGGCCGTCCCGCACCGCGGCCGCCGCCTGCCGCACCCCTTCGCACCCGGCCAGCACGGCCTCCACCTCCCCCAGCTCGATCCGGAACCCCCGGACCTTCACCTGGCCGTCCGCCCGGCCGACGAACTCCAACTGCCCGTCCGCGCGCCACCGCACCACGTCCCCGGTCCGGTACATGCGCTGACCGGGTACGCCGAACGGGCAGGCCACGAACCGCTCCGCCGTCAACCCGGGCCGACCCAGATAGCCGCGGGCCACCCCCGCACCCGCGACGTACAACTCGCCGGCCACGCCCGGCGGCACGGGGCGCAACCACCGGTCCAGCACCCACACCCGGGTGCCGTCGATCGGGCGGCCGATCGGCACCCCACCGCCCTCGGACAGCGGCTCGCTCACCGACGCGCACACCGTCACCTCGGTCGGCCCGTAGGCGTTCAGCAACCGCCGCCCCACCGACCACGCCGCCGCCACCCGCTCCGGCAACGCCTCCCCCGCCGACACCACCACCCCGGCCCCGACCGAGGCCGGCGACAACCCGGCAAGCACGCTCGGCGGCACCGTCACATGCGTGACGTCGCCCCGAGCGGCCAACTCCCCCACCGGGTCGTCGCCGGCCACCACCACCGTGGCCCCCGACAGCAGCGCACCCCACAACTCCCACACCGACGCGTCGAACGTCGGCGCCGAAAACCACAGCACCCGGCTCCCCGGGCCCAGCCCCAACCGCCGTACCTGTCCGGCGGCCATCACGGGGACGCCGCCGTGCGGCACCACCACCCCCTTGGGCAGCCCCGACGACCCGGACGTGTAGATGACGTACGCCGGATGGCGGGGGTCGAGCCGGACGCCCGCCGGTGCCTGCGCGGGCCCCTCCACGACGACGTCCCCCGCCGTCAGCAGGAACCTCGGGCGCGCCTCCGCCAGCAGGAACCCCAGCCGCTCCGCCGGGCAGTCCGGGTCGACCGGCAGGTACGCGGCACCGGCCTTCAGCACCCCCAATAGACCCACCACGAACTCCAGCGAACGCGGCACGGCCAGCCCGACCACCTGCTCGGGACCCACCCCGTCCGCGATCAGCCGGTGGGCGAGCCGGTCCGACGCCGCGTCCAACTCCTGGTACGTCAGCGACCGGTCCCCGTACACCACCGCGACCGCGTCCGGCGACCGCCGGGCCTGCGCCGCGAACAGCTCCGGCGCGAGCGCGGCGGCGTCCCCCTCCGCCGAGCCCGCCCACGGCCCGAGGATGCGCCCGCGTTCCCCCTCCGACAGCAGCTCGATGTCCCCTACCCGGCTCCCCGGGTCCACGACCACAGCGGCCAGCAACCGCTCCAGCCGGCCTACCAGCGCCTCCACAGTGGACCGATCGAACAGGTCCGCGCGGTACTCCACCGTCCCCGCGAGCCCACCGTCCCGCTCGCCCACCGACACCGACAGGTCCAGGCGGGATGTGCCCGTGTGCAGCGGCACCGGCTCGCACACCAGACCCGGCAGCGTCACATCGGCCGCCGGCGCGTGCTGCCACGCCAGCAGCACCTGAATCAGCGGATGCCTCCCCGCCGACCGGTCCGGGTTCAGCACCCCCACCAGGTGCTCGAACGGCACCTCCTGGTGCGCCAGCGCGCCCAGGCTCCGCTCCCGCACCCGCCCCAGCAACTCGGCGAAGCTCGGGTCGCCCGCCGTGTCCACCCGCAGCACCAGCGTGTTCACGAACATGCCGGCCAGGTCGGCGGTCGCCGGATCCGACCGCCCGGCCACCGGCACCCCCACCGGCACGTCCGTCCCCGCCCCAAGCCGGCTCAACAACGCCGCGCACCCGGCCTGCACCACCATGAACGGCGTGGCGCCGCGCTCGCGGGCCAGCCGGCGCACGCCGGCCGCCAGTTCGGCCGACCACGCGAACGGCACGACATCACCCCGGTACGACGGAGCCGCCGCGGGGCGGTCCACCGGCAACTCCAGGCGCTCCGGCAGCCCGGCTAGCACCTCCCGCCAGTACGCGTCGTCCGGCTCGGCCAGCGCCTCCCGCTGCCAGAGCGCGAAGTCCGCGTACTGCACCGGCGACGGCGCCGGCAACCGGCCCTCGTACGCCGCCGCCAGATCGCGCCACAGCAGCCCCGCCGACCAGCCGTCCACCGCGATGTGGTGCGCCACGACCAGCAGGACGTGCCCACCGTCCACAGTGAAGAGGTGGGCGCGGACCGGGATCTCGCGCGTGAGGTCGAACGGCAGCCGGGCCGTGCGGTCCAGCGCCGCGTCCAGGGCGCCCGCGCTCACCTCGGCGGTACGCAGGACGCCGCCCGCCGACGCCGGATCGAGGACCCGCTGGTACGGCACGCCGTCCGCCTCCGGGTACACGGTGCGCAGCACCTCGTGCCGCGCCACCACGGCGTCGAACGCGGCCCGCAGCGCGGCCACGTCGAGGTCGCCGGCGATCCGGACGGCGACCGGCATGTGGTACGCCGGGGTCGCCCCGTCCAGCCGGTGCAGAAACCACAGCCGCTCCTGGGCGTACGACAGCGGCGGCCGCTCCGGACGCGGCACGCCCGCCCGCAGCGGCACCCGGGGCGCGGCCGGCCGGCCCCGCGGCGCCAACCCGGCCACCGTCGGCGCCTCGAAGACGTCCCGGACGCCGATCTCCACCCCGAGGTCGCGCCGCACCAGGGCCACCAGCCGGCCCACCGACAGGCTGTCCCCGCCCAGGCCGAAGAAGTCGTCGTCGGCCCCGACGCTGTCGATGCCCAACACGGCGGCGAACGCCCGGCACAGCGCCTCCTCCCGCGCCGTGCTGGGCGGCCGCGACGGCTGGTGCGCGGGCGCGGGCAGCGCCTTGCGGTCGAGCTTGCCGCTGCCGGTCAGCGGCAGGTCGGGCAGCGCCACGACCACCGCCGGCACCATGTACCCGGGCAGCCGCCGGGCGACCGCCTCCCGCACGGCCGCCAGGTCCACATCGGCCGGTGTCACGTAGCCGAGCAGCCTGCCGTCCCGTACCACCGCGGCCGCGCGCTTGACCCCGTCGCACCCGGCCAGCGCGGCCTCCACCTCACCCAACTCGATCCGATGACCACGCACCTTCACCTGGTCATCGACCCGGCCCAGAAACTCCAACTGACCGTCGCGGCGCCAACGCACCACATCCCCGGTCCGGTACATCCGCACACCCGCCCCACCGAACGGACACGCCACGAACCGCTCCGCCGTCAAAGCGGGCCGACCCAGATACCCCCGCGCCAAACCGGCACCGGACACGTACAGCTCCCCCGCCACCCCCGGCGGCACCGGGCGCAACCCGGCGTCGAGCACGTACATCCGCAGGTCCCGCAACGGCCGGCCGATCAGCGCGTTGCCGGCGACCGCGTCCGCCCGGCGCAGCGCGACGTGCGTGGCGTGCACCGCGGTCTCGGTGGTGCCGTACATGTTGACCATGACCGGCGCGTGCTCGGGATGCCGCCCGTACCACTCGGCCAATAGGCCGAAGTCGAGCGGCTCACCGGCGAACACCACCGTGCGGACGGCGAGCGCCCGGTCCAGATCCGGCGCGCTCCGCGCCGCCTCGGCCAGGCCGGCGAACGCGCTCGGCGTCTGGCTCAGCACGCTCACCCGCTCGTCGACCAGCAGCCGGAGCAGGTCCGCCGGGCTCCGGGTCACCTCATCGGGTACGACCACCAGGCGCCCGCCGTGCGCCAGCGCTCCCCACAGCTCCCACACCGAGACGTCGAAGGCGACCGAGTGGCACAGCGTCCACACGTCGTCCGGGCCGAACCCGAACTCGTCCCGGGTCGCCGCGAAGAGCCGGCTGGCGGCCTCGTGGCTGACCACGACGCCCTTCGGCAGTCCCGTCGAGCCCGACGTGTAGATGACGTACGCGGGATGGCGCGGATCCAGCGGCGCCCGGCGGTCCCGGTCGGTGACCGGCGCGTCCGGGAAGGCCGCGGTCAGCGCCCGGTCGTCCAGCGCCAGCACCGGCGCGTCGGTCTCCGGCAGCGCGTCGATGATGTCGTTTGTGGACAGTACGATGTCGACCGACGCGTCGGCCAGCAGGAGCGCGATCCGTTCGGCCGGGTAGCGCACGTCCACGGGCAGGTACGCGGCGCCGCTCTTCGCGACCGCCAGCACCGCGACGGCCAGCTCCACCGAGCGCGGCACCGCCAGGGCCACCGTGCGCTCCGGGCCGGCACCGGCCGCGATCAGCCGCCGCGCCAGCCGGTTCGTGACGGCGTCCAGCTCGGCGTACGTCAGCTCCCGGCCGCCACCGACCACGGCCACCGCGTCCGGCCTCTGTGTGGCCTGGGCGGCGAACGCGTCCGGTAGTACGCCGCCGGCGGCCCGGCCGGACCCGGCCCACTCCCCCAGGATGAGCCGGCGCTCCTCGGCGCCCAGCAGCTCGACCGCGCCGACCGGCGTCGCCGGGTCGCGGACCACCGCGCCCAGCATGGTGAGCAGCCGCCGGTGGTGGCCGGCGAGGTCGGCGGCGCCGTACCGGTCCGGACTGGCGTATGTGGCGAGGTGCAGCATGCCGTCGCCCCGGTCGTACGCGGTGACGGCGAGGTCGTCGATCGGCCCGACCGACACCGTATGGATGGTGGCGGGCAGCCCGGCGAAGCTCAGCGGCTCCTCGAACGCCAGCACGTTCACCCGCACCCGCGCGAGGTCGCCGATGCCGCCCGCCAGGCCGAGGTCGCGGGCGACGTCCTCGCCCCGGTAGCGCTGGTGGCGCAGGGCGTGCCGGATCTCGCCGGTCGCCGCGCCGACCAGGTCCGCGAGCGGCGTCGCCGGGGTGACCGCGAGGCGCAGCGGCAGGACGTTGGCCGTCGTGCCCGGCACGCTGGCCAGGTGCCGGCCGGCCCGCCCGGCCACCGGGAGCGCCACGACGAGGTCCCGCTGCCCGGTCACCCGGTGCAGGTAGCCCGCCGTCGCCGCCACCAGCAGGCTGGCCCAGTGCGTACGCCGCGCGCGCGCGGCCACCCGCAGCCGCTCCACCTCCCCGGGCGACAGGACGGCCGTACGGCACAGCGCGGCGGCATCCGCGGCCGGGGCACCGGCGACCGGGCGGGGACCGGCGAGCGTGGCCGGCTCGGGGTGTCCGGCGAGGTGCTCCGTCCAGTAGCGACGGTCCACGGTGAACCGTTCCGCCGACCGGTAACCGGCGTCGTCCTCGACCAGTTGCCGTAGCGACCCGAACGGCGGCGGTCCCGCGGGCCGGCCGGTGACCTGAGCGGTGTAGAGCTCGGCGATCCGCCGGGTGAGCAGCGCGGAGCCGTACGCGTCCGCGGCGATGTGGTGCATGCACTGGAACAGGGCGAAGTGGTCCGGCCCCAGCCGCACGAGCGCGCAGGTGAACAGGCGGCCGCCCGCCAGGTCCATCGGCAGGGCCGCCTTCGCGCGCATCCACTCCTCGGCGTACGCGCGGGGGTCGGGCGCGGAGCTGACGTCCAGCACCGGCAGGCTCCAGCCGGTCAGCGGGACCACCGCCTGTGTCAGGACGCCGTCGACCTCGACGAGCCGGGCACGGACCGGTTCGGCCTCCTGCGCAGTCTGCCGTATCGCGGCCTCCATCGCCGGGGCGTCGACCGGCCCGTGGATCTCCACGTACTGCGCGATCTGGTGCGCGCCGCGGTGCGGAGCGAGCTGCTGCGCCAGCCAGATCTCCCGCTGGGCCGCGGAGACAGGCAGGTAGGTACCGCTCACGCAGATCACGCCTTTCCCAAGTCGGCCCGCCACGGGGACGGGACGCCGCCACTGGGTACTACGCCCGGCCGCGACCGGTCTCGCGCGCACCGGAGCGACAGTTCGGCGCACCACTGTTGTCACCGCGGTAACAAGACGTGGACGCCGAGTGACCACCCGCGCCCGGCGGCGGGCGCCTCCGCGTACCCGGGTCGGCTTGTCAAAGAGCGCGCGGATCGCGCCGGGATTCGTGCGCGCGCTCCACTGTGGCCGCCCGACGGGCGGGTCACGCTGCGGTAGTGAGGCTGTACAAGGCGCGCGCCGGCCGGCCGCCCGCCTCGATCGACGGCGTGCTCGCCGGCGCCGGCCGCTGGTGTTTCCGCCGCCCGTGGCTGGTCATCGCGATCTGGCTGGTCGCCATGGTGGCCGGCGGGGTGTCCGCCGGACCGCTGTTTGACCGGTTAGTCAGTCGCGGGCCGTCCGAACTGGAGTCGGTCGCCGCGATCGACGTGCTGGCCGGCGCCACCGGCCAGGGCGGCCAGATCACCGGGGTGGTGGACGGGGTCGACGTGCGCGCCGCGGTGGTCCAGGCGGAGGTGCAGGCCACCGCCGCCCAGCTCACGTCGATCGACGGCGTGACGGCGGTGGTCACCCCGTACGAGGGCGGCGCGCCGGTGACGGCGGACGGCACCGCCCTGCTCGTCCAGGTCTCGCTGGACCGGCTGGAGCCGGCCGGGCTCGCCGCCGCGACCGACGCGGTCACCCGCGCGCTCCGCGAAGGCGAACGCCAACTGCGGGCCGCCGGGCAGGCGGGCGCGCGGGTCCAGGTCGGCGGGACCACCGCGGTCACCCTGCAGGCGAACGAGGCGATCCGCACCGACCTGGCGCGCGGCGAGGCGCTCTCCCTGCTGCTGACCGCGATCGCCCTGGTCGTGGTGTTCGGTGGGGCGGTGGCGGCCGGCCTGCCGGTGCTGGTCGCGCTGGTGTCGGTCGCCGCCGCCACCGGCGTCCTGCTCGCCGTCGCGGCCGCCACCGACCTGGATGTCAACGCGGTCACCGTGACCACCCTGCTCGGCCTCGGGCTCGCCATCGACTACTCGCTGCTGCTGCTGAGCCGGTACCGGGAGGAGCTGAGCGGCCCGCACCCGCCGCCGGTGGCGCTGGAGCGCACCTGGGCGACGGCCGGACGGACCATCCTGTTCAGCGCGCTCACCGTCGCCGCCTCACTGGTCGGGATGCTCGCGTTCGGCGTACCCGGAATCTCCACCCTCGGCCTCGCGGGCATGGCCATCGCGGTGGTCGCGATGCTGGCGTCGCTGACCCTCACCGCCGCCCTGCTCGGATCGCTGACCCGGTGGATCCGGCCGGCGCGGCACGGCGTGCGCCGGATCGCGCCGCCGGACGGCGACGACGACACCGGCTTCTTCGCCCGGCTCGCCCGCCGCGTGCAGCGGCGGCCGTGGCTGGTCGCGCTGTCGACGTCCGCGGCGCTCATCGCCGCCGCCACACCGATCCTGCCCACGGCGGTACGCCTCGACACGGTCGAGACGCTGCCGCGCTCGATCGAGGGCGTGCAGGTGGCCGACGCGCTCGTCCAGCGGTTCGGCCTGCCCCCGGTCGCCGCCGTGACCGTCGTGGCCCGCACCGCCCCGGACGCGCTCAACACGTGGGCGGCGCGCTGGCGCCAGCAGGGCGTGGTGGCCACCGTCCGCCCGGCCGCGCCGCTGTCGGCGGAGATGTCCATCGTGGAGTTCGACGTCCGGGGCGATCCGCAGGGCGATCCGGTGTGGCGGCTGATCGAGCGGATCCGCGCCGACCGGCCGCCCGGCGACCGGTCCTGGGTCACCGGCGACGCCGCGATCCTGCGCGACCTGTCCGCGCTGATCGTCGCCCGGCTGCCCCGGGCCGTCGGGCTGACCGCGCTGGCGATGTTCGTCCTGCTCTTCCTGATGACCGGCTCGCTGGTCGTGCCGGTCAAGGCCATCGTGATGAACGTGGTGTCGCTGGCCGCGACGTTCGGCGTGATGAGTGTGGTCTTCTACCACGGGGTCTTCGGCTCGGTCCTGGACACGGTGACGGTGCGCGGGTTCAACCCGGTGTTCCTCGTCATCATTTTCGGGTTCGCGTTCGGCCTGTCGATGGACTACGAGGTCTTCCTGCTCGCCCGCGTCAAGGAGTACGTCGACGCCGGCGTCGAGCCGGGCACGGCCGTGCGCTGGGGTCTACAGCAGACCGGCCGGATGATCACCTCCGCGGCGCTGTTGATGGTGATTGTGCTCGGGTGCTTCGCGGCGGCCCGGATGAGCTCGGTCGAGCAGATCGGCCTGGGCCTCGCCGCCGCGGTGGCGATCGACGCGACGCTGGTGCGGTGCCTGCTCGTCCCGGCCACCATGACGCTTCTCGGTCGCTGGAACTGGTGGGCGCCGCCGGTCCTGACCCGACTGCACAAGCGGTTCGGACTTGTCGAAGGTGGACGGCTTACACGCGTGCCTGGATAGGACCGAAGCCGACCGGCTCGGGCAGCTCGTACCGCGACCCGGCCGGCGCCGGCGCGATCAGCTCGCCCGGCAGCAGCACGGACGCCGTGGTGCCGCCGCGCGCCGACCACAGCCGCACGCGTACCCCGTGGCGGGCCGACAGCAGGCGGACGACGAACAGCCCGAGCTGCGGCTCCTCGCCCAGCTTGATGCCGGGCACGCCGCTGAGGCGGGCGTTGAGGTCGTCGACGTCGCGCTCCGGGATGCCCGGACCGTCGTCGTGGATCTCGATGAGCACGTCGCCGTCCCGTTCCCGGCTGCCGATGACGTTCACCGCGCTGCCCCGCTCGGCGAAGTCGGTGGCGTTGTCCAGCAGCTCGGCGAGCAGGTGCACGAGGTCCACCACGAGGTCGGGCGCCACGTTCACCGCCGGCAGGTACAGCAGCTCGATCCGGGCGTACTGCTCGCTTTCCGCGACGGCCGCCTGGACGACATCGGCCAGCAGCGCGGGGTCCTTGCGCCGCCGTCCCGGGTCGTCGTCGGCGAGCACGAGCAGCACCTCGCCGTACCGGCGCATCCGGGTGGCGAGGTGGTCGAGCCGGAAGAGCCCGTCCAGCTGCATGGGGTCGATCTGGTCCCGCTCCAGCTCGCTGATGACGCGGATCTGCTGGGCGACCAGCTTCTGCGCCCGGCACGCCACGATGCTGAACACGGAGTTGGCCGTCGTACGCATCCGGGCTTGCGCGGCGGCCAGCCGGACCGCCTCCCGGTGCACGGCGTCGAACGCGTTGGCCACCTCGCCGATCTCGTCCCGCGAAGCGCCGCTGACCGGCCGGACAGTGAGGTCGACGAACTCGGGCGGCTGCTCGGAGAGCGCGCGGACGACCCGGGGCAGCCGGTCGTTCGCCACCGCGAGCATGCCGTTGCGCAGCCGGCGCAGGTCGCACACGATGCCGCCGCCGACCGCGACGGCGAAGACAACGGCGAACGCGCCCGCCAGCGCGAACAGCAGGGTGTTGTTCACCGCCACGCGCCACGCGGCGACCCGCAGGTCGCGGATGTCGTCGAGGGCGCCGCGCACGCCGTTGCCGATGACCAGCCGGAGCTTGTCGAGCTGCGCGCCGGAGACCGTCAGCCAGGTGTCCACGGACAGCCCGGCGTCGGCGTAGCTGCCGCTGCTGCCCAGCAGCCGGCGCACGAACGCGTCGGTGTCCCGGACCGCGGGCGCGGCCTGCGCCTCCCGGAACAGGGCCAGGGAGGGCGCGCCGGCGCTGGCCTGGAACGCCTCCAGCTCGACGCTGCTCTGGAACCCGGACACCAGCAGCGCGTCCCGTTCGCCCGGCCACGGCTCGTCGCGGGACAGCATGGCCGTCACCAACGCGCGCCGCTGCGACGCCGCGCCGGCCGCCAGGACCAGGTCGTACAGGCCGGCCGTGCGCGCGAACACCCCTGAGTTGCCGGACAGCCGCATGGCCCGGCTGTCCGCGCCGCTGCCGATGTGGATCACCGGCAGGATGAGCCTGCTGTACGCCTCGATGGTGGCGAGCGGCGGCAGGCCCTGCCGGTACGCGCGGGTGCGCAGCCCGGCCAGGTCGGCGATGCCGGCGCGGGCCCGCGCCACCTGCCCGCCGAACGCCGACTCCGGCACCGCCCCGACGGCCGTCTCGAACGCCTTGACCGCCTCTTCCGTGGCGGCGTACACGGGATCGAGGCGCGGCCCGGTCGCGCTGAGCGCGACCGTCCGTGCCGCCTGGTCCCGCTCGTCCTGGAGCCGCTCCACGAGCCGGACGCTCGCCGTGCTGACCGCCGCGTACCGCTCCGCGTCGCCCAGCGGCCGGGCCTGGTTGAACGACGTCAGCACGGTCACCCACCCGAAGGCGACGGCCACCGCGGTCATCGGTACGAGCACAGCCACCATCCGCACCGGCAGCGGCCGGCCGTGCAAGGCGAACGTGTCGTACGTCCACAGGGTGACCCGGCTGTGGCGGCCCCGCCGGAAGGTCACCCGTGCCAGATCACGCACTCGTTCCAGGCCCGATACCCTCACGCACCCCAGAAAGCCAGACCAAGCAGGCATGCGTCAGTACGCGAGGTGAGCGCATCCGCCATCATCACTGTCACGCTGAGACGTAGTCACGGTCACGCACAGCACTAGGGCCTGTTTTATGAGGGTCGGTCGAGCCGAGGCGAGGCCCAGGCGGCGATCCGGCAAGCCGGGCGGAAGGTCGCATACCGGTGTTGTATGCGGCCTTTCGACCGGTGCCGCCGGTCGTCGTCTGGGTCCGCCGCAGGCCGGCCAGCCCTTATAAAACAGGCCCTGGTGCGTGACCGAAATGTGCACACGGCCGAAGGCCACCACACGACCCTATCCAGGATCGTGTGGTGGCCTTTCCCGGTATGACCGCGTCAGTTGCCGCTGAGCGTCTGGGCGTTCGCGATGGACGTCCGGGCCGAGGCCATGTCCGCCGCACCCTCGTCGAGGTCCTCCACCGCGCCGTTGAGCATGCGCGCACTGCCGCGCGATGCGTTCGGGTTCGCCGCGACGGCGGCCTGCGCGTCGGCGACGGCCGCACGGGCCTCCTGCATGGCGTTCTGCGCGGCGGCGAAGGCGGCCTCGGCGTCAGCCATCAGGTTCGACGAGCCGCCGTTGCGGGTGGCCGCCAGCAGTTGCCGGGCGGTGGCCCGAGCGGCCATGCCGGTGGACGCGGCCTGCTCACCGGCCACCGCGGCGTTCTGGCCCGCCTGGGTGTCCGCGTCATCGCAGGCACGCTCCACGTTCTGGCCCGCCTCCATGGCCGCGTCGCTGGCGTCCGCCAGGCTCCGGGCCGCGTCACGCAGGGCGGCGCGGGCCGTCGCGTTCATGCTCGTGCCCGCGGCGGCCGTGTTGGCGCCCTGGCCGAAGCCGGGCAGGAGGTCCGCGTTGGCCGAACCGAGGCCGGCCGCCGCCAGGCTCACCAAGACCGCCGCGAAGCCGCCTGCGATCAGAACCTTTCGATTGCGCAGTTGTCGCACGATCTCCCACTTTCTTTCAGGCCGGCGCGAGTGCGCCGGACTTCCCAACAAACCTGTGTGGCCACTTGTCCGCATCTACGTTGGACGGACCGGACCGAGTTTGTGGCGGCGCGAACGTAGGCTTCCGGCTTTTGTTGAAGATGGAGTGTTGGCGCCACGGCGCAGCGCCTGGTATATGTCGCGAGCGGTCCCGGCGGATTATCAGTTCGATGACAACCGCGGCCGGATGGAGTATCAGATCCACCCACATCCTCATCCGGTCCGCGGCCCGTACGCATTGCACATGAGTAAACGGCGGCTGGTGGCTTTGGTTCTCGCTGTCGTCCTGTTCACCGGGGCGATCGGCGTACGGTTCGTGCTGCTGCCGAGCCTGTTGAAGCTGCCAGCCGACCTGGACGCGAGCATCGAGCTCACCGGCACGGCCAGCCTGGTAGACCAGGCGGCGATCCGGTCGTTCGACGTGCGAAACCTCATCCGCGAGGACGTGCCGGTCACCATCGTCAACAATGTGAAGGTGGTCTCCACTCAGGACGGGGACGCGGTTATCGCCAATCGGTCCACGGTGACGGGGCCGGACAATGCCGTTCTCTCGGATACCACGCGCAACTGGTCGATAAATCGCCGGACGTTCGCGGCGGCGCCGGTGCCACCAGGCAGCGGGGCGCAGCCACACGAGGGCCTGGTCGCCGGATTTCCGCTGGATGTGCAAGCGCGGGACTATCCATTCTGGGATTTCGCCACGCAGACCGTGGCGCAGGCCCGCTATGTGGGGACGGAGAAAATCGGCGACCGCACGGCGTACCGGTTCAACATCAAGGCGAGCGGGCCGGTCAAGGACCCCGACATCCTCAAAATGATGCCGCCGGGGGTGCCGCTGACGCTGACCGCGAGCAGCGACGCCACCTACTGGGTCGACGCGAGCACCGCCAACGTGCTGGACGTGAACCAGCGGCAGGACGTCGAGGCCGTGCTCGCGCTCGGCTCGTTCACCGTTCCGCTGGGGTCGGTGTTCAGCCTGGAGGCGCACTTCGCGCCGGAGACGGCCAGTGACCTGCGGGCGGCGGCGGCCGCCCAGGAGCGCGGCGTGTTCCTGCTGAGCACCGTGATACCGGTGGGCCTCGGCCTGCTGGCAATGGCGTTCGGCCTCATCACGGCCTGGCCGGCCCTGCGCCGCCTCCGCCGGCCTTCCGCGCGACCGATGCCTCGTGTATCGTTTCAACCCCCTCCAGGGA
Source organism: Phytohabitans rumicis (assembly GCF_011764445.1). Lineage (NCBI taxonomy): Bacteria > Bacillati > Actinomycetota > Actinomycetes > Micromonosporales > Micromonosporaceae > Phytohabitans > Phytohabitans rumicis. Next base: position 2,347,460 of record NZ_BLPG01000001.1, read on the forward strand.
GTTGACGATGATCTATATGACGAGGACTGGACGGCGGGTCGCCACGCTGGTCGCCGTGGCAGCGACCGGATTGGCGCTCAACGGCATGGCCACCGCCTCCGCGGCAGTCGCGTACCCGAACCCCGGCCGGGTCACCGGCAGCACCGGCGCGCACGACCCGAGCGTGGTCAAGACGCCCACCGGCACGTACCTGCTCGTGCACACCGGCAACAACCTGTCCATCAAGACGTCGACCGACCGCATCGCCTGGCGCAACGCCGGCACCGTCTGGCCGAACGGCGCCCCCTGGACCACCGCGTACACCGGCGGCGCCGCCAACCTCTGGGCACCCGACATCTCACGCCACAATGGACAGTACTATCTGTACTACTCCGCCTCGACGTTCGGCTCCCAGCGCTCGGCCATCTTCCTGGCCACCAGCCCGACCGGCGCGGCCGGCTCGTGGACGCACCGCGGCCTGGTCATCGAGAGCAGCTCGTCGGTCAACTACAACGCGATCGACCCCAACCTGGCGGTGGACGCGAACGGGCTGTGGTGGCTCACCTTCGGCTCGTTCTGGAGCGGCATCAAGCTGATCCGGCTCGACCCCGCCACCGGCCTGCGTTCCACATTGGACACAGCGGTGCGCGCGCTGGCCACCCGGCCGTCGAGCGTCAGCGGCTCCGTCGAGGCCCCGGTCATCCACCGGCGCGGCGGCTTCTACTACCTGTTCACGTCCTTCGACTTCTGCTGCCGCGGAGCCGACAGCACGTACCGCGTGATGGTCGGGCGGTCGGCCTCGATCACCGGCCCGTACGTCGACCGCAACGGCGTCGCACTCACCGCGGGCGGCGGCACCGAGGTGCTCGCGTCGCACGGCTCGGTACACGGACCGGGCCACCCGGCGGTACTGCCCGACGTCGACGCCGACGTGCTCTTCTACCACTACTACACCGACACCGGCGCCGCCCGCCTAGGCATCAACCTCCTAGCCTGGGACCCCACCGCCTGGCCCTACGCCTACTAACCCCCTTCCCTTTCCCCCTTCCCCGTCGATCAAGGGCTTGCGCGTCGATCAAGGGCAAAGGGTCGTGGTTGGATCTCTTTTCCACGGCCGTTTGCCCTTGATCGACGGGAAAGTCCTTGATCGACGCGATTGAGATCAGGGTCAGGTTCAAGATCGAGTTCTGAGCTACCGCGACGTCCGACGCGGTCCAGGCCGTCGCTCCCGCGGCCGCACCCTCCGCGATCCACAATCAACCCCGCCGGACGATGCCTGGTTGCGCGCCGCTGTCAGCGGACCCGGCGACCCGCATCCCCGGTCAGGCAGCAATGTCAGGGAACCTGCTGCCTCACGGCCCGCGGGAAGCAGCAAGTTCCCTGACATTGCTGCCTCGTGGGGTTGTGGACCGCGGAGGGTGAGGCCGCGGGAGCGACGGCCTGCACCACGACGGGCGTCGCGGCAGCTCACCAGCTTTTGATTTCCAAGGCAAGCACCAGCGCAACGCCAAGCCACAAAGATCTATACGTGTGCACCCCGACCCCGAAAGGTCTCTGTGGGGGTCGCGCCGTGAGTAGGGCGCCCCTATACCCGCCCTGGGGTGGGCGATGTCAGGGGGCCGCGCGGGTGCGATGCTGGGGCGTGGATTTCGTTTTCGACGCCGAGCTGTGGATCTGGGACGCCCGGCGCGACGAGAGTTGGACGTTCGTCAGCCTGCCGGTCGAGGCGTCCGAGGAGATCCGCGAACGGGCCGGCGGGCCGCGTCGCGGTTTCGGTGCGGTGAAGGTGCGGGTCACGGTCGGCGGCAGCACCTGGACGACATCGATCTTCCCGGACGGCGCCCGCGGCTGTTACGTGCTGCCCGTCAAGCGCGCCGTCCGCAAGGCGGAGGATCTCGACACGGGTGATGTCGCGACCGTTACCGTCGAACTCGTCGACTATTGACGAGTGGACCCGGGAGGCGAGGCATGGCGACGGCCGATCCGCTGCGGCCCACCCTGATGACCCGACTGCGCGCCGGCCTGGGCGGCGAGCAGGACGGGCGGGTACTGGAGGCCCTACGCCAGGCGGGCATGGGCGCGTACCACGAGCTTATGGTGGCCGACCAGGCCCGCGACCGGCTGACCGTCGACGGCTACTCGGTGTGGACCGCCCCGCCGGGGGTCGGCAGCCACCTGCTGGCCGCCTGGGCCGCGGTGACGGTCCAGCGGCTCGGCGAGACGATGCTGGACTCCGTGTACGCCGCCGATCCGGGCACCGTCGGGTACGTCTACCCGGTCACGTTCCAGCAGGTCTGGCATTGGCTGTCCGCTGTGGAGGGTTGGCTGTCCTTGGCCGGTGAGGCGCGGGACAACCCCGGCTACGACATCTCCGCCGCGCTGAGGGTGCCGGTGTCACTGCCGGTCGGCCCGGTCGCGCGCGACTGCCCGGCGGAGCACCGTGACGCGATGCTGCTGGCCATGGCGGTGCTGCGGCAGCACGCCGAGACGGCAATGCACCAACTGGAGGCGGACGCGCCGGCCGACGCCCGGAAGTCTGTCGGCATGGTGAAACGGATGGCCGGCCTGGCCGCAACGAGCGCCGACTACGTCGCCGGGCTGCACGTCGCGCACGACGACGTACGGCTGCACGCCGTCATCGACGACCGGGTGCGGGTGGCGCTGAACCTGTGGTTCCACATTGGACAGCTGGCCGCGCTGCCGCGCCTGCTGACCGCGTACCGGGTGCCGTCCGCCGCCCGGCTGCTGGAGCCCGGCGCACCCGGTCCCGCGGCGGTCCACGCGGTCCTGCCGGTTTCCCGTGGCTCCTGGCTGCCGCAGGCGCCGCCGGCACCGGACCCGGCCGCGGCGCAGGTCCCCGACGAGGAGACCTTCGAGGGGCGCGGCGACGCGCTCGTTCCGCTCGCCCTCCCGCAGACGCCGCACACGGCGATCATCAGCCATGACGGCTCGGGCACCTTCAGCGTGTGGTCCCTGACCGAGACCGACGAGGACCTGGACCTCCTGGTGAACCGGATCGGCGCGTACCGAGGCGAGTGTGCGCTGAACTTCGTCGAAGTCCCGAGCGCGCTGAGGATCAACACGAAGGGCGGATGGCGGATCGTCGTACGCCCGCTGCGGCACGCGCCCGAGTGGACCGGCACGGCCGCTGGCGACGGCGCGGCGGTGCTGCGCGTGGCGCGCGGATCCGCCTCCGGCATGACCCTCCTCCGGTTCAGCCACAGCGGCCACCGCTACGTCGGCGTCACCGCGTACGCGGAGTACGTCAGGGCGCTGATCAGCGACGCGGGCCCCTGCACCGAGGAGGTGCTCCTGCCCGAGGACACCTTCGCCATCGAGGTCGACGCCGACGGTCCGTGGACCCTGCGCGCGCTCTGAGGCCAGGCGCGAAGGTCCACCTCTTCGGTCGATGGGCATCACTTGGACCTTACGTGAAGAATCCTCGGCTATGGATTCGGTCCTGACCCAGGTCCTCCTGCCCGTCGCCCTCGGGATCGTCATGCTCGGGCTGGGGCTCGGTCTCGCCGTGGCCGACTTCAAGCGCGTCGTGGTGTTCCCGAAGGCCGTCCTGGTCGCGCTGGCCTGCCAGGTGTTGCTACTCCCCGTGGTGTGTTTCGGCCTGGTGCTGGCGCTGGATCTACCGCCCGTGCTCGCGGTGGGCATGATGCTGCTGGCCGCCTCGCCCGGCGGCACCACGGCCAACCTCTACAGCCACCTCTTCGGCGGCAACGTGGCGCTCAACGTCACCCTGACCGCGGTCAACTCGGTGCTCGCGGTCTTCACGCTGCCCATCGTGGTCAACCTCTCCCTGGACCACTTCCTCGCGGGTACGGGCCAGATCGGCCTGCAATTCGACAAGGTCGTGCAGGTCTTCGCGATCGTGTTGGTGCCGGTCGCGCTGGGCATGCTGATCAGGGCGCGCCGGCGCGCGTTCGCCGAGCGCATGCACCGCCCGGTGCGGATCCTGTCGGTCATCGTCCTGGTGCTGGTGATCGCGGGCGCGATCATCAAGGAACGGGACAACGTGGCCGACTCCTTCGAGGCGGCGGGAGTGGCCGCGCTGGCGTTCAACCTCATCAGCCTCGCGGTCGGCTACTTCGCGCCGCGGCTGGCCAGGGTCGGCCGGGCCGAGTCGGTGGCGGCGGCCATGGAGGTCGGGATCCACAATGGAACGTTGGCCATCGTCATCGCGACGAGCCTGCTGAACAGCACGGAGATCGCCGTTCCGGCGGCGGTCTACAGCCTGATCATGTTCTTCACCGCGGCCGGGTTCGGCTACCTCATCCGCCCCCGGACCACGTCCGGCCCGTCACCGGCGACGATCATGGGTTGAGCCGTGCGGCTACAGTGATCGATCATGTCGCCGTACCCGCGCCGGTTGTCCAACCTGCTCAGGCCGTTGCGGACCTGGGGGCCGGTGCTGGTCCTCTCCGTGGTGGTCGCCGTCTCGGCGATGGTCGTGGCACTGGGGTTGCGCGCGTCTCCGGTCTCGCCGTCCCGGCCCGTGCCGGTGTCGAGCGGGTCGTGGGCGCCGTTCGTCGGGCCGGATCTGCCGGACGGCGGGCCGGTCACCGAGCTGGTCGTGGAGACGCTGCGGCGGGCCGGGTACTCCCCCGAGGTCAGTTATACGTCGTGGGCGCTGGCCGAGGGCCAGGTCACCTCGGGCGCCTCGTTGGGGGTGTTTCCGCTGGTGGGCAGCGATTCGCGGCGCGCCAAGCTGTTGCTGTCGGACCCGCTCGTCGACTTCGAGTATGTGCTGTTCTACAACCGCACCACGGGTGCGCCGCGAGTCTCCTCCGCGCAGGACCTGGGCGCGATGCGGGTGGGCGGGATCGCGGGGTACGACTACTGGGACGAGCTGGAGTCCGCGGTCGGCGCGTTCGTCGAGTTCGACTCCGCCATGGCCGGCTTCCGGGCGCTGGCCGAGGGCACCGTCGACGTACTCGCCGAAGGGCTGTTGTCCGGTCGGGCGGTGCTGGCCGACCCGGCCTTCGCCGGTGACGCCGGTGACTTCGACTACCTGCGGGAGGACAACCCGCTGGTGCACTCGGTGGAGGGCCTGTACTTCATGATGGCGGACACCGCGGCGGCCGCCGCGGTGATGGAGAGCTTCAACCGCGAGCTGGCGACGATGCGCCAGAGCGACGAGTACGAACGGATCGTCGCGGACCTCGAACCGTCCGGATCCCCGGAGGTGGCCCTGACCCCGACCGGCGGATCGGGCCTGGTGGAACTGCTCGACGAGGCGGGCAGACCGGTGCTGCTCGCACCGCAGGGCACGCGGGCGCGGGTGCTCACCTGGCCGGCGGAGTTCACCGGCGCCGCCAGCAAGCCTCCGGGGCGCCTCCTCGTCAAGGTGAAGGTCACCAACGGCCCCGCGCAGGGTCGCGTCCTGTACGTCGACGCCCGCGCCGTACGGCTGGAGGCGGCCGGATCATGACGCAGCTGCGGATCCTCGCCCCGGTGGTCGTGGACTATTACGCCGTGCCCGGCGCGACGCTGCGTGACCCCACGGGGTACGCGTCGTTCTGGGCCGAGCAGCAGGCCGCCGTGGACGAGCTGCTCGGGCGGCTCGCCTCCGATCCCGCCGGGCCGCCCCCGGCCGTCACCCTGCAGCACACCCGGGTCACCAGCTCGCTCAACCTGTACCGGACCATCAGCGACCACGCGGTGGAGCGCACCCTGCACGTCCTCACCGGCGTGCTGCGCCCGGAGCATCTGCCCGAGGAGTTCGCCGGGACCACCGACGCCCTCAAGCTCGGCGTCACCGAGATCAGCTTTCGGCTGTACGACCACGGCGTCATGCTGCTGGAGCTGCTGGCGGACGTGGCGCCGTCGTTCACCAAGCCGGCCCCGGATCTGGCGGCGCGCCTCGACGACCTGCAGGCACGGGCCGTGGCGCTGGGCGAACGCGTCGCGCGCGAGACGGTCCGGCGGTACCTGGTGCCGGTGCTGGAGGTGCTGCGCCGGGCGGACCGGGACGAGCGGATCATCGTGGCGGCGACGTCCGCGGACGACCCAGTGACGGCGGAGTTCGGCGAGGCGCTGTGGGTCACCCGCAGCCTCTTGGTGGTGCCGACCGAGCCGGGCGCGGACGAGGTCGTACGCCACTGGGTCAAGGACGTGGTGACCGCCGAGGACGACCGCCCGCCGGCGGAGCGGTTGCTGGACGGCAGCATCGACCACCTGGTCCGCTGGCTGAACTACCTCTTCATGGACCGGACCGGCGCGGGAGGCGGGATGCGGCGCGGCGACCCGTTCCGCGACCAGTGGGACGCGCTGCGCTACGCCCAGGTGTATTACGGCGTGCTGGACCGGATCGACACCCGGCTGTCGAAGATCCTCGCGGATTCGGCGGCGGCGGACACGCGGTGGGAGCTCGAACAGCTCAAGGGCCACCTGATGGCGCTGAGCCAGCGGGCCGAGCTGATCATCATGGAACGCCGGGACCTGTCCAAGTACCTCAAGCGCGCGGTACGCATGGAGATGGACGCGATCCTGGCGTTCTGGGACTACGAGACGGTCCTGGAGCAGCCGGTGCGGTTCAAGATAGAGACCTGCGACCGCCGCCTCGCCGAGCTCGCCGCCCGGCGCACGGCCCGGTCGGCGATGTTCACCGACCTCATCCTGCTCGGCATCGGCGTCACCTCCATTCTGGGTACGGCGTTGGCGCTGACCGAGTTCGGCCGGTCGATCGCCAGCGACCCGGACTCGACCGTGTACGACCTCGGCCGTTCGTCCATTGTGGAGTGGGTGGCCGCGCAGCCGGCGGACGCGATCCTCATCGCCTCCGGCGTGATGTCGGTGCTGATGGTGGCCCTGTACCTGTTCTTCCGGCGCGACAACAACGCATGAGAGCCGCGCTGCGCAGCCGTATCATCCGCACCTTCGCGATCGCCCAGTTCCTGCTCGAGGTGCAGTTCTGGTTCCCGATCTGGCTGATCTACCTGTTGGACATGGGCTTCTCGCTGACCACGGCGGTGCTCGCCGACGGGGTCTTCCGGATCGCCTCGGTGGCGTGCGAGTTTCCGGTGGGGGTTATCGCCGACCGGATCGGCCGGCGCCGCACGTACCTCGCCCTGGCCGGCGGCTCCGTGCTGACGTTCGCGGCGATCACACAGATCCGGTCCGTCGGCGCGCTCTTCGCCGTGTGGGTGCTGTGGGCCGTGCTGTGGGCGCTGTCCTCCGGAGCGGCCAGCACCTACCTGTACGAGCTGTGCGCCCAACAGGCGCCCGAGGTCAGCCCGACCCGGGCGTTCGGGCTGGTACGGGCCGTGGGCAGCGGCTCCGTGCTGGTTTCCCTGCTGGCCGCGGGGTACCTGTACGAGGTGGACCCGCGACTGCCGTTCGCGGTCACCTCTGCCCTGGCCGCCGCGGCCTTCCTGCTCGCCCTGACCCTGCCGGAGATCCGGGCCTCGCGGGTGGCGACCACGCTGTCCTCCGTGGCGGCGGACCTGCGGGGCGCGGTGGCCGACGCCCGGATACGCCGCGCCGTGTGGCTCGGCGCGCTGCTGCTGCTCTTCGGCTGGAGCGCGCGCATCCTGTTCCAGCCGCTGGCCCTGGACCTGGACATGTCGGCGCAGGCCACCGGCTGGATGTACGCCGTGTTCGCGGCCGCCTCGCTGGTGGGCGGGCTCGCCGCCGGATACGTCACCGCGCCGCGCCGCTGGGCGGCCACGGCAGCGGCGTTCCTGCTCACCTTCGTCGGGCTCGTGGCCACCAGCCAGGCGATCTGGCTCGGCCCGTTCGTGTTCCTGCCACTGCTCGGCTTCGCTTACACCCTGGGCACGACGGTGCTGGAGGTCTTCACCAACGAGGTCACCCCGCCGCCGGTACGGGCCACGATCTTCGGGCTGATCGCCTGCCTGGGCGGGATCGGCATAGCCGTTGCCCGCCCGGGGCTCGGGATCCTGTCCGGCGACCGGTCCGTCCCGTTCGCGTTCGGCCTGTGGGCCGCCGCGGGCGTCATCCTCCTCGCCCTGGCCGCGCCCGCGATCCGCCGGATGCGCCCGCCCTCGTGAGCCGGCGGGTCAGCTCAGCCAGGGCCGGAGCTTCTCGGGATTGCGTATCGCCCAGATGTGCGTGATCCGGTCGCCCGCGACGTCGAACGCGATCACCGTGGTGACGACGCCGTCCTCCTGAACCACCAGGCCGAGCTGACCATTGACCGTGCGCTCCAGCAGCGTCGCGTCGGGTTTCCGGTCAGCCAGACCGGCGAAGTAGCGCGCCACCCGCTCGCCGCCTTCGACCGGGCGGAGTTCGGCGGTGACGAGGCCGCCGCCGTCGCCGATCGCGGTGGCGGCGGGGTCGAGGAGGCCGATGAGGGCTTCGATGTCCTTGGCTTCCCATGCCCGTTTGAAATCCCGGACCAGGTCGGCGCGCTGGGCCGTCGCCGCCGCGGGCGCATCCGACGCGCGGATGCGGCGGCGGGCCGACGTCGCCAACTGGCGACATGCCGCCGGCGTACGGCCGACGATCTCGGCCACCTCGGGAAAGGAGTAGCGGAAGACGTCGTGCAGGATGAACGTGACGCGCTCGGCTGGGGTCATCGATTCGAGTACGACGAGGAACGCCATGTTGACCGACTCGTCGAGGGTTACCCGGTCGGCCGGGTCGACGGCGACGGCGGCGGACCGCTCGTCGAGCCACTCCGTATGGTCGGGCAGCGGCTCCGGGATCCACTCGCCGACGTAGCGCTCCCGCCGGACCCGCGCCGAGCGGAGCAGGTCGAGGCAGATGCGACTGGCGACCGTGGTCAGCCAGCCGGCGGGGGCTTCGATGGCTTCGCGCTGCGGCTCGGACATGGCGTACCAGCGGGCGTACGTCTCCTGCACGACGTCCTCCGCATCGGCCAGCGAGCCGAGGAGCCGGTACGCGAGATTGATCAGGTGACGCCGCTCACCCATGATCACGCTCAGTTGGGTGCTCATACCATCACCTCCCACGGAAGCGCTCGATGAGGTCAATGATCACCACCAGGAGCACGCAGAAGGCCACCGGCACCGCGAGTGCCCACCAGGCATCGTCGGTGAAGCCGAGCACCACCGCGACCGGCAGGCCGAACAGCATCGCCAGGATGCAGGCCACCCCGTAGAGCGGCATGTCGTCGCCGCCGGACCCCACCTTGCGCAGCGGCAGCGGCGGGGGTGGCTCCGGAAGCTCGGGGTGCGGTGCCGGCAGGTCGGCGAAGACCCGCAGCAGCTCGGCCTGGGTCTTCGCCACCTTGGCGGTTTCCATCCGCCGCTCGAACTCGGCGGAGTCGATGCGGTTTTCGGCGACGTGGGTCCTCAGCGCCTGCTCGGCCGCGCGGATCTCCGGCGTGCCGATCCGCAGCGCCAGCCGGGCCGGCGGCAGGTCCTGAAGACTCACCCGCCGAGCGTAGCCTCCTGCAGGGTGGTGGCCAGACCTTCGACGTCGCGCACTCCGCCCCAGGCAGGGGCCAGTACGGTGTGCTCGACGTCGATGCCGTACATCTGGCTGTCCTGCGCGCCCTGCAGCCAGAGCCCGTCATGGTAGGCGTAGTACAGCGGGGCCGCCGCCGGTATGGCGGCCGGTCGCACGACAGTCGCCTCCGGAACAGGCCGCCACGTGGTGATGTCGTCCAGCACAGCGACGATCGTGGCCTGCGGGTTCAGCTCCGCGAGCCGCCGCGGGGTCGCCTCGCTGCCGACCAGCACCGCGACGTAGACCTTGCCGTCCACGACCCGGCGGGCATCGCCGTCCAGCACCTTGTCGACCGCGACGACGAAGGTCGCGTAGTCGTCTGCCTCCCGCTCGGTCAGGGCCGCGCGTGGCCGGCGCTGTCCGCCAGGTAGGTCTCCGGGAACGGTGTCGCATGCGCCGCCGACGCGGGGCGACCAACACGCTGCCGAGCGTGACGACGGCAACCACGAACACTTGGCGCAGGCGCATGAAGGGCTGCTTGGCCGTTGTCTGTAACTCCGTACTCGTCTCGATGGGTGGAGTGGCTCCGGAGACCGAGGCAAACATAGAACGACCCGCTTCGATTCCCCTTCGATTCCGCTTCGAGTCGCCGACCCGCCGGCCCTGGTGCGGCAGGATGGCGGGGTGCTGCCCGTCGAAAAGGTCCTGCCCGCGATCGGCGACGCCCTGCGGAACGCAGGTGCCGCCGTCCTCGTGGCGCCGCCGGGCACCGGAAAGACCACGATCGTGCCGCTGGCGCTCATGGACCGCATACCCGGCCGCATCGTGGTCGCCGAGCCGCGCCGGGTCGCCGCCCGCGCGGCGGCGCGCCGGATGGCGGCCCTGCTGGGCGACCGGGTCGGCGGGCGGGTCGGCTACGCCGTACGCGGGGATCGCCGGGTCGGCGCGGCCACCCGGGTGGAGGTGGTCACGACCGGTGTGCTGGTCCGGCGGTTGCAACGCGACCCGGAGCTGCCCGGCGTCGGCGCCGTGATCCTGGACGAGTGCCACGAGCGGCACCTGGACTCGGATCTCGCCCTCGCGTTCTGCGTCGACGTACGCGCCACGCTCCGGCCCGACCTGCGGCTGCTCGCCGCCTCGGCGACCGCCGACACCGCGGCGCTGGCCCGGGCACTGCGGACCGAGGAGATCATCACCGCCGACGAGGCGCTGTATCCGGTCGACGTGGTGTGGGCACCGCCGCCCCGGCCGGTCAACGCGCCGCACGGCCTGCGCGTCGACCCGCGGCTGCTCGACCATGTCGCCGCCACGGTACGGCGGGCGCTGGCCGACCACGACGGCGACGTGCTGGTCTTCCTGCCCGGAGCCGGCGAGATCGCCGCGGTCGCGTCCAGGCTGCGCGGGGCCACCGTGCTGACCCTGCACGGCCGCCAGGACGCGGCCGCCCAGGACGCCGTGCTGCGGCCGGGCACGGGCCGGCGGGTCGTGCTGGCCAGCGCGGTCGCGGAGAGCAGCCTGACCGTGCCGGGCGTCCGGGTCGTCGTCGACGCCGGCCTCAGCCGGGTGCCGCGCACCGACCACGCCCGCGGGCTGGGCACGCTGGTCACCGTGCCGGTGTCCCGGTCGACGGCGGATCAGCGCGCCGGCCGGGCCGGGCGGGAGGCGCCCGGTGCGGTCTACCGCTGCTGGTCGCCGGCCCAGCACGACCGGCTGCCGGCCCAGCCCGAGCCCGAGATCGCGGTGGCCGACCTGACCGGCTTCGCGCTCGACCTGGCCTGCTGGGGGCATCCGGACGGGGCCGGGCTGGCGCTGCCGGACCCACCCCCGGCGGGCGCGATGCAGGTCGCGTTCCAGACGCTGCGCGCGCTCGGCGCCGTCGACGCCGGCGGCCGGGTCACCGCGCGCGGGCGGGCCATCGCCGCCGTCGGCGCGCACCCGCGGCTGGCGCGGGCACTGCTCGACGGCGCCCCCATGGTCGGCGCGGACCGCGCCGCGCAGGTCGTCGCGCTGCTCACCGACCAGGTCCCGGGCGAGGATCTGGTCGCGGCGTGGCGCCAGCAGCGCTCCAGCGCCGACCACCACTGGAAGACGGAGGTACGCCGGCTGCGCGCCGAAGCCGGCGACGGGTCGAGGACCGACCTGCCCGACGATCTGGCCGCCGGGCTGGTGGTCGGTCTGGCGTACCCGGAAAGGCTGGCCCGGGCACGGCAGCCGGGCGGCACGGCGTACCTCATGGTGAGTGGGACCGCGGCGGACCTGACGCCGGGGTCGGCGCTGGCGGGCGCGGCGTGGCTGGCGATCGCCGCCGCGGACCGCGACCAGAGTCGGCCCGCGGCGCGGATCCGGGTGGCCGCCGCGATCGACGAGGCGACCGCCCGGGTGGCGGGCGCCGACCACCTGACACGGGGCCAGGAGGTGGCCTGGTCCGGCGGCGACGTCGTGGCCCGCGCATTCGAGCGGCTCGGTGCGGTGACGCTGGTCGAACGGCCGCTGCGCGACCCGGACCGCGACGCGCTCGACCGCGCCCTGGCCGACGGCCTGCGCCGCGAGGGCCTCGCGCTGCTGCGGTGGGGCCGCGACGCGCGTGCGCTGCGCGAGCGGCTGGCGTTCTGCCGGCACGCGCTGGGCGCGCCGTGGCCGGACGTGTCCGACGACGCCCTGCTCGGCACGGCCGAGCAGTGGCTGGGTCCGGAGCTGCACGCGGCACGGCGCCGGGCCGATCTGGAACGCGCCGACATCGTCACCGCGCTGCGCAGGCTGCTGCCGTGGCCGCAGGCCGCCGCGCTGGACCGGGTGGCGCCGGAGCGCCTCCCGGTGCCCGGCGGTTCGCGGCTGCGGGTGGACTACGCCGATCCGCAGGCGCCCGTGCTGGCGCTGCGGGTGCAGGAGGCGTTCGGCTGGCAGCAGGCACCCGTGATCGCGGATGGACGGGTGCCCGTGCTGCTGCATCTGCTGTCGCCCGCGGGCCGTCCGGTCGCGATCACCAACGACCTGGAATCCTTCTGGCGTACGGGATATCCGCGGGTACGCGCCGAGCTGCGCGGCCGGTACCCCCGTCACGCGTGGCCCGAGGATCCCACCACCGCGCGCTGATCGGATGTCGGATTGCGCGCGGGCAAGCGCGGCACTGTGCATGCCTTGTTCCGCGCCTGCGCCGTAGAGGACGGTGAATCTGTTGCGGTGGCTCCGGACCCTGGTCACGTTGTCGAACGTGAAGGGAAGTCCGATGCTGTGCACGCGGAGCAGGATGGGTCCGGCGCTGGCGGCGGCCAGCGTGATCGCCGTGGTGGCGGGCGGCAACTCCGCGGTGGTTGCATCGCCGCGCGGCGCCGGGATCGAGCGGGTCAGTGTCTCCACCGGCGGCGGGCAGGCCGACGGTGACAGCGCGTTCCAGGCGATCAGCGCGAACGGGCGGTTCGTGGCCTTCGATTCCTTCGGATCGAACCTCGTACCGCAGGACACCAACGGCGCGTTGGACGTTTTCGTGCGGGACCGGCGGGCCGGCACCACCGAACGGGTCAGCGTGTCCGGCACCGGCCAGCAGGGCGGCGGGGACAGCTACGGTCCGGCGATCAGTGCCGACGGCCGCTACGTCGCCTTCGGCTCCTTCGCCGATTTGGTACCTGGGGACATCAACGGCATTCCGGACATCTTCGTGCGAGACCGGCTGGCCGGCACCACGACCCAGGTCAGCGTCTCGAGCTCCGAAGTACCCGCGGACTACGAAAGCCGATTCCCAGCGATCAGCGCCGACGGCCGGTACATAACGTTCTCCTCCTCCGCGGGCAACCTGGTCCGGGGTGACACGAACGAGGCCATGGACGTCTTCGTGCGGGACCGGCTGGCCGGCACGACCACCCGGGTCAGCGTGTCCAGCACCGGCGGGCAGGCCGACGGCATCAGCGACGACGCGGCGATCAGCGCCAACGGCCGGTTCGTCACCTTCGCCACCGACGCGGCCAACCTGGTCCGGGGTGACACGAACGACAACACCGACGTCCTCGTGCGGGACCGGCTGGCCGGCACGACCACCCGGGTCAGCGTCTCAAGCTCTGGCGGGCAGGCCAACGCCTACAACGTGGACCCGGTGATCAGCGCCGACGGCCGGTACATTGCGTTCGAGTCGTACGCTGCGAATCTCGCTGGCGGCGACACCAACGACACCCCAGACATCTACGTACACGACCGATGGGCTCGCAGTACCACCCGGGTCAGCGTGTCGAGCACCGGCGAGCAACCGGACAGATTCGCCGGCGGGGCAAGCATCAGCGCCAACGGCCGATGGGTGCTGTTCTACTCCGACGCCTCGAACCTGACCCCAGCCGGCGGCGACGGGCTGGCGGGCGCCTTCGTCCGGGACCGGCTAGCCGGCACCACCACCCGGGTCACTCCGTTGAACCCCGGCTGGGAATCCGAGACGGAGAGCATCTACCTGGCCAAGATCAGCGCGGACGGCCGGTCCATTGTGTTCACCACCGCCGCCGCCAACCTTGTCCCGGACGACACCAACGACCGGTACGACGTGTTCGCCCGGGACATCGGCTGACAGCGGCCCGGCTTCTATGTGGTGTCCGGCCGGCCCTCGACGTGGAGCTGCGGCAGCACGCGCTCCAGCGGCGCGGGCAGCCACCAGTTGGCCCGGCCGAGCAGGTGCATGGCGGCCGGCACCAGCAGCATCCGCACCACGGTGACGTCGATGAGGATGGCCACCGCCATGCCGAAGCCGAAGACCTTGACCGCGATGTCCGAGCTGGGCACGAACGCCGCGAATACCGCGAGCATGATGGCCGCCGCCGCGGTGATCACCCGTCCGGTACTGGCGAGTCCGTCGCCCACCGCGCGACCGTTGTCCCGGGTGCGGACCCAGCCTTCGCGCATGCGGCTGAGCAAGAACACCTCGTAGTCCATGGACAGTCCAAAGAGGATCGCGAACATCAGTACCGGGATGAACGCGGCGAGCGGCGTCGCGGTGTCGATGCCGATCAGCTGACCGAGCCAGCCTCCCTGCAGCGCGAGCGCCACCACGCCGTACGCCGCCGCGACCGACAGCAGGTTGAGCGCCGCCGCGGTCAGCGGGATCACGACGCTGCGGAACGCCAGCATCAGCAGAAGCATCGACAGCAGCACCACGCCGCCGATGAGCAGTGGGAGCCGCTTGGCGATGTTGGTGTTGGTGTCGATCGCGGTCGCGGTCACCCCGCCCACGTACGCCTCGGCGTCGGTGCCGGCGGTGGCGGCCGGGATCACCCGCTCCCGGATGGTGCGGACGAGTTCCTCGGTGGCGGCGTCCTGCGGCCCGGTTGCCGGCACCACGGTCATCAGCGCGGTGTCACCGGCCGGGTTGAGCTGGGCTGGCGACACCGCCGCGACGCCGGGCGTTTCGGAGAGCTCGGCACCCAGGCGGGCGGCGACGGCCACGTCGGCGACCAGCAACAGCGGCCCGTTGGCACCCGGCCCGAAGCCCTCGGCCACCGCGTCGTACGACCGCCGGCTGGACGTGCCCGCGCCGTCGTTGCCCGCGTCCGGGAAGCCGAAGTTGACGCTGAGGAACGGCACAGCCAAGGCGAGCAGCGCCGCCACCCCGGCCAGCATGCCCACGACGCGGTACCGGCGTACCAACCGGTTCCACCACGTCCAGCCGCGGGCCGGCCCCATCCGCGTGGCCTTGCGGGTTACCAGCGGTACCCGCAAGCGATCGATCCACTTGCCCAGGTAGCCCAGCAGCGCGGGGAAGAGCGTGACCGCCGCGGCCAACACCACGAAGACGGCCACCATCGTGACGGCGGCCGCCCCGCTCATGAAGGACAGCCCCATCGCGAACAGCCCCAGCATGCTCACCAGCACGGTGCCGCCGGCCACGAGCACCGCCCGGCCGGCTGTGTCCATTGTGGCCACCGTGGCGTCCTCCGGGTTCAGGCCTTTGGCGCGCCACTCCCGGAAGCGGGTCACCATCAGCAGGGCGTAGTCGATGCCCAGCGCGATCCCCAGCATCGAGGCCAGCACCGGCGCCCAATCGGGCACGTCGAGCAGCGCGGCGACGAGTCCGGTGAGCGTTCCGCTGACCGCCAGCCCGGCGATCGCCACGCCGAGCGGCAGCCCCGCCGCGACCACGGTGCCGAACATGACCAGCAGGATGACGGCCGCCACCAGCAGGCCGATGCCCTCGGACCCGACCTCGTTTCCCTCGGCCACCTGGATGGAACGCCCGCCAAGCGCGACCTCCAGCCCCGGGCGGCTGGCCTCCTCGGCCGCCCCGAGGAGGCGCTCGGTGTCGGCGACCGGCATGTCCGCCGGGTTCGCCACGTCGAGGTTCAGCCTGGCCAGCAGCGTCCGGCCGTCCGCGGATACGCCGCCGGGCGACGCGTACGGGTCGTCCACGCCGGCCACATGAGGCAGGCCGGCCAGCTTGGCGAGCAGGGCGGCCACCTCTTCGCGTACGGCCACGTCGGTCACGGGGGTGTTCGCGCGTACCACGACGTCGACGCTGTCGCCGGCGCGCGCCGGGAACCGCTGCGCCAGCCGATCCTGGGCCAGCTTCGAGTCGGAGCCGGGCGCCGAGTAGTCGGCCGCGAAGTCACCGCCCAATATGGACGACAGCCCGAACGCGATCGCGAGGCCCACCAACCAGGCCAGCAACACCCGCCCGCGCCGGCGGAAGGCTAACCCGCCAAGACGGCCGAGCACGCCCGGCCGCGCACGGGCCGGCGCCGGGCGTTCCTGGGTTCTGGGCAGGGTGACGGTCATCGGATCCTCCTTCATGGATAACGGATCCGATGCTTCCGGGCGGCCGGCCCCGCGTCGTCCGCCCACGAGCGGCACCGCCTACGTACCGGCGCCTACCCGCGCCACACCCCGACTACGCCCCTCGACGTACGCCCCTACGCCGCGAAGCGCCGGGGGTACCACACTCCGATGGCTCCCCCGGTGCGGCGGCAGGTGACCGCGGCAGGACCGGCCTGGCAGCCGACGGCGTCGCGGGCGACCCCCAGCACCCGGGTGGTCCAGGCGGCCGGATCCAGCTCCGCGATCCAGGTACGGCTGGTGCCGGGCTCCGTCCGCACCCCTAACATGCGCCCGTCCGGGGCGATCGACCGCGACGTCTCCCACCGCCCGAGGTCGGCGATCTGCCGGCCACTGTTCGCGTCGAGAACCGCGATCTGCGCGGGCCCGGGCGCCTTGCCGAACCCGAGCAGGGTGGATCCGGCATAGCTCAGTTGTTCCCACCGGTCGTCGGCCCACCGGGTGCGCCCGGTGTCCCGTTCCAGCATCCGTACGCCGCTGCGGCCCTTCCGCCCGCTGACGCACAACTCAGCGCCACAGCCGTCGACGGCCTCGCTGGACAGGTCGATGTCCGCCTGCCAACGCCGGTCCAGTCGATCGAGGCCGTACGCCGTGGCCACCGGCCGGTCACCGGCCCAGCCGGCGACCAGCAGCAGCCCGCCGGCGACCTGCACCCCGGGCGCGCTGCCGGGCGCGGCCCCGTTCTCGCCCCGCGACAGCGTGCCGCTGCTCACCACGGCACCGGTGCGCACATCGCGTACCTCGGCCCGACCGCGGTCCGACCACCTGACCAGGCGACTCCGGTCGGGTAGCACCCACTCACCCGAGGGCACCGACATCGCCCACCGCGCCTGCCCGGTGGTCAACGCGACAGCCTGATAGGTGTCCATCCGCCCGCCGGGTGCCCGGGACGACAGCAGGAGCTCACCGGCGCCGGCCTGGACCCACGAGCCGGAACGCCGCCACAGAAACCGGCCGTCCGCGGCGCGTAACGCGATCGTCTGCGGCTGGAATTCGCCGGTGTGCAACAGCAGCGTGCCCTCGACGACGTTGGCGCCGTACACCGCACCGGACGTCAGCACCGAGACCTGCCACGCCGGCACGGCGCCGGCCACGCCGTACCTGATGACCGTCCGCTCGCCCGGCCCGGCCTGTGCGCCCCTCGCCCGCACCAGGTAGAGGCCGTCGGCGCTGGCCGCGACGATGGGCTGGTCGGTCCGGGCCGGCACGCCGGGAAATGTCTGCTCGAGCAGCGCGACCCGTACCGGCGACGCCGCCACGGCCGTGGCCAATACCGCAGCCGCGGCGCCCAGCACCGCGGCCGTACGCCAGCGTTCCAGCCTGCTGGCCAAGGATCGGCCCGGCAGGACCGGCGGATCCCGCACCGCCCCGAGGTCGATCACCGCACCCGCGGCAGCCCGTCGAGGCTGTCCGACTGACATGCCTACATCATCCGCCACCCAACGCGTGGCGGACGAGCCTCGGTCCTGGGTGGCACGTCCTACTCTGAGGTCGGCGTGCCGTCGCCGGGGTGCTGAGGTGCGATGTCGTGGCGGTAGATCTGGTTGGCGCGGTCGTCGGATGGTTGACCGCCGAGGCCGCGACCCGGACGGTCGCGGGTGGCCGGCGGCTGGTACTGGGTGATGCGCAGCGACGGGCGCTGCGTCGCGTCGTGCGGCAGGCGGTGGCCGACACCGTCGGGGGCGCCGGGCTACCCAAGCACGAAGCCGCGCGGCTGCGCACCGCGCTACTGGCGGCCAGCGGCCCGGTGCGGCGAATCCGCGCGGCGACAGCCACGGAGCTGCGGGCCGCGGTCGCGGAATGGGTACGGCCGCTGGCGCCGCGGGGTGTGAGTTGCGGCGAGCTGTCCGACGAATTGGTCACCCGGATCCTTGACGGTATCGAGGCGGACGCGCGTACCGGCGGGCCGCTCAGACACGTGGCGGACTGGCTTTGGCGCGACGATGCCACCCGGCTTCTGGAGGCGATCGACGGGCGGTTCGCGGCCTGGGAACCGCCCGGTGCCGACCATGCGCGGCGCGGACTCCCCGGCGGCATCCCGGACTTCACGGGTAGGGACGCGGCCCTGGCCGACCTTCACGCGCGGCTGGCTCGGCACGATCCCGACGGCCGGTTCGCAGCCGTCTACGCGATCAGCGGGATGGGCGGCGTCGGCAAGACGACGCTCGCCATCCAAGCGGCCTGGGACGTCGCGGAACGGTATCCGGACGGTGGCTTCTTCATCGACCTGCACGGGTTCACGGCCGGTATCGCGCCGTTGTCGCCGGAGGCCGCCCTGGAGCAGTTGCTGCGCGACGCCGGATTGCCGGCCGGCGCGATCCCGCTCGGCGTGGCGGCCCGGCAGGCGCGCTGGCGTTCGCACATGGCGAGCCGCAAGGCGATCGTGGTACTCGACAACGCCGTGGACAGCGCCCAGGTCCGCCCGCTGCTGCCGGGCGCGCCCGGCAGCCTGGTCATCGTCACGAGCCGGCGCCGGCTGACCGCACTGCCCGAGGCCGAAGAAATCTTCCTGAACGTGTTGAGCCCCGTCGAGGCGGAGGAACTGCTCCTGCGCGTCGCGGGTACACACCGCGCCGAGGACCCGGAGGAGGTACGGCGGATCGTCCGGCTGTGTGGCCACCTGCCCCTGGCGATACGGATCGTCGCCGCCCGCCTCCGCCGGGAGCCGGCCGCCCCACTGAGCGCCCTCGTCGCCGAGCTCGGTCAAACCAACCGGCTGGCCGAGTTGAGCCCCGAGGGCGCCGGAGTGGAGGGGCGCTACACCTTTCGATGGCCCGCCTGGACGCCGCGCAGGTGCGTGCCGTACACCTGCTGGGTCTGCATCCCGGCCCGTGCTATCGCCCGCCGGCGCTGGCCCGTCTCGCCGATTCCGGGGAAACGGCCGCGCGGGCGCTGCTTCGGGCGCTGGCCGAGCATCACCTCCTCGCGCCGGTGGCCGGCACCGACGTCGAGGCCGGGTTCGAGTGCCATGACCTGGTGCGGGACTTCGCCCGTGCACAGGCCCTGCGGCACGTCGACCCGGCGGCCCGGGAGGCGGCCAACCGGCGGCTCAACGGTTGGTACCAGCACGTGGTCGACGAGAAGACACCGGACTGGCTCGCCGCGGAACGCGACAACCTCGTGGCCTTTTGCGTCGACTCCCACGCGAAGGATGCGATCTCCGTCGGGCTGGACGCCGCCGGCAAGCTCTCCGTCCTCGGTTTCTACGAGCACGCCCGCCGCCTGTACGCCCACGCGCATCGGGTGAGCAAGGCCCGCGGCGACCTGGCCGAGCAGGCCAAGGCCGCGTTCGGGCTGGCCGACCTCGCCCGGCTCACCTTCGGCGAACTCGAGTACGCGCTCGCGCACTACCAGGAGGCTCGCGACCGGTACGCCGCGGTCGGTGACGAGGCTGGCGAAGCCACCGCGGTACTGGGTATCGCCCACATCGCGCGGATCACCGGCGATAACCGGTCCGCCCTCCACCGCTACCAGGAGGCCGCCGGCGCGTTCGCCCGCCTGCGTGATCCTCGTGGTCACGCCTACGCGACGTGGGGAATGGCGGCCATCCACAACCGTCTCGGCGACCTCGATCGCGCGCGGGAACTGTTCGAGCGGGCCCTCGCCCACGACATCCGCCTCGGCTACGAGTTCGGACAGGCGGAAGACGAACGCGGGCTCGGCAAGGTGGCGCTCCACGCGGGGGACCTGGACGCCGCCCGAATCCGGTTCCACAACGCGTACGAGTTGTCCTCCAAGATCGGCTACCGTCGCGGCCAAGCGCACAACCTGCTCGGTCTCGGCAAGGTCGCCCGAGCCGCCGGAGACATGGAAACCGCCCGGCGCCTCTGCACCCAGGCGTTGACTATCTATCGCGAACTGGGCCTCGCTCTCGCCGCCAAAGCCCGCGACGAACTGGCAGCCATCGACGCTGAACCGACGGCCCGCCCATGAAGCACGGTCAGCGGGTATCGCGGCGGGCCTGGCGGCGTGCTCCCTTCGCCAACGTGGACGCTTGACGCTTGCGCAGCGCCGGTGACATCGGGCTGAGGTCGGTGCGCTGCGGTGCCACCGTTTCCGATCGGGGCCGGGCAGCCGGCCGCGGCGCCGTACCCCGTTGCTCCCGCGCCGCCGCGATCCGCTCGGCCCGCAACTCCGCGGCGCTGCGCCGCGCCGCGGTCGCGAGTGCCCGGCTCACCCGGGCCAGCGCGTCCTCGAAGACCTCCGCCTTCTGCGCGCTGCGGCGGTTCTTCGGCCGCGCCTTGCCCCGCGCGCCCACCTCGGCGACCCGGGTGCTCGCCTGGCGGCGGTAGAGCTTGACGTACTTGTTTCGGGTCCGCCGCACCCGCGTGTGCAGTTCCACCAGCGCGTCCTCGTCCAGCTCGGCCAATCGCTCGCGGTCGGTCTCTCGCACCACGGCCAGCTCGGCTTCGGTGAGCGAGTTCAGCAGAGCGTTCATGCACCAATCCCCCAGTCAGCTGGCGGGCGTGATGTTGTTGTTGTTGCGGAAGAAGTTGCCCGGGTCGTACGTCGCTTTGATCTGGGCGAGGCGGGCCAGATTGCGGCCGAAGGCGGTGTCCACATTGGTGCTCGGTGCCTCGTCGGCCAGTCCCATGAAGTTGAGATAGACCTCGCCGGTGCCGAACCTGGCGACGTCGTCCCACGCCGAGCGGACCCAGGCGATCTTTTCGGCGTTCTGGGCCGGGTCGGGCCAGTGTCCGTCGATCGACACCATGAACGGCGCCCGCCGCTGCGCGAAAGCGGTCTCCTCCTCGCCGACGCGGGCAACGGCTCCGCCCATGTGCAGGAGGTTGACCAGGGTGAGCGGCGTGGGCCGGTGCCGTGCCTTGGCCGCGACGACGTCGATCGCCCCGTCGGTCAGGTCCGGCAGGTAGACAGACTTCCAGTACGCCTGAAACGCGGCGCGGGGGAAGAAGGCGTCGAAGTCCGACTGGATGACGGAGTACGGCATCGGTTGTGAGGCGTCGGCCAGCGGGGTGCCCAACTCGCGCAGGGGTTGCAGGGCGCGCATGCCCGCGTCGAGATCCTTTCCGGCGTATACGCCGGCGACGACGACGCACGGCTGGTCGTGGATCTCGGGTGGCAGCTCCGGCGCAGCCGGCATGGTGACGCAGACCAGTTCGGTGGTCACCTCGTCCGGGACCGTCGCCACGTGGTCCCGCCAGCGCCGGAGGACCTGCTCGGCCGCGTCCATCGGGTAGAAGACCGTGGCGGCCGCGACGATCGGCCCGAGCTCATGGAGCCGGAACGTGAACGAGGTGATGATGCCGAAGTTTCCGCCGCCGCCGCGGATCGCCCAGAACAGGTCGGGATTGGTGGCGGGTGACGCGGTCCGCAGCACCCCGTCGGCGCAGACGACCTTCGCGGACAGCACGTTGTCGCAGGAGAGCCCGTACTTGCGGCGCAGCCAGCCGTAGCCGCCGCCGAGGGTCAGGCCGGCGACGCCGGTATCGGAGACCACTCCACCCGGGGTGGCCAGGCCGAACGCCTGGGTTTCCCGGTCCACGTCGCCCCAGAGCGCGCCGCCCTGTACGTGCGCGACCCGTTCCTCGACGTCCACGTCCACGGCGCGCATCTGGGACAGGTCGATCAGGACGCCGCCCTCCTGGCTGGACAGGCCGGCGACCGAGTGCCCGCCGCCGCGTACCGTCACGGCGAGCTGGCGATCGCGGGCGAAGTTCACCGCGTCGATGACGTCTGCCGTGCCGCTGCACTCGATGGCGAGCGCGGGTTTTTCCTGGTGCATGGCGTTGAACACCGGGCGGACCTGGTCGAAGCCCGGGTCGCTCGCGGTCAGCACCTCGCCGCGCAGTTGCGCCCGGAACTGGTCGAGCACGTCGTCCGGAAGCTCTGTCCGCGTGCCGCTGAGCGTCGCCGTGGTGATGGTCATGATCGCGCTCCTCACCTGCCACTACCGACGCTACGCACGTCGTCGACGCGATGGCGGCGTTTCGCGTACACGAAGCGTGCGGGAGCTCCCTACGGGCCCCGCGCCGCGCGCGGGGCCCCAGGCCCCGTCAGGAGGACACGGCCGTCGTGATGCTGCACGGCGTGCCGCGGGTGACGCAGTTGATTGGCCAACTGTCGCCGAGGATGGCGATGCCGTAGCTGGCCGACTGGCCCGGGGCCAGCACGATCTGCCTCGCGTTCTCGAGGATGAAATGCGGGTCGGCCCTGGTGACGCGGATATCGAACGCGAAAAGCCCTTGGACGAGCTCTCCCGGGGGAAGGTCGAACTCCATCCGCCAGCCGTTTATTGGAGCGCTCGTATCGTTTGTGATCGTGAAGTTAAGGATGTACGAATGTGGGCCGAGTGGCCGCCGGCTCAGGGTCGCCGTGTCCGCGAAGGCCGCGCCAGGCGCGACCAGCACCGCTCCCCCGATAAGCAGAGCCAGCAGCCCGGCCAATGCGCCGAGCCGTGATCGCCACCGCATTGCGTTATTACGCACTTCTTCCTCCCCTAAGACGTATCCGGTGATTTGTTCCTGCGGACAGTCTGGTTGATGCGCCTGGAGGGAAACTCGATGAACACTGGATCGCCGCCGGTACCTTTCGTTGATGGCGGAGATCAAGGTCAGGCTCGACCACTGCGTGATCGCGGTGAGCGACTGGGAGCGGTCGACGAACTTCTACCGGGACGTGCTGGGAGCGGAGGTCGTCGACCACCCCGACGGTCGCGTCGCATACCGGTTCGGCGATCAGCAACTCAACGTCCACGGACCCGGTTTGGACATCGGCACGCTGGTGGCGAGCCCGCCGGTGGTGCCGGGCGGTAGCGATCTCTGCTTCGTGTGGCCGGGCACCGTCGAGGAAGCCATGGCCCGCCTACGCCACCACCGAGTGCCGGTGGAGCAGGGACCGGTCGTCCGCTGGGGCGGGCGCGGCCAGGGCACGAGTATCTACTTTCGCGACCCGGACGGTTCGCTGCTGGAACTGATCGTCTACGCGCCTAACGCCGCGGCGCGGACCCATCCGGCCGCGCCGGCGTGAACGGACCGGTGACGATCGCACGCCGGAAGTGCGGGCGGCCGTGGACCCGGCCCGGTCCTACGTCGTACGTGAATTGGTCGAGCACCCGCAGGTCGCGTACGCCGATGCGCACCGGGTGACGTACCTCGTAGAGCGCCGACCACGGACAGGAGTAGTAGCAGGTCCAGCCGCGCGGGGTGCGGTGGTGGACGATGCGGCCGGCGGCCAGTGCGCGGTCGATGTCCATCTTGATCGCCAAGGTCGCGGCCGGATTGGGATCGCTGCGCCACAGGCGCTCGATCGCCTGGACAGCTGCTGCGTCCGCCCGCCAGCGCGGGAGGCTGATCGGGTCGGTCAGGCACCACGGATCAAATCTGGCCCCGCCCGGCAGGAGCCCGGGATCGAGCAGCAGGGCGGAGCGCGGTGCGTGGTACCCGGCCAGGAGCTTGGGCATCGCCGCGAGCTGGCCGATATGAAACCACAGAGCCACCGTGCTGCGGGTCTTGTGGTCGATCAGGTCGTGTAGGCGCTCGTCGTCGTAGCCGGCCCGCAGGCCGGTGACATAGTCGGCTCCGGCCGCGGCCAGGGCGGCCAACTGCTGTACGCCGTCCACCGCCGGCTGAGCCTGCGGCGGCGCGTGTTCCTGGAGCGTGAACAGAGCCAGCTCGGCGTGGTGACGGATTGATTCGGCGGCGTGCAGCATCGCCTCCCGATGCTCCTGCGGGCAGCCGCGCATCACCGGGCCGACGGTCAGCGGTGCCGGCAGCGCCAGCTCGGCCGAGATGTCGTACCTGGGGTTGTTGCGCGCTTCCCGGGCCCGGATGGTCCAACCGTCCACAGCGGACAGCCAGTGCCATGCCTGGTTGAAGGTCACCGGAGGGACATACCCGACGGTGCCCGGGTTCGCGGCGTACGCGGAGTCCAGGATCGTCTCGCCGAGGGTCTGCAGCACCATCGCGCTCCATGCCGCCAGGATCTGGCTGTTGGCCGCGGCCGGCGCCGTCCACACCGTCGCGCCATCGGCGGACAGTTGGTCGCGGAGCCGCTCGGCCAGCATCCACTCCTGGTAGGCCACCCCGCCCGCCTGGCGCAGCGCCTCAAGAACCCGGGCGTCCTGCTCCCCGCCGAAACTGGCCCGGAGCCGCGCCATCAGGGTCGGCCGCAGCGGATCCGCCATCGTCCCCACCTCGATCCGCCGACCACGCTAGCGCACCCGCGCTCGCGCCCAGGACGGGAGCCAGACGGTCTCGGGGAGCGGTGTCAGGTTTCCGAAATGGTTGATGATCGCCCGCAGTCCCGGGTGCGGATCCGTTCTGCGGAAGATGAGCGAGAGCGGGTACGCGAGCGTCGGGTTCACGATCGGGATGCGGCGTAGGTCGTGGTTCGTCGGCCAGATGTACCGGTCGCGCGAGCCCACGAGGGTCGCCACGTCCGTGGAGTCCGCGAGGGCGTCGAGGAGTACCTCGTTGCCGAAGTTCGGGCCCGCGGCGTCGATGCGGAGATCGAAGTCGGTGGCGAGCTCGTCGTAGAACTCCGCCCATTCGCTTCGCGGCGCGATGCCCGGCACCCAGATCCGATGCTTGCGCAACTGGGGTGGTGTCAGTGTGCGCGCGGCGGCGAGCGGATGCCTGGGGCCGACGAGGAGTTCCAGCGGGGAGTCGAACGCGTGGATCATTTGCACGTCGCGCGGCAGCGTGGCCGGGTCGGTGACCGTGCGGAACGAGGCGTCGACATCGCCCGCCTGGACGGCGGCGACCGCCACGCGCGGGTCGTTGACCCGGAGGGTCACCACGTCGAGGTCGGTTTCGGGATGCGACCGCCAGTAGTCATGCAGGACGACGGCCTGCGCGGATCGCAGGCCGAGGACGTCGATCCGAAGGGCCCGTGACCCCGGTCTGATCGCGGTGATGGCGCGATCGACGCCCGTGACGATGCTCCGGGCGTGCGGAAGAAACGCCTGGCCGTCGAGGGTCAGCTCGACCCCGCGGGCGGTACGGGTGAACAAGCGGACGCCGACCTCGCGCTCGAGGGTGGCGATCCGCTTCGACACGGCCTGTTGCGTCACGCCGAGCTCGTCGGCCGCGTGTTGCAGCTGTCCGAGCTCGGCCGCGCGGACGAACGATCGCACTGCCTCGGAGTCCATCGACCCAGCATACGTACGCACAACTGAACGTTGTGGCTCGCCGAGGCCCGAGTTGTTTGTTTCTGCTCCGGTGCGGCTGATGCGATTTCGGGGACCCGAACATCGGTTGTGCGAGGGAGTCGTATGCGCGTGCAAATGGGACGCAGTTTCGGCTGGCTGTGGTCGGCCTACGCGGTCAGCACCTACGGCACGTGGATCGCCTTCGGCGCGTTCCCGCTCATCGCGGTTCGAGTGCTGCACTCGCCGGCGTTCGCCGTTTCGCTTCTGGGGGCGGCCGGGCTTGCGGTCGCGGCGATCGTTGCGTTCCCGCTCGGGCCGTGGATCGAGCACCGGGCCAAGCGTCCGGTGATGATCGCGATGGACCTGGTCCGGTTCCTCGCGATGGCGAGCGTTCCGATCGCGTACGTCCTCGGCGTGCTGTCCTACGGCCAACTGCTGGTCGTCTCGGTCGTCTCCGGGACCGCGAGCATCGCCTTCGCCGCCGCGTCCGGCGCGTATCTGAAATACCTCGTCCGCGGCGATCAGCTCCTTGTCGCGAACCGAAGATTCGAGGGTACGAGTTGGGTGGCGACCGCGGCGGGACCGCCCCTCGGCGGCGCGCTCATCGGGTTGCTCGGCCCGGTCGTCACCGTCCTGGCCGACGCCCTCAGCTACCTGCTGTCGGCGCTCGGGGTGCTCCGCATCCGCGGGGGCGATGTCGCGGCACCCCGCGACCCGGCCGCCAGGTGGCGCGGAGCCGACCTTCTGGCCGGCTGGCGGTTCATCCGCCGCGACCGCGCACTATGGCGCCTGTTCCTCAACTCAATCCTGGTCAGCGGCCTGATCATGGCCACCGTCCCGCTCCTGTCCGTGCTCCTGCTGGGCCAGTACCGGTTCCCGGCGTGGCAATACGGTCTTGCCTTCGGCGTCCCGGCACTCGGCGGCTTCGTGGGCGCCCGCCTCTGCGCACGCCTCGTGACCCGCTACGGCCGGCACCGGGTCATGGCCGTCTCCGGCTGGCTGCGCTCGCTCTTCCCGCTCGGTCTCGCGTTCATCCGGCCCGGCATCCCCGGACTCCTCACAGTGATCATCGTCGAGGGCCTGCTGATCACCTGCATGGGCGTCTTCAATCCGATCTACGCGACCGAACGCCTGCAACGGACTCCCGCGGACCATGCCGCCCGGGTCCTGACGACATGGAGTGTCAGCAGCAAGCTCCTCCAGGCCGCCCTGATGATGATCTGGGGCATCCTCGCCACACTCACCAGCCCGCTGGCCGCGATCACCATCTCCGGCGTCCTCCTGCTCGCCACCCCACTCCTGCTACCCGAACGGGTTAGGTCGCCATTGCGTCGCGTACGTTCCACAGTGCACCTGACCGATACGCTGAGCAGCGTGCCGCGACGCCCCGATGGAGGTGCTCGATGTATGCGCTGAGTGCGGCCGGAGTCGCGCTGGTCATGGCCATGACCGCCGCCGGTCCGACGGTTCTCCACGATCGGGTGGCGGTCGCAAGCGAGCGCGTGGTGGCCGCGCCGGCGCCGGACGC
This sequence comes from Phytohabitans rumicis, assembly GCF_011764445.1. Lineage (NCBI taxonomy): Bacteria > Bacillati > Actinomycetota > Actinomycetes > Micromonosporales > Micromonosporaceae > Phytohabitans > Phytohabitans rumicis. Next base: position 2,374,264 of record NZ_BLPG01000001.1, read on the forward strand.
CCCGATCGGGGACGTGGATCTCACCGACGTTCCCATGGAGGGCACGGCGCTGCCGCCGCGCGCCGACGTGGCCGCGGCAAAGGCCAGGCAGCGGCGTGTCGGTGCGGCGGCCACGGCGGCCGCGGCAGCTCCCGTCACCGGATTCCGGACCACCGGGTTCACGCTGAGGGACGTGCCCGCGGCCCTGTTGCCGTACGCGAACGAGAAGATCACGCCGCGGGTCGACCCCGGCGTGCACGACGCGACCGGCGTGCGGATGTTCGTCGTCAACGGCCAGCTCTACAACCACCCGGTGGCCCAGGCGCAGTACGGGCTGATCAACATGAACGCCTACCGGTTGACCAAGGACCGGTTCTACCTCGATCGCGCCGGGCTCCAGGCGCAGCGGTTGATCGACACCCGGGTGGAGTCGGCCGGCGCGTGGTGGTACCCGTACGACTTCGACTTCGCCGTCCACGGCGACACCGCCCACCTGCTCACCGCGCCGTGGTACTCCGACATGGCGCAGGGGCAGGCGCTGAGCCTGTACGTGATGCTCTTCGAGGCCACCGGCGCCAGCGCGTGGAAGGCGGCCGCGGACGCCACGTTCCTGAGCCTGTCGCTCGACGTCGACCCGGCGCAGCCGTGGGGCAGCTGGGTCGACAGCTCCGGCAACCTGTGGCTGGAGGAGTATCCGCGCTTGCCCGCGGCGAACAGCGAGCGCGTGCTCAACGGCCACCTGTTCGCCGCGTTCGGCCTGTTCGACTACCACCGGATCACCGCTGCCCCGCGAGCCGCCGAGCTCTACGACGGCGCGTTGACGACCGTGCTGAACACCCTGCCGACCGGGTTCCGCCGCCCCAACTGGGCCAGCTTGTACTCGCTGTTCCACCGCATCCCGAGCCGCAACTACCACCAAGTGCACATCAGCGAACTGCTCGCCGTGCAACGCCAGACCTGGGACCTGCGCTTCGCCCGGTTCGCCGAGACGCTCCGGGCGGACTATCCCGCGCCGCGGTTCGACCGGACGCTGCGGTTCGCCGCCGGCGACCACACGTTCCGCACCTTCGACACCAGCGGTCGGATCACCGGCACCCGGTACGCCTCGTTCGGCCGCGCCACCGCGGCACCGGCCAGCCACCGGCAACGCATCGAGGGCCGCGGCATCTTCCTTCGCGTGTCCGCCGGGCCCTACCAGGGGTGGTGGGTCGCGGAGTCGCGGCCGGCTCGCTACCTCGTCGGTCCGCTCGTCGTGCTGTCGTACCTGCCGGGCCGGTGGCTCACCATTCTGCCGGGCGCGCACTCCTTCTACCGCTACGACGCGAACAGCAGGCCGACCGGTTCGCGTAACACCACGTTCGCGGCGCCGTCCGGGGCACCGTTCACCGCGTCGGCGATCGTCGACGGCAGGCTGGCCGTACGGGTGTCGGCGGGGCCGTACACGGGGTACTGGCTGCCGGTGACCTCGAAGGTCCAGCTCGACAGCGACCAGCGATAAAAGAAGTCGCGGTGGGATGTCGAGAACCCGAGTGCGGCTCCGTCCCCGAGGTGAACACGGCAACAATGGGCCGTACCGCATCAAGGGAGAACATGATGGCCAAGTACCTGCTGCTCAAGCACTACCGGGGCGCGCCGGCAGCGGTCAACGACGTGCCGATGGACCAGTGGACGCCGGAGGAGGTCTCGGCCCACATCCAGTACATGCGGGATTTCGCCACCCGGCTGGAGGGCACCGGCGAGTACGTCGGCGGTGAGGCGCTCTCCCCGGAGGGCACGTTCGTCCGCTACGACGGCGAGGGGCAGCCACCGGTCACCGACGGCCCGTTCGCGGAGACCAAGGACCTGATCGCCGGCTGGATGGTGATCGACGTCGAGACCTACGAGCGGGCGGTCGAGCTGGCCGGCGAGCTGTCCGCGGCTCCGGGTGCGGGTGGGAAGCCGATCCACGAGTGGCTCGAGGTGCGCCCCTTCCTGACCGCACCCCCGACCATCTCGGAGTGCCATGGTGGATGAGGCCCTGCTGCGCACCCTCACCCCCACAGTGATCGGGATCCTCGTCCGTCGCGGAGCTGACTTCGCGGCGGCCGAGGATGCCGTGCAGGACGCCCTGGTCGAGGCGGTGCGCGTGTGGCCGGGCGGCCCGCCGCGGGACCCGCAGGGCTGGCTGGTCACCGTGGCCTGGCGGAAGTTCCTCGACGCCACCCGCGCCGATACCTCCCGGCAGCGGCGCGAGGTGCTCGTCGAGGCCGAGCCCGTGGCCGGTCCGGGCGAGGCGGTGGACGACACGCTCCAGCTGTACTTCCTGTGCGCGCACCCGTCCCTGACACCGGCCTCGGCCGTCGCACTCACGCTGCGCGCGGTCGGCGGCCTGACCACGCGGCAGATCGCGCAGGCGTACCTCGTGCCGGAGGCGACCATGGCCCAGCGCATCAGCCGGGCCAAGCGGACCGTCTCCGGCGTCCAGTTCAACCAGCCCGGTGACGTCGCCACCGTGCTGCGCGTGCTCTACCTGGTCTTCAACGAGGGCTACTCCGGCGACGTCGACCTCGCCGCCGAGGCGATCCGGCTCACCCGCCAACTGGCGGCCAAGATCAACCATGCGGAGGTCGCGGGCCTGCTCTCGCTCATGCTGCTCCACCACGCCCGGCGCCCGGCACGGACCGGGCCCGACGGCAGGCTCGTGCCCCTCGCCGAGCAGGACCGCGGCCGGTGGAACACCCGCCTGATCGCCGAGGGCGTCGACGTGCTCCAGATCGCCCTCGCCAGCGACCGCCTGGGTGAGTTCCAGGCCCAGGCGGCCATCGCCGCGCTGCACGCCGACGCCCGGAAGGCCGAGGAGACCGACTGGGTGCAGATCGTCGAGTGGTACGACGAACTGGTGCGCCTCACCGACAGCCCGGTGGCCCGCCTCAACCGGGCCGTCGCGGTCGGCGAGGCCGACGGCCCGCGGGCCGGCCTGGCCGCCCTGGCGGAGCTCGATCCCGCCCTGCCCCGCTACACCGCCGTCGCGGCGTACCTGCACGAGCGTGACGGTGACCTCGTCACCGCCGCGCGGCTCTACGCCGAAGCCGCCCGGTCGGCGCCCAACCTCCCCGAACGCGAGCACCTCACGCGACAGGCCGCCCGGCTCAATTTGCTGAAGTAGCAAGCTTCTTTGTCGGGATCGGAGGTCCTGGAGAAGGCTGGTGGGCATGAGCGCACATGAACACCAACTCGCCGGGGACCACGCCGACCTGTTCGAGCCACCGGGTTGGGACGAGCGGTATTCCGGCCAGGAGAAGGTGTGGAGCGGGAACCCCAATCCACAACTGGTCGCGGAGGCGGCCGGACTGCGGCCGGGCACCGCGTTGGACGTCGGCTGCGGCGAGGGCGGTGACGTGATCTGGCTGGCTCGCCATGGTTGGACGGTCACCGGCGCCGACTTCTCCGCCAACGGTCTGGCACGTGCCGCCCGGCATGCCGAGCAGGCCGGGGTCGCCGACCGCGTCGACTGGTGGCAGGTCGACGCGCGGACCTTCGCGGCGGACGGACGCTCCTACGACCTGGTCACCACCCACTACCTGCACCCGCCGGAGGGCGGGATGGTGCAGGTGGCCGGCCGGTTGGCCGAGGCTGTCGCGGCCGGTGGCCACCTGCTCATCGTTGGTCACGCGCCGTCGGAGGCGTTCACCCAGCTGTCCGCGAGCCAGCACCGGGCGATGTTCCTCGCCGAGCAGTTGCTGCCCGCCCTGCCGGACGGCTTCGACGCCATCGTGGTCGAGCAACGGCCGCGAACGGTGATCCGTGGCGGCGTAACGGTCGACATTCAGGACTCCATACTGCTCGCCCGCCGCACCTCCTAGTCCGGGGTTACTTGGGCACGATCCGGAACGACACGAACCTGGGCCGGTAGATGCTCGGGTCGCGGTAGTGATCACCTTCCGCGGAGACCCGACTGTCCATGCTGTTGACGTTGTAGGACAGGGTCCATCGGTCGCCGACCCGCAGCCCGGATGGACGTGCGCGTTGTAGCCGATGATGTCGCCGTCCCAATAGCTGCCGTACGGGCCGGGCTCAGGCATGCGGTACACCAGGTCGTGATCCACCCAGTAGCCGAACGGTCCATACGGCGAGCAGCTGTGCCAGATGCGGATCTTCCCGCTGAACGCCTCGGTGCTGTCCTGGCTGATCAGCACGAATCCGCCATTCCACGGTGTCACGCTGTATTCGTTGGCGATGCCGGTGAGGGAGGTGGTCCCGTCCCGCTCGTCGCGCACCCAGTAGCCCTCGGCCGTGTCGAAGAACTGCCAGTCCTCGACCTTGCTCAGGTCGCTCCCCTTGACCCGGGCGACGCGCATCTTCTTGTTGATGGGGGCGTCGGATACACCATAGATGTAGGTGTATCCGTCGCCGCTCCTGCTGGCTTCGAGCAGGGCGGAGCCCCAGGCCACCCGCGCCGCGGACGGCAACTGGTCGACGCGTTCCGGCTCGGTGAGGTCGTCGAGCGAGAAGGTGGCGACGACGTTCCGGTTGAATTCCCAGTCCCAGGCGCCGAGGCCGAACCGTCGATACTCGTAGTACATGACCTGGAGCTTCTGCTCGCCGCCCACGTTGGCGAGCATCCCGTCGCCCGCCCAGTACCAGTGGTTCTCCGCGGCGGGTGGCATGATCGCGGTGGGTGCGGCCTTGGTGCCGCCCGTGATCGTGGTGAGGCTGTCACCGTTCTGGATGACGAATGTGCTGTTGACGAACCCCGCGCTCGTCGGTCGTGTGCCGTCCGAGTTGAGCGGCCCCAGGAAGGTGTCCGAGAAGATCCACAGGCGTCGGCCGTCGGGCAGCGTGACGGAGTAGGTGGAGTCGCCCCGGTCCAGCCGTCCGGCGTGTTCTCGGCGTAGTTGTTGAACAGGTCCTGCGGTGCCGCCTTCGTTTCGACCTCCTCGATCTCGGGAAGGGCGCTGTTCTCGCACTGCGGGTATTCGATGGGTGTGATCGGGCCGGTCGGGAAGGCGTCCGTGCGCCCGTACGGCTTTCCGTCCGCGGTCAGCACGTCGACGTAGAACTTGTCCTGCTCGATGATTCGCCGCTCGTTGTAGAACTTGTTGAGGTGCTCTCCGCCCACCCGGTTGTGGCTCGTGTCGATCACGTCGACCGAGAAGTGGGACGTGCCGTCGCCGCCGATCGACGACCCCTGCCAGGTCGACTGGAACGGGTACTCGTCGCACTGCTTCGTGTTGTTCTGGCTGTAGCCCCTGCCCCAGTATCGCTGGCAGAACCGGCGGGACTTGTCGTTGTTCGCCTTCTTCGTGGTCTCGTCGGTGAGGCGTTCCAGCGGGCTGCCGCTGTTGCGTGAGCCGGGAATGGACTTGCCCGCCATCGGCAGCGGAAGCGTCGTGTTCGGCTGATTCTGTGCCCGCCACACGTGAGCCGCTTCCTGGGCGACGTCGGGCGTGGCCTTGAGCCAGAACTGCTCGATGACGTCGGGGTAGACACACCCGTAGTAGCTGACCTTCGAGGAGGAGTCGCAGCGGAACCCGCTCTCCGGGCCCATGATCCAGCTCTCGTACCCGATCGGGTTGTCGAGGATGTTCGCCTTGATCATGAAGTCGCCGTACGCGATCCGGTCGGCGCCATCGACGTTGCCGGCCGGCAGCACGAACGTGAAGTAGGTGCTGCCCGCGAGCATCCATTGGGTGAGGGTCGCTGTGTCGCCGTCCTCGGTGACGTCGCACGAGGTGCCCGCGGTCGAGCTGGAGCAGGTCCCGTTGAGCTTGAGCCTGCGGTCCATCCTGGGCGCGCCGGTGACGACCGGCTCGTCCAGCAGGACCCACACCCGCGTCTTGCGGTCGTCGGTGCTGTGCGAGCCCTGATGCCCCATCCCTTGTACGGACAGGCGGAACACGATCGAGCCCTGGACCTTGCACGATCCGTTGCTACAGAGCACGTCCTCGATGGTCAGGTAGCCCAGGCTGCACCAGGTGAAGTGGTTGAGCGTGACTTGACCGCCGAGACCGGCCCCGAAGGCGCCCCAGCACTCGGTCATGTTGACGAAGTCGGTCGCCTGTACGCGGTCCTCCAGCGTGGCCAGGTAATCCGTACGCAGCTTGGCTCGCTGTGGTGTCTCCGGCGTTATCCGTCTCTTCTCCTTGTCCGACTTCGGCGCCCGCGGTGTTTTCGGCAGTGCCTTTCCTTCGGGCGTGGTGACGGTCAGCCTGGTGTAGGACTGCTTCTCGGCCGGTGCCGCGGCGGCCGGTGATGCCGGCGCCAGCAGAACGACGGCCGCGACGATCGCCGCCGCAACGGATCTCGATGCTCGCAACAGCGCTGCCTTTCGAACGTGGACTCCCCAGTCCCCCGGTCCGATGCCTGGCCAGGGGGCGAAGGGACCGTATCGATGAGCGCTGAAGCAGTACTGAAACTCCGCTGAACATCGCTAGCCGTGCCATGAGCGCCACAGGGCGGCGTAGGTGCCGCCGGCGCGTACCAGTTCGTCGTGGCTGCCGAGTTCGGCGATCCGGCCGTCTTCGAGTACGGCGACCCGGTCGGCGTCGTGTGCGGTGTTGAGCCGGTGCGCGATGGCCACGACGGTGCGCCCCTCCAGGACCGCGGCGAGCGCGCGTTCGGTACGGCGGGCGGTTGTCGGGTCGAGCGCGGCGGTGGCCTCGTCGAGGATCAGCGTGTGCGGGTCGGCGAGCACGAGGCGTGCCAGTGCGAGCTGCTGCGCCTGCGCCGCGTTGAGTTCCAGGGCGCCGTCGCCGAGTTGCGTGTCGAGCCCTTCGGGAAGGTCGGTGGACCAGTCCACGCCCACCGCGGCCAGCGCGGAGCGCATCTGCTCGTCGGCCGCGCCCGGCGCGGCCAGAGCCAGGTTGTCACGAAGCGAGCCCATGAAGACGTGGTGCTCCTGGGTGACGAGCGCGATCCGGCGGCGACGCTCGGCCGGGTCGAGGTCGGTGACCGGGCAGCCGCCAACGCTGACCGTGCCTTCGCGCGGTGCGTCGATGCCGGCGAGCAGCCGGGCGAGCGTCGACTTGCCGGCGCCGGACGGGCCAACGATGGCTAGCCGCTCGCCGGGATACACCTCCAGGTCGATGCCGTGCAGCACGTCAACGCCCTCCGGGTAGGCGAACCGCGCACCGTGCACGACGAGCCGCTCGCCGCGTGGTTCGGACGTCGCGCCACGCGGCTGCGGCGGCACCAGACCGACGCCCAGCACGCGGGCGAAAGAGGCGATGCCGCGCTGCCCTGCTCGATCCATTGCAGCAGCCGGTCGAGCGGCTCGATCGCACGCTGGAGGTACAGCGCGGCGGCGACCACCTCGCCGAGCGAGAACCAGCCGTCGGCCAGGAAGAAGCCGCCGAGCAGCAGGACAGCGGCGATGGGAAGCGCATAGCTCGCTTCGATCACCGGAAAGAACACCGACCGCAGCGCGAGCGTGGCCCGCCGGGTCGCCCACACCTGGCCGATGCGCTCTGTGCCGTACCCGATGCGCTCGCCGCGCAGGCCGAGCGCTTCGACGGTGCGTGCGCCCTCGGCGGTCGTGGTGAGCGCGTCCGTGAGCTCCGCGGTCGCGGCGCCCTCGGCGAGGTACGCGGCGCTGGCTCGACGCAGGTACCAGCGGGCGACCGCGACGATCGACGGGAGGCCAACCAGCGCCGCCAGGCCGAGCATGGGATGCAGCAGGAAGATCGCCCCAAATAGCAGAGCCAGCTCGGCCGACGCGAGCACGATGATCGGCAGCACGTCCCGGACGGTGGTGCCCACCGTGCCCACGTCGACCGAGCTGCGCGTGGCCAGGTCGCCGGTGCCGGCGTGCTCGACCACGGACACGGGAAGCCGGAGTGTCTGCCGGACGAACTGTTCCCGTAGCCGCGCGACGGCCCGCTCGCCGAAGCGGTGGCCGGCGTACTGCGCGTACCGGGTCACCAGCCCTGTACGAGCACGCATCCGCCGATGGCCAACGCCAGCCGGTCGACCGTGCCGACGTCCGCGCCGGCCGACACCTCGTCGACGATGCGACCGACCAGCCACGGTGTCGCGAGGCCGGCGATCGCGGCAGCGCTTTGCAGGATCAGCACGATCGCGACCGCGCGACGGTCACGGGCGATCAGGCCGAGCGTGGCATGGCGTACGGCGGCCCGATCCGCGACCGGGAGCTGCTTCATCGCCGCACCCTGCCGTGGCCCGCTTCGTCTTCGATGTCGGCGTCCCGCGCCACCAATGCCCGGTAGCTCGGGTCTTGTTCGAGCAGCTCGGCATGGCGTCCGGCGGCGAGGACCCGCCCGTCGCGTACGTGCGCCACCGTGTCGGCGCAGCCAAGCAGCAACGGCGACGTGGAGATGACGACCGTGGTATGGCCGGCCCGCGCGTCACGCAGTCGCTGCCCGATGCGCGCCTCGGTGTGCGCGTCGACCGCGGAGGTCGGGTCGACCAGAATCAGCACGTCGGGTTCGGCCAGCAAGGCTCGCGCCAGGCGTACCCGCTGCCGCTGGCCGCCGGAGAGGGTGCGGGCGCGCGCGGTGACCGAGGTGGCCAATCCGTCGGGCAGCGCGTCGACGACGTCCTCGGCGGACGCGGCCCGCATCGCCGACCGGATCTCGGCATCGCCGACGCCGTCCCGGATCCGCAAGATCTCGCGCAGCGTGCCCGCGAAAAGGTAGGAGTCGTGGTCGGCGACGAGGATCCGGGCCCGCACCTCGTCGAGCGCCATCTCCCTGATCGGAACGCCACCCCAGGTGACGTCGCTGCGGATGAACCGCCCGAGCCGGTCACCGAGCGCGGTCGCCTCGGCCGGGTCGTCGGCCGCCACGCCGACCAGCCGGCCGGCGGGCACCAGCAGCCCGCTGCCGGGATCGTGGAGGTCGGCGGGACGCGCCGGAACGGGCCGGGTGCCGGGGCCACCGGCGTCGTCCGGCGTCAGGCTCAGCAGGGTGACGATCCGCCGGGCGGCGACCCGACCGCGAATCATCTGGTAGGCGCTTTCCAACAGGAACCAGACCGGCACGATCAGCACCGTCACATAGCCGTACACGGCCACCATCTGCCCGATCGTGATGTCGCCCTGCACCGCCATCCGGGCCGCGAGCCACACCACGGCTGAGAGGAACAGCCCAGGTATCACGATCGCCAGCGCGTCGATCCAGCTCCGGACCGCGCCGACCCGATAACCCAGGGCCAGCAACTGCTCGGAGTGAGCCGCATACCGCCGGGCGAACAGGCCCCGCCCGCCAACGCCGGCGAGCACCCGCAGCCCCGCCACGATGTCGCCCGCCCGGGCTGTCAGCGCGCCCTGCTGTCGCCGGTAAACATGCTCGGCACTCTCCAGGCGGCGCAACAGCGGCCCGACGAGGACCGCCATCGCCGGCACTCCGAGCAGCACACACAGCGCGAGGAACGGGGACACCGACCACAGCAGGACGGCGACGACCGCGTACGCGAGGACGGCGCCCACGCCCGGCCCGGTCATCGTCAGTACCGCCGACACATTCCCGATGTCGGCGCCGCCCACGGTGGCGATCTCGCCCGCGGCCAGCTTGCGCGGCAGCACGGCGCCGATGCGGGACAGCTGACGCAGCAGGACACCGGCGGACCTGGCGGTCGCGTCTTCCCGGACGAACGTCATCGTGCGGTGCCGCATGATGCCCAGGTACGCCAGCCCGAACCCGGCGACCGTGATCGCACCCACCCACAGCGCCAAGGCCCGCCGGTCGTGCGCACGAAGCCCATCGTCGATGGCCCGGGAGATCAGGTATGGCCGCACCGACAGCCCGATCATCCACGCCGTGCCGATCAGGCTGCCGCGCAGCACGCGCACCGGCTGGCTGCGGACCAACCACCACATGTACCGCATCGGCCCCTGGTATCCGGACAGCCAGGATCCGGATGAGGGAGCTTCAGCGGCATGAGCGACAGGCTACCGATCGCCCAGACGCGGATAAATCCAATATTCCGGCCCCTGCCGGCCGGGGCGGGTTGTGGACCGCGGAGGGTGCGGCCGCGGGAGCAACGGCCCGGACCACGACGGGCATCGCGGCAGCTCAACATCTTTTCGATTTCCTCACCCACCACCTATCGTGGCGATACGTACCTTTCCACGGGATTTGGGTGGGTGGCAGTGGGTGATCAAGCGCAGTCCGGTTGGGATCGGCGCCTGACGAAGCAGCGGCTCGAGCTCGTCGCTACGGTGATCCTCGCCGTGGCGGCGCTGGCCACGACGTTCAGCGGCTACCAGGCGTCGCTGTGGGACGGCATCCAGTCGACCGACTACTCGAAGGCGTCGGCGCTGCGAACCGAGGCCGCGCAGAAGCACACCGAGGCGAACCAACTGCGCCTGGCCGATCTGAGCGTCTTTGAGAGCTACCTGGAGGCGCAGGCCATCGGCGCCGATGAACTGGCTCGGTTCTACCGGGTGCGATTCCGGGAGGAGTTCGAGATCGCGTTCAACGCGTGGGAGTCGCTGCAGCCACGGACCAACCCCGACGCGCCGCCGAGCCCGCTGGCCATGCCGGACTACCAGTTGGCTGTCGAACAGCAGGCGCGTGACCTGACGGCGCGGGCGGAGTCCACCTTCGCCGCCGGCCAGGACGCGAACTCGTATTCGGATGCCTTTACGCTCGCGACGCTGTTCTTCGCGGCCGTGCTGTTCTTCGCCGCCGTCTCCGAACGGTTCTCCCACCGGCCATACCGGGCGGTGCTCTTGGGGATCGCGGCCCTCGGCCTCATCGGCGGGGCGATCATCACGGCCAGCCAGCCGCTGACCACCGGCTGAGCGCTATTCGAATCGCGATGGATCGCCGGCGCCGACGCGTACGATCTGCGGCTCGTCCTGGGACAGGTCGACGACGGTGGTGGGCTCGGTCCCGCAGTCGCCGGAGTCGATCACGGCGTCGATCTCGTGTTCGAGTCGCTGCTTGATCTGCTGGCCGTTCGTCATGGGGTCGTCCTCCCCGGGCAGCAGCAGGGTGCTGGACAGCATCGGTTCGCCGAGTTCGGCCAGTAGTGCCTGCGCGACGCGGTGGTCGGGAATACGCACGCCGACCGTGCGCTTGCGCGGGTGCATCAGCCGACGCGGCACGTCCCGGGTCGCCGGCAGCACGAACGTGTACGGGCCGGGTGTGGCGGCCTTGATCAGCCGGAACATCGAGTTAGTAATCTTGACGAGCTGGCCGAGTTGGGCGAAGTCCCGGCAGACGAGCGTGAAATGGTGGCTCGGGTCGAGCTTGCGGATGTCGCGGATGCGCTCCAGGCTGGCCGTGTTGCCCATTTGGCAGCCGAGAGCGAAGCACGAGTCCGTCGGATATGCGATCAGCCCGCCCGCGCGCACCACGTCGACGACCTGCCGGATCGAACGCGGCTGCGGGTTGTCCGGATGCACCTCGAAATAGGTCGCCACCGGGTGAGCGTAGTTCGCACCTTGGGGCGACAAAATGCGGTTACGCCTTTCGCGCCTCCCGCATGCCTTTGGCCGCCAGTTGATCAGCACGCTCGTTCTCCGGATGGCCGGCGTGGCCCTTGACCCAGTGCCACTCCACCTGATGCCGGCCGACCGCGGCGTCCAGGCGCCGCCACAGGTCGGCGTTCTTGACCGGCTGCTTGCCCGTGGTCTGCCAGCCGTTCTGCTTCCAGCGCAGGACCCACTTCGTGATGCCGTCCCGCACATAGGTGCTGTCGGTGTGTACCCGAACCACCGAAGGCCGGGTCAGACTCTCCAGCGCCACGATCGGGGCCATCAGCTCCATCCGGTTGTTGGTTGTCGCGGTCGCCTCACCACCGCAGAGTTCCTTCTCGTACGCGCCGTACCGCAGCAGCGCGCCCCAACCGCCCGGCCCCGGATTTCCGCTGCACGCGCCGTCGGTGTAGATGTCCACCGCCCGAGGCCGGTCATCACGCGGCATGGAGTTCGGCTTTTAGGTCGGCTGGGCATTCCCAGAGTGCGCGGGTGAGGCGTGCGTTGCTCCCGCTCCACGTCATCGTGAGGCGGCAGGCGCCGTCACGGGTGTCGAGCGCGACCATGGGTTTGACCGATTGGCTCAGCCCCTTCAGTCCGAACAGGGCGATCGGTTCGGCCGCGGGCCGGCGGGCCGTCTGCCGCTCGTCCTGCCAGACCTGGTACGCGGCGGCCAGCCGCCAAGGTGCGCAGGTTCGCAACTGCTCGTACAGCGTCTTGACCCAGGTGTCGGTGTATCGGGCGTACTGATAGCTGATCGGATAGCCGTCGAGTAGCGCGGCGAGACGGGTGTCGACGTCGACGCCGCACCGGGTGAGCGCGTCTGCCAGCGCGTGCCGGTCGAGCAGGGCGAGGATGGGGCGCGCCTGGTCGGCGTCCGGTACCTGCCACCGTTGCTCGGCGGTGACGTCGCGGTGGGCCGTGCTCCACAGCCACGGCAGCCGATCCCACCGATGGTCCTGGTTCGCACCGATCAACGCCTCGACGCTGACCGCGAGCTCGTCGCCGTCCGCCCGCACGGCGAGCCACGGTCCACGCTTGCTCAGGCCAGCCTGGTACCCGGTGAGCGCGACAACGGCGCTCTTGGCGTAGCGGCCGAACCTGTCGCGGGGAAAGTGGAAGCAGAGCTGGGCCTGGTCCAGCTCGGCCAGGTGCCGGGCGAGGGCCCGACTCTGCTGCGGCGGGACCGCCGAGGCGTCCACCGCCAGCCGGACCCGGGCGGCCGCGGCCGCCGAGCGGCGGGCCTCGACCTGACGGGCGAGCTCCGCCTGCCTGCGGGCCGGGTCGGCACGGGGCGCGGTGGCGCGCAGCATGTCCCGATACCCGTGCCACAGCCGGATCGCGTCGACCACCGCCTCCGGCTCCCGGACCAGTCGCCGCGGCGCCCAGACGGCAGGCGGATTCCCGGGGCCATCGCCGCGCCCTTCCAGGGTGCTGACCTCGAAGACGACCTCGCCGTCGATGTCGTACTCCAGCTCCACGTCGCGCACCCAGGTATCGCCGTCTCGGCGCGCGGCCACCACGGTGACCTGCATCCGCCCGTGTCGGCCGCGTCGCGGACGGAAAGGCCGGTCAGCCCATCAGGTATCGCGCCGTAGAGGTCGTAGTACGGCACCAGCACGCCGAAAGCGGCCTCGATGCCCAGCTCGCGCAATCGGGCGGACACCCCGGCCAGCAGAAGCTCACGACGCGTACGGAATCGGTCGAGCGGCTGCGACACGCGCGCAATCCTGCCACAGCACCCGTCTCGCACGCGGTAGGGCATGATCACCCGGTGCCGAAATCCCGTTGCGACCTGCTGCGTTGGCAATTCGACATGACCTGGTCGCTGTTCGAGTACCACCTCGAGCGGCTGGCACCGGCCGATGTGCTCTGGGAACCCGCCGCGCACTGCTGGACGGTACGACCGGGTGCCGAGGGCGGATGGACGCCGGACTGGGCGGACGCCGAGCCCGACCCTGTCCCCGTCCCGACGATCGGCTGGATCACCTGGCACATCGGCTGGTGGTGGAGCGTCACGATCGACCACGCCCAGGGGCGGACCCCGCGGGAACGCACCGACATCCACTGGCCCGGGGACGGCATCAGGACCGTGGCGTGGCTGCGTGACCTGCGTACCGAGTGGTTGGCGGTGCTCGGCCGGCTCAGCGACGCCGACCTCGATGAGACCGCGCCGTTCCCGTGGCAGGACGACCCCGAACACACCGTCGCCCACATGATCGCCTGGGTGAACGCCGAGCTGATGAAGAACTGCGCCGAGATCGGCCAACTCCGGTTGCTACGGATCGCGCGCGGGTAGCCGTACACGTCGCCCACAAGGCGGTCTCTCGCGGCCGGCAACCGCGTTCTGGTCGAGCACGAGCGGCGCGGCGGCCGTGTCGCGATGTGATCGTGGCGAGGAACTGCCCCTCCAGAGCGTGGCGCGCAATTCGTTGTCGGCGCGGTCGACAAGGCGTCGAGCGAGCACGTTGCGCCTCTTGATCTTTCTTGGTGGGGCAGGGCGGGATTTTGAGGGCGGAAATGCCCGACATAACCGGACGCAAGATCCCGGTTCGGCCCACCAAGTGAGATCAAACGGCTCCGTGGGGATCAGCTTGACAAGCCGCGATCATGAATTGCGCGCCAGGCTCTCCAAGGGCAGAAATTCGCCACAGACGACCCGAGCAGCCACCGCCGCCGGGCTCGGCGTTGCTCTGGCGACTGCCTCGTTGGTGGCGCTACGCCCCGCCCCAGTAGGGGACCCCTACGGGGCGTCGCGACGTGAGTAGGGCGCCCCTATACCTGTCCGGACGGGCATAGGGGCACCCCACTCACGCCGCTCGCCCCAGGAGGGCCCCTACGTCGATCAAGGACTTTCGCGTGGATCAAGGGCCGACGGCCGCCTGTGCCGGGTGTGGGAGGTGCTCGTGCTCGCCGTGGTCAGGGCCGGAAGCTGGCTCGGTAATCCGTGGGTGTACGTGCGGTCAGCTGTCGGAACGCGGCGTTGAAGGCTGACAGCGAGGTGTAGCCGACCATGAATGCGATCTTGGTGATCGGTGTGTCGCCCGCAGCGAGTTCTTCGATCGCGCGTAGCACCCGCATGCGGCGCAGGACTGCCCGCCATGTCATGCCGGTCTCGTCCTCGAAACGCCGCGCCAGCGACCGCGGTGCCAGGCCCACCTCGTCCGCCACGTCCTCGAAGCTGATCTGGCTGCCGAGCCGCTGCGCGGTCAGGTGCAGGGCTCGGCGTAGTTCCGGTGACCGCCCGGCCGGCACGACGACTGGACTCGGCTGCTCGGCCAGCCGCCAGGTCACCGCGGCGAGGGCCGCGAACAGCGTCTCGGCGTACGCCGTGAGGGGTTCGTCGCTGTCGCCCCACGCGCCGCACTCGCTCACCAGTACGCGCGCCAAGGGGGTGAGGTCGAACACGGTCAACGGCGCGGGCGGGCCCGGCGTGAACCCGGTATCGAACAGGACCGATGCGGTGGTGACCGGCTGCGGGATGCTCACCTGGATCGCCCGGCCCGCCTCGATCAGGGCGGCCCGTGCCGGCGGCAGCAGCCATGCCTGGCCCTGCGCTTCCAGCCGCAGGACGCCGGCTGAGGCGCAGAGCAGGTAGTGCCGGTCCACATTGAGAACGCGGGCCGGCTCCCGCGCGAAGGTGCGGACGAAGCTGTACGCCTTCCGGGTCATCGACGGCCTCGCACCACCCGATCGTAGGAGCCGCCGTGCCGCCGCTCAGGCAAGGGTCTCCCGCAGCTCCGCGTGAAAGCGCCGGCTCACCGGCGCCCCGATCATCATCGGCCGAAGCACCTCGCCGGAGCGGGCGAAGGAATCCGACTGCTGGTAGCCGACGAACGACTCCTCATCGTCCCACTCGTGGATCACGCCAACCCTGTTCTCGTCCTCGCGGTCGGCGTAAACCCGGAAGGCGACATTGCCCGGCATCGCACGCACCTGCTCACGTTCCCCGTCGAGCTGGGCCAGGGCAGCCGGCCGGTCGGCAGCAGCGGTACTGAAGTCGAGAATCACGATAAACACAGGGACCTCCTGGAACGCGCGGCGATCGCCGCTGACCGAATACCCCGATCCTCACGCCGCGCCTACCCGGCCAACCTCCCTGAGCCGGACGCGTTCACGCTTCCAACGGACACACCCGCCCGGCACCGGAGGAACCTGCGCTACGCGGGCACCCAGTCGAGGCCGCCCACCTCGTTCACCTCAGCCCGGTAGCCGCCGCACGGCTGGCCGCTGTCCAGCGCCCGCGCGGTCTGCTCCAGCAGCGTCGCCAGCGAGTCCGGCTCACCCTCGAAATGCATGCCGTCTTCGTGGCTGTGCAGGCCAACCCGGCCACCGCCCTCGGGGCGCTGGTCGACCACCAGTACGTCACCGCCGAAGTCCTGCGCGAACGGGACGAACTTGGCGTGCCACCACCAGCCCGGCTGGTCGCCCGCCCGCTCGATGATGCCGCACCGGGTACGCCAGTCCTGCCGCACCTCGTCCAGGGACATCAGCCCGTACATCGGCGGCAGCTGGAACACCGTGGACAAGTTGGTCGTGCGCGCCCCGTCATGCCGGCGCAACGACGCGACCAGATCGGCGGGGAAGCCGACCGACATCGCCGCCTCGGCGGCCCGTACCCGACGCGCCGAGGCCGGCGCCTTCAGCGTTGCCAGCGTGGCGGGCGCGTGCGCGCGGAGCCACCGCTCGATGCGGTCCCACGCCCGGTTGACCCGCGCGGTGACATCCGGCTGGCCGGTGGCGCGCGGCGGCTCCGGCGGGCGGCCGGTCGGGCAGAGCGCGCCCGGCGGGTGCGGCGTACGCGGCGGTTCACTGTGGACGTACGTGGGTATCGCCGTCGGCAGCGCAGGCCGCGGCCGGGTGGTCAGCTCGACCCGGACCTCGGGCCCGCCGGTCTGACAGCCGGCGGCCACGATGGCGAGGACAGCGAGGACGGCGATCAGGGTGACCCGGCGCACCGGGTCACCTTAGCCTCGGTCCGGGGCGGTGACCATCGCGAGCAGGCCGGGGCTCTCACCGCCGAGCAGCACCATGCCATCATCCACGCGCTGCTTGGGGTGCGGCTCGAACGCGTCCGGTGTGGACATCGCCGTGTGCAGCGCGTCCCGGCCGACCAGAATCCGCCCGGTCGGGTCGACACAGACCGCCGACGGCAGCAGCGGCGAGCCGTCGAACAGCAACGGCCGCGCGTCCCGATCCGGCAGGCGGAGGACCGCGACCGTGCTGGAGGTACCGAAGTCGATGCCCAACCGGGCCGCGGCAACCCGATCCGAAGCGGTCACCCGCACAACGTATCGAACCCGATCACGCAGATCCTAAACGTCGACCCGCGCCTGCTTGTACCGTGTGCAGTCGTGGCTGCGGAGCACCAACGGCGGGAGATGGCGCTCGCCATCGAGGCAGACGACGGCCCGGAAACGGCGGCTGTAGGCGTACCGGTCGGCGGGCGCTACCGCGGCACATGGCTGCGGATCGCGGTCGAAGCAGCGGTTGCGTCCGTTTTGAAGGGCTCCCCAGACCACCGGACCACCGCAGTATCGGCACTCGTCCGAGCGCAGGGGTTTTGGGGCGTTAATACTCATTTGCGAATGATCTCAAAACATGTCCCTAATAGGCGCATTCTGGCCACGGCGCGGCGCAGTCGGAGGTGTCGGTCCCAGACCACAGGAGATGAGCCGAGATGCAGTACCTGATTTCCGTGATCTTTGACAAGCCCGACCTCGCCACCCCGGACGAGATGGCTGCGATCGACGTCTTCAACGACCAGCTCAACGCGGACGGTCACTGGGTCTTCGCCGGTGGCCTCGCGGAGCCAGGCGCGGCCACCGTCATCGACAACCGCGGTGGGGAGGCGCTGTTCACCGACGGGCCGTTCCTCGAGTCCAAGGAGTACCTCGCCGGCTTCTGGATCATCGAGGCCGCCGGCCTCGACGTGGCGCACAGGCTCGCCGCCGAGGGGTCGAGGGCCTGCAATCGGAAGGTCGAGGTGCGGCCGTTCCGGTGAGCGAGGTCGACGTCCCGGAGGCGATCACCCAGGCGCACACGCGGGAGTGGGCGCGGGTGGTCGCCGCCCTGACCAGGCGTTTCGGTGACCTGGACATCGCCGAGGAGGCGGCGGCCGATGCGTTCGCGACCGCCGTCGAGCGGTGGCCGGCCGACGGCGTGCCCCCCAACCCCGGCGCCTGGCTGACCACCACCGCCAACCGCAAGGCCATCGACCGGATCCGGCGCGAGAACAAGCGCGACGACAAGCAGAAGGAGGCTCAGATGTTGTACGACGACGACCCGCCCGAGCCTCTCGGCGCCATCGACGACGAGCGGCTCCGCCTGATCTTCACCTGCTGTCACCCGGCGCTCGCGCTGGAGACCCGCGTGGCGCTGACGCTGCGCATGGTCGGCGGTCTGACCGTGCCCGAGATCGCCCGTGCCTTCCTGGTGCAGGAGACCGCCATGGGGCAGCGGATCACCCGCGCGAAGACCAAGATCAAGGCGGCTCGCATCCCCTATCGGGTGCCCTCCGCGGAGGATCTGCCGGCACGCGTCTCCGGCGTGCTCGCCGTCCTCTTCCTCGTCTTCAACGAGGGCTACCTGGCGACCGGCCCGGACACCGACCCCGTGCGTCACGACCTGACCGCCGAGGCGATCCGGCTCACCCACCTGATCCGTGACCTCATGCCGCAGGACGGCGAGGTGGCCGGGCTGCTGGCGCTGATGCTCCTCACCGAGGCCCGCCGCACCGCCCGGGTTTCGGCGACCGGCGAACTGGTCACCCTCGACGAGCAGGACCGCGGGGCCTGGGACGCGGCACTGGTCGCCGAGGGTCATCGGCTGGTGCGCGAGCGCCTGGCCGCCGGGGTGGCTCCGGGTCGCTACCAGATCCTCGCAGCGATCAACGCCGTACACACCTCCGCCCGCGATGTACGTGACACCGACTGGTCGCAGGTCGTCGCCCTCTACGACCAGCTCGTCCGCATCGACACCTCACCGATCATCGCCCTCAACCGGGCCATCGCGGTCGCCGAGCTTGACGGCCCAGAGGTCGCACTGGCAGCCGTCGACCGCCTTGAGGACAGGTTGGCCGGCTATCACGCCTTCCATGCGACCCGCGCCGACCTGCTGCGCCGGCTGGGGCGCAGTCAGAAGTCGCGCGCGGCGTACGACAAAGCCATCGAGCTGGCGGGCAACGCCGCCGAGATCGCCTACCTGACCCGCCGCCGCGACCAGCTGGGCTAGATCTTGAGGTTGGGCTCAGGATCAGGATCGAGTTCTGAGCTGCCGCGATGTCCGTCGCGGTCCATGCTGTTGCTCCCGCGGCCTCGCCCTGCGCGGTCCACAATCGACAGAGCGCGCGGCGCGCCGGACCGGGGCGGGTTGTGGACCGCGGAGGGTAAGGCCGCGGGAGTAATAGAGAAGGGGCACATGGGAAGAAGCCGTTGCCACCGACGGCAACCGATACTTCGTAGGTCAGGATAGGCGGACCGGGAATAGGTGTACGGCGTGAGCGTAACGATTGATGTGGCGCCCTCGACCGCCGGCCGACCCGTGACGGCAAAGACCAAGCTGCACGTCATCACCGCCAATGTGGTGCTACTGCGACCCCCGACGCTCAGCGCGCTGAAGGCCATGTTGTGGGCGGATGTGCTGACCAAGGCGACCCGTCAGATCAGGCCGGCGACGATCACCTATCGCGCGCACGTGGACGTCGACACGTTGGGGTTCTGGGAATTCTTGGACCGGGTCGCCGGCGACCGGCACTATCCCGGACTCGACTCTGCCGACCTGGCGGCGCTATATCACCGGTACCGCCGGCAGCCCTGGCAGCCGCCGCACAAACGACTCATTTCCTATGCGCAGGCGGTCGCTTTCGGTTGGCTGCATCCGGCCGGCCGGCGCACTGTCGACCTCTTCACGCGATACGCGCGGCTGCTTCGGCTGGCTGGTTTTGACGCGCTGCCGGACGCGGCGGGTTCGGCGGCGGCAGCCGGGAACGGCACCGCCACCACGCTGGCGCACGCCTACGGCGGCGCCCTGCCCAGGCACCTGACCCGAACCGTCCTCGATCTGGCGCCGGCCATCGACCGGCAGGAGCCCGCGGTGATTCTGCACGACGTCCGCCGTACGGGGACTACAAGCGCCTGGAGCGGACGCTGCGCGGGTGGGTCCCGGCCCTGTCCCGGCTGGCGCTGCGCCGCTTGCACGACGACATGCCCGGTGGCGGCGACTCGGCGTCCCTGTCCGACCTCGAACGCGTCGTCGAATCAGCCCGCCAGGCACTCGGCGACCAGGCGACCCAACTGGGCGTCCGGCTGTACTTCCTCGCCGTACTGGGACGCGACGAGCCGCACCGTTTCCACCCGGGCCTGTTACACAGATGGATCGGCCGGGCAGACCGGCTGCTGTGCCGGATTGCGGGCGGCGGGGACGTTACCGCCGCGCTGCGCCGCTTCGCCCGGCAGGGATACGTCAGCCCCTACGAGCTGACCACCGACCTGCTCGGCCACCGACCCATGCCGAGAAAGGACATCGTGCGCAGCGTCTATGCCTGACGCTGGCCGCAACGCACGCGATGCGAAAGGCGGATGCCGTGACCGCGGACGCCCCTTCGACCGCTGTCGACCGGATTCTTCATATCATCACGGCCCAGCAGCGGTTCACGCCCGGCAACGAGTGCGCCGTGCGGCCCTGCCCGCGCTGCGCCGACGTGCACGGGGCGAAGATCCAGCAACAGATGGCGCGCGGTGAGCCGCTGTGCTTCCTGCTGCCCGCCTTCCCCGGCAAGTCACCGAACCCGCGCAAGGTCCTCGGCGTCCTGCCGGACATGGCCGAGGCCGTCTCGCTGGGTCGCCTCGATGAAATGTGCCGGCGTATCGGCGCCGTCTACGCTCCCGGCGCGCAGGTCGTCATCTGCTCCGACGGGCGGGTGTTCAGCGACGCGGTCGGCATCCGGGATGAGGCCATCACCGCGTACCAGCGCGCCCTGCGCGAGATGGCCGGGCGCATCGGTCCGAACACACTCGCGCTCTACCACCTCGACGACGTGTACCCCCAGGCGAGCCACGAGGACATGCGCGCGACGCTGACCGCCCGGTACGGCGAGGATCTGACCCTGCTCAAGCAGTGGATCAGCGAGGGCGGCGAGTTGCTGGCGCTGTACCGGGGAATCACCCGGTTCCTGTTCGAGGACGCCGACCGCCCGGACCGGCAGGACAGCCGGGCCGCCCGGCAACGCGACAGCCGGGCCCGCGCCTACGTGGTCATCCAGCGCAGCCGGGCGTGGGGCGAACTGGTCGGGCGGCACTTCCCCGACGCGCTGCGGCTGTCCATCCACCCCCAGGCATGCGGCGCGAAGAAGCTCGGCATCAGCCTGATGGACGCCACCGAGAACTGGCTGACCGCCTGGCACGGGGTTGCCGTGGACGTCGGCGGTCGCTTCCTGCTCATGAAGCGGTACCACGCGGAAAGCCTCGGCGCGGAGCTGGTCCACCGCGACGGGCGCCCCTCTCACTTCCGGCTCGCGGATCCGTCCAGCCTGCCGCCCTCGAAGGAGATCCAGCATGAGACCACCGCCGCCTAGCCTGCTCGATCACGTGGAACTACGGCCCCAGGCCCCGTTCGGGCTGCTCGTCGAGGCACGCACCGGGGATGCCCGGCTCGACGAGCTCCCGGCGAAGCTCTTGCTGGACAAGGCCCGCGAGCACCGGCTACTGCTGCTGCGCGGGTTCGTCCCCTTCGCCGACGCGCGGCAGTTGACCGCGTTCGGCGAGTACCTGGGCGACGTACCCATCTGGTCCTTCGGCCCGATCCTGGAGTTGGTCGAGCACGAGCACCCGGCGGACGGGGTGTTCGGCAACAACTGGCTGCCGTTCCACTGGGACGGCATGTTCCTCGATCGGATCCCGGAATTTCAAGTATTCCAATGCATCTACGCACCGGGCGATGGCCAGGGCGGGCGCACCGTCTTCTCGGACACCACGCTGGTCCTGGCGGACCTCCCGGCGGACTCGCGTTCCGTCTGGGAGGCGACCGAGGTGGTCTACACGGTCGCCAAGAAAGCCCACTACGGCGGGCTGGTGCGCTCCCCGCTGGTCGTACCGCATCCGGACCGCAGCTTCCCGACCTTGCGATACCACGAGCCGGTACCGGCGGAGATGGCCTACCCGAACCCGGTCACGCTGCGGTACGAGGGCATTCGCCCCGACGAGGTACCGCGGGTCGAACAGACGGTACGCGAGGCGCTGTACCACCCCCGGCACGCCTACACCCACGACTGGCACACCGGAGACGTCGTCATCGCCGACAACTACACACTGCTACACGCCCGCGAGTCCTACACCAGGCACTGCAACCGACACCTCCGCCGGGTGCACGTGATGGGCGATCCGCCGTTGACCAACCCCGCGCTGCCGCGCCCGTGACCGCGTCCCAGGATCGGTACACCTTCGACAACGCCGCCCCCACGGCGGCCCAGCGGGTTCGGCTGCTCGCCGAGTCGATCGACGGGCACACCACCGAAGTGCTCGCCGGGCTGGGCATCGCACAGGGCTGGCGGTGCCTGGAGGTGGGTCCGGGCGCCGGCACAATCACCGCCTGGCTGGCCGCCCGGGTCGGTCCGCGCGGCCGAGTCACCGCGCTGGACCTCGACCCGCGGCACGTACCGGGCGGCCCGACCATCGAGGTACGCCAGGACGACGTGCGCACCGCCGCCCTGCCCGATGCCCACTTCGATCTGATCCACGCCCGGCTCGTGCTGATGCACCTGCCGGAGCGCGACGAGGTGCTGCGCCGCTTGGCCGGTGCGCTGCGCCCGGGCGGGCTGCTGGTCGTCTCCGATTGGGACACCACCTGGCGCCGGGGGCTGCTCATCGCGGCCAGCGACCCAGCCGCGGCCGGCGCGTTCGACGCCTACCAGGACGCGCTGGCCAACCTCGTGGTCAGCAACGGCGGCGACCTCGCGTGGGCCAGCCGCGTACCGCTGGCGATGCGCTCCACCGGGCTGGTCGGCATCACCGGGGTCGGGCACAACCGGCTGCACGCCGGCGGCGACGCCGGCTGCCTGCTGCACGCCGCGAACACTCACCAACTGGCCGACCCGTTGCGCCGGTGGGGGTTGACCGTCGAGCAGATCGAGCGGGTACGCGCGGCGATGGCCCACCCCGACACGTTGATCCACTCGTACTGGCTGTACACGACGGTCGGCCGCCGCCCGGAGGAGTGAGAGTCCGTCGGGCTCCATCAGCGCTCGCCGAAGACCTGTAGCTCGGACACGCTGCCGCCCGAGCCGCTGGAATCGGTGACCGTCAGCCGGACGTGGCGGGCCGGCACACCGCCCGTGGCGAGCGAATAGTTGGTCGCCCCGGTGGTCAGCGACCCGGTGTGGTCGTCGAGCAGGGTCCAGGTGGTGGGCGTGTCGCCGGCGTCGGCGGAGACCTCGACCCGGTACCGGTAGCCGCTCGCCTTCTCGAAGGTCGTCACCACCGCCGTCACCTGCCGGACCGCACCGAGGTCGACCTGCAACCAGGACGGGTCCGGCAGGCCGGCTCCCTGTGCCCAACGGGTGCCGGGGGCGCCGTCGACGGCCTTCTCCGGTGCGTACTCGGCGGAGTACCGCGAGGAGCTTGTGGCCTTCGCGTGGCGGGCGAGGTTGTCCAACTGGGGTTGGGTGACCGTCACCGTCGCGCTCGGCGCGCCGAGGTTGCCCGCCGCGTCGCGGGCCCGGACCGTGAGGGGGTAGGTGGTGCCCGGGACGAGGCCGCCGATCCGCACCTTCGTGGTCGCGGAGGCACTGACCAGGCGCCCGTCGGCGAAGATCTCGTAGCCGGTCACCGCCACGTTGTCGCGGGCCGTGGTCCAGCTCAGGTCCGCGACCGAGGGCAGGACGGCGACGGCGGACACCCCCTCGGCCCGGCCCGGCGCGGTCCGGTCGGCGATCGGTGCCGGCGGGTCGAGGTCGCGGTAGGCGGGTTCGAGCCCGGCGCCGGTCGTGACGGAGGCGGGCAGGGCGTCGCAGGACGGCACGACGGCGTTGTCGGCGATCACGTTGTTGGGGCTGCCCTGCACGGCGACATCTGGGTTGGTGGTGACGTTGTGGTCGGCGGCGTTGTACCGCGCTCCGCCTCCGTTGATGAGCAGCCACCGTACGTCGGTACGGCAGAAGGCGTTCTCGGTGACGTGCACGAAGCGGCTGCCCTCGTCGAGGTAGACCGGGCCGTACCCGGTCGGCCCGAGGTCGTGGACGTAGTTCCGGTGGATGACGGTGCCGGGGTCGGCGCCCAGGTGGTAGATGCCGCCGCCGTCGGCGAGCGTGTTCATCAGGTCGTAGATGTGGTTGGCGTAGACCGCGTTGTCCAGGCTCGTCGTGGCGGTGTCGTACATGGTGACGCCGAGGTTGCCGGGATAGGCGGGGTTGCCGCCCGGATCGGTCAACCCGAAGCCCCAGCCGATCGAGATGCCGCTGTAGGGCAGGTTGTGCAGGGTGTTGTGGTGCACCGCGCTGCGGGTGGTGTACCCGACGAAGATCGCGACGGCGTCCGCGTACTCGGTGCCGATCCGGGTGACCAGGTTGTTGGCGAGGGTGTTGTCGCTGGTGATCAGGCGCGGGTCGGCGGGGTGGTGGTCGGCCTCGTCGATGCCGCCGAGCTGGATGCCGGCGGAGGAGATGTCCTCGAACCGGTTGCCGATGACGGTGCCGCGCTGGCTGCCGGTGCCCAGGTTGAGCCCGGCGGCGCCCAGCCGGGTGAAGACGTTGCGGTCGAAGGCGAGGTCGCGATCGTTCTCGAAGCTCACCGCGGCCGGGGTCTTGGCCCAGGCCGCACGGGTGGAGTCGAAGTCGGGGTTGGTGGCGACGGCGCCGACGATGTGGAACCCGGCCTGCACGTCGGCATAGCCCTCGTCGGTGTCGGGTGCGAGCCAGGTGGCGTACGAGAAGGTCAGCCCTTGGAACCGGAGGTTGCGCACCGGGTCGCCGGGCGTGCCGTGGCCCCGGATCAGCGTCTCCAGCCTGGGCGCCACGACGTTCGCCGTCGCCATGTCCTGCCCGGTGAGCGGCTTGTAGTACAGGTAGCCGGCGGTCCGGTCGAGATACCACTCGCCGGGCTCGTCGAGCAGTTCGTAGGCGTTCTCGAACCAGGTCGGCGCCTCCATGCCGATGCCGGTGTGCAGGTTGGCGTTGTGCCAGCACGGCTGCTGCACGGCGACGGCGGTGCCGGCGATCGACGCGACCGGGCAGCGGATGAGCTTCCAGGCGATCTGGGTGACCACCTCGACGTCGGACTGGTTTCGCCACCCGGCGCGGGTGCTGTCCGGTGCGGTGAACCCGTTGTCGGCCTTGGTGAAGCCGGTCAGCGGGGCCTGGGTGCGGGCCCGGGTGGCGCGCCGGCCGTCCACGAAGAGCTGGCGGGTCTTCAGGTCGCCGACCGGAGCCCGGTAGATGCCGCTGGCCGCGTCGTACCTCGACCAGCCGGTGATGCGCTGCCCCCGCTGATCACCGGGCGCTGGCCGGCGATCGCGCGGTACGTCACGCGGTGCCCGTCGGCGCCCGAGTCGGCGCCGGTCAGTTCGAGGGTGCGGTCCAGGACGTACGTGCCGCCCTGGAGGTTGACGAACACGTCGCCGCCACGGCCGGTGAGCTTGCGCGCCTCGTCGCGAGCGCGTTCGAGCGTCCGGAACGGGCGGGCCTTCGTGCCGGGCGCGGTGTCGGCGCCGCTCGGTGCCACGTAGATCTGGGCGGTCGACGAGCTGGCCGAGGCGGCGCCCGGGAGGGGCAGGAGGGTGGCGGTGAGGGCGAGGGCGAGGATCCTGGTGCCACGCCGCCGGTCGGGTGTCTTCAACGAGTTCCTCCGTCCTCGGCGAGGCCCGGCTCGGTGGCGGCCTGGACCAGCCCGCCGCTGTCGACCGAGTCGTCGGTGCGGATCGGGTTGCCCCACACGAGGGCCTCGTAGTACGTGGTGTTCGGGATGGCCATGCAGAGGTGCTGGTTGACCACGCCCATGCCGTGCACCTCGGCGCGCAGGCCGAAGCTCTCCGCCAGGTGGGCGACGCGTATGGCCCCCGTGATGCCGCCCTTGAAGATGGCGGAGGTCCGCACCCGGGTGGCCGTGCCGAGGGCGATGAAGTCGGCGATGTTCCGGTGTGCGCCGTCGCTGGTCTCCCCGACCAGCAGCGGCACGCCCACCCGCTCGGCGAGCCAGCGATGGCTGGTGATGTTGAACTCGCGCATCGGCTCCTCGTACCAGAGGAAGTCCGACTCGGACAGGACCCGGCCAAGGGACACCGCGTCGGCGAGGTCGAAGCCGGCCGAACCGTCGTACATGAGCGGGAAGTCGTCGCCGACGTGCGCGCGCAGCGCGACGGCGAGCTTGGCATCGCGGCGGGCGTCGCCCCAGGCGTGCAGCTTGATGGCCCGGAAACCCCGGGCGATGCACTGGTCGGCGACGTCGAGGTACTCCTCGATCGAGTCGTAGGTGACCGTCGAGGCGTACGCCGGGATCGACTGGCGGAAGTTGCCGAGCAGCTCGTGGACCGGGGCGCCGGCGATCCGTCCGGCGATGTCCCACAGGGCGACGTCGACGAGGCCGAGGAAGTAGAGCGGGAACTCCTCGATGCGGTCCAGCTCCCACATCCGGTGCCACAGCCATTCCCGGCGCAGCGCGTCCTGGCCCAGCAGCTCGTCGCGGATGCGCCGGCCGACCAGGTCGGCGGCGATGACGCCGCGCGGGGTGGGTGCGCTGCCGACGACGCCGTCGCGGGTGCGGATGCGCAGGACGCCGGCCTGGCGGGCCGGCTCCGCGCCGGGCAGCCCGTCGCGCCACCGGTATCCGGGCTGTGCCGGCAGCTCCACCACGTCGACCCAGACGTCCTGGATCCGCGAGCCCCTCATCCCGCGTCCGGGGTGGGGTCGGCCTTGAGCAGCCGGTTGTGGATGCGTTCCTCGAACTGGGCCTGGGTGGTGTCGACGTGCTCGATCATGGCGGCCGCCGCCGCGTCCGGCCGCCCCTCGGCGATCGCGGCGGCGATCGCGAGGTGCTGGTGCGCCGCGACCTCCAGCGAGCCCGGAAGCTCGCCGAGGAACAGCAGCCGGTCGGACTGCGCGGCGAAGTCCCGGATGTCGCTGACGGCGGCTTCGAGGAAGACATTGCCGGCGGCCACGGCGACGGCGTCGTGGAAGAGGGCGTCGAAGCGGGCGAACTCGCTGGGGTCGGCCTCGGCCCACACCGCCATCGTGCCCTCCGCGGCCTCCCGGACCGCCCGTACCTGGATCGGGGTGGCCAGGTTGGCGGCCCGGCGGGCGGAATCCGCCTCGATCAGGCGCCGGTACTCGAACATCATGCGGACCTGTACCAGGTCGGTCGGCTGGAAGTAGGCGATCCGCCGGCCGGCGATCGGGTTGGCGGGCGCCGCGACGAAGAGGCCGGCGCCCTTGCGTACGCTGATGCGCCCGACCGCGGCCAGCACCTTCACCGCCTCCCGGGTGACCGTCCGGCCGGTCTGCAGGATCTCGGCGAGGCCGCGCTCGGTGGGCAGCCGGTCGCCGGGCCGCAACTGCTGCTCGGCGATGTACTCCAGCAGGCGCTCCGCGGCGAGCACGTAGCCCGGCTGGTAGGCGGTGGCCGGTGCGGGCGTCGCGGTGTCACGCGCCCCGTCGCCCGGGGTGCCTGGTGAGGTCGTCAAGCCGCTCTCCAACCAACAGAAGCTTCAGATCTATCTCGATCCCCGACGTTACACCAGGGTGTCAGGCGAGTATAGATCTGACTCTTCTCGTCACGTCGAGCCTTGACAGCGCGGAAATCTCCAGCCAATACTGGCCGCCACTCCGAAAGCCGCCACCGATAGATCTGATACTTCAGTTGCCGGGTGACGTCTCCCCGGCCCCACGAAGGGCTCCCCCATGAACCGTCACGCGCGCCGCCGTGCCGCCGGCACGGTCAGCCTGGCGCTCGTCGCCGCACTGGCCCTGACCGGCTGCGGCAACGACAGCGGCGAGAAGCCATCCGCCCCCGACCCGCACGCGAAGGTCGTCGTCTGGGCCGACGCCACCCGGCTGCCCATGGTCGAGGCGTACCAGAAGTCCCACCCCGACGCGAAGATCGACCTGACGACCATCCCCAACGAGGCCGGCTACGTCCAGACCAAGGTCCAGCTCGCCAACCGCTCCGGGCAGGGCTGGCCGGACGTCGTGTTCACCGGCGCCGACGTCGCGGCGCTACAGGCCAAGCCCTACAACTGGGCGGCACCGCTGGACGACTACGTCAAGAAGGATGTCGTCGACGGCTTCGCCGCCAGCTCCACCACCAACTGCACCATCGACGGCCACCTCTACTGCCTGCAGAACGACATCGCGCAGACCGTGCTCTGGTACGACAAGGGCCTGCTGGACCAGTTCGGCTACACCGTGCCGAAGACCTGGGCGGAGTACCAGCAACTGGGTGCCAAGGTCGCCGCCGAGCACCCGGGCTACGTCGTCGGCGCGCTGGGCGCGCACGGCATGATGTACACCTACTACCAGGCCAGCGGCTGCCCGCTCAGCGAGGTCAGGTCCGACACCGAGGTACGCATCGACGCGCGCGCCCCCGAGTGCACCCGGGTCAACGACCTGCTCCAGCCCATGCTGGACAACGGTTCGGTGTCCCGCCTCGATCCGTTCGACCCGGCCTTCGTCAAGCTCGGCACGGACCGGAAGCTGCTCATGCTGCCGTTCGCCTCCTGGGCAGGGAACTTCGCGTTCAAGCCGACGTTCAAGACGCCGCCGGGGCAGCTCTCCGCCGCGCCGATGCCGACCTGGCCGGGCGAGACGGTCGGGTATTCGGGCGCCGTAGGCGGTGGGGTGTGGGTGATGGGCCGGCACGCGGCCAACCCGCAGGGCGCTGCCGACCTCATCACCTGGCTGACGACCGACATCGAGCTGCAGAAGGCCCAGCCGACGTACCCCGCCTACCAGCCGGCCGCGAAGGCGTGGGCCGCGGCCAAGGCGACCGACCCCTACTACGCGGCCGACCCCACGCCGGTGTTCGCCACCCAGGCCGAACTGATTCGCGACAACTGGAACTACACCCGCTTCGCGTCGACCCTGACCAACGGATACAACGAATCCGTCGCCAAGGGCATCCAGGACCGCGGCAAGCTGTCCGATCTGCTGCCGGCCTTCGCCAAGACGCTGGGCCAGGCCGCCGAGGACACCGGCTACACCGTCATCCAATAGAAGGACGTCGATCAAAATGCATTCCCGGGTACGGCCCGACCGCACCGCCCCCTACCTGCTGATCGCGCCGTACGTGCTGTTCCTCGTGCTGTTCGGTGTGGTACCCGCCGCGTACGCCGTCTGGGTGTCCCTGCGAACCCAGGAGGACACGTTCGCCGGCGCCCGCAACTGGGTCGCGGTGTTCACCGACGAGCGCCTCCTGCCGTCGGTGCAGAACGTCGGGTCGTACCTGGGAATGTGGCTGCCCACGATGCTCCTGCTGGTAACCGGACTGTCCCTGCTGGCACACCAGCGCGGCGGGCGGGTCTCTCAGGTCAGCCGCTTTCTCTGGTACGTGCCGGGTGCCGTCACCGGCGCGGCCGCGGCTCTGCTGTGGCTGTTCATGCTCAGCCCCGGGATCAGCCCGTTCTCCCCGCTGCTGGACCTGGCCGGCGTGACGTCCGGCTCCGACCTGCTGGCCGGGCAGGGCCTGTCGATGGTGCTGACCCTGATGGGCACGATGATCACCGCGGGCGGCTGGATCGTGGTGGTCTACGCGGCGCTCAACAGCGTGCCCGAGGAGGTGATCGAGGCGGCGCGCGTCGACGGCGCCGGGCCGTGGCAGGTCGCCTGGCGGGTCAAGGTGCCGCACATCCGCCCGCAGTTGGCGCTGATGCTCATCTCCAGCTTCGCGTACGGCACCCAGATCTTCGTGGAGCCCCAGGTGCTGCGGTCGGCCTTCCCCAGCCAGGTCAGCCAGACCTGGTCGGTGAACCAACTCGCCTACTTCTTCGCCACGGAGCGCGGCGACTTCGGCATGGCCGCCGCCCTCTCGCTGCTGCTGCTCGCGGCCGGCCTGCTGGTGGCGGTGCTGGTCGTCGCCCGCACCGACCTCTACGCCACCGAAGCACGGAAGGGCTGACATGACCGTACGGCGATCCCCCGTGACCCGGCGGGCCGGCTCGGCGGTGGGCACGGTGGTGCTGCTGGTCACCGCCACCGCCTTCGTAATCCCGGTGATCTGGCTGCTGCTGGCGCCGACCCACAGCCGGGCCCGGCTGACCGCCGGCTCGTCGCTGAGCTTCGGCTCCCTGGACGACCTCGGCCGGGCCTGGACCAACCTGATGTCCTATCAGGACGGTCAGGTGCTGCGCTGGCTGCTCAACTCGGTGGGCTACTCGGCAGGCGCGGTACTGCTCGCACTGCTCATGGCCGCCCCGGCGGGCTACGCCCTGGCGATGTACGACTTTCCGGGGCGCCGGGCCGTGCTCAACGCCACCCTGCTCACGATGATCATCCCGCAGGCGGCGCTGATCCTCCCGCTGTACCTGGAGATGGTGCAGTTCGGCCTCGTCGGCACCGTGTGGTCGGTGATCCTGCCCAGCGCCTTCTTCCCGTTCGGGGTCTACCTCAGCTACCTCTACTACAACGAGAGCGTGCCCCGCAGCCTGCTCGAGGCCGCCCGCATGGACGGCGCGGGCGAGCTGCGGATCTTCTGGTCGCTCGGGCTGCCGCTGGGCCGGCCCGCCCTCGGGCTCATCGGCTTCTTCTGCTTCGTGCAGGCGTGGAACCAGTACTTCCTGCCGTTCGTGATGTTCTCCAGCGACCACCTGTACAACCTGCAACTGGGGCTGCAGACGCTGATCAGCTCGACCGGGGCGGTCAACCCGTCCTACGGCGCCACCACCCTGCCGATCTACCAGCCGGAGGCGGCGCTGGCCGCCATCCTGACCGTGGCCCCGACGCTCGTCGTCTTCGTCGTCGCCCAGCGCTACCTGCGGGCCGGCCAGGTTCGCGGCGCCGTGAAGGGCTGATCGTCCCGGTCACCCGACAGTCCTCGGGCGCGTCGACGGAACTGTTTGTGAATCGTGCGCCCGGCTTTCGTTCAGTGGCCGTCAAGTACCCAGATCTACGCTGACCGCGATCACTGTTGAGCAGGCCAGATGTTGAAGGGTATACGTTGATGACGACGACTCGCCGCACGTTGCTGGCCGGATCCGCGGCGATCGCGGCTGGCGCCGCACTCGAAGCGCCCGCCGCGCAGGCACACAACCGATCTGGCGGCAAGCAAAAGCCCACTGTGGTACTCGTGCACGGCGCGTTCGCCGACGCCTCCGGCTGGAACGGCGTCGCCGCACAGCTCATCCGCGACGGCTACCCGGTCATCGCCCCGCCGAACCCGCTGCGCGGCGTGGCCGCCGACTCCGCCTACCTGGCCAGCATCCTGGCCACGCTGGGCGGCCCGCTCATCCTCGCCGCGCACTCCTACGGCGGCATCGTCGTCACGAACGCCGCGACCGGCAACGCGAACGTCAAGGCGCTGGTCTACGTGGCCGCGTTCGCACCGGATCAGGGTGAGACGTTGCTGGGCCTGCAGACGACGTACCCGGGAAGCAGGCTGAACGAGGCGGCGCTGGACTTTCGTCCCTACGGTGCGGGCCTCGTGGATGGCTACATCAAGCGTGAGGTCTTCCGCGATGTATTCGCCGGCGACGTGCCCAGGTCGACCACCGACCTGATGTGGGCCGGCCAGCGGCCGGCCGACGCCCGAACCCTCGGGGAGCCGTCCGGCGCCCCGGCCTGGAAGACCATTCCGTCCTGGTACCTCGTGGCCCGCAACGACCAGGTGCTGCCCGCCGCGGCGCAGCGGTTCATGGCACAGCGCGCCGGCGCCCAGGTCCGGGAGGTCGGTGCCTCGCACATCGCGATGATCTCGCAGCCCGCCGTGACAGCCGAGCTCATCAAGCGCGCCGCGCGCTGACGAGACCGTGGAGGGGCAGCGATGTTCGAGCGGTTGGGGCGGACGATGGTCCGCCGCCGGTGGTGGGTCGTCAGCCTGGCCCTGGCCTTCATGGCGTTCGGCGGCGTCTGGGGTACGCAGGTCTTCGGCGCGTTGACCACCGAAGGGTTCGACGACCCGGCCAGCGAGAGTTCCCGTGCGGTCGAACGCGCCGAGGCGACACTGGGCCGGACCGGCAACGACGTGGTGGTGCTCTACAGCAGCCCTACCATGACCGTCGACGACCCGGCGTTCCAGCGGGCCGTCACCGAGACGCTCGACGCGCTCCCGGACGGCGTGGTGGCCGGGGCCGTCACCTATTGGAGCACCACCAGCCCGGCCCTGATCAGCCACGACCGGCACGCCACCTACGCGGTGCTGACCCTGGCCGGCGACGACGAGACGCAGCGCGGCGAAGCACTGGAGCAGATCGAGGACGAACTGGCCGCACCCGGCCTGCAGACCCAGGTCGGCGGCATCACCGCGGTCAGCCGCGACATCGGCGAGCAGGTCGCGGCGGACATCGCCCTCGCCGAGACGATCTCCATACCGGTCCTGCTCGTGCTCCTGGTGCTCGTCTTCGGCAGCTTGGCCGCGGCCAGCCTGCCGCTCGCGATCGGCGGCCTGGCCATCCTCGGGGCGTTCACCGCGCTACGCGGGATGAGCTACCTGACCGACGTCTCGGTCTTCTCCATCAACGTGGTGACGATCCTCGGGCTGGGCCTCGCGATCGACTACGGCCTGTTCATGGTCGGCCGGTTCCGGGAAGAGATCGCCCGCGGGCTCGGCGTCGAGGACGCGGTCGCCCGCACGATGGCCACCGCCGGTCGTACCGTCGCGGTCTCCGGCGTCACCGTCGCGGTCTCCCTCGCAGGACTGCTGATCTTCCCGATGACCTTCCTGCGCTCGATGGGCCTCGGCGGCCTGTCCGCGGTCGTGGTGGCGATGGTGGCCGCGCTGACCGTGCTACCCGCCCTGCTCGCCATCCTCGGCCCCCGGGTGGAGGCACTCTCGGTGCGGCGACTGCTCCGCCGCCCGCCGCGGTCGGCTCCCGTAGCGGGCGAGATCGCGCACGGATTCTGGTACCGCCTCGCGCACAGCATCATGCGCCGCCCGATCCTCTACACGGTCGGGGTACTCGCGATCCTGCTGCTGGCCGCCGCGCCGTTCCTGCGCGTCGAGTTCGGCGGCATCGACCCCAGAGTGCTCCCGGCCGGCACGCAGAGCCGCGTGGTCTCCGAAACCGTCGACCGCGACTTCGTCCAGAACAGCCAGCTACCGATCGAGGCGATCGTGACCTCGTCCGACCCGGCCGGTCTGGAGCGCTACGTCGCCGCCGTCCGGACCGTCGACGGGGTGACCGGGGCCGAGGTCACCGGCCAGTCCGGCGACGCCGCCCGGGTCACGATCACCTACCAGAGCGACCCCATATCGGCGCAGGCGCGCGACCTGGTGAGCCGGGTCCGGGCCGTACCGGCACCACCCGGCGGCGAGGTGCTGGTCGGTGGCCTGACCGCCCGGCTGGCCGACCAGCTCGACACCGTGGGCGATCTACTGCCCTGGATGGCGCTGATCATCGTCGGCGCCACGTTGGTCCTGCTGTTCCTCGCCTTCGGCTCGGTCGTACTGCCGATCAAGGCGATCGTGATGAACATCCTGTCGCTCGGCGCCTCGTTCGGCGCGCTGGTCCTGATCTTCCAGGACGGCCACCTGTCCGGCCTGCTGAACTTCACCTCCACCGGAACGCTGGAGGCGACCCAACCGATCCTCGTGCTCGCCGTCGTGTTCGGACTGTCGATGGACTACGAGGTCTTCCTGATGTCCCGGATCCGCGAAGAGTACGACCGCACCGGCGACAACACCGCGGCGGTCGCGGTCGGACTGCAACGCAGCGGCCGGATCATCACCAGCGCCGCCCTGCTCATCCTGGTCGTCATCGGGCTGTTCTCCATCTCCGGAATCACGTTCATCAAACTCATCGGCGTGGCCCTGCTCATCGCGATCCTGGTCGACGCCACCGTCGTCCGGGCCTTGCTGGTACCGGCCACCATGCGCCTGCTCGGCAACGCGAACTGGTGGGCACCGGCGCCACTGCGACGCTTCTACGCCCGCCACGGGCTCCGTGAAACGGAGGACCCGCCCCCGCCGGCGCCAGACCTCCGTCTCTCCCGAGCCCATACTTGAGGAGCCTGAGATGCCGACCCGAGTGACCCGGCAGACCGTGGACCTGTCCGCCTACCCAGACCTGCTGGTCCTGTACCTCGGCATGCGGGTGAACCGCCTGTATGGGATCCGGACCTTCATGAGTTTCGGACGGAAGATCCGTGAGTCGGTCGCGGACAAACCCGACGGGCTGCTGCTGCACGAGCCCGTGTACTACTCGATCTTCCCGATGAACATGGGCATGCGCCAGTACTGGCGCGACCTGCCCTCGCTGCTCGCCTACGCCCGGTCGGAGCCGCATCGGCAATGGTGGCTGGGCTTCCTACAGGACTCCGGCGGCACCGGCTTCTGGCACGAGACGTACTCAGCCAGGGGCGGAATGGAGGCCGTCTACGACGACGTACCCAAGCCGCTCGGCTTTGGACGGTTCGCTGGGATCCAGCGCGCTCGTGGACCCATGTTCGGCTCCGCGGCCCGCCTGGGACGCTCCGACGGTGGCATCCCAGCCGTCTCCGAGACGGACCTCTACGGGTCCTAAAGGGCAGCCACGTGAACGACGGTGCGGCGCCGCGCGGGCCGGTCCTGGACGACGAGCAGTTCCGCCGGCTCGCCGAGTACGGCGAGGTGGAGCACGCCGAGGTCGGCCGGGACCTGTTCACGTCCGGCGACGACTCCTACGACTTCTTCCTGCTCCAGTCGGCCACTGTGGACATCGTCCGGGACGCGACGGCGATCGAGCCGGAGCGTCTGATCTACCACGGTGGCCCCGGCGACTTCCTCGGCGAGCTCAACCTGCTGACCGGCCAGCACGTCTACCTGACCGCCCGGGTCGTGTCCGCCGGGACAGTCGTCCGGATCGGCGCGTCGATGCTGCGCCGGGCCCTGGCCGAGCAGGTCGACATCGCCGACATCCTCATCGAGGCGTTCCGGGAACGGCGCGAGGTCATCCGCGCGGCGGCCGGCAACGCCCTGGAACTCGTCGGCCGGCCGGACGCCGCGCAGACGCTGGAGTTGCGCACCTACGTGACGCAACTGCTCCTGCCGCACACCTGGTTCGACGCCGCCTCGCACTCCGGCCGCTCGCTGATGAGACTGGCCGGGCTCGGCGAGGACGACCTTCCGGCCGCGATGGTCAACAGTTCGGTGCTGCCGCGCGCCACACCCAGAACCGTTGCCGAGGCGCTCGGTCTCACCTACCGGGCCGACGGACGCCCGGTCGATCTCGTCGTCGTCGGCGCCGGCCCGGCAGGTCTGGCCGCCGCCGTGTACGGGGCGTCCGAGGGCCTCGCCACCGTCCTGCTGGACCGCACCGGGCTCGGCGGCCAAGCCGCCAAGAGCGCCCGCATCGAAAACTACCTAGGCTTCCCGCACGGGATCAGCGGCGAAAACCTCACCCGGCTGGCGATGATCCAAGCGCTCAAATTCGGCGTACGAATCCACTCGCCCTGCGCCGTAGCCGGCCTCGACCTCTCCGACGACCAACGGCCAGCCGTCCTGCTGGAAGACGGCACACGTATCCAGTGCCGCGCGGTGATCGCCGCGACCGGCGCGCACTACCGACGCCTCGACATCCCACAATGGACAACCTTCGAAAAGTCCGGCTGCATCCGGTACGCGGCAACCGAACTGGACGTCCGAGGCTACGAAAATCAGCCGGTGACAGTCGTCGGAGGAGCCAACTCGGCCGGGCAGGCGGCGCTATCCCTCGCAGCCCGCGGCGCGACGGTCGATCTGATCATCCGCGGCACCGACCTCGGAGTCCGGATGTCGTCCTACCTCACCGACCGGATCCAGGCACATACCCGGATCCAGGTCCACACCAGCAGCACGGTCCGCGAACTGGCCGGCGACGACACCCTCACGTCAATCGTCGCCGAGCGATCCGGCGGGCGCCAGCACCGGCTGGACAGCCGCGCACTGTTCTGCTTCATCGGCGCCGACCCGGTCTCGGACTGGCTCGCCGGCGTGGCCAAGGACAACGACCGCTTCATCCTCACCGACAGCCGGCTGCCCGCCAGATCCTCCGGCACTCCCCTACCGTTCCAAACAAGCGCACCCCGAGTCTTCGCCGCCGGCGACCTCCGCTCAGGCTCGACGAAACGGGTGGCCACCGCAGTCGGCGACGGCGCGAGCGCAGTCTCCTCCGTCCACGCCGCACTCGCCACCGACTGACATCTAGGCGAAGCTCGGGTGCGCATCAAGGGCTGTCCGGCGTGCAGACCGAACAGGTTTCGGAGCCGTCCCAGCCAGGCCAGCCAAAGGTTGATGGGGCAAGGGCGGTAGAACCAAGTTCTCGCCGTACCGCCGCCCGGTAAGCCCATACGGCGGCCAGGTAAGGGTGGTACGCCTCGTGGAACTCGGCGGAGGTCATCTTGGCACCGTTGCCGACTGCACGACGGAGCGCGCGAAGGCGCTCAAACATGGTTTGCCCGGTCGCAGTCACCGCAGGCGTGCCGTCGATGAACAGCCGCTCCCGGGCTTCGTAGATGCCGGCCTCGGTAAGTGCCGCCCGGCTGCGCTGTTCCTGGTCGGTACCTGAGTCGTTGTGCTCGGCGAGCTGCCTCAGCCTCGTGTGGCAGAGGCCAGCGGCCACGATGAAGTCGACATAGAGGTCCCGGCGACGCTGTCGCCGGCTGCTGTCGACCTCGTTGCGATGCCGGAGTCGGTCTGCAAGGACGGTCCCGGTGAAGGCGATTGCGGCGCCGCCGATGGTCGCCACGAGGGGTAGCCAGGTCACGCGTCGATGGTGCGACAGCCCCGCCACAAGCGATGGTGGCTGTAGATCCCGAACGAGACAAAGAGAGGGCATATCCGTCGATGGACAATGCCCTCTGACCTGGGTGGGCGATACTGGGATCGAACCAGTGACCTCTTCGGTGTGAACGAAGCGCTCTCCCGCTGAGCTAATCGCCCTCAGCGCGGACGACTGTACCTGATCCGGTCCCCGGGGCGCACCTTTGGGGTCAGTGCGTCGCGAAGTAGTCCAGGACCGTGGTCACCAGGTTGAGGTCGAAGCTCACCAGCACCGACAGCCACACGACCACGCCGACGAAGACCATCCCCACGAGGCCGAGCATGATCCGGACGGACCAGGACTGGCGGGTGACCCAGCGGGTCCAGATCTGCAGGTTGCGCCGGGTGAACTGGAGGAGCTTGCGGGCCCACGAGAACTCGATGGCCCAGATGCCGAGTCCACCCAGGACGATCAGCCAGCCGGGGCCGGGCAACGGGATCAGCAGGGCGCCGACGGCTACCACCAGGAGGCCGGCCAGGCCGACGAAGACCTTCAGCGCGATCCGGCCGGTGGGGTTGGCGCGGATGACGTCGAGGGTGGTGCCGATCCGGTCGCGCCAGCGGGGCTTGCGCAAGCTATCGGGTTCTGTGGTGTCGCCCACTTGCACCTCCAGCGAAGGCGTTCGGGTGTCCGATCTGGCCTGGTTTGCGGCCATTTCGCCTCCACAGTCTCGACCTGCCCGTCACTCATCCGGACCACTGGACGTTACCGGAGTGAGTCGACGTCTGAACCACACCCGACGCCGGGCGGCAACCACCACTAAAAAAGAACCGGACATCCTATATGAAAGCGGTTCAATCGAGTGGCAAATTGGGGCCGTCTTCCCACTACTGGGTGAGATCAGCGTATGGCGGAGCGTAATCAGGAGTATCCACTGAGTATGGGAGACGCGGGACACGTGCGTCCCGCAGCGGTGCCGGGGGGAGAACGTCAATGAGTGTCATCCGACCGACGACCGTCGAGGTCGAGACGTCGCTGCGGCTCGTCGCACCGGATGCGACGGCGCTGCCGGTACGAGCCAGCCTGCGGTACGAC
The DNA here is from genome assembly GCF_011764445.1 of Phytohabitans rumicis. Taxonomy (NCBI): domain Bacteria; kingdom Bacillati; phylum Actinomycetota; class Actinomycetes; order Micromonosporales; family Micromonosporaceae; genus Phytohabitans; species Phytohabitans rumicis. The sequence goes on from NZ_BLPG01000001.1 coordinate 2,411,606, forward strand.
CCGGCTGACCCGTACGCGGTCCATGTCCTGTTCCACGCGGAGTCGGCCGGCGGCGAGGCGGTCAGTTGGTCGTTCGCCCGGGAGTTGCTCGTCACGGGGTTGGACGAGCCGGCCGGGATCGGCGACGTGCGGGTGTGGCCGTGGGCCACGCCGCGGGGGACTTCGTCGCGCTCGCGCTGTCGTCGCCAGACGGCAACGCGCTGTTCGAGGTGCCGCGGAGCGTGCTGGTCCGGTTCCTGCGCCGGACGTACGTCGTGGTGCCGCGTGGTCGGGAAACCGACCACCTCGACGTGGACGCGGCGGTCAACCGGCTACTCGCGGGCCGGTAGCGACAGCACACACGAACGCCGCGCGGAGCCGCCGTACTCCGCGCGGCGTCTCCATGCGAAGCGCACGTGAACACATCGAAATGCATCTTGTGAACGCGGTAACAATTACGCTACCGTTCAGTAACTTAGACGTGGTGGCGCCACCGCGGCAGGCTCGCCGGACCCGGCCGTCCTCCGGGTCCGGCCGAAACTCCGCGAGGTTCGCATGGCGATCTCCCACCGCGTGTTCACCGCCGCCCTCATCACTCTCACGCTGGTCACGGCCGCACCCGCGCAAGCGGCGGCAGCCCCACAACCGGCTTCCAACGCGTTGACCTCACCAGCCACGACGGTGCCGTGCTCAAGGCCAACGTCATCTCCCCCACCACCGCCGGACCGCATCCGGCCATCGTCTTCATCTCCAGCTGGGGACTGAACGACGCCGAGTACCTGGCGCAGGCCAAAGCGCTCGCCGAGGCCGGGTACGTCGTGCTGTCCTACACCGCGCGCGGCTTCTGGGGCTCCGGCGGCTTCATCGATACCGGCGGCCCGGCCGACATCGCCGACGTCTCGGCCGCCATCGACTGGCTGGACGCCAATACCACGGCAGACCCGGCGCGGGTCGGTGTCGGGGGCGTCTCGTACGGCGCCGGCATCGGGCTGATCGCCGCCGGGCACGACCCGCGGATCCGCGCGGTCGTCGCGCTGTCCGCGTGGACCGACCTGGTCGAGTCGCTGTACGCCGACCAGACCCGGCACCCGCAGGCGGTCTGGCTGCTGCGGATCACGGCGGAGCTGCTGGGCCGGCCCAGCGCCGAGTTCGACCAGATGCTCGACGACTACTTCGCCAACCGGAACGTCGGCGCCATCACCGAGTGGGGCCGGATCCGCTCGGCGGAGACCTATCTGGACGCCATCCGGGCCAGCAGGCCGGCCATCCTCATTGCCAACGCGTACGGCGACAGCATCTTCGGGCCCAACCAGTTGGTCGACTTCTTCGGGCAGCTGACCGGGCCGAAGCGGCTGGAGTTCGCGGCCGGCGACCATGCCATCCCGGAGCTGACCGGGCTCGCCGGCCTGCCCAACCACGTCTGGACGAGCGCGCGCCAGTGGTTCGACGACCACGTCGCCAACTCCCGGCAGACAGCCGATCAGGTCGTCCTGCGCGTCCGCAACGCCAACAACACCGTCGAGTCCTACGTGGACTGGGCGGACGTGACCGGCGGGACGACCCGCTACCCGCTGAGTGAGAAGGCGTTCCGGGCCAATGGCGACACCGTGGCGACGGCGGGCGTCGTGCTGCTCACCAACGGCCTGGAGGCGCTGACCGGCATACCCCCGCTGGCCTGGCTGCCGGCCGTCGACCGGTCGCGGGCCGCGGTCTGGCAGACCGGCCTGCTGTCCGGCGGCGCCGCGGTGCGCGGCATCCCGCGGGTGCACCTCACCATCCAGCCCGACGCCGCGACCGGCACGGTGGTCGCCTACCTGTACGACGTGGACCTGCTCGGCACCGGCCGGCTGATCACCCACGCGCCGTACACGTGGCTGTCCGGCGGGACGCAGGCGATCGACCTGGCGCTGCCGGCCACCGCCTGGGACGTACCGGCCGGGCACCGGCTCGCCCTGGTCGTGGACACCGAAGATCCGCTCTACATCGACACAAATGCTCCAGGATCAGCGATATCGGTTACTGGATCCAGTTGGGTCGACGTACCACTGCGTTAGAGCGTTAGGCGTGCAAGGTCACGCGGCTCGGGTTACGGTCGGTGGGATGGTCCGTATCGGTCACGCCCCCTGGCACACGGGCGACGCCGGGATGACCACACTCACCCTGCGTGACCTTGCACCCGACGGTCCGTACATTCTGGACCATCACCAGCTCATGCTCGTCACCAAGGGCCACGGCACGCACGAGGTGGACTTCGTGGCGTACCCCTGCCGGCCCGGCGTCCTCTTCTGGGCCCGCCCCGGGCAGGTCGTCCGGTTCGGCGGCCAGGTGGGCCTCGACGCCGTCCTCGTGTGCTGGTCCCCCGACCTGGACACGCCGCCCGACGGCCCCACCCACTGGCTGCCCGCCGGCGAGGACGAAGACGCCGTCATCAACGAGGTCAGCCAGCTCGTCGTCGACTGCGAGCGCCGGCTCTCCGCCGTCCTCCTGCGCCAGCAGCTCGCCGTGCTCCTGCTGCGGATCGCGCTGCTCGGCACGTCCAACCCGGACAGCCGGGCCGCCGCCGAGGGCGAGGCCGAGACATTCCGGCGGTTCCGCGCGCATATTGAGCAGGAGTACGCCAGGACCCGTCGCGTGGATGACTACGCCGCGCACCTGGGGTGTTGCGTGCGCACGCTCACCAGGGCCAGCCTGGCCGCCACCGGGCGCAGCGCCAAGCAGGTGATCGACGACCGGGTGGCGTTGCAGGCCAAGCGCCTGCTGGCCGGCACCGACCTGCCGGTGGCCGAGATCGGACGGCGGCTGGGCTTTCCCGAGCCGACCAACTTCGGCCGGTACTTCCAGCGCGAGGTGGGGCAGAGCCCGGGTTCGTTCCGGCAGGGGTTGGCCGACCAGCCATTGGCGGTCGTGCCCGCGCCACGGCAACCCCTGGACACCATCCACAGTCGCATACAGGCATGATGGAGGCGTGCAAATCTCCGCCCGCGGCGACTACGCGGTGCGAGCCGCCCTCAGCCTCGCATCCGCCTACCCGTCCTTGATGTCGGCCCAGGCCATCGCGCAGGACCAGGACATGCCGCGAAAGTTCCTGGAGGCGGTCCTGGCCGACCTGCGCCGGGCCGGCATCGTGCGCGCCCAGCGCGGGGCCGAGGGCGGATACACGCTGGCCAATCCGCCACGCGAGGTGACGATCGGGGCGATCCTGCGCGCGGTCGACGGCCCGCTGGCCGGGGTGCGCGGGCTGCGCCCCGAGGAGACCAAGTACGAGGGCGCCGCCGAAAACCTCCCCGCCTCTGGGTGGCCGTCCGGGCCGCGGTCCGCGAGGTCGTCGACGAGGTGACCCTGGCGGAGATGCTGAGCGGCAAGATGCCGGCCCACGTCCGCAAGCTGACCACCCGCCCCGACGCCTGGGAACCCCGCTAACGCGGGCTGATGAGGACGTCGCCGGAGAGGCGGCCTCGCTCGGGGGTACGGCGTACGGCGCCCGCGGACAGCAGGGCGGTCAGCACGCGGACCGTGTCGGCGGCGCGGTAGACGGTGTGGGTCAGGGTGAACTCGCGCAGGTCGGTCACCGAGCGCTCGCCGGCCGCCGCCAGGTGGGCCAGCAGCTCGCGGCGCAGCGGGCCGGGGTGCGGGTTGAGCGAGATGTCGAGCAGGTGCCCCTCGGGGTCGCGGGGGTCGCGGTAGCGCACGCCGGCGTACTCGTCCACGGCCCAGAGCGCGTTCTTGAAAGCCTCCAGGCTCTTGCCCTGCCGCGTGGCGAACGTGACCAACCGGGCTTCGTCGTTGACCAGCTCCACGTGAGCCGTCAATGGGAACGGCGGGTCGGGGAGCTCCCGCGTACTCGAGACAAGCAGGACCTCGGCGGGCTTGCCGGTGGCGACGGCCGCGAGCGCCGCGGGCCCGGCTCCGTCCAGGTGGGCCAGCAGCGGCGCGCCGGCGGCGCCCGCGGCCTTGAGCGCGACGGGCAGCTTGCCGTCCAGCTCGCCCTCGACGGCGTGGACGCTCAGCTCGGGCGGCGTGCCCAGCTCGGCCTGGATGGCGGCGAGCGGGCGGGCGACCTCGACGGCGGTCGGCCCGACCAGGAGCACGGCCAGCCGGCGACCGCGCAGCCGGTCGGCGAACTCGGCGAATACCCGCAGCGCGGCCTCGGGAGCCGCGGCGTCCGGCGCGCCGGTCCAGCCGTGCGCGAACGTGGCGCCCCGGGCCCCGTGCAGCGCGCCGGGCGTCCAGGCGTCGAGGTAGCGCACCAACAACTCACGCACGACGCCGGCGATCGCGGTCATGGCTTAGTTGTACCCGCTACGCGGGTATCGAGATACCCACTCCGCCCCGGGTCTGGGCGCCGTACCGCTGCTTTTCGCGCTGGATGTCGAGCGGGCCGATCCGCTTGCGGGCGTCGATGGCGCCTTGGTCGAGCAGGTCGGCCGGGATGAGCCACACGACCTCGAACTCCAGCCCGTCCGGGTCCTTGGCGTAGAGGCTCTTGGTGGTCCCGTGGTCGGACGTGCCGACGAGCGCGCCGGCCTCGACCAGGCGGGCGGCGACGCGTTCCAGCTCGGCGAGCGTGTCGACCTCCCACGCGAGGTGGTAGAGGCCGACCGCGGTCCGGCCCGCCGGGGACGCCGCGGCGTCCGCCCCGATCTCGAACAGGCCCAGGTCGTGGTCGTTGGTGGAGTCCGGCGCCTGCAGGAACGCGGCGCCGCGGAAGCCGTCCGGGGTCATCGCGATCGGGCGAAAGCCGAGGACGTCACGGTAGAAGGCAACGCTACGGTTGACGTCGCGGACGAAGAGAACGGCATGGTTGAGCCGATGAACACCCATACGAACGACGGTAGCGCAGTTGTTGAGAGTTCAACAAGGTGGCTGAACGGTGATGAGCAGCGCACCTGGCGGGCGTTCCTGTCCGCGTCCCGGGCGCTGCTGGACACCCTGGATCGCGAGCTGCAGCGGGACGCCGGGATGCCACACGCCTACTACGAGATCCTGGTACGCCTGTCCGAGGCGCCGGCCCGCACCCTGCGGATGAGCGACCTGGCGGAGGCCACGTCGTCCTCACGCAGCCGGCTCTCGCACGCCGTGGCCCGCCTGGAGGAGTCCGGCTGGGTACGCCGGGAAGACTGCCCCACCGACCGCCGCGGCCAGCTCGCTGTCCTCACCGACCTGGGCTTTCAGGTGCTGGCGGACGCGGCGCCGGGGCACGTCGAGGGGGTACGGACGCACCTGTTCGATCAACTGACACCCGAACAGGTGAGGCAATTACGGACGATCAGCGAGGCGATGCTGAACCATCTCGATCCCTAGGGCCTTGTACTGATCGTGCACAGTCGAGCACCATGGGGCACGTGTCGACTGGTCTGGCTGAATTGACCGCGCGGGCGTACGACCTCGTCGAGGCCGGCGACCTGTCCGCGGCGCAACTACTGCTCGGCGACGCCCTGGCCAGCGTCGACACCGATCCGCGCAACGCGTCCGAGGCCCTCGCCGACGCCGCCAGCCTGCACTCGCGCGTCCTGGTCGGGCTGGGTGAGCCGCACTCCGCGCGGGCCTGGGCCACCTTCGCGTACGAGGCGGAGAGCCGGCTCTACGGCCGCGGCCACGAGCGCACCATCCGGGCGGCCGCCACGCTCGCCGCCGTCCTGCACCGCACCGGCAGCCTCGCCGATTCGGCCGGCCTGTACGGCGTGGTGATCGAGGGCCTGACCGCGCTCGAAGGACCCGACTCGCCGCAGGTGCTGGCCGCGCACGCCGACCTGGCGACCGTCGAGTACGCCCGCGGCGACTGCGACACCGCCCGCGCCCGGCTGGCCGAGGCGTGGGACATGACCCGGGAGGCGCACGGCGACGCGAACCCCGCCGGCATCAAGATGCTGGCCCGCCTCGGCGCGATGGAACGCGACTGCGGCCACTTCACCGAGGCCCACCAGCACCTGGCCCACGCCCGCGAGCTGTGCCGCGCCTACCTCACCCCGACGACCCGATGACCGCGCAGGTCGCCTCCCTGTCCCGCGCCCCCGCCAACCCCAACCACCTCTGCGGCGGGAATGCGCTCCCTGCTGGGGTAGAGGGCTCGGGGATCCACGTACCCTTCGACCCGCCGCAGTCGCCGATCCCGCCGGACGTGGCCGACACCTGGCAGCCCGCCGACGACAAGCCGGCACCCAACCTCCCCGTGCTGGTGGAGCGCCCCCGCCCCGGGCGCACCGGCGGACCGGACCGCGCCGCGCGCCACTGATCACCGGCGCCCTGGTCGCGGCCACCATCGGCGCGGTGGCCGTCATCGCCGGGCTCTCCGCCGTCGAGGATCGGCAGTCCGGTGCGCCCTCCCCCACGACGCCAGCCCCACGAGCGCGCCCGCCCCCAGCCCGACGCCGAGCCCGACGCCGAGCCCCACGCCGGCCGCCGCCCAGCCCGGCACCCCGCCCAGCAAGGTGACCCTGCGCGACAACCGGGACAGCATCTCGCTCGCGTGGGCGTACCCGGCCGGTGCCAAGGGGCGGGTGCTGGTCTCGGGCGCCCCGGAAGGCCAGCAGCAGCGCCCCTTCCAGGAGCTCCCGGCCGGTGCCACCAGCTACGTCGTGCACGGCCTGGACCAGGACATCGACTTCTGCTTCACAGTGGCCGTCGTCTACTCCGCCCAAAGCGTGGGCCGCGCCAAGCCGGTCTGCACGGCCCGCGAGGGCTAGGGAGGGCTAGGCACCGTCCGTCGCGGGGAGGCGGACCTCGGCGCGCAGGCCGGGACCAGCGTCCGCGAGGCGCACCGTGCCGCCGTACCGCCGGACCAGCTCGCGGACGATCGCGAGCCCCAGCCCGGCGCCGCCGGCGTCGCGGGCCCGCGCGTCGTCCAGGCGGGTGAAGCGGTCGAAGACCCGGTCCCGGTCCGCGACCGGGATGCCGGGTCCGTCGTCGGTCACGGTGATCAAGTGGTACGCCCCGTCCGGCTGGACGGCGACCTCGACCCGGGTACGGGTGTGCCGCAGCGCGTTGTCGAGCAGGTTGGCGACTGCCCGGGCCAGCGCGTCCGGCTCCCCGGTCGTCCACAGTGGATCGTCGGGGCCGCCACCGCGACCGACGGGTACCGCTCGGCCAGCGTGGTGACCAGCTCACCCAGTTCCACCGGCATCGAGCGGACCGCCCGCGCGCCCGCGTCGTCGGCGCGCGCCAGCAGCAGCAGGTCGTCGACCAGGCGGCTGAGCCGCTGCGTGTCGGCGAGCAGGTCCTCCCCACGGCCGGCCAGTCGGTGCGGTCGCCGAGCCGCTGCGCCACCTCCAGTTGGGTACGCATGTTGGCCAGCGGGCTGCGCAGCTCGTGCGCGGCGTCGGCCACGAACGCCCGCTGCTTGGCCCGCGCCGCCTCCAGCCGGTCGAGCATGTCGTTGAGCGTCACGGCCAGCCGGTGGATCTCGTCCCGCGAGTCCGGCACCGGCAGCTGACCCGGCCGGCCCCCGCCGGTGATCTCCTCGGCCCCGGTGCGCAGCCCCTCCACCGGGCGCAGGGTGAGCCCGACGACCCGCCAGGCCACCGCCGCCAGAGCGATCAACAACAGCGGGAACGCGACGAGCAGGATGTTGCGCAGCAGCCGCACGCTCTGCGTGAGGTCGCCCATCGACTTCGCCACGAGCACGGTCTGCGCGTTGTCCGGGCCGGCGGGCACCGCGACGACCCGCACCGGCCCGCGGATGCCGAGCCGGTCACCGGGGATGAAAAGGTGCTCCCCGTCCCGGGCCCGCGGCATCTCGTCCCGGTAGAGCACCGGCACCAGCCGGTCGGCGTCGATCGAGGCGGCCAGCACCCGGTGGTCGGCGTCGACGACCTGCACCCGGACGTCCCCGACGACGGGCAGCGGCTCGGGCACCTCGTTCTCGTTGACCATCGCGGCCACGCCCCGGGCGCTCTGCAGCGCCTCGCTGTCCGCGGTGGCCTGCAGGGCCAGCCCGAGCGCGAACACCATCCCGACACCGCCCACCGTCAGGCCGACCGCCAGCCCCGCGACGCCGATCAACATCAGCCGCGCACGCAGGCTGATGCGACGCCACCACCCCATCCGCTGGCGTGCAAGGAAGGGCCCCTTCCTATCGCTTTTTGAATAGGAAGGGGCCCTTCCTTGCACGCCGCTCACGACGAGAGACGGTAACCGGCGCCGCGGACCGTCTCCAGGACATCGCGGCCGATCTTGCGGCGCAGGTATCCGACGTACACCTCGACCGCGTTGGGCGCGGTCTCGATGCTCGCGTCCCACACGTGGTCGAGCAGCTCGGTCTTGGAGACCACCTCGCCGGCCCGGCGCATCAGGTACTCCAGCAGGGCGAACTCCCGCGCGGTCAGCCCGATCTCGGCGCCGTCCAGGGTCACCCGCCGCTCGGCGGGGTCGAGCCGCAGGCCGCCCGCGGCGAGCACCGTCGGGCGCTGCGGCGCGCCCCGCCGCAAGAGCGCCCGCAAGCGGGCCAGGAGCACGACATACGAGAACGGCTTCGTCAGGTAATCGTCGGCCCCGCAGTCCAGTCCGTCCGCCTGGTCGTACTCGCCGTCCTTGGCGGAGAGCATGAGCACGGGCAGCCAGATCTCCTCGGCCCGCAGCTGGCGCACCACCCGGTAGCCGGACAGGCCGGGCAGCATCACGTCGAGGATCATCGCGTCGTACCCGCCGTGGCGGGCCATCTCCAGCCCGGTGGGGCCGTCGGCGGCCACGTCGACGGCGAAGCCCTCGCCCTGCAGCCCGCGCTGCAGCGCCGTCGCCAGCCTGGCCTCATCCTCTACCACCAGCAACCGCACGTCACCAAGCGTGCCATCCTGACTGAGTACGCCCACAGCGACTCTCAGCGCGGTCACAGCGGTGGTTGCGCACGATGAGGGTCAGGAGGTGCGAAACATGTCAGTAATGAGCTCCCGGCCCGCCCTGCGGTGGCTGGTGCCGGCAGCGGCCGTGGCCGTGGTGATCGGCGGGGGCGCCGCGGTCGGCACGCTCGCGGCGACGGCCGAGCCAAGCCTGCCGGAGCGCAGCGCCGAGCAGCTGCTGGTCGACCTGCAGACCGCCCGGCTCGAAGGGCTGTCCGGCACGGTGGTCCAGTCGGCCGACCTCGGACTGCCCGCCCTGGCCAGTCTCACCGGCGGCGGCAGCGGCAGCGCCGACCTGGCGTCCCTGATCTCCGGCTCCAACACGCTGCGGGTCTGGTACTCCGGTCCGGACAAGGCCCGGGTCGCCCTGATGGGGACGCTGGGCGAGACCGACGTGATCCGGAACGGCAAGGACGTTTGGATGTGGGAGAGCCGCGCCAACAAGGCCACCCACACCACGCTGTCCCTGGACGACACCGAGCAGCACCAGCTGCCCGACGGCCTGCCGACCACCCCGCAAGAGGCGGCGGACCGGGCCTTGGCGGCGGTCAGCCCGAGCACGGAGGTCACCGTCGGGCGGTCCGCGACGATCGCCGGGCGGGACGCGTACGAGCTCGTGCTCGCCCCGCGCGACAAGACGTCGCTGGTGGGCCAGATCCGTATCGCGATCGACGCCACCGAGCACGTGCCGCTGCGGTTCGAGGTCTTCCCGAAGGGGTCGGACCAGACGGCGTTCCAGGTCTCCTTCACCCAGGTCAACTTCGACCGGCCGGACGACCAGCAGTTCACGTTCAACCCGCCGCCCGGCGCCAAGGTCGAGGAGGGCGCGAAGCCGCCGGCCACCGGCGAGCGGCAGAAGGATTCCACCGACACCTCCGGCTTCACCACCGTGGGCGAGGGCTGGACGACCGTGCTGGTGGCCAAGGCGCCGGCCGGCAACGGCGAAGAGAGCGAGCAGGCCGCCGGCGTGCTGCAGGCCCTGCCCAAGGTCAGCGGCGCGTGGGGCAGCGGACACGTGCTGACCGGCCGGCTCTTCACCGTACTGGTCACCGACGACGGGCGGGTCCTCGCCGGCCTGGTCAGCCCCGAACGGCTGTACGAGGTGGCGGCCACCAAGGCGGGTAAGTGACCGCCTTCGCGGTCGAGAGCAGCGGGCTCACGAAGCGGTTCGGACGCCAGGTCGCGGTTGACGCCGTCGACCTGGCGGTCCCCCGTGGGGCGGTCTACGGGTTCCTGGGCCCGAACGGCTCGGGCAAGACCACCACGATCCGCATGCTGCTCGGCCTGATCCGGCCGACCGCCGGCGGCCACGCGCTGCTCGGCGAGCGGATGCCGGGTGGCGCCGCCGCGGTGCTGCCCCGGGTGGGGGCGCTGGTCGAGGGGCCGGGCTTCCACCCGTACCTGTCGGGAATGGACAACCTGCGCCGGGTCGACGCGGCGGACCGTACCGTGAAAGCCGCCACCGCGGACGCCCGCATCCGCGCGGCGCTGGACCGGGTCGGGCTCGGCGCGGCGGCCGGCAAGCGGTACCGGGCGTACTCCCTGGGGATGCGGCAGCGGCTCGCGCTCGCCGCGGCCATGCTCACCCCGCGCGAACTGCTGATCCTCGACGAGCCGACCAACGGGCTGGACCCGCAGGGCACCCGCGAGGTCCGCGCCCTGGTGACGGCGCTCGCGTCGGAGGGCTCCACGATCCTGCTCTCCACGCACCTACTGTCCGAAGTGGAGCAGATCTGCAGCCACGTCGGTGTCATGCACCGCGGCCAGCTCGTGGCACAGTCCACACTGGAGGATATGCGGGCCGATTCGGCGCCTCGGGTGCGGGTGGAGACCGACCGGGCCGACGACGCGGCTCGGGTGCTGCGCGAGCTCGGGCTGGACGACGTGGCAGCGGATATTGGGGAGGCGACCGGGGCGCTCGGGCAGATCGCACCGGAGAAAGTGGTGGCGGCGCTGGTCCACGACGGCGTGCCGGTACGCGGGTTCGCCGTCGTCGCCCCCGACCTGGAGGACGTCTTCGTCTCGCTGACCGGGGAGGGCTTCGATGTCAGTGGCTGACGCCGTCCTGCCGCTCCGCTTCCTGGGCTCGGAACTCGGCCTGATCGCCCGCCGCAGGCGCAACCAGGCCGGGCTCGCCGTCCTCGCCGCGATCCCGGTCATCATCGCCATCGCCGTACGGGTATCCAACCCCTCCTCATCCGGCGGCGGCGAAGGCGGGCCGGAGTTCATCTCGTCGATCACCGGCAACGGCTTCTTCGTGGCGCTCGCCGCCCTGGCCGTCGAACTCCAACTCTTCCTGCCCATCGCGGTCGCGGCCGTCGCCGGCGACGCGATCGCGGGCGAGGCCAACGTGGGCACGCTGCGCTACCTGCTCACCGTGCCGGTACACCGGACCCGCCTGCTCGCGGTCAAGTACGTGGGCATCGTGTGGGGCGCGTTCGTGGCGGTCCTGACGGTGGCGATCACCGGGCTCGGCGCGGGGCTGCTGCTCTTCGGCGGCGGCGAGGTGACCATGCTGTCCGGCTCCACCGTGGGCATGGGCGAGGCACTGCTGCGGCTGCTGGCCATCTGCGCGTACCTGACCGTGTGCCTGGCGGCGCTCGGCGCGATCGGGCTCTTCATCTCGACCCTGACCGAGCAGCCGATGGGCGCCACGATCGCCATCACGATGCTGACCCTGACGAGCTGGATCCTGGGCGTGATCCCGCAGATCGACTGGCTCCACCCGTACCTGGTCACGTACTGGTGGAACAACTTCGGCGACCTGCTGCGCGACCCGGTCGCCTGGGACCCCATCCTCCGCGGCCTGCTCTCGGCCGGCGCGTACACCCTGATCTTCCTGACCGCCGCGTGGGCCAGGTTCGGCTCCCGCGACATCACCTCCTGACCCCGCCCGCTGGCGGGCGGGGATCAAGGACTTTTGCGTCGATCAAGGGCATACGGCCGTGCTTTGATCTCCAAACCACGACCGTTCGCCCTTGATCGACGCAAAAGTCCTTGATCGACGCGCGGCGTGGGCCGGGCGCGCGTGCAGGCCCGGGGGCGCGGGCGCCGGGCCGCCGCGTGCGGGCGCCGGGCCGCCGCGCGGCCTGGCGCTTGGCGCGGGAGCGGCCCCTCGCGCGCGACGTCGATCAAGGGCATACGGCCGCGCTTTGATCTCCAAACCACGACCGTTCGCCCTTGATCGACGCAAAAGTCCTTGATCGACGCACGGCCTTCGGCCTGGGGCGTCGCGCGGGCCGCAAGCCGTCGCCGCGCGGGCCGCAAGCCGTCGCCGCGCACACGGCCCAAGCGCGGAGGGGGCTCGCGCTCACACGCGGGCGGTCGCGCGGGTGCAGGTGGCGGCGTGTGCGCTCTGCCATGCGTACAGGGCCGCCTTGATCCGCTCGGTTTCGCCGCGCGCGGAGGCGACCTCGCCGTACAGCCGGGCCATCTCGTCGGCCACGCGGTCGAGGAACGTCCGCACCTCGTCGGCGTCCACCCCGCCGCGGCGGCGCGGAGCGCGGGCGAAGACGGCGTTGCGCACCTGGTGCGGCCCGAGTCGCAGGTCCACTTGTCCGGTACTCATGGTTTGTGCCCCATCGTCGAGAAGAGCAGATGTCCGCGCAGCACCAGGCCGGAGTCCGGATCTGCGACGAGTTGGTGCAGCCGGTCCAGTTCGCCGGGGTCAGTCCGGCGTCCAGGAAGCTGCTGCGGAACCGGGCGAGGTCCACGGTAACCAGCAGCGCGCCGGGATCGCCGGCCGTCCATACTGGAGCGTGGATCGTCGTGTCCACTGTGGTCAGGCCGGCCGCGCGCATGGCGGCGTGCAGCCGGGCGGCCCAGGCCGGATCGACGCCGTGCTCCGGCAGGATTTCCTCGATGAGCAGGCGCCGGTAGCGGGCGAACAGTCGCGCGTCCCGCGCGCTCGGCGCGGCCAGGATCGCGTCGTCGAGCCACAGGTACCAGTCCTCGACCACCAGGGTCCCGCCGGCCGGCAGCGCGTCGGCGAGCCGGCGCAGCAGCACTTCCCGGTTGGGCAGGCCCATCAGCAGCAGCCGGGCCCGGATCAGCCGGAACGGCCCGGTCGGCACCGGGTCGACGCGCGCGTCGTGGGCCAGGGTCCGGATCCGCGGGTGCGCGGCCACCCGGCGCGGGTCGCCCCCGCGGCGACTACCTCTCCCATCGGCCCTACCCGATCGGCCAGCCATACCGGTACGGCGCTTCCGCCCGCACCCAGTTCCAGGCAGCGCGCGCCGGCCAGGTCTGGCAGCCCGGTGAGCCGCCCGACGCTGAACGGGTCGAGCGTCGCCGCGAGATAGACCTCGTGCCGCACGTCGCACTCCAGCGGGCTGATGGTCCTCATTGGACTCCCCGGGTCACGATGCCGGGCGCCACCAGGTCCTCCGGCTTCGGGGCGCCGGTAACCACGCCGGCGAGCTTGGCGTACGCGGAAAAGAGCAGCCACGGCACGGTGACGGAATTGAGCGTGGTTTGTTGGATGGCCCCGACGGCGCCTACGTCCGCGCGGGATTTGCCATTCCCCAACACGATCATCAGGGTCGACAGGGAGCCGGGGCGGATCTCCACCTCGATGTTGGCCGCCGCGAAAAAGCCCTTCTCCTCGTCACGGCTACAGGCGCCGACGGGCAGCACCAGCAGCAGGGCCAAAAGGAATCTCATGTGTTCCTCCGGATATAGAGGGCGGGCGTGCCCGCGCTTGTGGCGCGTTTGCGGGAGGCGCACGCGAGCACGCCCGCCGGTCTCACCCGACGGCGCGGAGCTTGCGTCGTCACACCGCCGGGGAGGTCTGGTCAATAGGGGTGGCGGCGCGGCTCGCACCCGCGCGCGCCGGGCAATACGGGCTTCCGCCGGAGCCTTTCCGCCGCTCCTTATCGGCACCGATCACGTCGACGTCTTCACTGGAAAACAACGCTGCCAACAGGAGTTCGTTGGAGCAAGCACAGCGATGGGAATGTGGATGGCGCCCATTTGCTTGGCTCGGTCGCACCAACTCGCGGCGCCCATTTGCGGAATACCAAAAAACTATTCGACACGTCATCCACGCGGTATGGGGTGGCACGCGCCGACCAAGTCGTGGTAGAACATCGACGGACCGGGCGGCCGCATCCGTCCGGTCCCAATGTCGGCGATCGGGAGCGATCCCGATCGTGCAATACGGGCCTCCGCCAGAGCCTTTCCGCTGTCCTTTGAATGGGCGCAGGACAGCGTCGACGACGCCACCGATGGTGCGCCCGCCGCACCATCACCGTGGATTAGCCCCCACATCGGGCTTGTCGAGAGGTAGAAATGCCAACCAAGCGAGAGCAGTTCGTGCAGACCATTCGCGCCCAATGGCTCGGCCAGCGAATGCGCGAGCTACGGGAAGAGCGCGGCCTGACGCTCAAGTACATCGCCGCGTACCTCGGGGTCGAGTTCTCCACGCTCGCCCGGTACGAGCGGGCCGAGTGGCCGTTCCGGCGCGACCACGTGATCGCCCTGCTGGACGTCTACGGCGTGTACGAGGAGCGCGAGCGGACGCAGCTCGTGCAGCTCGCCCAGGACGCCTGGCGGGTCAACCGCTGGGATGACGATTTCGAGGGCACCGTCTACGACGCGACGTTCGTGGACTATCCGTGGCTGGAGTCGCGCGCCGAGGAGATCTGCACCTACAGCACGATGGTGTTTCCCGGGCTGCTGCAGACCCGGGACTACGCCGAGGCCATCATTCGGCACGCCGAGGGCGCGCAATCCAGCCCGCAGAAGATCGACCGCTGGGTCCGGCTGCGGATGGAGCGGCAGCTGATCCTGGACGAGAAGCCGCCCAAGCGGCTCGCCGCGCTGGTGGAGGATTCGGTGCTACGCCGGCCGATCGGCGGCCGCCTGGTGCTGCGCGCCCAACTGGAGCACCTGGCCCGGGCGGTGGAGCGGCCCCACGTCGAGCTGCGGGTGATCCCCACCGGGAGCGGGCTGCACGCAGGGCTGGCCGGCACCTTCACGCTCTTCAAGATGCAGCGGCCGTATCCGGAGGTGGCCTATGTGGAGCACCTCGGCGGCCGATTGTTCATGGAGGCGAGCCGCGCGGAGCGCTACTCGAAGGCGTACGATGGCCTGCGGGAGGTGGCACTCAGCACGGCTGAGTCCATGGCGCTCATCGCAACACTCGCAGAGGAGTTGTCATGAGCGAGTCAATGCCAGGCGTTGCCTGGCACGTCAGCACCCGGAGCGACGGCATCGGCGGCAACTGCGTCGAGGCCGGCCCGCTGGCCGACGGCAGCAACCGGGTCGCGGTGCGACACAGCAAGGCCCCCGACGGCGCGGTGATCGTCTACACCCGCGGCGAGTGGGAGGCGTTCATCGGTGGCGTGAAGGACGGTGAGTTCGACTTCATCGCCTGACGGATCCGGCGCTGGTGGGGCAGGCGAGCCTGCCCCACCAGCACACCGTCAAGGACGCGGCCACCACTCGATTTCGGTGACGGTCGCGCCCGCGACCACCACCGTGCCGGCCTCTTCGGTCTCGTTGCGCCAGATGACGTACGCGCCGGCCGGCAGCGCCGGAAACACGGCGGTGTACCGCACCCCGTCGGCGACGTGCCGGTCACGTACGGCCACGTGCTGCCGTACGGACGGGTCCTGCCCCTTGGGGCTGATCTCGATCTCGTGGCCGTGCCACTCCGGACCGGTGACGATGACCAGCGCCCCGGTGTTGCCGCCGATGTCCAGCACGACGGTGCCCATGCCGGACGGTCCATAGGTGTGGTGGTGACCGCTCATGACGGGTTGTTGAAGCCGTCGTAGGGGATCCCCAGGTACGGGAAGTGGTTGAGGAACGGCGAGGTCACGTCTTCCGCGCTCAGCCCCTGCTCCAGGGCGGCAACCGCCTCGTCGGGCGTGAAGTTCTTGTCCACCAAGGCGAACGTGGCGCCGGCGACCGCGCGCAGCGCGATGGAGACCACGTCGTCCCGCACCCGCCGCCCGTTCGGGAAGCCGGCCAGGTCGCCGGCCAGTACGCCGAACTTGTTCTCCTTCTTCGACGGCGGGATGTGCGTGTTCAGCCGCAGCATGTCGGCCTGCACCTCACCGGTGTTGTTCTCGAAGCCGTCGATGAGACCCTCCGGAATGCCGGTCAGCAGGACCGCCACCAGGTCCGCACGGGCCGTCTTGGCCTCGTTGAGCTTGGCCAGGTTGTCGAAGACGCCCGGGTACAGGACCGGCAGCAGCTGGGCCAGCTCCGGGTGCTCGACGAAGGCGGCGAAGTTCTTGTCCTCGGTCGGCGGCAGGCTGTTCCACAGGTCCTTTTTGGACATCGGCACGATGACCTCGTTGAAGAGGGGGTTGCCGAGCCGGGAGACCTGGACGTTGGGTCCGACGTAGACGTCGTCGGAGCTGTGGCCGTGCAGCACCCGTACCTGCCGGCGGCTGGCCGAGGTCCACACGCCGATGACCGGGCTGCTCTTGCCGCGCAGGTCCTTGATGGGCACCTGGAGCGCGATGCTGTGCACGTTGACCCGGTCGGCCGCGTTGACCGCCTCGCCGGCCTCCTGGAAGACCTTCTGGCCCAGCAGGTGCAGGTTCTGGAACGGGCGCAGCGTACCCAGGTCGAAGATGGACCCCAGGTCGACGAAGAAGCCCTCGGCGCGCTGGCCGGCGAAGACCTTCTCCCCGGACTTCAGCTTGAACGTCGCGTCCGCCGCGAGCCCCTTGTAGTCCGGAATGGACAGTGGGCCGACGTTGCACGGCGGGCAGGGAACGTTGCGGGCCAGCACCTTGGCCTTGCCGTTACCGTCCACTTTGGTGATGCTGTAGAACTGGCGGCGGTTCCAGTTCTCGCTGTCCAGCGACTCGATCGGGCCGGTGTTGTAGAGGAACGTGTTGTTGTTGTTCAGCTTCGTCTCGAAGCGGAACTGGTACGTCACGTCCGGGTGCCCGTCGCCGTCGTTGTCGACGTGGATCTCGTACAGCACGTCGTCGCCGAACTCGAAGAAGTTCGGCCCGGCGGCGGGCGTCTGCAACGGCACGTAGTTCGCGATGAGCGTGACCGTGTCTGGGTGGTCCGGGCTCACGAACGCATATAGGTCGGTGCTGTCGGCCACCGGATCCTTGGAGATCTCCGGGGCCTCACGATGAGAAGACATGGTTGAACCACCTCACAAGGGGGCTGGAAAGGAATCGAGGTCCGTACGCGCGCGCTACTTCTTGCGCGCCGCCTTGGCCAGCTTCGCGGCCAGGTCGCGATCGCGTACCTCGATGCGCCGCTCTCCGACGAACACGTCCAGCCGGCCGTTCTTGACATCCTTGACGTGGACCACGATCGCATCGTCGGCAGCTGCACCGGCGTCCTCGAATGCCTCGCTCAGGCTGGCCACGCTGACAACGGCGCCGCCGACCCCCACGGTGGCCGCGCCGAGCAGCACCTTGCGGCGAGACAGCCTCGGTATCGCATTTGCCCGGTGGGCGTTTCTCACGGTCGTCCTTTCCCGAACGAGGGCACGGCCTAGCGCCGCCTGACACACAGGATTTCCGCCGGCTACCCGCCCCTGTCGCCGGCAACCATGCATACGGAAGCCGGCGTAGGAAAGTTCAAACGCGGTGTGCGCGTAAGAGCTCCAGAAGTCGTACGTCCACCATCCAGCCGTCGCGGGACTCGAAGCGGGCGCCCGGGCGGCGATGGCCCACGACGCCGAACGCGCCGGCGAACTCCCACAGTGCGTAACCCCACCGCTCCTGCGCGAATATGCCCAGCAGGTCGGTGAACCACCGCTGCGCCACGTCGTCCGGCGTGTAGTCGTAGCAGCCGAACTCGCCAATGTGGACCGGTACGCCAGCGCCCGCGAGGTCCCGCCACGGCTGGTAGAACTCGCGCAGCGCGACCGCGTCCCACCGGCGACCATCGTAGTCGACCGGGTATTCCGGCTCGGGTAGATGCTCGTGCTCGGGCCACCAGCTCGCCCGGTAGTGACTGACCGACATCGGCTGGTAACCGCGTCCACTGTGGATGACGCGGAGGTCGGCCAGCTCCGGCATGGCGAGGTGGCCGCCGTCGAGACCGTCGATCGCGATCGGCCGGCTCGGGTCGGCCCGCCGGATCTCGGCCACGGTGCGCCGGATGACCGCCTCGTGCGCCTCCCGCGTGAAGCCGCGCAGGCCGAGCGCGGGTGGCTCGTTGACCAGGTCGAAGGAGAGCGCATTGGGAGGGAGGCCCCGGTAGCGGGCAGCGAAGGTGCGCCACAGCGCGGCGAAGGCGTCCTGCGCCGGGCCGTCCACCCACAGGTTGTGCGGCTCACTGTCCCAGCCGGTGATCACGTACCCGGGGCCCGGTGCAGGTTGAGGGACAGGTGCAGCCCGCGCTCGCGGCACGCCATCAGGCAGCGGTCGACCCGGTCCAGGGCCTCCTCGGTGGCCCGCGGGTAGTCCGGCGCCGTGGTGAAGAAGCGGTAGTCGCACGGCAGGCGGACGAAATTGAACCCCCAGCCGGCGATGGTGTCCAGCACGTGGAGATCCGGCTCGGCCGGCCCAGCCGGGCGCATGAAGAGCCATTGGAGGTTGAAACCGTAGTGCGGCATGACTCACCCCACAGCCATGAACCGGTTAAGTCATCGGACGCTACCGCCTGCTGGTGCACACACGCAACGACCGCCGACGCGAAGGAACGGCGACGGCGGTCGAAGAGAATCGTCGATGGGAGCGCTTCGGCAAGAATAGAACCAAATCACTGTCCATGGAAGGCGTCGACACGACCCGGATTCGCCGAGGCGAATAATCCGGATTTTTCGGGTACCTGGCGCTACCTTCGTGTTTCCGGCCTATGGCAGTCCGGGTTCGGCGCACGGGAGGGGGCTGCACCATGGGCATCAGGCTGATCTGCCGGCTGGCCGCGCTGGCCGTCGTCGTACTCGCGATCCTCGACCCGCCGGCGGTCGCCGCCGCGGCGGCCTACGGCACCGCCGCCTCCGCCTCGGGCGGCCATGGCGACACGCTCTTCGTCGCCGGCGCGGGCCTGCTCATGCTCGTCGCCGTGGGTGCCCTCGCCGCCGCACAGAGCCGCGGCCGCGATGCCGGCCCAACCCCGGACGCGCCGGGCCAGCAGGACCCCGACGCGTAGCGCTGTGATTTGGGGCGTTAGGAAGGGCCCCCTGCTATGCAAAAAGCGCTAACAAGGGGCCCTTCCTTGCATCAGCTGCGGCGGAAGGCGTAGCGGCGCTGTTGGGGGCCGCCTTGGCCGCGCGCCGTCACCTTGCCGCGGCCGGACGTGGCCGGTGCGGGCTTGTCCGCGCGCCGCGCGGACCCGGAGGTCGCCTCGGACCCGTGCACGGCGGCGGCCAGCCGCTGTGCTTCCAGCTCGTCGGGGTCGGCGTGTACGGAGAATGATTCGACAGGCATGGATGACTCCTTCCAAAAGCGAGGGAGCCTCGGGCGTGCCACAACCAGGGCCGAAACGGAGGCAAGAGGACGCCCGAGACAAGCGGATACGCGGTCTCAGCAAGGGCGTCAGGAGATCATGCGACCACGGTAACCCCGGTCGCCGCGGGCCGCCACCGATTTACGAGGCGCCCTCGGCGACGTCCGGCTCCGGTACGCACAGCCACAGCGCCTTCGGCCGCAGCTCGGCGCGCAGCGTCCGGCCCGGCTCGATGAGGTCCCCGTCCAACTCCCGGGACTGCGGGCGGTTGCTGGTGACCTGGACGCTGCGGCCCTGGAAGACCTCCATCCGCGGCACCCGCCGGCGGCGCCGCGCCACCGCCCAGGCCAGCGAGGCCCAGTGCCCGAGGGTGCGCGGGGTCAGTACCGCGATGTCGAACGTGCCGTCGTCGGGCTCGGCGTCGAGCAGCAGCCGGAGCCCGCCCTTGAGCCGGCCGACGTTCCCGATCAGGACGGTACGCGCGCGGCGGCGCATCGGCGGGTGGTCGTCGATCCGGATGGACACCCGCATCGGGCGGTCCCCGAGGTGGCGCAGCGCCCCGAGGACGTACGCCAGCCAGCCGATCCGCGCCTTGGTCGCCTCCGACGTGGCGGCGAGCATCTCCGCGTCGAAGCCCATGCCGGCCATCACCGTGAAGCACTCGTCGCCCACCACACCGACGTCGATCCGGCGCAGCCCGCCCTGGAGCGCGATCTCCACCCCGGCGACGAGGTCGTGGGTCAGGCCGAGGTTGACCGCGAGCAGGTTGCCCGTGCCGCTCGGCAGCACGGCGAGGGCGACCTCGGTGCCGACCAGCGCGCCGGCGCAGGAGCGTACGGTGCCGTCGCCCCCGCACGCGAAGACGACCTGCGCGCCGGCCTCGACCGCCTGGCGGGTCTGGCCGCGCCCGGGGTCCTCCCGCGTGGTCTCGAACCACATCGGGGCCGGCCAGCCCGCGCCGGCGAGCAGGGCCGAGACGGTCTGGCGCAGCTCGACGGGGTCGAAGACCTTCGAGGGGTTGACCACCACGGCGGAGGGCACGGTCACGGCATGAGTCTGCACGACCCCGGATCACCGCGGTGACGCGGTGTAGCTCCGCTAGAAAACGCCGAAGAACTCGTCGAAGAAGCGGTCCGGCGACACCCGCGTGGCCACCTCGTGCGGGCCGCCCGGCGCCGGCCGCCATGCGGTGGTCCCGGTGGCCGCGTCGACCGTGACGGCGCCGGCCTCGAAGCCGCACACGTCGTCGGCGAACAGCGTGACCGCGGCCAGCGGATCGTGGAAGTACAAGCGCTCCTTCTCGGCGAACCACACCTCGGCGAAGTCCAGCACCGGGCGCAGCAGCGGTACGCCGGCGCACCGCCGCCGGAACTCCGCCGGGTCCATGGCCACCTGGGTCGTCACGTCCAGGCCGACCGAGCGGTGGCGGCGCACCGGTACGCCGTACACCGCTCTGGCGGCCAGTGGGTCGCAGCGGATGTTCCACTCGGGCTTGCCGGCGGTCGCGTAGCGGCCGCCCATCAGAACCAGTGCCTTCAAGAGTGCCGGCAGCGAGGGGTCACGGGCGAAGAGCAGCGCCACGTTGGTGAGCGGGCCGATCGCGAGCAGCGTGACCTCACCCGGGTGCGCGCGGATCGTCCGGCGCAGGAACTCGACGGCGCCGCCCTCCGGGAAGCGCGTCTCGTGGTCCCAGCCGGCCAGCCGTTCGGCCTGCGGGGCGCGCGCCTGCGGTGACAGGTCGCCGGCCACCGTCGCCTCCGCCCCGGATGGATCGGCACGTCGACGCCCGCGGCCCGGCACAGCGCGCTGGCCATCATCGCCCGCCGGGTCGCCTCGCCGGTGACCGTGGTGACGCCGAGCAGCTCGCATCGGGGCTGCGCCAGCAGGTACGCCAGGCATACCGCATCGTCGATATCGGATCCGATATCTGTATCGAGCAAGATCTTGTGGCGCACGTCGCCCATGGTGCCAGGGGTAAATGGGTTTGCCGACCCCGCGTACCCCGATGCATGCTGCACATGTGACCTATCGCGCGCCGCGATTTAGCCGCCCCCGGATGACCGGTGGGCGATCGCCGCTGCGCTGATGGAGATGGCGTGAGCAGGGCCCCCGGCCATGGCCGGGGCCCTGTCCCTATTTCGCCCTACTCCCGCGAAGGCCAAGAACATGTCACCCGACGAACTGCGCGCGGCCCTGAGCCTGCGCGACCTGACCGACCCCTCCAGCGGCGAACACGCCGTCCAGCACGTGGTCGCCGCCATCGAGGGCGCGCTCGCCCAGGCGTGGGCGATCCCGGTACGCCGCGACCCCGGCCCCGGATCGTGCCCGTCGCCCACAACTACGACCGGCTGCGGTACGACGCCGAGGCGGTCACCCGCGACCGCCGCTACAGCCGGTACGTCGACGTCGACCGGATGCTGCGCTCGCACACCACCGCCCGGATCCCCGCCCTGCTGGACGTCATCCACGAGCGCGACGTGCTGCTCAGCGTCCCGGGCATCACCTACCGCCGGGACGCGATCGGCCGGCACCACGTCGGCGAGCCGCACCAGATGGACGTGTGGCGGATCCGCCGCGACGACCCGCCGCTGACCGAGGTCGACCTCGTCGACATGATCGGCATGGTGGTCGAGGCGGTGCTGCCCGGCCAGCGGTGGCACACCGTGCCCAACGTCCACCCGTACACGATCGCCGGGCGGGAGATCTACGTCGGCGACGTCGAGATCGGCGAGTGCGGGCTGGGCCACCCCGAGGTCGTGGGCGGCGGCAGCGGGCTCGCGATGGGCCTCGGGCTGGACCGCTTGGCCATGCTGGCCAAGGGCATCGACGACATCCGGCTGCTGCGCTCGCCCGACCTCCGGGTGGCCGCGCAGATGCGCGACCTGGCGCCGTACCGGCCGGTGTCCGCCATGCCGGCCGTCCACCGCGACCTGTCCCTCGCCGTGGCCGCCGGCCTCGACGCCGAGTTGCTCGGCGACCGGGTTCGCGAACTGCTCGGCCCGGACGCCGAGGCGGTCGAGGAGGTAGCGGTACGCGCCGAGACCGGGTACCCGGACCTGCCGGAGGCGGCGCGTACCCGGATGGGCCTGCGCCCTGGGCAGAAGAACGTGCTGCTCCGGGTCGTCCTGCGCGACCTGCGGCGCACGCTGACGGCCGAGGAGGCCAACGCGCTGCGCGACCGGATCTACGCCGGCCTGCACGAGGGCTCCGCGTACGAGTGGGCGGCGCCGTAGCGTAGCACTTCGTAGCACCTGTCGATAGGATGGCTCCATGGCCGAGCATGCCCGCGAAATCAGCCAGCGCGAACTCCGCAACGACTCTGGCGCCATCATGCGCGGCGTCGAGCGGGGCGAGTCATTCACGATCACCCGCAATGGCACGCCGATCGGGCGGCTGATCCCACTGCGGCGACGCACGTTCGTGCCACGCGAGGAGGTCCTGGCGGCGTTCTCGACGGCTCCGATCGTCGACCCCGAAGCGTTCCGCCGCGACATCGACGCGATCGCCGACCAGGACCCCTTCGACCGTGAGTGGTGACCGGGGCACTCGCGGTTTGATCGACACCAACATCGTCATCCAGCTGCCGGTGCTCGAAGCAGTACAACTGCCTGACGAGATGGTCATCAGTGCGGTCACGCTCGCGGAGTTGTCGGCCGGGCCGCACCACGCCGACGGCCCGGCGGAACGCGCCCGCCGCACCGCGGTCCTCCAACACGTCGAGGCGACGTTCGATCCGCTGCCGTTCGACGCGGAGGCGGCTCGCGCGTTCGGGCTGGTGTCCGCCGCCGTGCTCGCCGCTGGCCGAAAGCCGCGTAGCCGCATCGCGGATCTGATGATCGCTTCCATCGCGATCGTGAATCGGCTACCCGTGTACACGACCAATCCCGCCGACTTCGCCGGACTGGGGGATCTGGTCACGGTGGTGGCCGTTCGCCGGCCTACGTCTTAGCGGCGTTGACCAGCGCGGCGCCGGCGCCGATCAAGGAATTCCACGCCGATCAAGGGCAAAGGGTCGTGGATCGGAGATCAAACCACGGCCATACGCCCTTGATCGACGCAGAGACGGGCGGAGAAGGGCGCGGAGAGGGGCGGAGGGCGTCGAGTACGGTGTCGCAGTGACGTTCAAGGTCCAGGTCACCTGGTGGGGGCACAGCACCGTCTGGGTCGAGGACTCCGGCGTGCGGCTCGTCACCGACCCGATTCTCGGCGACCGGATCGCTCACCTGCGCCGCATGCGTGGCGGCACTCCGCGCTTGCCGGGCACGCCGGACGCCGTACTCGTGTCGCATCTGCACGCCGACCACCTGGATGTCGCGTCGCTGCGCCGGGTGGGGCCGGAGGCCGCGCTGGTCGTGCCGGCCGGGGCCGGCGCGTTCGTGCGGCAGCGGCTCGGGCCGGCCTTCGCCCGGAACTGCGTGGAGCTCGCCGCCGGCGAGGGCTTCACCCTCAACGGGGTACGGATCAAGGCGGTCCCGGCGGCCCATGACGGCGCGCGCGGGCCGTGGTCGCGGCACCGGGCGCCGGCGGTCGGCTACACCGTGCACGGGGCGGCGAACACCTGGTTCGCCGGGGACACCGGGCTCTTCGAGGGCATGTCCGACCTGGGGCCGCTGGACCTGGCGCTGGTGCCGGTCGGCGGCTGGGGGCCAACGCTGGGGCGGGGGCACCTGGATCCGCACACGGCGGCGGAGGCGATGCGGCGGGCCGCGCCGCGGGAGGCGGTGCCGGTGCATTTCGGGACGTTCTGGCCGGTGGGGTTTGGCCGGGTACGGCCGGACCGGTTCCACAACCCGGGCCCGGACTTCGCCCGGCTCGCCAAGGGGACGGGCACCCGCGTCACGGTGCTCGCTCCGGGCGAGTCGATGACGGTCACCCCGTAATGGCCACGGTAAGCACGCTGGTCTGGCTGACCGTCGTCGTGACGTTCGGCGCGGTGGTGCCGATCGTGCCGACCGGGGCGGCGGTCAGCGGCGCGGCGGCGTACGCGGCGCACCAGAACCCGCTGCACGTCCTGCTCGTGGTGCTCTTCGGCGCGGCCGGGGCGTACGTCGGCGACCTGGCCATGTACGCGATCTGCCGGTGGGGCGGGGAGCAGTTCGCCCGGCGGGTGCGCTGGCTGCGCGACCCGGAGCGGATGGAGAAGATGGGCAAGAAGCTGCGCGAACGGCAGATCTCGGTGCTGCTGGTCTCCCGGCTGCTGCCGGGCGGGCGGGTGCCGGTGCTGCTGGCGGCGGCGCTGATGGGCCTGGACTGGCGCCGCTTCGCGATCACCAACGCGCCGGCCTGCCTGCTGTGGTCGGCCGTCTACGCGGGCATCGGCATCTTCGGGTACGCCATCTTCCCCGAGCCGTGGCAGAGCGTGCTCGCCGCGGTGCTCCTGGTGCTGGTGATCTCGCAGGTGGCGGCGGTGGTCAGCCGGCGACGGGAAGCGTGACCCGTTCGTCGTCGCGCTTGCGCAGCCCCAGCTGGACCAGCCACTCCACCAGCGTGGCGTGCACGGCGTCCGGCCCGATGAGAGGGTCGGGGGCGGGTGTCCAGCCGGACGGGTACAGCAGCACCGCCTCGGTCTGCCAGCCGCCGAGCCCGCCGTGGCTGCCGACCAGTTCCTCGAACGCGGCCACCTCGTCGGTGCCCGGCTCGACCATGCTGAGCAGCACCAGGTCGCCCACGTGGTCCATCTGCTGGTGGCGCAGCAGGTCGGCGGCGGCCAGCGGGCCGTACGGGGCGAGCGGGTCCTCGCCCTCGACGTGCCCGTCGCACAGCCGGTGCCGGCCGCGCCGGCCGAGCGCCACCGGGCCGCCGTCCTCGTCGACCACCACGATGCCGATGCCCGGGTGCGCGACCAGGCCGTCCACCAGATCCGGGTACGCCGCGTCGATGCGGTCGCGGGTCAGCTTCTCGGGGGCGCGGGTGAGATAGACCATGCCGAGGTTGCCGGAGGCGATCACCACGGTCTCCGGGTCGCCTTCTGCGATGGCCTTGGCCTCCTCGTCCGCCGGGCCGAGCGTCACCTCACCGTCGGTGGTGTGCTTGCGGATCGCGGCCCGGGTGGCCGCAGCGGTCGGGCCCTGCCGGCGTACGGCCTCGGTGAGCAGGGCGTTGACCCGGCCCCACTCCTCCACGGTGCCGGTCGCGGCGCCGTGCCGGTGGCCGTTCTCGGCGCCGCCGCGGACCAGCTTTCCGACCACCTCCTCCAGCGACTCGTCGAACCGCTGCCGGAACGTCGCCCCCTGGCTCTGCCCGTGGTCGGACAGCACGACCAGGTGGTAGCGGCGGGCCGCCTCCTTCGACAGCCGCTCCAGGATGCCGAGCGTCTGGTCGAGCGACTCCAGGGCGTCCAGCGCCTCCGGCCGGGCCGGGCCGGCGTGGTGGGCCACCTCGTCGTAGTCCACGAAGTCGCAGTAGATGATCGGCGCGCCGCGGGCCATCTGCTCGGCGATGAGCGTGACGTTCAGGTCGCGCAGCAGCGTCGTCGCGGGCCGCAGCGCCAGGAACGCGCCGCCGCGGCTGACCCGCGGGCGGACGTCGCGGCGCCGCTGCACGCGCGCCTGGTGCAGCTCGCGGATCAATTCCCCGATCCCGAGTACGACGGCGCGCGTGAAGCCGTACGGGCTGGTCATGAACGCGGCGTAGCCCCGGGCGGAGCGGCCGGGCAGGGCGGCGTGGCTGACCGTGAGCAGGCAGCTCTCCGCGTCGCCGGAGAAGACGTTGCTGATGCTGACCCCGCCGTCGCGCAGCAGCCCCCGGTCGCCGGCCAGGCGCCGCTCCACCTCGGCGGCGTCGCGCGGGCGGCTGGTCACCAGCAGGCGCCGGGTGTCCTTCTCGTACCAGCGGAACGCGGGCACCCGGCGGGTGTCGCCGTACAGGATGCCGGCCTGGGCCGCGGGGGTGGTGGCGGGTAGCCCGGTGTGCCACGCGCCCAACCGGTGGCTGCGGGTCCGCAGCCAGCGGCCGATGTTCGGCAGGTTGCCGGCGCGTACCGCCCAGCGCAGCAGCGGCGCGGGCACCCCGTCGAGCTGGACCACCAGCAGGCCATCGGGGCAGGGCACGTTCTGCCCCCGGCCGCCGCGCTCCTCGATGCGGCGCACCCGGGCCATCAGCCGGATCGTCTCGCTGATGAACGTGTCGTCGGTGCCGGCGTCGGCGAACCAGTTGACCAGCGCGGCCAGCGCCACCGCCACCCACGAGGCGCCGAACACCACCGGCAGGTTGGCGACCTCGGTGTCGGGGGCGAACCACAGCGCCACGTACAGGACGATGGCCTGCACCAGCGCGCCCAGCACCAGCGCGCCGAACCCGCCGAGCATCGTCGCCAGGGCCATCAGCAGCGGCCGCAGCAGCGCGCCGACGCCGGCCACGAGCACGACCAGGCCGAGCAGCGCGACCAGCCCGCTCGCGGTCACGCCGGGCAGCAGCCAGAACGTGCCGGCCAGCACGATGAACGAGGTCACCGCGTTGCGGACGAGCGACCGCAGCCGGCGTAAGGTCGGCCGCCAGTCGCGCAGGGCCCGCAGCCCGACGCGGATCCGCCCGGGCCGGGCCGCGGTCGTTTCCGGCACCGGCTTCACGATGGCCACCAGCAAACCATGGCATAGGCGGTCACGCCGGGTCGCGGCATATCTCGTATCACTTTGTCCGATTTGGGGCGTCAAGGGCCTGGCGGTACGCCCCGGCGTCACCCCATAGCAGCGAAGAAACCACCTGGTCAGGTGGCTTTGGTCGGCGAACCCGGCCAGCGCGGCCGACTCGGCGATCCCGTGCCCGGCGACGAGCATCCGCCGCGCCGACCGCAGCCGCAGTTGCCGCTGGTAGTCGCTCGGCGAGAGACCGTACGCCTCCCGGAACGCCCGGTACACCGCGTACCGGCTGGTGCCCGCGGCGGCGGCCAGGTCGTCGGCGGTGAGGTCGCGGGCGTACCCCTCGTCGATCATGTCGCGGACCCGCCGCGCCGCCTGCTTGCCGCGCGGCGGCCGCGCCGCGACCGGCCCGGCGTAGCTGGACATGGCCGCCACCGCGGCGGCCAGCCGCTCGTCCCGGGCGAGCGCGGTGGCCGGGCTCTGCCAGTTGGCGCTCGCTCCGCTCGCGCGGGCTCCGGCGCCTGGGAGGCGCCGTCTTCCCTCGTCGCTTCGCTCCTCAGTCCAGACAGCGCCGGCTCCGGAGCCAACCAGCGCCGCGTGCAGCGCGGACACCGCCCGGCCCAGGACCGGGTCGGACACCACCGGATCGTCGAAGAGCGGCAGCCCGACCGGGCGTCCCGCCCGGTCGGCGAGCAGGTCGCGGACCAGGTCAGGGGGATGTGCACGATCCGGTACGTGAAGCCGCGCTCGTCGGCGGCGTGCCCGTCGTGCGGATCGTCCGGGTTGAAGGCCATCACCATGCCGGCGCTGCTGGTGTGCGCCCCGCCCCGGCACCGGAAGGACTGCGCGCCGGCCTCGGTCACCCCGAAGGAGTACGTCTCGTGGCTGTGCCGGTGATAGACGTGCCGCTCGAAGTGCGCATGTAGCGCCTCCACCGGCCGATCGGCCGCGCGCCAGTACCTCGCCCACTCCCCCACACGGTCCAGTATCCCCGCACATGCGTTCAAGACGCTCGTCGCGGCGCGGCGTGATCATGGCCGCATGCGCCCAACCACCAAGATCGCCATCGTGGTACGCGATGACCTGGCCACCTGGCAGAAGCTGAACGTGACCGCCTTCCTCGCCTCCGGCGTGGCCGGCGCCCTGCCCGAGACGGTGGGACAGCCGTACGAGGACGGCTCCGGCACCCCCTACCTGCCGATGTTCGGCCAGCCGGTGCTGGTGTACGCCGCCGATCTGGCCGGGCTCGCCGAGGTCCGGGCCAAGGCGGCGGCGCGCGAACTGGCCGTCGGCGTCTACACCGAGGAGCTCTTCACCAGCAACAACGACGACGACAACCGGGCGGCGGTGCGGGCCGTGCCGGCCGAGAAGCTCCGTCTGGTCGGCCTCTCGGTGCACGGCCCGCGCAATGCCGTGGACAAGGTGCTGAAGGGGCTACCGCTTCATCCGTAGCCGCTGGTCGAGGCTCTTGACCGCGTTCGGCTTGTCCGCCGCCGCGGCGCTGAGCGTGGCCGCACCGCCCGGGTGGGCGGGCTTGGTGTCGGTGAACAGCCACGCCTGGAACAGGGCGTCGAGCTGCTCGCCGGAGACCCGCTCGGCCAGCCGGACGAACTCGGCGGTCGAGCCGTGGCCGTTGCGGTTCCGGGCGTACCACTGCCGGACGATCTTCCAGAAGTCCGCGTCGCCCACGGTGACCCGCAGCGCCTGCAGCGTCATCGCGCCCCGGGTGTAGACCGAGTCGTCGAACAGGTCCACCGGGCCCGGGTCACCCGGCGGCGGGGCCCAGTACGGCGCGGTCAGCGGCTGGGCGTACAGGAAGTCGAAGATCTCCTGCGGGGTGCCCTCGCCGAGCTTCTCGCTCCACAGCCACTCCGCGTACGTGGCGAAGCCCTCGTTGAGCCAGATGTCGTCCCACTGCTCGACGGCCACGCTGTCGCCGAACCACTGGTGCGCCAGTTCGTGCGCCACCACGTACGTCTCGCCGGTGGTCGCGCCCGAGTCGAAGAAGAACTTCGAGTAGATCGAGCGGGTCTGGTTCTCCAGCGCGAAGAACAGGTTGTCGTAGTCGTCGACGATCGCGCCGTTCGCCTCGAACGGGTACGGCCCGAACTTGCTGGCCAGGAAGTCGGTGATCTCGTTGGTACGACCGACAGCGTCGTCCGCCAGGTCCGGCGGCAGGTCGGGGTCGATCGCGATGATGGTCGGCTTGCCGTTGTGCTTCGTGGTGCTGATCCGGAACTCACCGATGGTCGCCGTGGCCAGGTAGCTGATCATCGGCGTGCGCTGCTCCCACTTCCATGTGGTCCAGTTGCCCCGGGTCTTGTGGCCCTTCGGCACGCCGTTCGAGATCGCCGCCAGCCCGGCCGGCACCGTCACCGCGAAGCTGTAGCTGGCCTTGTCCTTCGGGTGGTCGTTGACCGGGAACCAGCTCGCGGCCACCTCGGGCTGGCCGGCCACCACCGCGCCGTCGTCGGTGTGGATGAACCCGGCCTCCAGCACGATGCCGGGAACCGGGATCTGCAAGGTCTGCGGCACGCCGTGGTAGCGCACGTCGACGCGGAACGCGCTGCCCTTGCGGATCTTCCGCTTGATGCTGAGCTCCTGGCCGGACCGCGTGTAGGACGCCGCGCGGCCGTTGACGGCCAGCTTGTCGATCGTCAGACCGAGGAAGTCCAGGTTGAAGCTGGACAGGTTTTGCGTGGCCCGCGCGTAGATCACCGCGTGCCCGGTGAGCAGGTCGGTGCTCGGTTGGTAGCGGACGTTGAGGTCGTAGTGCTTGACGTCGTATCCCCCGTTGCCATAGCCCGGGAAGTACGGGTCGCCGACACCCGGGGCGCCGGGACGGAACGATCCTCCCGCGCTGGCGGGGACCGCGCTCACCGGCACGAGGACGAGGACGCCCACGGCCGCGGCGAGCAGACTCCTGAGTGGCTTCATGCAGCTGACCCTAGGTGCTGCGCCGCCAGCCGACAGTAAAGTCATGGACATGCGCCTAGCGACGTGGAACGTCAACTCGCTGCGCAGCCGGCTCCCCCGGCTGCTCCCGTGGCTGGCCGAGACGCATCCGGACATCGTCTGCCTACAAGAGACCAAGACCGCCGCGGGCGCGTTCCCGACGGACGAGCTCCGCGCCGCGGGGTACGAGTCGGCCGCCCACAGCGAGGGCCGGTGGAACGGGGTCGCGATCCTCTCCCGGGTCGGCATCACCGACGTGACCACGGGATTCGACAAGGAGCCGGGCTTCCCCGACCCCGAGGCGCGCGCGATCTCCGCCACCTGCGACGGCCTGCGGGTCTGGTCCGTGTACGTGCCGAACGGGCGCACGCCCGACTCGCCCCACTACGCGTACAAGCTGAGCTGGCTGGCCGCCCTGCGCGACGCGCTCACCCCCGCGCTGGCCGCCGGGCCCGTGGTCGTGTGCGGCGACTTCAACGTCGCGCCGACCGACGCCGACGTCTGGGACCCGGCCGCGTTCGCCGGCGCCACCCACGTGACCGTGCCCGAGCGGGAGGCGCTGGCCCAGATCCTGGCCGCCGGCTTCACCGACGTCGTACCGCGGCCGATGAAGGGGCCGCACCCCTTCACGTACTGGGATTATCGTGCCGGGATGTTCCACCAGAACATGGGCATGCGCATCGACCTCGTGTACGCGAGCGCGGGCGTGACCGTCGAATCCGCGTACATCGACCGGGAGGCCCGCAAGGGCAAGGCCCCGTCCGACCACGCCCCGATCGTGGTTGACTTGTCATGATGAACCCGCAGCGAGTGCCCATGCCTGGCCTGCCGTCATCCGTAACGATCTGGGAGGTCGGCCCGCGCGACGGCCTGCAGAACGAGTCGACGATCGTGCCCGTCGACGTCAAGGTCGAGTTCATCGACCGGCTCGCCGCCGCCGGCCTGCGCGTCATCGAGGCGACCAGCTTCGTGCACCCGTCCTGGGTGCCGCAGCTCGCCGACGCCGAAGACCTCCTCACCCGGCTGCAACCCGCCCCCGGCGTGCGCTACCCCGTGCTCGTCCCCAACGACCGCGGCCTCGACCGCGCGCTCGCGCTCGGCGTCCGCGAGATCGCCATCTTCGGCAGCGCCACCGAGACGTTCGCGAAGAACAACCTCAACCGGACCGTGGACGAGTCGCTGCGGATGTTCGACCCGGTCGTGCGCCGCGCCCGCTCCTCCGGTTTGCGGGTACGTGGGTACCTGTCCATGTGCTTCGGCGACCCCTGGGAAGGCGAGGTCCCCATCGAGCAGGTGGTCTCGGTAGCCCGCCGCCTTATCGACCTCGGCTGCGACCAGCTCTCGCTCGGCGACACCATCGGCGTCGGCACACCCGGCCACGTCAGCGCCCTCATCCGCGCCCTCGACGCGGCCGGGGTGGCCCCCGACCGGCTGGCCGTCCACTTCCACGACACGTACGGGCAGGCGCTGGCCAACACCCTCGCCGCCCTCCAGGCTGGAGTGAGCACAGTGGACGCCTCGGCGGGTGGCCTGGGCGGCTGCCCGTACGCCAAGAGCGCCACCGGCAACCTCGCCACCGAAGACCTCGTCTGGCAGCTGAACGGGCTGGGCGTGGAGACGGGCGTGGACCTGCGCGCGCTGGTGCGTACGAGCCTGTGGATGGCGCAGCGACTGGGCCGCCAGAGCCCCTCCGCCGTCGTCCGCGCCCTCGCCACCGAGGTGTAAAGCTTTGTATGCGGCAGTGCCGATCATCCTGCCTGCGGGTTCATGCTGAAGGACGATGCGTGACCCCATTGAGACCCTGTTTGAGGAGATCCGGCTGCTTCATCGGCGGGCCGGCGAGCCGAGCACGCGCACGATCGCGCGTAGCCTCGGGCGAGGCGTGCTGAGCCACACCACCGTCAACGCGGTGCTCCGAGGGTCCCGCGTGCCGCACTGGGGGCCGCTGGAACTCGTCGTCCAGGCACTCGGCGGGGATGTCGAGCGCTTCAAGGAGCTGTGGCTGGAGGCCCGCGGCGCCTCCGACTCGCCCGCCGCCGTGCCACCACCGCGGATGGCCTCGCCCGCTTCGTTGATCGGCCGGCGGCAAGAGCTCCGGCTCATGCAGGACTGGGTCACCGACCTGACGACCGGGCAGGGGCGTGCCGTCCTGGTGGAGGGCGCACCTGGCATCGGCAAATCGGCGCTGCTGCGGACCGCCGCCTCGGAGGCGGTGGCCGCCGGCTGCCAGGTGTTCTGGACCGCGTGCGACGAGCTGAGCCAGGCGTTCCCGCTGTTGCCGCTGCTCAGCACCATCGACTCTCCCGCAGCCGCCGCCGGCCGGGGCAGGGCCAGGATCGCGGACATCTTCCGCGCCGAGTCCGCCCCGGGCAACCAGATGGACCTCGTCGCCGCGGCCACGGAGCGGCTCCTCGCGCTGATCGACGAGCTGTGTACGGCCTCGTCGGTGCTGCTCGTGGTCGACGACCTGCAGTGGGCGGACCCGGCGACCGTCCGGTGCCTGGGCCGGCTCACGCATACCACCCAGCGACTTCCGCTCCTGGTCGCGGCGGTGACGCGTACCGTCCCGCAGCGGGCCGACCTGCGCGCGCTGCGCCGCTCGATCGAACCGGCCGCCCGCGTCCGCCTGCACGGCCTCACCGAAGCGGAGGTGACCGAGTTCGTCGCGGGAACGGTGGGCGGGGTCCCGGGCCCGCGGCTGCTCAAGCTGGCCTCTGACGCCGGCGGCAACCCGCTGTACCTGACCGAACTTGTCGACGCGCTCGTCCGGGGCGGCACCGTGACCACCGACATGGGCCAAGTCGAGTTCGCCGCCGGCCGGCCGCCCGAGTCCCTGTCTGCAGCCATCGCCAGCCGGCTGGAGTTCTTGTCGCCGCTGGTCCGTACCGTGCTGCGGACGGCGGCCCTGCAGGGCGTGAGCTTCTCGGTGGCCGAACTCGCGGTGGTGTCCGGCAAGAGCCTCGGCGAGTTGGTCCCCCTCCTGAACGAGGCGTCCGACGCCGGCGTGCTCCGCGACGACGGCCACGAGCTGGCGTTCCACCACCCGCTCATCCGGGCGGCGCTCTACGAGGAGACATCCGTCCCGACGCGGGCGGCCTGGCACCGCGACGCCGCACGCAAGCTGGCCGAAACGGGCGCGTCGGCGGACCGCGTCGCCCGGCAGCTACTACCGTCGCTGGAGGCCGCCGGCGGCGACGGGCCGTCTGACGAGTGGATCGTGCGGTGGCTCGCCGAGGTCGGGCAGTCGCTGGTCAACCGGGCTCCCCAGGCGGCGATATCCCTACTGCGCGTGGCCATGCGCGGGATGCCCGCCGGCGTACGCCCGCGCGACCGGCTGACCGCCACGCTCGCTGACGCCCTCTACCGGGTGGGCGACGCCGCCGAGGCGGCCCGGGTGGCCGGCGACGCGCTCGACCACGTGTCTGATCCTGACCTGTTGGTCAGCCTGCTGTGGACGCTGACCCAGAGCCGTGCCGTGCATGGCCGGCATGCGGACTCCCTGGCCACGCTGGAAAGCGCGCTCGACTCGCCGTCGATCGCGCCCCGTCACCGAGCCCGCCTGCTCGTCCTCGCCGCACGCACACACTGCTTCGCCGGCCGCGTCGACGCCGCCGGCCGGCTCGCCGACGCCGCCTTGGCCACGGCGCTGGCCGCCAACGACCGGTGGGCCACCAGTTGGGCGCTGGCCGCCCAGACCGTCGTACTCGGGATGAAGGGTGATTCAGCGGCGTCGTTGCCGCTGTACGACCGCGCACTCGCACTGGCCGGCGGCGATCCCGCACTCGCCGATCTCCGCCTCGTACTGGGCATCAACCGTGCCGTGGCGCTGGGTAACCTCGACCGCCATGGCGATGCCATCAAGGCGGCGGAACAGGTGCGCCAGCTGGCCGACGACGCCGGAAACGCCGTCCGGCGGCTCCAGGCGCAGTCCGTCCTGAGTGAGCTGCTGTTCGAGACCGGCCAGTGGGACGACGCCCTTGTCGAGACCGACATCGAACGCCACCAGTCGAATGAGCCGGTGACCCTGTGCGTCAGCCTGAGCCTCGCTGCCTTGATCGGGCTGCATCGCGGCGACGCGTCGGCGGCCCAACGCCTGGCGAGCGCCGATCGGTACGCAAGCCGGCTCGGCGATCGGGTCCTCGGCCCGTACGTGCTGGCCAAGAGCCTGGCACACGAACGTTCAGGTGCGCCCGAGGCGGCCCTCGGTGTCCTGCTCGCCACGCTCGCCAGGACCGAGGACGTGGAGACGGTCGTCGCGGTGCTGGCAAACGCCGCTCGGCTCGCCGTCGCGGTCGGCGACAAGGCGACCGCTCGATCCGCCGCGGACCGGGCCGTGACCGTGGCGGGTCGGTCGGATATGCCGCGCCGGCAGGCGATCCTGGCGTACTGCCGTGGCCTGGTCGGCAACGACCAAGCCCTTCTTCTTCAGGCCGCCCGCTACTACCAGGTCGGCAGCCAGGTCCTACCCCGCGCGCAGGCCCTTGAAGCGGCCGCCGCGGCCGCGGCTGACGCCGGCGACATGGCAGCCGCGCGTTCCCACTTCACCAACGCGCTGTTCCTCTACACGGTCCTGCACGCCGACTGGGACCTCGGCCGGGTCCACGCCCGGATCCGCGGGTACGGCATCAGCTTGTAACGAGCGGGACGCCCGTGCGCTCGGCACGCGCTGCACCCCAGTCGTAGAGCGCTTGCAACACCGGCGCCAGGCTCCGACCCTCGTCGGTAAGGCGGTACTCGACCCACGGCGTCGAGGCGTCCCGCTCCTGCCGGCTCACCAGCCCGTCCGCCTCCAGCTCGCGCAGCCGCTGGACCAGCATCTTCTCGCTCACGTCCGGCATGAGTTTGCGCAGCTCGCCGTACCGGTGCACGCCCTGCTTCAGATGCGCCAGGATCACCGGCCGCCACTTCCCGCCGACCACGTCGACCGCCAGCTCGACCGGGCAGTGGTAGCGCTTGGCCATCCGTGGGCTCCTTACCAAATGGTGCGTACTTGATCAAGTGGATCGGGCATGTTGGGCTGTACCCATGGTGCACCCACCGACGCTGTACGAATGGGCCGGCGGCACGGACGCGTTCGTCCGGCTGTGCGACGCCTTCTACCGGCGAGTCGTCGCGGACGACCTGCTGGCACCCCTGTTCGCGCACATGGATCCCGAGCACGCCCGGTACGTGGCACTCTGGCTCGCCGAGGTCTTCGGCGGCCCGGCGGCGTACTCGCAGGAGCGGGGCGGCTATCCGACCATGGTGCGCCGGCATGTCGGCAAGGCGATCACCGAGCCGCAACGGCGGCGCTGGGTCAACCTGATGATGGACGCCGCCGACGAGGTCGACCTGCCGGCCGACCCGGAGTTCCGGTCCGCGTTCGCCAGCTACATCGAGTGGGGCACCCGACTCGCGGTGCAAAACTCCCAGCCTGACGCCGACGTCGTGCGCGAAGCCCCCGTACCGCGCTGGGGTTGGGGCGTCGCCCCGCCGTACCAGCCATGACTCGGCCCGCGACGCCGGGGTCCACATCGACCTGCGGTGATCATGGAGTTAGCGTCAGAGGGAGCGCTCTCCCGGACGCTAACTCCATGATCACCGCAGCGATTTGAGGGCGCGCGACGCCTACCGGGGCGAGCCCGCCACGGCGCGCCGATCAAGGACTTTCGCGTCGATCAAGGGCAAACGGTCGTGGATCGGAGATCAAAGCACGACCGTTTGCCCTTGATCGACGACAAGAGCCGGCGGGCGGCGCGAGCGGGCGACAAGAGCGGGCGGAGCGGGCGGGAGGGGGTTAGCCCTTTACGGCGCCGGCGGTTAGGCCCACGGCTATGTGGCGTTGGATCATGAGGAAGAAGGCGACCACGGGTAGCGCCGTGATGATGGCGCCGGCCATCAACGGGCCCCAGGCGGTGCCGCGGTTGGTCTGGTTCTGCAGGAGCCAGGCCATCAGGTTCTGCTTCTCCGGGTTGTTGAGCGTGTTGATGATGATGAACTCGTTCCACGCCTGGATGAACCCGTAGATCGACGTGGCCACCAGCCCCGGCCCGGTCAGCGGCAGGATGATCCGGTAGAACGTCTGCCACCGGCTGCAGCCGTCGACCAGGGCGGCCTCGTCGAGTTCGCGGGGCACCGCGGCGATGAAGCCGCGCAGCGTCCACACCGTGTACGGCAGGATCAGCACCAGGTACGTGATGCTGACGCCGATGAGGCTGTTGGTGAGGTCGACCCGGTTGAGCATCAGGTAGAGCGGGATGAGCAGGGCGAGCAGCGGCACGAGCTGCACGCCGAGGATCACCATGATGAACGCGCGCCGCCCGTAGAACCGGAAGCGCGCGATCGCCAGCGCCGCGAGGAAGCCGACGACCAGCGCGCCGGCGACCGCGAACGCGGTGACGATCATCCCGTTGCGCAGGTCCACCAGGAAGTATGGCGCCTTGATGGCGGACCTGAAGTTGTCGAGGGTCGGGTGCTCCGGCAGGAACGACGGGGTGAACGACAGCACCTCGGAGGCCGGCTTGAACGCGGTGTTGAGCACCCAGTAGACCGGAAACGCCATGAGCACGACGAAGACGACGCCGACCGTGTTGGCCAGGATGGTGCCCGCCCGGGAGCGGTGCGAGGTAGCGCTCATCAGTCCACGTCTCCAATCATGAACATCTGGCGTACGTAGAAGGCCATCACGCCCAGCATCAGCAGCACGGTGATCACCGAGATCGCCGAGCCGAGGCTGTACTCGTTGCGCCCGAACGCCTGCGTGAACGCGTACGTGGCGAGCGTCTGGTACTCCTGCTCGGGCTTGCTGTCGCGGACCACCCACACCTGGGTGAAGAGGCCGAAGTTCCAGATCACCGACAGCGTGGTGACGATGATGATCAGGGGTCGCAGGATCGGCAGGGTGATGTGGCGCAGCGTCTGCCACGGGCCGGCCCCGTCGACGGTGGCCGCCTCGGTCAGCTCGCGCGGCACCTGGGTGAGGCCGGCGTTCAGGGTGATCGCGAGGAACGGGATGCCGGCCCACACGACCAGCGTGGTGATGACCGCCCAGCCCTGGATCGGGTCGGCGAACCAGCTGTGGTTGGCGAAGTCCACGCCGGGGATCTGGTCGATCATGTAGTTGACCACGCCGAAGTCGGCGTCGACCATCCACTTGAAGATCTGCGCGGAGACGAGCTGCGGGATCGCCCAGACGAACATCATGGCGACCATCATGGCCAGCCGTACGGGCTTGCTCACCCGGCGCATGAGCAGCGCGACCGCCATGCCGAGCACCACCGAGATCGCCACCGACACGACCGTGAAGATCGCGGTGCGCCGTACCACGCTCCAGAAGACGCCGTCGGTGAGGATCTCTTTGTAGTTCTCGAAGCCCACCCACGGCGGGGACGTGCCGGCGAAGAGGTTGCGCAGCTGCATGTCCTGAAAGGACAGTACGAGCATGCGGGCGAGCGGGTACGCCAGCAGGCCCGCCAGCAGCACGAGCGCGGGCATGGTGAGCAGCAGCGGCATCCGGTTCGGCCGTCGACGGCGCACCCGAATGGGGTCACCCAAGCGCGGTGTCTGCACAACCCGTTCGTCGACGGCCTGCATCGCACTCCTTTCACCAGAGGTAGGGGCCGCGCCGCCGCACAGAGCGGCGGCGCGGCCAAACCGGACTCAGCCGTTGAGGGTCTTGGTTATCTCGGCGTCGGCCCACTGCGCGGCCTCGGCCACCGTCTTCTTGCCGGTGACGATGTCCCGCAGCGCCTGCTGCAACACGCCCGCCTTCTCGACGTCGGCCCACTTCTCGGCCATCGGCACGAACCAGCTGCTCTTCGCGGCCAGCGCGGTGGCCTCGTTGCCCTTCACGGCCGCGGCCTTGTCCAGCAGCGAGGTGGCGTTGGGCAGTACGCCCTTGGCCAGCAGCGCCTCCTGGGCCTTCGCGTCGGTGAAGTACTTGATCCACTCAGCGGCGAGGGCCTGGTTCTGGCTCTTGGCGGTCACGCCCAGGTCGGAGCCGCCGAGGAAGGACGGGATGCCCGGCATCGGCGCCGACGCGACCTTGCCCTTGACCTTGGTGGCCACCAGGGCGGAGTTCGGGTCGTTGGGGTCCTTGCGCTGCTCCTGCGCCGCGCCGGCCTCCCAGCCGTTGCCGTAGAACATCGCCGACTGGCCCTGGGCGAAGATGGCGGCCTGGTCGTTCTCGTCCTTGGTCACGTCGCCGGACGAGTACTTCTTGACCAGGTCGGCCCACTTCTGCAAGCCGGCCTGCGCGGTCGGCTCGGACAGGGTGCCGGCCCACTTGTCGCCGTCCTTCTTGGCGATCTGGCCGCCCTCGCCGTACACCCAGGACATCGCGGCGTACCAGTACGCGCCGGGCATGTAGAACGCGGCGAACTTGGCGTTGCTGCCGTTCTTGGCCTTGAGCGAGTCGGCCGCGGCGGTCAGCTCGGCGTAGCTGGTCGGCGGCTTGATCCCGGCGGCCTCGAAGAGGTCCGTGCGGTAGATCAGCACGCGCGCGCCGGCGTAGTAGGGCACGCAGTACGTCTTGCTGTCCAGCTCGCACGGGCCGGAAAGGCCCTTGAGCCAGGTGGCCGAGTTCTCGAAGCGGCTCTTGTCGAGCTCGGCGAACGCGCCGCTGAAGACGTACTTGGGCATCTCGGTGTTGCCCAGCTCGACGACGTCCGGCACGTCGCTGCCGGCCAGGGTCGCGTCCAGCTTGGTCAGGTGGTTGGCCCACTGCTGGTACTCGACCTGCACGTT
The DNA here is from genome assembly GCF_011764445.1 of Phytohabitans rumicis. NCBI lineage: Bacteria > Bacillati > Actinomycetota > Actinomycetes > Micromonosporales > Micromonosporaceae > Phytohabitans > Phytohabitans rumicis. The sequence goes on from NZ_BLPG01000001.1 coordinate 2,450,052, forward strand.
CGCCTTGGTGGCCGCGGTGAAGCGCGCGTTGGCGTCCTCGACGACCTCCTTCCAGCTCGACTGCGCGTCGACCATGAGCCAGACCTTGATGGTCTTGCCGGTGCCGTCGAGTGCCTGTGCCGACGTGTCGTTGGCGCCACTGTCGTCCGAGCCGCCACACGCGGCCGCACCCAGCAGCGTCGCGGCGAGCGCCGCGGCAATCGCGATCCTGCGTTTCACTGGATCCTCCAAAGGGGGGTGAGGGTGTTTCAGGGGGATGTGCGGTGGGCGACCGCCACGTACAGCAGGTCGAGCACGACCAGCTGCGGGTGGCGGGCGGAGAGTGCGTCGGGCCGGAACGTGGTGGCCTGGCTGGCCGTCAGCAGGACGATGTCCGCCAACTCGGCCAGCGTGGAATGCGGAAAGCTGGTCAACGCGATGGTGGTGGCGCCGTGGCAGCCCGCCTCGGCAAGGGTTTCGATGGTCTCCCGCGTCTGTCCACTGTGGGAGATCGCGAGCGCGACGTCGCCGGGACGGGAGAGGGCGGCGCTGGCGAGTCCATTGTGTACGTCGGTCCAGGCCCACGCCGCCACGCCGATGCGGTGCAGACTGAACTGCATCTCCTCACCGACCAGCGCGCTACCGCTGGCGCCGAAGATGCTCACCCGGGAAGCACCCGCGAGCGCGTCGGCAGCGCGTTCCACTTCGGACAGATCGAGCAGGGCGACGGTGTCGTGCATGGCCCGCGTGTCGGCGGCCATCACCTGCTCGAGCACTTTTTCGATGGGGTCGCTGGGCTCGATCGCCCGGCCGATGTCGACGGCCCAGCCGGCGGCCCGCGCGCGTCCGGTCTCGGCGGCGATGGCGAGCCGGAGTTCGGCGTAGCCCTCGAAGCCGAGCGCCCGGCAGAACCGGGTGACCGTCGCCGCGGAGGTGCCGCTGCGCTCGCCCAACTCGACGATCGTGGACCGGGCGGCGCCGCCCGGGTCGGCGAGCACGTGCTCGGCCACCCGGCGTACCGCCCCGGTGAGCTCCGGCAGCTTGGCGCGGAGGGTCGGCACCACCCCGTCCACGACCACCGGCGTCTCGACCATGGGCAACGCCCTTCAGAAAAGAAAGTTAACTAATAGTGGTAATATTTCTTACTGAAGGGCGCGCTCTTGTCAAGAGGCGGAACTCGAAACGTTATTTACTGCGGCAGGATGTCGCGCAGTTGCGCCCGGTTCGTGATGCCGAGCTTGGGAAACGACCGGTACAGGTGGGTTGCCACGGTCCGGGGGGAGACGAAGAGCCGTTCGGCGATCTCGCGGTTGGTCAGGCCCCGGGCGGCGAGCCGGATGATCTGCTGCTGTTGCGGCGTCAGCTCGGCGAACGCGTCGGGCTCGGCCGGCGCCAGGCTGACGCCCGAGGCGCGCAGCTCGGCCTGGGCCAGCTCCTCCCACGGCCGCGCGCCCAGCCGGTGAAACGTCTCCAGCGCGGCGAGCAGGTACGGCCGGGCGTCGGCGGCCCGGCGGCGCTGCCGGCGCAGCCACTGGGCGTACTCCAGCTCGGTCTGCGCCCGCTCGAACGGCCACTGCCGGCCCTCCGGGTCGGCCAGCGCGCCGGCGAAGTGGCGTTCGGCGGCGTCCGGGTCGGCGAGCAGGGCGCGGCCGCGCTCGACCAGCAGGGCGAGCCGCGGCGAGGCGGTGCCGTCCAGGCGCGCGGCCACCAGGTCCACCACCTGCCGGGCCCGGTCCCGCCGGCCGGTACGCGCCGCCGCGGCGGCCAGCCCGGCCAGCCCGTAGCAGGACGCGTGGAAGTGCACCGGCGTGCCGTCCGCGTGGAAGAGCATCCGGAGCTGCTCGTACGCCAGCTCGTGGTCGCCGTCCGCCACCGCGGCCAACCCGGCGGCGTGCCGCGCGCGTACCGCGATGGCCCGGCTCTCCTGCGGGTCGATGGCGGCGAGCGCGGCGGCCGCCTGTCGCCGGCCGGCGGCGGTGTCCCCGCGTACCCCGGAAAGCTCTGCCTCCAGGGCGTGGGTGGCCGCGGTGACGAGCTCAAGCCGGCCCTCGGCGGCGATCGCGCCCGCCGCCGCGGCGGCCACCTGTGCCTCCGCCCAGCGCCCCTGATCGGCGTACGCCCACCCGAGGCACAGGTACGTCGATGCGCTCCCGCCCAGCGCGCCCTCGGCGCGGCGGCCGTCCAGCGCGGCGGTGAGCAGGTCGACCGCGCAGGCGGTGTGGTCGATGGCCCACGCGGCGGCGCCGAGCGCGCCGAGTTGCAGCGAGTCGCGCACCCCGACCGCGCCGTCGAGGTCGGCGAGCACCTCGGCCCGGCTGCCGAACGGGTCGGTGGCCGCCAGGATCCAGGTGCGCCACGGGTTGCCGGCCGGCAGCCCGAGCCGGGCGGCCGCGTCGCGCACCCGGTGCCGGTCCTCCTCCTCGCCCACGTGGTACGCGACGAGGGCGGCGTTGACCAGCGCCACGGCGGCGTGCGGGGTGCCGAGGTCGGCGGTGCGCAGCAGCACCATGAGGGCGGCGCGGTGCCGGGTGGTCTGGGACAGCGCCCAGCCGCGCGAGTGCGACGCCAGCGCGCGTACGCCGGGGTCGTCGGTGCCGGCGGCGGCCTGCCCGGCCAGCTCCTGGACCCACTCCACCTGCCCGGCGAACGTGGCCGCGTCGGCGCCCAGCGCGAGCCGCCGGGCCCGCTGCGCCGGGTCCGGGCTGAGCTGGGCCGCCCGTTCCAGCGCGCGGGCCGCGGCCGCGTAGCCGCCGCGCTGCCGGGCCCGCTGCGCGCTGGCCTCCAGGGCCGCGGCGACCGGCTCGTCCGGCCCGGCGCTGGCCGCGGCGAGGTGCCATGCGCGCCGGTCGGGCTCGTCGCGCAGCGCCATGGCCAGGGCGAGGTGAGCCTCGCGCCGCGCCACGAGGGGCGCCGCGTGGTAGACGCCGGAGCGCATGAGCGGGTGCCGGAAGCGGACCCGCTGGCCGTCGAGGCGCACCAGCCCGGCCTCTTCCGCGGCCGCCCAGTCCTCCACGTTCCACTCCAGACCGGCCAGGTCACCGCCGTCCGCGGCGGCGGCCAGCAGGAGCAGCCGGCGGGTCGGCGCGGGCAGGGCGGCCACCTGGGCGGCGAAGATCCGTTCGAGCCGCTCGGTCAGCGGGAGCGCGTCCGCCTCGATCTCCGCCGCCGTCTTCGCGAACTCGACCAGCGCGAGGGGGTTGCCGCCGGCCTCGGTGAGCACCCGCAGCCGGGCCCCGCCGGCCGGCGGGCGCGGCTGCCGGTCCAGCAGTTGGTTGGAGGCGTCCCGGGCCAGCGGTTCGAGCGTGAGCGCGGGCAGACCCCGGTCCAGGCCCGCCGGCGCCGCCGTGCCGCGGGCCGCCAGGAGCGCCGCGCTGGGCGAGGCGTCGAGCCGCCGCGCCGCGTACGCGAGGGCGTCCAGCGAGCCCCGGTCGATCCACTGTGCATCGTCGACGACCACGAGCACCGGCCGTTCCTCGGCCAGGTCGGACAGCAGGGTCAGCAGGGCGGCGCCGATCAGCAGCTGGTCGGGCGCCCGCAACCCGTCGCCTTCGAGCCCGAACGCGCCCAGCAGTGCGGCGCGTTGCCGGTCCGGCAGCCGGGTCGCGGCCTTCAGCACCGGCCCGAGCAGCTGGTGCAGCGCGGCGAAGGCGAGCCCGGTCTCGCGCTCGCTGCCGTCCGCGCGGAGCACCCGCCACCCGCACGCGCGGGCGTGCGCGGCCGCCGCCTCCAGCAGCGTGCTCTTGCCTATCCCGGCGTCGCCGAGGACCACCAGCGCCCGCGCGGCGTCCGCGTCGCCGCCGAGGAGCCGGAGTACGGCGTCCAGCTCTCGTTCCCGGCCCACGATGACCGCGGAAAACGAGGCGATTTCATGTCTCAATGGCTCTACCAGGGCAAAGTGTAGTCAAGTGACTGACGAGCGGCGATGACGAAGATCGCACAATGAAAATCATGAACATACCGGGTGCGCCTTCGACCGCGGTTGCCCCACCTGTGCTCGACACCACCGGGTACCTGCTGCTCGCGGCCGAAGTGGACGGCCACAGCGGCCCGCCGAGCGAGGCCAAGCGCCGGCTCGTCGCCGACCTCAAGGGCCGCGCGTCCCAGCTGCGCCGGGACATGTTCGCGAACGTCCTGATCTTCACGGCCTGCCACCTGCGCGCCGACCCGGGCCTGCTGCCCCGGTACGACGTCGGCGTCCTCATACAAGCCCCTACGGTCGAATCCGCGCATTGGCTCAAGGGCGACCCCGCGTTCGCCGCCCTCTACCAGCGGGTGCACGAGCCGGCCCGGTCCACCCGCGTCGTGGTCACCTACAACGCCCGCCGCAACGCCTGCGAGTACGGCCCCCGGCTGCCCCGCATCTATGTGCTGATGCGCTACGTCCTCGGCGACGAGCGCGAGGTCGTGCCGGGCTGGGGCTGGACATACCGCCGGCACCTCTGGACCGACCTGCTCCTCAACCGCGAGCTGCACCGCTACCTGCGGCCGGGCGGCCAGACCGCCCCGGCCCAGTCGATCATGTACCGCTTGGCCTAGGGCGTGTCTGGTGGATCTTGTGGGTGCGAGGCGAGGTCCAGGCGGCGGTCCGGTGGTGCTGGGCGGAAGGTCGCATACCGGTGTTGTATGCGGCCTTTCGACCGGTGCCGCCGGTCGTCGTCTGGGCCCGCCGCAGCCCCACAAAGATCCGCCAGACGCGCCCTAAAGGACAAAGGCCGTCGCGGGTCCTTCGCCGTCGCCCAGGCGCCGTGCGTCTTCCGGGTCAATTCCGGGTACGCCGTGCAACTGCTCCGCCGCCCCCAGGACGATCGCGTAGCGGGTGTCGCCGCGCCGGGTGAACCGCACCGGCAGGCCGTCCGCCGTGGTGGCCTCGGCGGTGGTCCACGGCCGGGTGCCGTAGATCGCCTCGCCGTTGGCCGCCAGCCACCGCCCCACCTCGCGCAGCACGTCCGCCTGCCCGGCCGGGATCTCGCCGCGGTCGTCCGGGGCCACGCCGAGCAGCAGGTTTCCGTTCTTGCTCACCACGTCGACGAGCAGGTGCACCAGCTCGGTCGCCGACAGCAGCTGCGCCGCGGTCTCCTGCCTGTTCCAGCCGAACGACAGGCCCAGCCCGCGCACCGTCTCCCACACATGCGGGTCGATGTCGGGCCGGATCTCGTACTCGGGGCTGCGGATGTCGCTGTGCTCGGACATGAACCGGTCGTTGACGACGCCGTCCGGCACGCGCGCGTAGTACTCCGCGAACAGCCGCTCCGGGTCGCCGCCGGCCGGGTAGCCGATGTCGTTCCAGAGCATGCTCGGCTCGTACCGGTCGATCAGCTCGCGCCAGTGCGCGTTGACGTAGCGGGCGTACTCGGGGGTGTTCGGGATGCTGAACTCCACGTCGATCTGGCGGTGGATCGGCACGTTGCCGAAGGTCCAGTCCAGGCCGCCGGAGTAGTACAGCCCGTACCGCATGCCCTGGGCCCGGACCGCGGCGCCCAGTTCGCCGACCACGTCGCGCTCCGTCGACCAGCCGTCCCGGTACGGGTTGGGCGTACGCGACGGCCACAGCGCGAACCCGTCGTGGTGCTTGGTCACGGGTACGACGTACCGGGCGCCGGCCGCGGCGAACAGGTCGGCCCAGCCGGCCGCGTCCCACCCCTCGACGGCCGCCCGGAAGTCGCCGGCGAAGTCCTCGTACGGCCGGTCGCCGTACACCTCCTTGTGGTGGTGCCAGGTGGGACTGCCCGTCAAAAGGTAGGAGTTTTGATACCACTCCGCGTAACAGTTTCGGAATAGTGGGTCACTTTCCGGGTCTCCGTCGGGGCTGTGACCACCCTGCGACAACACCCGAACGACCGCGTCATCCAGGGGTGCCCACGCCGGGATCGAGTAAAGACCCCAGTGGATCATGATGCCGAACTTGGCATCGCGGAACCAATCTGCCGTCACGCGCACCACCATACATCCGATGTATTTGGCTAAGGCAGTATCGATGCCCATGGAAAGTGCGGCGCCCACCGTCGACCGGGAACCCAGTCCAGCCCCGCCACCGGCACGGTCCGGGGTGAGCGCCGCGATCTGGCGCGTCCTGCGCCACGAGTGGACCCTCGCGGTGCTCGGCGGGCTCCTGCTCGCGGTCGTGCTGACCTGGCCGACCATGCGCCACCCGGCCACCACCATCCCGGGCGACCTCGGCGACCCGACCGTGCAGGCGTGGCAGATGGCCTGGGCCGGGCACGCGCTGCTCACCGACCCGCTGCACCTGTGGGACTCGAACACCTTCTACCCGGAGACGTACACGTACGTGTACACCGACACCCTGCTCGGGTACGCCCCGGCGGGCATGATCGGCTCCGGTGTCGAGGCCGCCATCATCCGCTACAACATCATGTACGTCCTGCTCTACGCGCTCGCGTTCATCGGCGCGTACGCCCTGATCCGCCAGCTCGGCGTGGGCCGGGTCGGGGCGGCGGTCGGCGGCATCGCCTGGGCGTTCTCCCCCTGGCGGCTGGCCCACGGCGGGCACATGAACATCCTGTCCACCGGCGGCATCGCACTGTCCCTGGCCATGCTGGCGCGCGGCCACGGCTGGTCGCTGACCCACGGCTACCGTCCCGAACTGCGCAAGCCCGGCTGGGTGGTGGCCGGCTGGCTCACCGCCACTTGGCAGATCAGCCTCGGCTTCGGCATCGGCCTGCCGTTCGCGTACTTCCTGATCGCCGCCTGCCTGTTGGCCGCCGCGACGTACGCGATCAGCTGGTGGCGGAAGAAGGCCCGGCCGCCGTTCGGACGGCGCCTGCTCGTCGCGAACATCATCGGTGGCGCGGTCTTCAGTGTCGTCACGGTCTGGATGGCGCTGGCCTACCTGAAGGTCGTCGAGCTGAACCCGCAGGGCAAGCGCGGTCTGGAGTGGACGGTGCTGTTCTCGCCGCCGCTCAAGGGCTACTTCACCGCGCCGTGGGAGAACTGGTTCTGGGGCGACCGCCATACCGTCGCCCGCGAGCAGCTGGGCTGGGCCGCCGAGATGGCGCTGCTGCCCGGCATCACGCTGATCGTGCTGGCCAGCGCCGGGCTGTTCTTCTCGGTCTTCAAGCTGCGGCACCGGATCCTGCTCGGCGCCGGCGTCGTCGGCACCGGCCTGCTCGGGCTCGGCGCCAACCTGGGCGACGACGGCGACCCCGGCTACATCACGCTGTCCAGGCACCTGCCCGGCTGGGACGCGCTGCGCACGCCCGGGCGGCTGATGATCTGGATCAGCCTGCTGCTGGCCATCCTCGCCGCGGGCGCCGTGTGCGCGGCCGCCCGCCAGGCGTCCTTGATCAAACAGCCGGCCGCGTTGGTGCTCCGCGCCGCCCTGGTGGTCCCGCTGGCGCTCGTCTTCGTCGAGGGCATCAACCGGACCCCGCACCCCGTCGTACCGACCGCCCCGGCCGCCATGAGCGCCGCCCGCGAGCCGCTGCTCATCCTGCCCAGCGACGGGCTCCTGGAGCTCCACTTCATGCTCTGGACGACCGACGGCTTCCCCCGCATCGCGAACGGGTTGGCCGGCTTCGAGCCCACCACGCAGAGCCAGACCCGGGCCGCCACGGTGTCCTTCCCGGACCCGACGAGCATCGCGTACCTGCGCGGGATCGGCATCAAGGACGTCCTGGTCCTGCCCCACCTCATCACTGGTACGCCGTGGGAGGCGGTGCCCACCCGCCCGGTGGACGGCCTAGGCATCACCCGCGAGGAAATCGACGGCGCCATCCTCTTCCACCTCTAGTGCAAGGAAGGGCACCCTGTTAACGCTTTTTGCATAGCAGGGGGCCCTTCCTAACCTCCCAGGGCGGAGAGGGCGGCGCGGACGCCGCGGCGACGGACGGCGTCGACCAGGGCGGGTTCGCCGGCGCAGAAGCGCTTGAAGAGGTGCCAGCCCACCGGGGTCGCCAGCACGGTGTGGAACGTCCCCGGGTGCTTGGCGAACGCCGCGAGCAGCCGCCGGCCGGCGTGCATCTCCGGGGCGAGCGTCTCCTGCACGGCGACCGGGTACGCGCCGAGGTCGCCGGCCGCCGCGGCCGCCCCGGCGAGCTCGCCCGAGCGCAGCGCGAAGCTGATGCCCTCGCGCGTCCACGGTTCCAGCAGGCCGGCCGCGTCGCCGGCGACCACCACGCGGCCCTGGCGGAGCGGGGAGTCGTCGGCCCGGCAGCGGGTCAGGTGGCCCGAGTCGTGCACCGGCTCGATGCCGGACAGGCCCAGCCGCTCGACGAAGCGCCGCAGGTAGCCCTTTGTCTCCTCGCCCTGCCCGCGCGAGGCGATCACGCCCACGGTGAGCCGGTCGCCCTTGGGGAAGACCCACGCGTACGAGCCGGGGATCGGGCCCCAGTCGAGCAGGAGCCGCCCGCGCCACCGCGCTTGCTGGGCCGGCGGGATCGGCAGTTCCACCTCCAGGCCGAGGTCGACCTGGGTGTAGCGGACACCGACGTGACGGGCCGTGATGCCCGATGAGCCATCCGCTCCGACCACGGCGCGGGCCCGCATCGGCGTACCAGAAGCTAGTCGGACCTCGACGTGGCCGGCGGATTCGTGCAGGCCACGGACGGTGACCCGCTCGCGGACCTCGGCGCCGGCGTCGGCCGCGGCCTTGCGCAGCGCGTGGTCGAACTCCTCCCGGCGGACCATCGTGAGCAGCCCGTCGTGACGGCGGGTGAACTCGCGCCGGCCGTCGCAGGTGAACGTGGCCCGGCCGACGCGGTCGTCGGCCGGCACGTCGATGCGGTCCGCGACGGCGGCGAGCGACGTGCCGATCAGGCCGCCGCCGCAGGTCTTGTAGCGGGGATGCGTGGCCTTTTCGAGTACGACCGTTCGCGCCCCGGCCCGGGCCGCGGCGTGCGCGGCGGACAGCCCGGCCGGCCCTCCGCCGACAACGGCGACATCCCATGTTTCCACCACGAGCAGAATAGCCACCGTGGCTTTCCCGATCATCCTCGACTGCGACCCCGGGCACGACGACGCGCTGGCCATCATGCTGGCGGCGGCTGACCCGCGACTCAACCTGCTGGCGATCACCACGGTGGCCGGCAACCAGACACTGGACAAGACCACGCTGAACGCGCGGCGGGTCTGCACGATCGCCGGCATCACCGGCGTGCCGGTCGCGGCCGGGTACGACCGGCCGCTGGTCGGCGAGCTGCATGTCGCCGACGACATCCACGGCTCGACCGGCCTGGACGGGCCGGCGTTCGGCGAGCCGACCGTGCCGCTGGCGGACGAGCACGCCGTCGCGCTCATGCGCCGCCTGCTGCTCGCGCATCCGGAGCCGGTCACGCTGGTGCCGACCGGACCGCTGACCAACGTCGCGGTGCTGCTGCGGGACCATCCCGAGGTACGACCGAAGGTCCGCGAAATCGTGCTCATGGGCGGCTCGACGGAGCGCGGGAACGTGACGCCGTACGCGGAGTTCAACATCGCGGTGGACCCGGAGGCCGCCGACCTTGTGCTCCGGTCGGGCCTGCCGGTGACGGTCGTCGGCCTGAACGTCACCCATCAGGCACTCGTGACGCCGGACGTCGTGGCGCGGTTCCGGGCGCTGGGCACGCCGCTCGCCGACGCATGTGTCGAGCTGATGACGTTCTTCGCGTCGGCGTACGAGCGGGTTTTCGGACTGCCCGACCCGCCGCTGCACGACCCGGTGGCGATCGCCCGCGTGATCGACCCATCGCTGGTGGAGTGCGTGGACGTGCCGGTCGTGGTGGAGCTGACCGGCACGCACACGCGCGGCGCCACGGTGGTCGACCTGCACCACAAGACGGGTCTCGCGCCCAACGCCCGGGTGGCGGTGCGGCTGCGGGCCGCGCCGTTCTGGGACCTGGTGGTCGACGCGGTCAGCCGGCTGTCAGGATCCCCAACCGCTGGGTCGCCCGGGTGAGGGCGACGTAGAGGTCGTTCTGGCCGCGCGGGGACTCGGCGACGATCGCATCCGGGTCGACCACGATGACCGAGTCGAACTCCAGCCCCTTGGCCTGCTTGACGGTCAGGACGGCGACGTCGCCCTCCAGGTCGGACCGCTCGCCGCCCAGCTCGTCGAGGCGCCCGGCCGGGACGATCACGCCGAGCTTGCCCTCGGCCTCCTGCTCTCGCATGAGCTTGGTGAGCAGCCCCGGCTCCAGCGGCCGGGTCCACGGCTCGACGCCGGACTGCCGTACCGACCGGGGCGGTTCGAGCGTCGGGTCGATCTTGGCGAGGACCTCCGCGGCCACCGCCATGATCTCGGCGGGCGTGCGGTAGTTGACCCGCAGCTCGGCCAGCCGCCACCGGCCGCCGACGTACGGCTCGAACACCTCGCCCCACGAGGACGTGCCGGCCAGGTCGCCGGTCTGGGCCACGTCGCCGACCACGGTCATCGACCGGCTCGGGCAGCGCCGCATCAGCAGCCGCCACGCCATCGGCGACAGCTCCTGCGCCTCGTCGACGATCACATGACCGAACGCCCAGGAGCGGTCGGCCGCCGCCCGTTGCGCCGCGGTCAGGCGGTCGCCGTCGACGTGGCGCTCGGCCAGTTCGCTCGCCTGGACCAGGTCGGCCGCGGCCAGGATCTCGTTTTCGACCTCGTCCTCGGAGTCGGTGGCCGCGGAGCCGCGGGTGATGTCCAGCACCCCTCGGCGTACTCGATCCGGGCCCGGCGCAGCCGCTCGACCCGCGCCGCCGCGCTGGCCTCGTCCTCGCCGAGCAGCTCCGCGGCCTCGTCCAGCAGGGGCACGTCGGCGGGGCTCCAGCCACCTCTCGGCTCCCTTTGTAGCCGCGCGTCGCCCGCGGCTCTGGCCAACCGCTCGGGCGACGCGAACAGCCCGGCCACCAGCTGCTCCGGCGTGAGGATCGGCCAGAGCCAGTCCAGCGTGCCCAGCAGTTCGGGCTCCTTGCGCAGTTCGCGGCGGATCTCGGCCATGTCGGCGTCGTCGAAAATGATCTCCTCGCCGGGCGCGTCACCCTCACCGAGCGGGTCGTGCGCGTACGGGTCGAACCCGATCTTCTCGGCGAGCTGGGCCGCGAGCGCGTGCACGATCTCGGTGTCGAACACCGGCCGGGCCAGGTTGTGCGGCTTGCCCGAGCGGCGCGCCCGCTCCCGCGCCCGGCGTACCGTCTCCGGGTCGAGCCACAGCGTCTCCTGCTCGACCGCGACGGGCAGCGGCTCGTCCGGCACCCGCTGCCGGTCCCGCACCGCCGCCGCCAACACGTCCACCATGGACAGCCGGCCCTTGAGCTCGGCGACCTCGGCCGCCTCGGCGCGGCGCGCCGTCACGCCCGGAAAGAGGTCGCCGACCGTGCCCAGCAACACGCCCGTCTCGGCGAGCGACGGCAACACCTGGGAGATGTACCGCAGGAACGTCTCATTAGGACCCACCACCAGCACGGCCCGCGTGGTCAGCTCGCGCCGGTGGGTGTAGAGCAGATACGCGGCCCGGTGCAGGGCCACCGCCGTCTTGCCGGTGCCGGGTCCACCTTGGACCACGAGTACGCCGTCCAGCGGCGCCCGGATCACCTGGTCCTGCTCGGCCTGGATCGTCTCGACGATGTCCCGCATCCGGCCGGTGCGACTCGCGTTCAGCGCCGACAGCAGGGCTGCCTCGCCGGTCAGTCCCTCGTGGACCTCGTGCGCCTCCTCCAGGTCGAGCACCTCGTCGTCGAGGCCGACGACGGTGCGGCGGCGGGTCCGGATGTGTCGCCGCCGCCGCACTCCGTCCGGGGACGCCGCGGTCGCCAGGTAGAACGGGCGGGCCGCCGGCGCCCGCCAGTCCAGCAGCATCGCCCGGTAGTCGTGGCGCTCGTCGAAGATGCCGATCCGCCCGATGTACCGGGTGTCGCCGTCGTCGGTGTCGCTTTTGTGGAAGTCCAGGCGGCCGAAGCACAGCCCGTGCTCCACCGCGCCGTACTGGGCCACCTGGTCGGTGTAGAGGGCGACCCCGCTCTCCCGTTCCGACCGGGCCTGCGGCGTGCCACCGGTCTGCCGCAACACCCTGGCCAACCGGTTCGCGGACTGCTCGCGCATCTCGTCCAGCCGCTCGTAGAGCGCCGAGACGTACTCCTGCTCCTGGCCGATATCCTGCTCCCGGCCGATATCCGCGGAATTGCTTGACAAAGCCGCTCCCTGGTGGTCTATACTTTGTCGGTCAAGAGGTCAGTTTTCGCTGCCCTCTTTTTTGTTGTTCAACCGACAAAGATACATCCTACGGCTCGCCGTAGATGATCCCCTTCCGTTGGTGGCCAGGTACACGCGGCCGTACACGCGGGGGTCGCCGGTGATGGCGGCGCCGGTCCAGGCGTACTGGTGGCGGTCGTCGTTGATGCGCTGCCAGCGCCGGCCGGCGTCGGCCGAGCGGAAGATGCCGCGGACGCCGCGGACCTTCGCGGTGATGAAGATGTTTCCGCCCTTGCCAAAGCCGACAGCGTCGGCCTCGTCTACGTTGGACAGTCGGGTGAAGGACGCGCCCCCGTCGGTGGAGTGCCACAGGCCGTAGACGCCGCTCGTCGCGTTGCCGCCAGCCAGCCAGACGTCACCGGCCTTGCCGGGCAGCGCCTTGAAGCGCACGTTGCCCTCGGCCGGCAGGCCCGTTGCGGGCGTGGCCGCGAACGTCGCACCGCCGTCCGCGCTGGCGTAGAACACTCCGCCCGCCACCGCGTAGAAGCGGGCCGGGTCGACCCGGTCGGACTCGACGGTCGCGCCCTGCGGCACGCCCGCCGCGGCCGTCCACGTCGCGCCGCCGTCGGCGGACCAGCTCACCGGAGCACCGCCGGGCGCCCACACGGTACGGCTGCCGTCCGCGCCCACCGCGACCGTCCCGCCACCGCTGACCCCGGGCGGCTCGGTGGCGGCCGGAGTCCACGTCGTACCCCCGTCGGTGGAGATACCGAACCGCGGCGCGTTGCCGTTGCCGGACCGGACGATGACGGCGGGGGCGAGCCCGGCGAAGTCCAGGCTCGTGGTGCTGCTGATGGTCGGGTTGGCGTACATGGTGCCCGGCCGGGTGAAGTCCGTGTGCACGAAGCCGCCCACGTCGAGGACGGCCGACAGCAGGTGCGCGCCCTCCGGCGGGCTGATCAGGTCCTGCACCGCGGTCTCCTCCAGCCCGCGCGCCCGTACGGAGATGTGCACCGTCCCGCCGGCGTCCCAGTCGGTGAGGTTGTCGGTGCCGTAGACGGTCGCGCCGGTGCCGTAGAGCAGGTGGTCGGAGTCGAACGGGTCGATCTCCACCGACTCGGTCATCCAGCCCAGCTTCGGCGCCTGCTCGGGCGGCGCGGGCGTGCTGTTCCAGGTCAGCCAGGGCGACTCGGAGATGTCGATGTCGTACCGGTTGGCCCGGTCCGGCCAGCCGAGGAAGTCCCAGGCCCGGGTCCACGTCGCGCCGCGGTCCGTGCTGCGGAAGAAGACGGTGTCCGGCCACCAGGAGATCTGCGTCGCCACCATGAGGGTGGTGGGGTTCTGCCGGTCGATGGTGAGTCCGCTGTAGCCCCATCCGCCGTTTGGATCTGGGGTGATCCGCGCCCACTCGCCCGTGCCCGTGTTCAGCCGCCACACCTCGCCCCTGCCCCCGTCGTACGGCCCGGCGGTGTCGCTCGTCGCGAGGTAGAGGAAGCCGCCCACGTGGTCCAGGACGCCCTTGTGCGGGAGGTAGCCGGTTGGCTGACCGGGCACCCGCTCCCAGGTCGCGCCGGCGTCGGTGGAGCGGTAGAGGATGTTCTCCTTGTCCGCGACGCCGACGTAGATGGTGCGCCTCGTCGGATCGGGCGTCACCCAGAGGATGCCCTGGTTGTCGCTGGAGTAGCCGCTGGTGTCGTTCGGGTCCGGTACGTAGTTGCCCGGGTTCGGGAAGCTGCTCACCGGTTGCCAGGTCGCCCCGAAGTTGGTGCTCCGCCACAGCCCGTTCCCCCGCGTACGCCCAGGTAGAGCACGTTGTTGCGGTGCGGGTCCACGGCCAGCCGCTCCCCCATGCCGCGCCCCGGCATGTTGCCGCCCAGCTTGAACGGCAGCGGGCTCGCCCGCCACGTCGCACCCCGGTCGCGGGAGCGCAGGATGGCGCCGTTGTTCGGATCCCAATCATTCGTGTATGTGCCGACGGCCGCGTACACCCGATCGGGGTCGACCGGGTCGGTGGCGAGGCTGACCACGCCGGTGTAGCCCCACTGGTCCCAGCCCACCCAGTCGAGCAGCGGGACCCACCGCTTCTTCGCCCGACTCCAGCGGTACGCGCCGCCGATGTCGGTACGGGCGTACACCAGGCCGGGCTCGGTCTGGTTGAAGACGATGCCGGGCACGAACCCGCCACCGACGATCTCGACGTTTCGCCATGTGTAGCCGCTGGATCCGGCCTTTGCTGGTTCGGATATGAGGGCCTGAGCCGCCGCCCCGGCGGCCCCCGCCGCCAGCAGGCCGCGGCGGGAGATGTGCGCACCTGTCATGGGCCAGATTCGACATCCTCGATGGAGGTGCCGTCAATAGTTGGGACGGTAAACCAACTCCGGACTGAGCTCGGTGGGGTTAACCGACTCGGCGGTAACCTAGTGGCCGTACCGCCGAATGCGAAAGCTTGCCAAGGTGGCCGATGATGGGACGGAAGCCCTGCTCAGAGGCTGTCAAACGGAGGGAAACGCTGTGACAGATGCGACACCGTCGGTGAACGACCCCGCGGCCACCACCCCGACGGAAGCGACCTGCCAGCACTGCGGCCTGTCCCTGGCCCTGGACGACATCTGGGGCTGGGTCCACAAGAACGGCCAGTACCTCTGCTACGACCCCAACACCGGCGAGCCGATGTCGCTGCCGGCCCAGCCCGCGTACGTCTGACGGCGGTAGGGTGTCGGCGTGGAGGTCGGCGCCAAGCTGCAGATCCGTACCGGCCAGCGGGTAGCCGTGCTGGACGCCCCGCCGAGGTCGCGGTCGCGCTGCCGGACGGCGCCACCCGAGTCACCGAGGCCGGCGAGGCCGACGCGGTGATCGCGTTCGTCCTGGACAACGCCGGACTGGCCGGCCAGGCCACCGCCGCCACCCTCGACGCCGCCCGCGCCGACCGGCTGGCCTGGATCGCGTACCCGAAGGCCGGCCAGCTCGGCACCGACCTCAACCGCGACCGGCTCGCGGCGACGCTCGCCGGCCGCGGCGTCCGGCCGGTACGCCAGGTCTCGATCGATCCAGTCTGGTCCGCGCTCCGCTTCCGCCCCGCCTGACCACTCCCGCTCGCTCGCCGCGCCCTCCCCGCGAGCTCTCCTCGCGGGCTCTTCTCGCGCGGGCCGCGCCCTCCTCGCGCGGGCCGCGCCCTCCTCGCGCTGGCCGCGTCGATCAAGGGCTCCCTCGCCGATCAAGGGCATATGGCCGCGGTTTGATCTCCGATCCACGACCGTATGCCCTTGATCGACGCACAAATCCTTGATCGACGCGGCGGGAGGCGGCGCGGTGTCGCGCCATGCGCGGCGCATCGCGCCGCGAGCCGCGGCGGCGCCGCGAGGTCGGCGGGCCGCGGAGGCGGGCGGACGGGGTGATGGGGTCGCGGGACGGGGGTTTCGGGTCCACGATGGAAAGGTCAGGCCAAGGGAGGCAGCATGCCGCGTCTGTTGCCGCGCATCTCGCCCGAGCCGCCGCCGGAGTACGTGGCGTTCGTCGAGCACCATCTCGACGCGCTCCGGCGCGACGCGGCCCGGGTCGTGGGTACCGAGCGGGACGCCGACCACCTCTATCCCGACGTGCTGACCGATGTCGCGACCCGGTGGCGCTGGCTGGAGTTGCAGCGCACCCGCCTGCGCCAGCCGGGGGCCACCGATCTGTACCTGCGGCGTGCGTTCAGCCGCCGGGCGGAGCACTGGCAGGCGCCCGAGTTGCTGCCGCTCGACGCCGACGTGTGGCCGGTGGAGGTGCAGGTGTGGTCCGCCGGCACGGTCGAGCCGCCGGGACCGCCGCTGCGCCCGGCCCTGTCGAGCGTCGCCCTCCGGCTCGCGCCGCACCTGGACCCGACGCAGCGCCCCAGGGCTGGGCCGCTGGGCGAGGCGGCGGTGGCGTGGTGGCACGCCTGCGAGACACACCGGCGCCGGCGCAGGATCGCCGCGGTCGTCGTCGCCCTCGTCCTGCTCGCGCTCACCAACCGGCTGCCGCAGGACGAGCGGGTACGCGCGGAGGGGGTTGCGCTCCGGCCGGATCGGAGTACTGTATCGATTTAGAAGCACTGGATCGATACAGAAGGACCGGCCCGACGCCATGAAGCCCACGCTGCAGACCATCGCCGATGCCGTCGGCGTATCGCGCAGCACCGTCTCCAACGCGTACGGCCGGCCGGACCAGCTCTCCCCGAGCTGCGCGAGCGGATCTTCGCGGCGGCTCGGGAGCTGGGCTACTCGGGGCCCAACCCGACGGCCCGCTCGCTGCGCCGGGGTCGCGCCGGGGCGATTGGAGTGCTGTTCACACCAGCCCTGTCGTACGCGTTCACCGACCCGTACGCGGTGCAGTATCTGCGCGGGCTGGCCGAGGTCGCCGAGCGTCACGAGACAGGGCTGCTGCTCGTGCCGCTGGCTGCCGACCCCGAGGGCGCCCTGAGCGCCGTGCAGAACGCGGCTGTCGACGGCTTCTGCTTCTACTGCGTCCCGGAGTGGTACCGGGCGATGGCCGCCGCCCAGGCACGCGGCCTGCCGGTGGTGAGCTCCGAGCAGCCGGGCGAGAGCTGGCCGGACGCGTACTTCGTCGGCGTCGACGAGGTGGCAGCCACCCGCGTGGCAGGCGAGCACATCGTCCACCTCGGACACCGGCGCATCGCGGTGATCGGCGACTACCTGAGCACCGACCGCGCGACCCGCCTGCTGAGTGTGCCGGCGCCCGAGGACCTGCCGTCGTACGTGAGTCGCGAGCGGCTGCGTGGCTACCGCGACGCGTTTCGCGCCGGTGGTCTGGAGTGGACGGAGATCGTCACCGTCAACGCCCACGGCAACAGTCGCGAGGAGGGTGCGGCCGCCGCGGCGTACGCGCTCGATCGCGCACCGCGCCCCACGGCGGTGGTGGCGCTGACCGACATCCTCGCGCTGGGGGTCCTGGACGCGGTCGCCGCGCGGGGCCTGCAACCGGGGCGGGACGTGTCGGTCGTCGGCTTCGACGACATCCCGGATGCGGATGGCGCTCACCTGACCACCGTCCGGCAGCCGGCCTTCGAGCGGGGCCGCATCGCCGGAGCACTGTTGCTCGAACCGCCGACCGACCCGGCTGGCCGGCACGTCGTCCTGCCCACCGAACTCATCGTCCGGGCCTCCACCGGTCCGGCACCGACAAGGGGTATCTGATGTTGGATCCAACCGCCATGATCCTCGCTGACAAGGCGACCCGGCACCACGTCATGTCCGCCCGGCCGGCAGCGCCTACCGCGCCCGAACGCCCGCCGCGGCAGCGCGCCGAGGGCATGCGTCTCGCCGCCGCCGTGGTGCTGCGCCGGCTGGCCGACCGGGTTGAGCCGCGCCGCGTGGAGACCTGCGTACCCGCGTCGTAGGCGGCCTTCGTAAGTCACTAAGGTGGCGGATTTCTCGTACGTCCCGCTCCGCGACGCTAGGTCATGTGAGCGTTATGCATCGAGGCGACGAGGACCTCCACTACAGCGACAACTCCCACCGCTGGATCGCCCCGCCGGAGATCGACCAGGCCATCTGGGAGGCGGGTCTCCGGGCGCACATGGCCCAGCACCGTTCGACAATGGGTGGCCCCTTCAACATCAACGAGCTGATAGAGGTGCCGCCTCCGCGGCGCATTCCGCGGCAGCGGGCAGCTTAACCAGTCGTCAGTCACGCAGCGGCAGGTCTTGGATTTCCAGGGCCTGCCGCGCTCTGCGTTTTGCATTATGCAAAATGCAGAGCGATTCGCCCTGTTTGCCGTCCGTTAACCTTGCCACCCGCCCTTAACGAACGCTAAGCGGTGGCGCGCAGGCTCACCTCGCGCGCAATCTCGGTGCGCGAATGCAGGTTGAGCTTGGCGAGGATGTGCGATACGTGCGTCTGGACGGTGCGCCGGCTCAGGAAAAGGTGGGCCGCGATCTGCGGGTTCGACATTCCGTCCGCGACCAGCCCGGCAACCTTGATCTCGGTCGGGGTAAGGCTGCTCCAGCCGTGGTCGGCCCGACGGTGCCGCACGTGCGGCCCGCGCCGGATGCCGTACGACCGGAATTTGGCCTGCGTACGGGCCAGATCCCACTCGGCGCCCAGGTCGCTGTAGAGGGAGAACGCGGTGGTGAAGTGGGCTCGCGCGCCGGCGACGTCACCGCGCTCGGCCAGCGCCGCGCCGGCGGCCTCCAGCGCCTGTGCCCGCGGCAGCGGCCGGCCGGCGGCCTCGTAGTGCTGGGCGGCGCTGAGCAACAGCTCTGGGTCGCGGTCGAGCAGGCCACGGCAGTGCGGCGGCAGTGCGATGTGGTGCGGCACGTCGGACGTACGCGCGACTTCCTCGGCCTGCTTGACGACCGTGCGGGCGGCCTCGAAGTCGCCGACCTCGATGGCGAGCCGGACGGCGTCGGCAAGCAGGTCGGCGGTTGTCTCGGTGTCCTCGGTCTCGGACAGCCCGGCCATGAGCACCGCGAGCGCCTCGACCGGATCGTCGGCCTGCTCCCGGTTGAGGCTCTTGGCTAGCGCCAGCACACCGATGACCCGATCGCCGAGTTGCGCGGCGTATCGCTCGGCGTCCGCGAGATCCTGCCCGGCCGTCGGGTCCCCACGATGGAGCCGAATGACGGCGGCCACGCCCCGGTCGCAGCACTCCACCACTGGGCTCTTGGAAGCGCCCGGCGCGGGCTCGATCTCCACCAGCGCGTCGTCCCAGCGCCCGGCCAGGAATAGGAGCTCGCCGAGAACGCTCTGCGCCTGCCCGAGCCGGACCATGTTTCCGGCCTCGTCGGCCAGCTGACGCCCGTGCTCGGCCGCGCCGATGGCCGCGTCCAAGCGATCGAGATGGACGAGAGCAACGGCGTGGTTGATATGCAGCGACAGCCGGAGGTCGGCCAGGCCCGGGTGTCCCTCGGCGACGGCGAGGGCCCTGTCGAAGAGCGGCAGGCTTCGGGCCGCCTCGCCACGCATGCCCTGCACGACGGTCTGCAACCCGAGCGCCCACCCGGTGGCCCACCGATCCCCGGACTCGGTGGCCGCGGCGAGCGCGGTGGTCGCGACCTGGCCGGCCGTGTCCACACGGCCAAGGAGGCACTGGGTACGCGCCTTCAGCACCAGCAGCCGGGTGCGGTGCTGCCGGCCCACCATGGGCCCGTCCAGCGCACGGTCCAGCGCGGCGAGCGCCTCCTCAGCCCTACCCTGCATGCTGCGGCATTGCGTCAACGTCCAGTGCAGGTCGACGAGGTAGTCCGGGCGGGTCACGTATTCGAGCGCGCTCGTCGCCACCTCAGCCGCACTGGCGGCGTCGCCCGTCCGGTAGAGGGCATCGGCGAGGCGGCAGGCAAGCAGGTCGTGCGGTGCCACCCCGGCGGGTATCGCCGCCACCGCTCGGCGCAGGAGCGGGATCGCGGCACCCGGCGCACGAGCCACCAGCCGCTGGCCGGTGTCGACCAGCCACTGCACCATCCACTCGTCGGCCACGCCGGCGGTGCCCTCATCCTGGAACGCGGGCAGCAACTGCCGGGCCACCCGCTCGGCCGGGGCACCATTGTCGGCGAGTGCGCGAGCGGCGTCGCGGTGCCAGGCAGCCCGGACGGCGATCGGCAGCTCCTCGTAGAGGGCGGTGCGGATCAGCGGGTGCCGGAACGCCAGGGCGAAGTCGTTTTCCCGCAGGACGCCCGCGAGGATCGCCTCGTCGAGGACCGGCATCAGCTCGGTCACCGTCTGGCCCGACGCCATCGCGAGCTCGGACACCGAGAAGTCCACGCCCAGCAGCGCCGCGGCGCGCAGCGTGCCGCGCCCGGCCGGGGAGAGGAACTCGAGCCGGTCGGCGATGACGGCGGCCAGCGAGCCCGGCGTCTTCGTACCGGTTGCCTCGATCGTGCCGTTGTCGGTGGTCAGCGCGCCTGCCCGATCCAGTGCCGCGACCAGCTCGGTGATGTACAGCGGGTTGCCGGCAGCGCCAGCGGCCAACCGGAGCAGGCGGGGGCCCGGCGTGCTGCCGGCTGCGTTGGCGACCAGCTCGCCAACCTCGACTTCGGAGAGGCTGTGCAGCCGCATGCGGGACGCCGGCTCGATCGTGCGACCCAGCGCCTTCAGGTCTTCCCGCCGCGGTACCGGGCGCATGACGCCGACCACGAACAGGGGAAGCTGGCGCACCGACCGCACCAGCCGGCCCAACATCTGCACGGTGGCGGGGTCGGCCCACTGGAGGTCGTCAACGACCAGCATGACCGGGATGTCCGTGCACAGCTCGTCGACCAGCGCCAGCAATCGCTCGGTGGCGGCGGCGACGTGATCGACGCCGTTGCCCGGCGCGGACTCGATGCGGAGCAGCTCCAGGATCTCGGCCTGACCGCCGCTGTCGACGGGCGCGGACTCCAGGGCGTCGAGCAGGGGAAGCAACGGGAACGCGTGGCTCAGCTCGTCGCAGGACGCCCAGAAGACCTGGCAGCCGGCCGACTTCGCCTCGTCCGCAGCGGCGCGCATCAGCGACGACTTACCGATACCCGGCTCGCCCTCGACAAGGACGGCCCGACCGCGCCCGGCGGCGAGGTCCGAAATCCAGCTCCGCGTCCGATCGAGATGACGCTGACGCCCGATTAGCGATGGGGCAAACCGCGTCTCGACCATCTCGTGAACCTCACCTTTCGTCCGCCGCCACGAACCCGTCGTTCACCCGCCGTATGCCTGCAACAATCGCGCCCACCCCTGAGCCAAAGATCCGATGAACATGAATAATCGACAGTGTCCGCTTGCCTGCGATTAGGCAATCGTTTCACTGCTGTTAACCTGCCGTTCACCCGCCTACCCGACCGTAATCAATACCTAGCTGGGTGTATTTGGAGGCAGGGAAAACCGCACGG
This sequence comes from Phytohabitans rumicis, assembly GCF_011764445.1. Lineage (NCBI taxonomy): Bacteria > Bacillati > Actinomycetota > Actinomycetes > Micromonosporales > Micromonosporaceae > Phytohabitans > Phytohabitans rumicis. The sequence continues at coordinate 2,470,967 of NZ_BLPG01000001.1, forward strand.
GCGACGTGGCCGTCGCCCAATGTCTGGTTTACCCGTACGCTTGGCAGGAGCGTGCAATGTATAAATTCAGAAGGACAGCCATCGCCGTAACGGTGATGGCCATTAGCGCACTGGCAGCAGCAGCCGCGACCGCTGGCACGGTCGCACTGGCAGCCGTTTACCACCCGTGAACCCTAGGGCCATCACCGCCCTGGTAGATCCCCTCTCCGAAGCGGCTTCAGAGCAACACCAACGAGAAGTAATGATGCCGCCTCGGGAGCCGGATGGGAAGGTTTCACGGCCGCCAATTTTGCAAATTGCAGAGAGCATCTGCGCAAGGGACCTTGCATCCCCCCGGTCCTGAAGAGAGCGGCGGTACGACCCGGGCGACATGGGTCGACACGGTCGCCCGGCACGTCCGCCGCTCTGACCAGGAATCTTAGGCACCGCCGCACCGGCGGAGACCCTCCCCGATCAAGGATTTTCGCGTCGATCAAGGGCAAATGGTCGCGGATCAGAGATCAAAGCACGACCATTTGCCCTTGATCGACGCGGCGGCGGGGCCGACGCACGGCGCGGGACGCGGCGGCGGGGCCGACGCACGGCGCGGGACGCGGCGACGGGGCCAGCACGCGGCGCGGGCGCGGAGACGGGGCCGGCGCGGAAGGCGCGGGACGCGGGACGCGGGACGCGGGACGCGGGGACGGGGGCGGCGCGGGACGCGGCGGGGTGGGGGTTAGAGCGGCTTTTGGGCTACGGCGGCGTGCATGCCGGAGCGCTCTGGGTGGCCGTCGAAGGGGTCGGACTCGTGGCCCGACTCGGGACGCCAGGCCGGCGCCCACACGAGCCCTGGCGGTACGACCTCGAAGTCGTCGCCGAAGAATCGAAGCACCTCGTCCGCCGTACGCAGACCGCCCGGGGTCGCCGTCCGTTGCTTGTAGACACCCTGCACGGCCTGTGCCTGGCTCGCCAGGAACCCCTCGGCCGCCCCGTGTGACAGCACCAGCCAGCTGCCCGGCGCCAGCCGCTCGCGGACCTTCCGGACGGCCGTGTAGGCGAGGGCGTCGTCGGGTACGAAGTGGAGCACCGCGACCAGCAGCACGGCGACCGGCCGGTCCAGGTCGATGACGGCGCGCAGGTCGGGGTGGTCCAGCAGCTCCAGCAGGTCGTCCGGGCGGCACAGGTCGCCGAGGACGGCGGCCGCCCGCTCGTTGCCCTCCAGCAGGCCCCGGCTGTGCATGACCGCCACCGGGTCGATGTCCACGTAGACCACCCGGGCGTCCGGGTTGGCCGCCTGCGCGACCTGGTGCACGTTCCCTTGCGTCGGCATCCCGGATCCAATATCCAGGAACTGATGTACGCCCTGCGCGACCAGGTGCCGCACGGCCCGGCCCAGGAACTCCCGGTTGGCCCGCGCGATTGACGGCACCAGCGGCATCGACGCGATCACGTTCTCGGCCGCCTGCCGGTCGGCCGCGAAGTTGTGCACCCCGCCCAGGTAGTAGTCGTACATGCGGGCCGCGGTGGCCGTGTTGACGTCGTCGCCGAGCCGCTCGCGGGCCTGCGCCCAGTTGCGCTCGTCCACCTCGCCGTACTGTCCACTACTGACCACTGCCGTTCCTCCCCAACCGAGTAGCGATCTCCTGCGCCTCGGCGAAAGCACCGTCCGCGGCCGGCGAGCCCGCCGCGGCGTACGCCCGCCCGAGACTCACCAGCGCCGCCGCCAGGAATGACAGCCAGCCGCGGGTGCGCCACATCGCCACCGACTCCTCCAGGTACGCGACCGCGCGCTCCGGGTCGCCGCCGGCCAGCTCGATCTCGCCCAGCACGCCGAGCGCGTCGGCGACGTGATGGGTCATGTTGTATTCGCGGCCGAGCGCGAGCGACGACTCCGCCGCCGACCGGGCCTGCGGGTCGCCGCGGCGCAGGTGCAGCCGGGCCAGCGCGAGCATGGTGAGCACCTTGGTGTAGTTGTCCCGGTAGCGGTGCGAGATGGCCAGCGACTCGCCCAGCCGCTGCTCGCTCGCGTCGAGGTCACCCGCTTCCCGGTGCGCGATGCCGAGGAACTGCAGCACCGCGGACTCGTACCGGGGATTGCCGAGCGCGCGGGCGGCGGCGAGCGCGTGGTGTAGATGCTGGATCGCGGAGACTATATCCAATTGCTCGCCGCGGGCGAGCGCCAGCGCCACGTGCGCACGGGCCTCGCCGCCCTTGTGGCCGGACTCCTCGGCCAGCCGCAGCGCCCGCGTCCCGTAGTCCACCGCTTCCGGGTACGCGGCTTGCGCGGTCAGCGCCCACGAGCACATGACCGCCGCGTCGGACATCCCGCGCGGCTCGGCCAGCTCGGTGAACATCTCCAGCAGTTGGAACGCGTCCGTGTGGAAGCGGGTCGTCGCGTCGCCGCCCTCGGGCGTGGTGTTCCAGGTGACCACGTCGATGAGGCCGCGCAGCATGACCGCCGCGCCGAGCCGGTTGCCCGCCCGCCGGCACGCGCCGAGGACCAGCGTGTTGATGGCGTTCCAGTCGGCGTACATGCCGCGGATGTCGAAGTACTTCTCCAGCCGCCCCGCCAGGTCGAACGCCAACTCGTCCAGGCCCAGTTCGCACGCCTGCCGCACCGCCGGCAGCAGCGCCGCCCGTTCCGCGTCGAACCACTGCAGCGGGTCGACGTCGTCCAGCGGCCAGTCGACCGGCGGCCGCGGGACCGAGCCGCCGATCGCCGCGTAACACGGCCCGGGCACCTGCGCCGCCATCCGCTCCGCCACCCCGAGCCAGGCCGCGAAGCCGCGCTCCAGCGCATGAGTGCGCTCCTGCGACGGATCTTCGATCTCGGCGCGCTCCTGGGCGTACAAGCGGACCAGGTCATGGAACCGGTAGCGGATCTGGCCCGCGGCATCGACCCCCGCGGCGGCCAATAGCTGCGCGTCGAACAGCGCCTCCAGGTGCGCGGCGGCGTCCGCCGGGCCGTCGAGCACGGCGCCGGCCAGCCATCCCGGGAAATCGGGTACGTCGAAGAGTCCCAGCCTGCGAAAGAGCAGCCGGGTCGCGCCGTCCAGCCCGTCATAGCTCAGTGCGAGCGAGGCGCGCACCTCGAGGTCGCCGGTCGCGAGCCGGTCCAGCCGGCGGCGCTCGTCCCGCAGCATGCCGGCGAGGTGGGCCAGCCGCCAGCTGGGCCGGGCGGTCAGCCGGGCCCCGGCGACGCGCACCGCCAGCGGGAGGCCGCCGCAGAGCCGAACGATCTCGGCCGCGTCCGCCGGCTGGGTCGCGACCCGGTCGTCCCCGGTGACCCGGCCGAGCAGCCGGATGGCCTCGCCGCTGGCGAAGACCTCTAAATCGATCCAGCGGGCGCCCTCGACGCCGGTGAGCCGGGCCCGGCTGGTCACCAGGACCGCGCACGACGCGGCGCCCGGCAGCAGCGGGCGCACCTGCTCCTCGGACGCCGCGTTGTCCAGCACGACGAGCACCCGGCGCCCGGCCAGCCGGGTGCGATAGAGCTCGGCCCGCTCGACCACGTCCTCCGGGATCGCCCGGCTGTCCACGCCCAGCGCGCGCAGGAAGCGGGCCAGCACGTCCGCGGCGTCCAGCGGGACCGCTTCGGCGCCGCGCAGGTTGGCGTAGAGCTGCCCGTCCGGGTACGCGGGCGCGGCCTGGTGCGCCACGTGCACGGCGAGCGTGGTCTTGCCGACGCCGCCCATGCCCGCCACGCCGGCGATCGCGAGCGCGGCGGCCGGGCGCCCGTCGGTGAGCAGCTTGCGGAGGTCGTCGACCGCGGCGTCCCGTCCGGTGAAGTCCGGGATGTCGGGCGGCAGGAGCGCCGGCGCCGCCACGGTCTGCGGTGTCGCCAGCCCTGAGTCGGCGCGCAGGATCAGGCGCTCCAGTTCGGCGATCTCCCGCCCCGGGTCGAGCCCTTCGTGCTCGGCCAGCAGGTTCCGGTACACCCGGTAGGTCTGCAGCGCCTCGACCTGCCGCCCGGAGCGGTAGAGCGCGGTCATCTGGCGGACCCGCAGCCGCTCCCGCATCGGGTGCGCGTCCACGAGCGGGGCCAACTCCGCGGCGATGGCCTCGGCGCGGCCGAGGTCCAGCTCCAGGTCGGCGAGGTCCTCGACCGCGGTGAGCCGGCGCTCGACCAGCCGGGCCCGAGCGGCGTCCACGAAGGATCCGGTGGCGTCGGCGAGCGGCTCCCCGGTCCACAGGTCCAGCGCGCCGCGCAGCAGCCGTACCGCCTCTTTGGCCTCGCCTCGCGCGGCCGCGTCGCGGGCCAGCCGCACGCGCTCGTCGAACCGGGCCGCGTCGACCTGGTGCGGCTCCACGAGAAGTTCGTAGCCGGACGGGTCGCTCGCGAACACCTCCGGCGCGCCGATCTCGGCCAGCCGCCCGCGGATCACCGTGACCGCGTTGTGCACCTGCGAGCGCGCGGTGGACGGCGGGGTGCCGCCCCACATCGCCTCGATCACCGCCTCCCGGGACACCCGCCGGCCGAGGTTCAGCAGCATGAGCGCGAGGAGCCCGCGGGTCTGTGCGCGGGGAATCCGATGCTGGCGCCCGCCGGTCACAACCGTGACGGGTCCGAGCACCGTGAACTGAGTGTGAGCTGTGTGTGCCACGTGTATGAGCGTTTGTATCACGGGCGCTGGCAGGCTGGAAAATGCCCATGGGGTTCCCGCGCGCATGCCAACGGTCACTGTCGGTGACGTACACCGGGGGGAGTGCGAACCGACAGTGTTCCTGTGTGGCATGCAAACCCGGGGGGCGCGGGAGCCCTGTGATTCTCAGGCCCAGCCGTTGCGGGCCGCATGCCAGCCGAGCTGCATCCGCGTCTCCACGCCCGCGAGGTCGAGCAGATGGCGCACCCGCCGCTGTAGCGTCCGCAGCGACAGGCCGAGTTGGGTCGCCACTGCCTGATCGGTCAGTCCGGCCAGCAGCAGGGCCAGGATCCGGCGATCCAGCTCGGTAGGTCCGCCGCCGTCGCGCTCCACGACGCCGTTTCCGGCCAGCTCCAACGGGTACGCGTGCCGCCACACCTGCTCGAACAACGCCTCCAGGGCGGCCAGCAGCCCACTGCGGTGCAGCAGGACGGCGCCCGGCTCGCCGTCCGGCTCAGCCGCCAGCGGCACCAGGCCAAGGTCGTCGTCGGCCAGCACCAGCTTCATCGGCAGCGCGTCCACCACCCGTACCCCGACGCCGTTGCGCAGCGACGACGCCGTCTCGGCGACGGCGCCCGGCTGCCCGAGCACCGTCCGTTCCACGACCGCGCGAAACCGCACCCCGCGGCCGATGGCCGCGTCCTCCGCGGGGTTGTCGCCCGGCCGCACCGCGACAAACGGCGCGGTGACAAAAGTTCTTATCTGAGTACGCGCCGCCGCCTGCACCTGCAGGAACCGGTGCCGGATGGCATCGACGCCGGTGACCACCTCGAAGAGCTCGCCGATCGAACGCCCGGCCACCGCCGCCCGATGCTCCTCGGCGAGGACCACCAGCGCCTGCTCGGCCGCCCGCAACTCGTCGCGGCGCGCCCCGATCAGCGTGCCGAGCGCCATCGCGGGCGGCGCGGCGGCGTACCCGTCCCCGCCGGCGGGAATGGCGAGGCCGAGGTCGACGAGCCGGGCCAGGATGGCGGTGTCACCGAGCTCGCCGGCGTGTGCGTGGGGCCGGCCCAGCAGGGTGCGGTACGCCGACTCCTCCTCGTGGCTCAGGCCCAGCGCGGCCAACGCCGGCCGGCTGCTCCACCCATCCTCGAAGGGCCTCATCGCAGGCCGTACGCCCGGATGACTTCCTGACTGATCCGCCAGCCAGCGTCGGTGGCCGCCGACGCGCGTACCGAGACGTAGCCGCGCTTCGGGAGCTTCAGGCTGCCAACTCCATTGTGGAGGGAGACCTTCTGCCAGGTGGCGCCGTCGTCGTACGACACGTCGAGGGTCAGCGAGGTGACCCGGCCGGTGCCGGTGCCGCCGGGCTGCGGGCCAGCCCGCACACCGATCCGCTGGGTGGTCCCGCCCTTCACGTCGCCGCGCAGGTCGGTCTCCAGCCGGTAGTCGAGCTGCAGCAGCGCGAACGGCACAAAGTCCTCGGCCTCGTTGGAGCCGGAGACGAAGTCCCACTCGGTGTGCGTACGCGTCGAGAGCCGCCACTGCTCCGCCGGGCGGGACGCGTCCAGCACCAGCCGGTACGGCAGCCGGCCGGCCGGCACCTCCGCCCACTGCAGGTCGGCGCCGAACTCGTTCTCGTGCAGGAGCTTGCCGCCCTGGTAGAGCTTCATGTTGGTCGGCACCTCGCCCCAGTCGATGTAGCCGCCGTGCTCCAGCGTCTCCCCCGACGGGCTCCACGTCTGCACGTTGACCGTCATGAAGTCCCGGTACCGTCCATTCTGGACCGCGTAGGTGCGGCTGAACGCCGGCCGGGTGGCCGGGGCGAACCAGTCCAGCCGCGTGGTGCTGCCCTTGGCGTACGCGTTGCGGTGCGCGGCGTCCATCCAGACGCCCTGCTGATGCTGCTCATGCCAGACCTGGCCGGGCGTGACCCACTCCGTGCGGGTGCCCGGGTACCACTCCCGCTCCCGGAAGCCGACGGACGGCGTGAACGTCATGTCGTACCGGAAGCCGGCCCCATCGACGTCCCTGACGGCGTAGTAGCGCGCGTCGATCCGAGCCAGATCCCGATGGCTCGGCCGGTATTGAAGGGGCCGGTCCGGCACCGCACCCGCGTAGTTGCGGGTGAGGTCGTAGATGACCGCCGTGGCCGGCCGCTGGGTGACGCCCAGGGTCAGCCGGCCGGTCTTCGCCAGGGCGACGAGCGCGGCGCCCGCGTCCCGGTGCACCGAGGCTACCGGGATCGGCTGCTCCCCGACGTACTCGCTGAGGCCGCCGGGGGCGTCGTGCACGACGAGGAGAAGCTTGGCACCGGCCTCGACGGCCTTGGCCGCACGCTCCTCCGGGCTCACCGCGTCACTTCGGGTCACCACGACGATCTTTCCCTTGGCGTTGACTCCGGCGTAGTCCGCGCCGTCGCCCGCGTACACCACCTTGCGCCTGTCTGAGCCCTCAGTCAGCGAGCTGCCCGCCTGCACGATCGTGTCGAACCAGCTCACCGACAGCGGCGGCTCGCCCTTGCGCCACCGGGTCGCCAGCTCGAACGTCGACCGGGTGACCTTCTTCGTCGGTAGGACATACAGGTCGTCGTACCACAGCGGGATCACGTACGCGTCGCGGTACTCGCCGCCGTCGGCGTACCCGACGGAGAAGTCAAGGCGGCGCTGGCGGTCCTGCGTACGGCCCGGTGCGGCGGTGTCCAGCCGGCGCGCCTTCCGTGCGTCGAGCGTGACCTCGGTGGTGCCGCCCAGGACGGTCTCGGGCGCGACCAACAGGGCCAGGCCGAGCGAGTCGGCCCGCTCACCGGGGACGTCCAGATAGGACGCCAGCGAGTACGTCCCCGGGGGCAGCCGCAGGGTCAGCGCGCCGTTCACCTCGTACACCCCGGGCCAGACGTCGCCGGCCCGGTTGACGACCACCCGGTCCCGCGCCGGCTTGCCGACCCGGTCCACCAGCTTGATGGTGAGGTTGTAGCGCTCGTCCTCCTTGACCAGCCCCAGGGCCGTACGGGTGACCGGCGTACCCGTGCCGGCGTCCGTGGCCACCAGATAGCCGGCGTGCCGACCCGGGTCCACTGTGGTGGGATCGCCGGTGACGGTGACGTCCGCGGAGCCCTTGGCCGGCACGGTCACCTGAGCCGGCGCCGCGAAGGGCTCCTGCGTCGCGAGCGCGAGCGTGCGCGCGGTGGCCCCGTCGTTGGTGAACCGGACCGTCCGCGCGACCGGCCCGTCACCGGGCTCGTGCGGCCAGTCGAACGCTCCGAAGTAGACGGATCCGGTGGCGGTCACCGTGCCCGTCACCGCCGCCGCGACGTCGAGCCGCCCGGCACCCACCTCGTACGGCGAGTTGTCCAGGCCCTTGGCGCTGCTCATCAGGGCGTCCTTGAGACGCTGCCCGGACCAGTCCGGATGCTGCTGCGCCAGGATCGCCGCCGCGCCGGACACGTGCGGGGTGGCCATCGACGTACCGCTCAGAGCCTGGTACATCCCGCTGCCCTCGGCCGCCTGCTGCGAGCGGGCGGCGTTGATGTCCACACCGGGCGCGGCGATGTCCGGCTTGATGGCCCCCGACCCGAAGACCGGGCCGGTGCTGGAGAAGTACGCCAGCGCGTCCTGCTTGTCGACTGCGCCGACAGTCAGCGCGCTCGCGGCGGCCGCGGGCGTCCCGATCGTCTCCGGACCGTCGTTGCCGGCCGCGACGACGAAGAGCGTGCCGTACTTGGTGGACAGCGCGTCCACCGCCGCCGACATCGGATCGGTGCCGTCCGTGGGCACGTTGTCGCCGAGGCTCATGCTGACCACGTCCGCGCCCGACTCGGCCGCCCACTGCATGCCCGCCAGCACCCACGAGTCCGCCCCGTAGCCGTCGTTGCCGAGCACCTTGCCCACGATGAGGTCGGCGCCGGGCGCCACCCCCTTCAGCGTCCCGCCGCTCGCCGCTCCCGTGCCGGCGACCGTCGAGGCCACGTGGGTTCCGTGCCCGTTGACGTCCGAGGTGTCCTCCCCCGGTACGAAGCTGACCTTCTCCCCGATCTGGCCCACCAGGTCCGGGTGGGTGGCGTCCACGCCGGTGTCCAGCACGGCCACCGTCACGCCCGACCCGTCGTACCCGGCGACCCACGCCTGCGGCGCGCCCACCTGCGGCACGCTCTCCGCCAGCGCCGCCTCGACCCGGCCGTCGAGCCACAACTTGGTAATCCCCGCGTTCTGCTCCGCCTCGGCCCAGAAGGCCCGCACCTGCTTCTTGTCCGCGGTCAGCGCGGCGCCGCCGACACTGGCCAACTGGCGTACGACCCGGCTGCCGACCGGCGCGGCCTTGGTCTTCGCCTTCGTGGCGTAGGTCGCGATGAGGGGTACGGCACTGGTCTTCGCGTCGTCGTACCCCATCTCGATGAGGTCGGTGACGTTGAAGAGCCGCCGGTCCAGCCGGTTCGTGGACAGCAGCGGAAAGACCTCGTCCGGCAGTACGTAGAGGTCGCCGCCGCTCTCCTGGACGTGCACCCCGCCGGTCGCGTCATCGGGCCGGTCCACCTCGGCGGTCTGCTCACCCCCGGCAAGCGTGGTGACGGTGACGACGTCGCCGGTGACCAGCGTGACGGTGTGGGTGACCGCCTGCGCCCTTCCTTGGACCACCGATGGGCGCGCGGGCGCGGCGTACGCGGGCGCGCTTGCGGTCGCCGCCACGATGGTGAGCGCAGCGACGCAGGTGAGGAGCTTTGTGCGGGGCATGGCAGAGGTCTACCGTGCCGCCCACCACCAGGTGAATAGCTGACCTTGGCGGAATCGCGCCATGACACAATCCCGCCACCCTCCCCGCTCCCCTCCCCGCTCCTCCGCGCTCTCCGCGCTCTCCGCGTCGATCAAGGGCATATGGTCGTGCTTTGATCTCTAAACCACGACCGTTTGCCCTTGATCGACGGTGAAGTCCTTGATCGACGAGGCGCGGCGCAAGGCCCGCGCGGCTCAGCGCGGGTGGGGCTCAGCGCGGACGGGGCTCGACGGCTGCGGGCTTCGGGGCGCGGCGCCCGCGGCGGCGTCCATGCACCGCGCCGCCGACCTGCGCGTCGACGCCTACCTGCCGGCGCCCGCCCAACTCAGGCCGGGTCGCTTATCCCCCAAGTCGCCACCACCAAGATCGTGGGCGATGTCCCCGACTTCGCCCTATCCGGCGAGTGCCGCGCCGCGGGTGACCCGTGAGTAGGGGTCCCCTTACTGGGGACCCGGCCGTGAGTAGGGCGCCCCTATACAGCTCAGCGCGGGTATAGGGGCGCCCTACTCACGTCGCAGCCACCAACAGGGGACCCCTACTGGGGCTCAACCCCACCCACGCGCCCCACACCCAACCCGCTCCCGCCGATCAAGGACTTCGACGCCGATCAAGGGCAAACGGTCGTGGATTGGAGATCAAAGCACGACCATATGCCCTTGATCGACGAGGAGACCGAGGCCGCGCGCACACACCGCGGCGCGGGGCGAGCGGGCGAGCGCGGAGCGAGCGCGGAGCGAGCGCGGAGGGGAAGGGGAGGGAGATGGGTTGACCTTGAGTGGGGTTGAGGTTGGAGGGTAGGGGCATGCGTGTGGTGTGGTTGACGGAGTTTGGTGGGCCGGACGTGTTGGTCGCGGGCGAGGCGCCCGATCCCACGCCCGTGCCGGGGCAGGTGCTGATCGACGTTGAGTTCGCGAACATCACGTTCGTGGAGACGCAGTTCCGGGCGACCGGCATGGGGCCGTTTCCGGTTCAGCCGCCGATCGTCCCGGGCAACGGCGTGGGCGGCGTGATCACGGCGGTCGGGCCGGGCACCGATCCGGGGCTGGTCGGCAGGCGGGTGGTCAGCAGCCTCAACGGCTCCGGCGGGTACGCGGAACGCGTCGTCGTGGACGCCGCCGCGCCGTTCGAGGTGCCGGAGGGCGTCGGGCTGGACACCGCGGTGGCACTGCTGGCCGATGGTCGTACCGCGATGATGCTGGCCACGATGGCCGCGCCGCGCGCCGGAGAGCGCGTGCTCGTGGAGGCCGCCGCGGGTGGCGTGGGGAGCCTCGCGGTCCAGCTCGCGCGGGCGGCCGGCGCCCGTGTGGTCGCGGCCGCCGGGGGCGAGCGCAAGCTCGCCGTCGCGCGCGAGCTGGGTGCGGACGTCGCGGTCGACTACCGGGACCCGGACTGGACCGATCGAGTACGCGCCGCGGTCGGCGGCCTCGACGTCGTGCTGGACGGGGTGGGTGGCGCGATCGGGCGGGCCGCGTTCGAGCTGCTCGACCCGGGCGGCCGCATGATCAGCTACGGGCTGGCGAGCGGCACGTGGGCGGACGTGCCGGAGCAGGACGCGGCGGACCGCAAGGTGACACTGTTGCGCCCGCGGCCGACCCCCGAGGACCTGCGCGCGTGGGTGAAGGGTGCCCTCGCCGAGGCCGCCGCCGGCCGGCTGCACCCGGTGATCGGGCAGCGCTTCCCGCTGGAGCGGGCGGCCGACGCGCACGCGGCCATCGAGTCGCGGGCGACGGTGGGCAAGACGCTGCTGGAGGTCGCCCCAAGATCGCGGTGATCAGGGACCCTCTCCCCTGACACGCCGCAACACGCCCGAGCCATTCCCTGATCACCGGGGCGCGGGCGGGGCGGCGAGGGCGGGGCGGGGGCTAGTCGGGGAGTAGGGGCATCTCTAGGGACTCGGCGCGGCCTAGGAGGACGGCTCGCGTGACGGACTTGGTGCCGAAGCGGTCGCGGACGGCGTCCACTGCCTCGTCGAGGGTGCCGGAGCTGTTGGGCTCGAAGGGCAGCGGGAGCTGGATGGCCTTGCCGTTGTCCAGGTTGGACACGGCGATGCCGACGAGCGTGACGCCGCGCTCCTCGATCATCGGCAGCGCGGTCGCCAGCAGGCCGCGCAGCGCGTCGAGGATCGTACGGGTGTGCGCGGTCGCGCGGAGCAGGGTGTGCGAGCGGGCCGCGCGGGTGAAGTCGTCGAAGCGCAGCCGCAGGACGACGGTGCGCCCGACCCGCCCGGCGGCCCGCATCCGCCGGGTCACCCGGTCGACCAGGCCGACGAGGACGGTGTCGAGGTCGGCGGGTGTGCGTGGCGTACGGCCCAGGGCCCGTTGGGCGCCGATCGAGCCGCGCCGCCGGCCCACCTGGACGGCGCGCGGGTCGTGGTTGTGCGCGAGCGCGTGCAGGTGCCGGCCGGCGTGCTTGCCGAGCATGGAGACCAGTGCGGCCTCGCCGATCCGGGCCACCGCGCCGACCGTACGGATGCCGCGGTCACGCAGCTTGAGGGCGGTGACCGGCCCGACGCCCCAGAGCCGTTCGACTGGCAGGGGGTGCAGGAACGCCAGCTCGCCGCCGGACGGCACCACCAGCAGTCCGTCCGGCTTGGCCACGCCGCTGGCCACCTTGGCGAGGAACTTCGTCCGGGCCACCCCGACCGTGATGGGCAGCCCGACCCGCTCCCGTACGTCGGAGCGCAGCTGGATCGCGATCTCGGTGGGCGTACCCGAGATCTTGCGGAGGCCGCTCACGTCGAGGAATGCCTCGTCGATGGACAGGCCCTCCACCAGCGGCGTCGTGTCCCGGAAGACCTCGAAGACGGCCTTGCTCGCGGCGGAGTACGCCGACATGCGCGGCTGCACCACGATCGCCTGCGGGCACAGGCGGCGGGCCTGCCGCCCGCCCATCGCGGTGCGCACGCCGCACGCCTTGGCCTCGTAGCTGCACGCGAGGACGACGCCGCCGCCGACGATCACCGGGCGGCCGCGCAGCCGGGGGTTGTCCCGCTGCTCGACCGACGCGTAGAACGCGTCCAGGTCGGCGTGGAGGATGCTGGCCACCCACGCATTTTCGCACACATGTTCGATTGAACGCGATGTCGAAACGCCGACGGCGGCTCCGACCCCCAGTCATGAGACGCGAAGAAACAAGGACCCGAGCCGGGACGCGCGAGTGGGTCGGCCTGGCGGTGCTCGCCCTGCCCAGCCTGCTCGTCTCCGTCGACCTCTTCGTCCTGCTCCTGGCGCTGCCGGAGCTGAGCGCCGACCTGGCGCCGACAAATAATCAACAACTTTGGATCCTGGATATCTACGGCTTTCTCCTATCCGGGTTCCTGATCACGATGGGTACGGTCGGCGACCGCATCGGGCGCCGGCGGCTGCTCCTCATCGGGGCGGTCGCGTTCGGCGCCGCGTCGGTGCTGGCCGCGTACGCCACCAGCCCGGAGATGCTGATCGCGGCCCGGGCCCTGCTCGGCATCGCGGGCGCCACGCTGGGCCCGTCGACCCTGGCGCTGATCGGCAGCATGTTCCCCGACCCGAAACAGCGGGCCATGGCGATCGGCGTATGGCTGGTGTGCCTCATGGGCGGGATCGCGGTCGGTCCGCTGGTCGGCGGCGTGATGCTGGCGCACTTCTGGTGGGGCTCGGTCTTCCTGCTCGCCGTGCCGGCCATGGCGCTGCTGCTCCTGGTCGGTCCGGCGCTGCTGCCCGAGCACCGCGACCCCACCCCGGGCCGGCTCGACCTGGTCAGCGTCGCCCTCTCGCTGGCCGCCATCCTGCCGGCGATCTACGGCCTCAAGGAGCTGGCCCGGGACGGCTGGGAGCCGGTCCCCGCCGCCGTGCTCGTGACCGGGATCGCGGTCGGCGTCGCGTTCGTGCGCCGGCAGCGAAACTTGCCCCATCCGCTGCTGGACCTGCGCCTCTTCGCCGACCGCGGGTTCAGCACGGCGCTGGTGAGCATGCTGGTCAACACCATGCTGCCGGGCGCCACGATGGTGCTCATCACCCAGCACCTGCAGCTCGTCGAGGGCCTGTCCCCGCTGGACGCGGGCGTGTGGATGCTGCCCGCCGTGCTGACCGGCATCGTCAGCGTCCAGGTCGCGCCGCTGGCCGCGCGCCGGATCCGGCCCGCGTACCTCATCGCCGCCGGCATGGCGGTCGCCGTCTCGGGGCTGCTGGTGATCACTGCGTCGGGTGGCGCGGCCGGGCTCATCACCGGGTTCTCACTGATCAACCTGGGGGCCGGACCGCTGATCACCCTGGGCACCAACCTCGTGGTCGGCTCGGTCCCGCCGGAGAAGGCCGGCTCGGCCGCGGCGATCTCGCAGACCAGCAACGAGTTCGGCTTCGCGCTCGGCATCGCCACCATGGGCAGCGTCGGCGCCGCCATCTACCGCGGCCAACTCGCGGACACCCTGCCCGCCGGGGTGCCGGCCGGCCCCGCGAACGACACGTTGGCCGGCGCCGCGGCGACCGCGAGGGAACTGCCGGGCCCCCTCGCCGAGGCGCTGCTCACCGCGGCGAGGGATGCCTTCACCAGTGGGTTGCACGTGGTCGCCGCGATCAGCGCGGTCATGCTGGCCGGCGTCGCGGTCGCCGCCATCACGCTGCTACGGCACGTGCCCCCGCTGGGCACGGAACCGACGAAGGGCTAGCCGACCAACTCATAGCCGGCCTCGTCGACGGCGGCGCGCACCGCGTCGTCGTCGACGGCCTGCGCGCTGGTCACGGTCACCGCGCCGTTGGCGAGGTCGACCTGTACGTCGGTGACGCCGGGGATCTGCCCGACCTCGGTGCTGACCGAGCTGACGCAGTGCGAGCAGGTCATTCCGGTAACGGCGTACGTCTTCGTCTGCATGCGTTGACTATACCCGTACCCCCGAGGGGTATCAAGCAACGGCGCGTTAGGAAGGGCCCCTTGCTATGCAGAAAGCGATAACAAGGGGCCCTTCCTTGCAACTTAGACGACGATGCTTACCATGCGGCCGGGCACCACGATGACCTTGCGCGGGACGCGGCCGGCCAGGTGGTCGGTGACCTCGGACAGGGCCGCCTCGCGTACCGAGTCCTCGGCCGCGTCGGCCGCGACCTCCACCCGGCCGCGGACCTTGCCGTTGACCTGGACCGGGTACGTCACGGACTCCGCCACCAGCAGCGCCGGGTCGGCCACCGGGAAGTCGGCGTACGCCAGCGTGCCGGTGTGGCCCAGCTTCTGCCACAGCTCCTCGGCCACGTGCGGGGCGAACGGGGACAGCATCAGCACCAGCGGCTCGGCCACCTCGCGGGGCGTGGCCGGCAGCGGGGTCGCCGCGTTGGTCAGCTCGATCAGCTTGGCGATCGCGGTGTTGAAGCGCAGCTCGTCCAGGTCGCCGCGGACGCCGTCGATGATCCGGTGCAGCAGCCGGCGTACGGGCTCGGAGGCGGGCTCGTCCACCACCCGCGACGCACCGGTCTCCTCGTCGACGACCAGCCGCCACACCCGCTGCAGGAACCGCTGCGAGCCCACCACGGCGCGCGTCTCCCACGGGCGGGAGACGTCCAGCGGGCCCATCGCCATCTCGTACACCCGGAACGTGTCGGCGCCGTAGCGTTCGCACATCTCGTCCGGGGTCACCACGTTCTTCAGCGACTTGCCCATCTTGCCGTACTCGCGGAAGACCTCCTGACCCTCGTAGACGTAGCGGCCGTCCTGCTCGGAGACCTCCTCCGCGGGCACGATCACACCGCGGGCGTCGCGGTAGGCGTACGCCTGGATGTAGCCCTGGTTGAACAGCTTGCGGAACGGCTCGAACGACGAGATGTGGCCCAGGTCGAACAGCACCTTGTGCCAGAAGCGGGCGTACAGCAGGTGCAGCACGGCGTGCTCGACGCCGCCCACGTACAGGTCCACTCCGCCGCAGTCGCCGGGGAACTGCGGGCCCATCCAGTACCGCTCGTTTTCCGGGTCGACCAGCGCCTTGGCGTTGTGCGGGTCCAGGTAACGCAGCTCGTACCAGCAGGAGCCGGCCCACTGCGGCATCGTGTTGGTCTCGCGGGTGTAGCGCTTGGGGCCGTCGCCCAGGTCCAGCTCGACCTCGACCCACTCCTTGGCCCGGGACAGCGGGGTCTCGGGTTCGGTGTCGGCGTCGTCCGGGTCGAACGTGCGCGGCGAGAAGTCGTCCACCTCCGGCAGCTCCACCGGCAGCATCGCGTCCGGCAGCGCGATCGGCAGGCCGGTCTCGTCGTACACGATCGGGAACGGCTCGCCCCAGTAGCGCTGCCGGCTGAACAGCCAGTCGCGCAGCCGGTACGTGACCGCGCCGGTGCCCGCCGAATGAGCCTCCAGCCACTCGATGATCCGGGCCTTGGCGTCCGGGATGTTCAGCCCGTCCAAGCTGAGCCCGCTTTCAGGATCGGCACTGTTGATCGCCGGGCCTTCGCCGGTGTACGCCCTGCCGTCGAAGTCCGGGGACGGCTGGACGGTACGGATGATGGGCAGGTCGAAGACCTCGGCGAACTCCCAGTCCCGCTCGTCCTGACCGGGCACCGCCATGATGGCGCCGGTGCCGTAGCCGGCCAGCACGTAGTCGGCGATGAATACCGGGATCTGCGCGCCGTTGACCGGGTTCGTGGCATACGCCCCGATGAAGACGCCGGTCTTCTTCCGCGATTCCGCGGTGCGCTCTTCTTCCGTCTCATCCGCGATGGAGGCCCTATATGAGGCCACGGCCTCGGCCGGGGTCGCGTGCCCGCCGGTCCAGGCCGGTCGCGCGTCAGCGGGCCACGACGGGGGCACCAGCGTGTCGACCAGCTCGTGCTCGGGCGCCAGCACCATGTACGTCGCCCCGAAGACGGTGTCCGGCCGGGTGGTGAAGACCCGGATCGGCGCGGCGGACGTCGGGAAGTCGATGTGCGCACCCGTGGAGCGGCCGATCCAGTTGCGCTGCATCAGCTTGACCGGCTCCGGCCAGTCCAGCGTGTCCAGGTCCTCGACCAGGCGGTCGCCGTACAAGGTAATCCGCATCATCCACTGCTTCAGGCTGCGCTTGAAGACCGGGAAGTTGCCGCGCTCGCTGCGCCCGTCGGGCGTGACCTCCTCGTTCGCCAGCACGGTGCCCAGCCCGGGACACCAGTTCACCGGCGCCTCGGACACGTACGCCAGCCGGTGGTCGTCGATGATCCGCCGGCGCTCGACGGCGGACAGTGAAGACCAAGGACGCAGGTCGGGTGTTGGGCGTACCCCTGATTCAAAGGAAGCGATCAGGTCCGCGATCGGACGGGCCTTGCCCACGGCGGGGTCGAACCAGGAGTTGAAGATCTGCAGGAAGATCCACTGGGTCCAGCGGTAGTAGCCGACGTCGGTGGTGGCGACGCTGCGCCGGTTGTCGTAGCCCAGGCCCAGGCGCCGCAGCTGGGCGCGGTAGCGCTCGACGTTCGCCTCGGTGGTCACCCGTGGGTGGGTGCCGGTCTGCACCGCGTACTGCTCGGCCGGCAGGCCGAACGCGTCGAAGCCCATCGGGTGCAGCACGTTGTACCCGGCCATGCGCTTGTACCGGGTGTAACAGTCGGTGCCTATGTAGCCCAGCGGGTGGCCGACGTGCAGCCCGGCGCCGGACGGGTACGGAAACATGTCCTGCACGTGCAGCTTGGGGGCGCCCGCGCGGGGGTGCGTCGGGTCGGCCAGTTCGCCGCCCGGGTTGGGCGCGTTGAATGTTCCGTGCTCGTCCCAAAAGTCCTGCCAGCGCACTTCTATCTCATCGGCCAGCGCGGCGGTGTATCGGTGCCGCGGGACGTCAGGTTCTTCGGTCATCTTTCACCCTCCAGGGCCATTCTCGTTCAGGCATGAAAAAACCCCTCACGCAGGAGGGGTCGGCCGCGCTGATGCGTCGATGTCAGCGCGGCCCTCCAAGAAGCAGGAAGGCCCTGGCCATGTCGCACAGTGTACAACGCCCGCTTCAAGACCGACTCGGCGAATTCCACCGTCCGGGCTAGCCTGTGGTCATGCGGGTGGTCCGTCACAAACCCCGGCCTGCACTCCCGCGAACCTTCCGGCCGCCCCTACGTATCTATTAGGGAAAGCCGCGGTACCTCGAGGAGGAGGCCAGTGACACAGCAATCCTGGGACGAGCTTGGCGGGGCCCTGTCCAGCGCCGAGTTCCGTGCCGCCAGCGACGCCATCGTGGCCAACATCGAGCAGGTCATCGAGGGCAAAACCGCGACGGTACGGCTCGCGTTGGCGGTCCTGCTGGCCGAGGGTCACCTCCTGATCGAGGACGTGCCTGGTGTCGGCAAAACCAAGCTCGCCAAGGCCCTCGCTCGGTCGATCGACTGTTCCGTCCGCCGGATCCAGTTCACCCCCGACCTGCTGCCGAGCGACGTGACCGGGGTCAGTGTCTACAACCAGGAGACCCACGACTTCGAGTTCAAGCCGGGCGCGGTCTTCGCCAACCTGGTGGTCGGCGACGAGATCAACCGGGCCTCGCCGAAGACGCAGTCCGCCCTGCTGGAAAGCATGGAGGAACGGCAGGTCACGGTCGACGGTGTCACCTACGAGCTGCAGACGCCGTTCATGGTGATCGCGACCCAGAACCCGATCGAGATGGAGGGCACCTACCCGCTGCCCGAGGCGCAGCGCGACCGGTTCACCGCCCGGATCGCGATGGGCTACCCCGATCCGCGTTCCGAGCTCGCGATGCTCGACGTCCACGGCACCAGGGACCCGATCGTCGCGCTCAAGCCGGTCTCGGACGCCGCCACCGTCCGCCGCCTGATTTCGACGGTACGTGAGGTGCACGTCGCCGACGCCGTCAAGCAGTACGCGGTCAACCTGGTCACCGCCACCCGTGAGGCCCCGGACCTGCGGCTCGGCGCGTCGCCACGGTCGACCCTGCAGCTGCTGCGCACCGCCCGGGCGGTCGCCGCGCTGGAGGGCCGCGACTACGTGCTCCCCGACGACCTGCAGACCCTCGCCGTGCCGGTGATGGCCCACCGCATCATCCCGACCGCCGACGCCCAGCTCGCCCGGCGCACCACCGACGCGATCATGGCGGACATCGTGCACCGGCTGCCGCTGCCACACGACCGCCAGCGCAGTTCGCCGTACGACAACCGACCGGCGACCGGCGACGGTCGGGCCCAGTACGACCCCCGGAGGGGATGAGCGTGCGCGAGGCACTGCGCGGGCTGACCACGCGCGGTCGCTCGTTCCTGGCGGCGGCCGCGGCCGCCGCCGTGTCCGCGCTCATCCTCGGCGAGAAAGACCTGCTCAGGGTCGCGATCCTGTTGGCGATCCTGCCCATCCTGGCGGCCGCCTACGTGGGCCGGAGCCGCTACCGGCTGGCCTGCAGCCGGTCGCTCCAGCCGCAGCGCGCCCCGGTCGGGGCGAGCGCGCGGGTGGTGCTCCGCCTGCAGAACATGTCCCGGCTGCCCACCGGCACCCTGCTGCTGGAAGACCGGCTGCCGTACGCCCTGGGCAGCCGCCCGAGGGTCGTCCTCGAACGGCTCGGCGCCCGCCAGGCCAGCTCCGTGGCGTACACGGTGCGGGCCGACGTGCGCGGCAAGTACGAGGTCGGCCCCCTGGTGGTACGCCTGACCGACCCGTTCGGGCTGTGCGAGCTGACCCGGTCGTTCCCCAGCGTCGACCGGCTCACCGTGATCCCGCAGGTGCACCCGCTGCCCACCGTCCGCCTCGCCGGCGAGTACGCGGGCGCGGGTGACAGCCGGGCCCGCTCGGTGGCCGTACACGGTGAGGACGACGCGGCGACCCGCGAGTACCGGCGCGGCGACGACCTGCGCCGGGTGCACTGGAAGTCCACCGCCCGCACCGGCGAGCTGATGGTGCGCCGCGAGGAGCAGCCCTGGGAGAGCCGGGCGACGGTGGTCCTGGACACCCGGGCGTACGCCCACCGCGGCGAAGGGCCGACGGCCAGCTTCGAGTGGGCCGTCTCGGCGGCGGCGAGCGTGGCCGTCCACCTGAGCCAGGCCGGCTACAAGCTGCGCCTCGTCACCGACGTCGGCGTCGACACCGAGGCGGTCGAGGCCGGCGAGGGCCTGCTGCTCGACCACCTGGCCGACGTACGCCTGGACAAGCGGGGCGACATCGGACAGCTCGTCGAGGGGGTGCGCCGGCGCAACGACGGCGGCCTGGTGATCGCGATGCTGGGCGCGCTGACCCCGGCCGAGTCGGAGTTGCTGTCCGGGTTGCGCGCCAACAACGCGACCTGCGTGGCGTTCCTGATCGACTCGTCGACCTGGCTGACCCTGCCGCCGGAGGCCCGCGCCGAGGCCGGCCGGGCACATGGCGCCGCCGCGCTCGGCCTGATGCGCAGCGGCTGGCGGGTGGTCGGCGTCACGCACGGCACGAAGCTGCCCACGCTCTGGCCGCAGGCGGCCCGCGGCTCGCAGGGCTTCACCTGGCGGGCGGCGATGGCTGAGACCGTGGGCATCGCGCCCGGGAGGAGTTAATTAGCGTGCGTGATCGGCATCTCGGGTTTGTCGCGGCGGCGGCCACCCTGCTCGCCGCGGCTCCGCTGTCGACCATCTACGAGCGGTGGACCTGGCTGATCCAGTGCGCGGTCGCCGTCGCCCTGATCGCCGGCGCCGCCACCCTGACCCGCACGCTGCGCGGTCCGGTATGGGCGCAGTTCCTCGCCATGGTCGGCACGCTCGTGATGGTGCTGACGCTGATGTTCTCCAGCGGCGAGGAGTTGCTCGCCGTCATCCCGACGCCGGGCACGTTCTCGCACTTCGGCTCGATGCTCAGCTTCGCCGTGGAGGACATGCGGTCCTTCGGCGTACCGGTGCCGGACCGCCCCGGCCTGCAGTTCATCACCGTGCTCGGGGTCGGCTCGGTCGGCATCCTCGTCGACCTGCTCACCGTGGGCCTGCGCCGCCCCGCCCTCGCCGGGCTGCCCATGCTGGCGATCTACTCCGTGCCGGTGGCCGTCTACACCGAGAGCGTGCACCCGCTGCCGTTCGTGATCGGCGCGGTCGGCTTCCTGTGGCTGCTCGTCGCCGACAACGTCGACCGGGTACGCCGCTTCGGCCGCCGGTTCACCGGCGACGGGCGGGACGTCGACGTGTGGGAGCCGTCCCCGCTCGCGGCCGCCGGGCGGCGGCTCGCCGTGGTCGGCGTGGCGCTGGCCGTGCTGCTGCCGCTCGCCGTACCGGGCATGACCAACGGCCTGCTCGCCAACTTCGGCCAGGGCGGCACCGGGCCGGGCACCGGCCGGGGCACCGGCGGCCGGGTCGACCTCTTCGCCAACCTCAGCGGCGAGCTGCTCCAGTCCGAGGAGAAGGACCTCGTCAAGGTCACCACCGACGACCCGAACCCGCAGTACCTGCGCTTCGGCGTGGCCGACCAGCTCACCAACGACGGCTTCCGCAGCGGCGGCCGGTCCGTCGGCCAGCCGATCGACGACGGGCTGCCGGCCGCCGACAAGCAGGGCATCACCGGCGTGAGCAACCAGCGGCACACCGCGCAGGTCGAGATCACCGACGACTTCGACATGGGGCTGCTGCCGGTCTACGCGGCACCCGTCGACGCCGACGGCATCAAGGGCACGTGGTTCTACGACCCGGGCCGCGGCATCGTCTACTCCACCTCCAGCCGGACCCGCTCGAAGGGCCAGAAGTACACGTTCAACTTCGTCCGAACGTCGTACAGCGCCGCCGCCCTGCGCAACGCCGACCCGGTGCCGAGCACCGACCCGGCCGAGCAGTTCACCACCATGCCCGAGAACCAGCAGGTCCAGGACCGGGTCGACCAGCTGGTCAGGGGCAAGACCAACGCGTACGACAAGGTCCGCGCGATCTACGACTTCTTCTCCGCCGACAACGGCTTCACGTACAGCCTGCAGGCCGGCGACGGCACCAGCGGCAACGCGATTGTCGACTTCCTGACAGACCGGAAGGGCTTCTGCCAGCAGTACGCCGCCGCCATGGCGTGGATGGTCCGCGCCGCGGGCATCCCGGCCCGGGTCGCGTTCGGCTTCAGCAGCGGCAGCAACAAGCGCAGCGGCAACACGTTCACGCTGACCAACAAGAACCTGCACGCGTGGACCGAGGTCTACTTCGGCGCCGACCTGGGCTGGATCCCGTTCGACGCGACCCCGGCCGCCGGGGTGGCCGGCTCGATCCGCACCGACTACGCGCCCGACGTCGACGCCCCCGAGACCCCGGCTCCCTCGGCCAGCGGCAGCACCGGCCCGGTGCCGGGCGCCACCGGCGGCACCACCGGCCCGCAGGAAGACCTCGGTGACCAGTCCGACCTCGGCGCCGGCGTCGGCTCGTCGACCCCGACCAGCCCGAAGTGGCCGTGGTTCACCATCTCGGCCGTCATCCTGCTGCTCGCGCTGCTGTGCGTACCCGCGATGCGGCGCAGCCTGCTGCGCCGGCAACGGCGGACCGCGTTCGCCGGGGCGGGAGCCGCCGTCGACGTCGGCGGGCCGGACGCACCCCGGATCATCGTCACCGACGTGGCGGCCGCCGGGCGGGCCCGCGAGGACGCCCACGCCGCCTGGGCCGAGCTGCTCGACACGATGGTCGACTTCCGGGTGCCGATCGACCCGACCGAGACGCCCCGGGCCACCGCCGACCGCCTCCAGAAGGACGGCCTGGTGGACGGCTCGTCCGCCGAGGCGGCCCAGTTGCTGGGCCGGGCCGAGGAGCGCGCCCGGTACGCCCGCGACCCCCTCCAGGCCGGGCGGCTCGGCGACGGGCTCCGCGCGGTACGCCGTTCCCTGGCCGGCCGCGCCAACCGCCGTACCCGGCTGGCCGCCTTCCTGCTACCGCCGTCGGTGCTGATGCGCTGGCGCCAGGCGATCGTGGAGAGCTCCATCCGTACGGTGCTCCGCTCCGGCCGGCTCCGCGACACGATGCTCCGCTGGAGCCCTCGCCGCCTCCTCACCTCCTCCCGCCCGGCCCGGCCCGACTCCTCCCGTTGATCATGGGCTGTGCAGCAGATTCGAGCTTCATCTCGCTGCACAGCCCATGATCACCGCAGGCTGAGGGGTGGGCGGCGCTCGGGGCGTGAGTAGGGCGCACCGCAGCCCGCGCCAGCGCACCCAGGCCGCACCGTCGATCAGGGACTTTCGCGTCGATCAAGGGCGAACGGTCGTGCTTTGATCTCCGATCCACGACCGTTCGCCCTTGATCGGCGGGGAGGTCCTTGATCGACGCGCAAGAAGCGCCGCAAGAAGCGCCGCACGCGCAAGAAGCGCCGCACGGAGCGGGCGCACGGAGGCGGGAGCAAGGAAGGGGCGCGCGGAGCACCGCGAAGGGGCGCACGCGCGTAGGTGGAGCGGGAGGGAGAAACGTCAGCGGTGGCCTTCGGGGCGCTGACGCCACCTTTCCTCTAGGCGGTCGAGCAGGCCCATTCGACGTCCACGCGCACGTCGGGAGGTGCTGCCTCCGACGACTCGCAGGTCGGGCGTCTGTCCTTTGCGGTGCGACCGCATGGCGAACGCCGCCGCGCCGAGCATAACCACGAACCCCGCCACGCCGAGCAGGGTTAGCTGTGTAACCGTGCCGTAGACAACCAACGCGAGGCCGACGGCGATGACGCCGACAGCGACGAGCAGCCGACGACGCGCGTGGAAGCGCGGGTCGCTGGCGCGCACAGCCGAGGCGAACTTCGGGTCCTCGGCTAGCGACTGCTCGATCTGCTCGAACAGCCGCTGCTCATGCTCTGAGAGCGGCACGGCACTCCTCCCCGGTCACGTAGGTCAGCCCGGGCGGACTGACAGACCGTGGCAGCCAAACCGACTGCTTACCCGCCAGTCTACGAGGGGCGTCGCGGCTCGGAAAGCGGGACGACCCACGGCCCTCCGGGATTTTCCGTCCGCCGCAGCTCACGCCGCTCAGAAGAGCTCTCCAGAAGGCTCGCCGGGCCCACGACAGAGCGCCCGAATCGGACGGCCGCGGCGTCGGCGGCCGCCTCGGCGTCCCGCCAGCCGTGCTCGGGCTCCCCCAGGGTCAGCTGGCGTGGGGTGGCCCCGGCTACGGCCAGCCCCTCGACCCGTACGCCCACGAGGCGGATACGGTCACCGGGGCGAAGCGCCTCGTAAAGGGACCAAGCGGTGTCGAACACCTCCCGCGCGACGTCGGTGGGGCCGGGCAGGGTACGGGACCGGTTGACAGTGCGGAAGTCGGCGAGCCGCACCTTGATCGTCACGGTGCGGCCGACCTGCCCCGAGCGGCGCAGCCGGATGGCCACCTTGTCGGAGAGGGCGAGCAGCGAGCGCCGGATCACTGCCTCTTCGGCCACGTCTGTGTCGAACGTCACCTCCGCCCCGATCGACTTGTCTACCTGCTCGGGTGAGACCCGGCGCGGATCGCGGCCCCAGGACAGCTCGTGCAGGTGCGCGGAGGCCGCCTCGCCGAGCGCGCCGCGCAGCATGCCGGTGGGCGCCTGGGCGACGTCCCGGACGGTACGCAGGCCGAGGCGGGCGAGCGTCTCGGCGGCCCGCTCCCCCACGCCCCACAGCGCCGCCACCGGCAGCGGGTGCAGGAAGTCGAGCACCCGGTCGGCGGGGACGACGAGCAGCCCGTCGGGCTTGGCCCGGGTGGAGCCCAGCTTCGCCACGAACTTGGTCGGCGCCACCCCCACCGAGCAGGTCAGCCCCACCTCCGCGAGCACCCGGGAGCGGATCAGCTCGGCGATCTCGGCGGGCCGGCCGAGGAGCCGCCGCGCGCCGGCCACGTCGAGGAACGCCTCGTCCAGCGACAGCGGCTCCACCAGCGGGGTGACGTCGTGGAAGATGCCCATGACCGTGCGGGACGCGGCCGAGTAGGCGGCGAAGTCGGGCGGGATGATCACGGCGGCGGGACAGAGCGCTCGGGCGCGCATCATCGGCATCGCGCTGCGTACGCCGTACTCCCGGGCCTCGTAGCTGGCGGAGCTGACGACGCCGCGCGGGCCGACCCCGCCGACCACGACGGGCCTGCCGCGCAGCGACGGGTCGCGGCGCACCTCGACGGAGGCGAAGAACGCGTCCATGTCGACGTGCAGGATCGGGGAGCCGCTGTCGTCACCGTCCGCCCCGAAGCCGGAGTCACCCCGGGGAACTACCTGGCTCCTACCCACTCCCGCAGGCTAACCACCACGTACGACAATCAGCGGCACCGTCATCTCCACGGCCGTGTAGGAGCCGTGGTACGCGATCAGGTTGGCCACCGACGGCGGCTCGTGGGCGGTGGCGAGCACGGCGACCGGCGCGTGACAGGCGACCACCACGTCACCGATCCGCGCCAGGTGCTCTTCGCGCACCGGCCCGAACCAGCCCGCCGCGACCGCCTCCTCGCGCGGCACCACCCAGGAGGTGTCGCCGAGCACCGCCCGCCACGCGGCCAGCACGTCGTCGCGCGCGCCCGGCAGCGTGTGCAGGTAGCGCACCCGGGGCTCGCCGGCCACCACCCGCACGCCGGCGGACAGGCGCGGGTCGGTGTCGATGTCCCAGCGCCGGTCGAGCGGCACGTCGAGCTGCCCGTGGTCGGCCGTGACGAGCAGCGCGGCGTCCGCCGGCAGCCCGGCCACCAGGCGGGCGATCAGCGTGTCCACCTCGGACACCGCGGCCCGCCACTGCGGGGAGTCCAGGCCGTAGATATGGCCGGCCTTGTCCACGTCCGGGTGGTAGCCGCCGACCAGCCCGGGCCCCGCACGCAGGGCGGCGAGCATCTCGGTGGCGAGCGCGTCCGCGTCGGCCGCCCCGCGATAGGCGCCGCCGCGCCAGGCGGCCTTGGTCATCCCGCTCCCGGCGAACTCCGGCCGGCTCACCATCGTCGCCACCACGCCGGCCGCGCGCGCCGCCTCCAGCTGCGTGGGCACCGGCTGCCAGTGGACCGGGTCGGGGTCGTCCCACCACTCGCCGTGGTTGAGCACCCGGTCGGTGCCCGGCACGTTCACGGTGAACGCGAGCAGCCCATGCGCCCCGGGCACGGCTCCCGTGCCGAGGCTCGCGAGACCCGCCGGCGTCGTGGACGGAAAACCACAGGTCAGGTCCGTCGCTCCGCGAGCGACGTCCGCCAGCGTCGGCGCATGTGGGGCCGCCAGCGGGATCTGGTACGCGCCGAGCCCGTCAACGAGCAGCACGGCGACCCGCCGTACACCGTCGAGCCGCGCGGCGAGCCCGAGCGGGTCGGGCGCCCCGGGCACGCCGAGGGTGGCCAGCACGCTCGGCATGACCTCGGCGAGGCTGCCCGTGCCGTACGCCGGCCGGACGACGTCGAAGGGCGCTGTCACGGCAGCGGGCGGCGCGCGAAGAGGTGCAACTGGGCCGCGATGTCCCGGTACGGCGGGTGGGCGGCCGCCGCCATCTCCAGGTCCACCACCGCCTGCGGGTCCCCGTCGGCGACCGCGGCCGGCAGGAGGTCGGCGAGCACGCGTACCCCGTGGATCTCGGACACGACGAGCCCGGCGGCGCGCAGGAGCGCGGCGGCGGTGTCGGCGTCGTAGCGCCGCCGCAGCGTGTCGCGGGGGCCGGCGCAGCCGTGCGGGTCGGCGAGGAGCGCGGCGGCGTCGGCCAGGTGACCGTTGACCGCGCGGGTCAGTACCGCGGCCGCCTTGCCCGCGACGAGCACGCTCGCCGCGCCGCCCGGACGCAACGCGGTCGCCACCGCCGCCACCACGCTGGCCGGATCGTCCACGACTTCGAGCACGGCGTGGCAGAGCACCAGGTCGACGGCGGCCGGCTCGACCAACCCGGCGAGGGCGTCGCCGTCGCCCTGCACCGCGCGTACCCGATCGGCGACACCGGCCTCGGCGGCCCGGCGGGTCAGCGCGGCGAGCGCGTCGGGGCTGGCGTCGACCACCGTCACCCGGTGGCCGTCCTCGGCGAGCGGGACCGCGAATCCGCCGGTCCCCCCGCCCACGTCGAGCACGGTGAGCGCGCGCCCGCCCTGTCGCTCGACCTCGCGGCGCAATGCCGCCCAGACGACGGCGGTGCGCGGCCCGCTGCGGTGGGGCGTGTCAACTCCACCGACGCAGCCTAACCGTTTCGCGCGCCGAGCGCTGGACGCTATATAGCGACTGCGGCTATATTGGTTCGCATGCAGGAGCCCACGTTGCTCATCCTCACCGCGCTGGCCGGCGGTCCACGGCATGGCTACGGCGTGATCGGCGACGTCGAGGAGTTGTCCGGCGGCCGGTTGCGGCTCAGCGCCGGCACGCTCTACCGCGCGCTCGACCGGCTGACCGGCGAAGGGCTGGTGGCCGTGGCGGGCGAGGAGGTCGTGGCCGGGCGGCTGCGGCGCTACTACGAGCTCACCGACGACGGCGCCGCGGCCCTGGCCGCCGAGGCGGAGCGGATGCGGTCGCAGGCCGACGCCGTCGCCGCCCGGCTCCGGGCGCGCGCCCCGCGGACCACCGGCACCACGCGGCCGGTGACCGCGTGACCGCGCTGAGCCGGCGTTATCTGCTGCTGATGCGCGCCTATCCCGCGCACTACCGGGCCGAGCGGGGCGAGGAGTTGCTGGGCACGCTGCTGGACGGGGCTCGACCCGACCAGACCCGGCCCACGCTCGCCGAGGCCGCCGACATCGTCGGGTCCGGCCTCCTGTGCCGGCTCCGATTCGGGTACGTCCGGGACCTGTCCGCCGGTGCCGGCATCGCGGCCGTGGTCGCGCTGGCGATCGCGGGCGGCCTGGGGGCCTACTGCGCCGTGGTGGGCGACCCGGTCTTCGCCGTGTGGCCGCTGGCCGCCGTCACCGCGGCGGCGTATCCGCGCCGCGGCCGGGTGGCCATCGCGGTGGCGGTGCTCACCGGTCTCGTGTGGACGGTCGTTGCGGACGGCAACTCGCCGCTGGCGATGGCGACCGTGCTGTCGTTCGGGCTCCTCGCGCTGCTGGGCTGGCGGTCGGGTGCGCCCGGCCGGGCCCGCGCCGCGCTGGTCCTCGGCGCGACCGCACTAGCCACCACGACGTACGCGGTCGGCGCCGCGTACCCGTACGGCACGTACGCGCCGTTCCCGGTGCCGGGGATGCTCGACCCCGGCGACCCGCCGTTCGACCCGTGGGCGGCCGCGCTTCCCTTGCTCCTGGTGCTGGTCGGGCTGGCTGTCGTCGCGGCGGTCCGGCGTGGTCGCTGGGGCTGGGCGGCGCTCCTCATACTGGTGCCGACCGGACCGCAGGCGCAGCAGGCGCTCCTGCTGACCAGTTCGGACCCGGTGTCGCCGCCCTGGGGCACGCCGACCTGGCTGCTGCTGGGGGCGCTCGGGCTCGGCGCGGCGGTGGCGATCTGGTGGGCCGGCCAGCACCAAGGGCGTCCCGGCGGCATACCCGGCCCGGATCAGCTGCTCGGGGCCGCCGCGGCGGCGGCGCTGGCCGGCGCGGCAGGGCTGGGCTTGGCGTACTGGGGCATGGAGGCACTCATCGGCGTCCGGACGACCGGCCCGGTCGCGTACGCGGCGTTCCTGCTCGCCGCGCTCCTCTATCCCCTGGCCGGGCGCCGGCTCGCCCTGCCGGCGACCATCCTGGCCATCGTGACGGCGGTCGTGTTGCCCGCGTTCGGCGGCCCGACGCCGGGCCTCATCCTGCTCGCGCCGCTGCTCGCCCTCGGGCTCCTGGCCACTGCCGCCATGACCGGCACGGCCGCGCGGCCACGGCCGGTGCCCGTCGCGGCCGGTGCCGTCGCCGTCGCCGCGATCGGCCTGCTGCTCACCCGGCGGCCGGAGGCGATCGAGTACCTGGAGGTCAGCACGACGGTCACGGCGATCACCGCGCTGCCGATGGCCGTCGCCGCGGCGGCCGCCGGGCTCAGCCTGCGCCAGCCGGGCCGGCACCGCCGGGCCGCGCTCGTCGCTGTCTGGATCGCCGCGGCCAACCTCAGCGCCGTCGCTCCGGCGTACTTCAGCAGCTACGGCCTCATCGTCCTGCTCGGGGGCGCCGCCATCCTGATCCCGCTCGGCGGGCTGGCCGTTCGCGGCCTCCGCCGCCTCCGGCTGGGATCGTAGAGTCGGCGGCATGGACACGGACGACCAGGCGGCCTGGCGCGAACGCCGGCGCCTCGCGGTCGCCGCCCACGCCGCTGCCGATGAGCGCCGCCGGGCCGCCGAGGCCGCCGAGGCACGCCAACTTGTCGACGACTTTGTACGCCGGGCGCGGGCGGCCGGCGTACCCACCGCGGCTCTGGTCGCCCGCGCCTACACCGGCCGGGCGCGATACCGGACGGGACTGCACGGCTGGTACCTGAAGGCCGACCGGTCGATGGCCGTCGCCGCGGACGGCTCGTTCTACCTGCTCAGCGTGGCGCCGAGCTTCTGGGCCCGGTTCACCGGCGTCACGCTGGTCCCACAGGACCCACCGCTGGTGGTCGGCCGGGGCGGAAAGGATGGCGAATCCATCCCCCTAACGGTGCTACTGGATCGGGCGCTTTCGTAAAACGGACACCTACGCCCGGCGTCCCTTAGGGGTTTCGGGGTGGTAACAGGGTGCGTATTGAGGATGCGCAGAGTGGTCGGGACGGCGCAGCATGTACCCGATCGGCAGAGAGCATGCATGCGGGGGGCCTCATGACCAGGTCATTTGCTGGGTTGATAACCGGGCGTCGGACAAAGTACCTCATTATCGTCTTCTGGCTCATAGTCGTCGCGCTCGCCGGCCCACTCGCCGGCAAGCTCACCAGCGTCGAAGACAACGAGGCGAAGTCCTGGCTGCCGGGCAGCGCGGAGTCGACGCAGGCACTGGACAAACAGGCCGAATTCGCGTCGCCCGACACGATCCCGGCGATCGTCGTCTACCAGCGCACATCCGGGCTCACCCCGGCCGACCAGGCCAAGATCGCAGAGGACGCACGGCAGTACGCCGGCCTCTCCGAGCTCGACGGGCAGATCACCGGCCCGATCCCGTCCGACGACGGGCAGGCCGCCCAGATCCTCGTACCGCTGAACCTCGGCCCCGAGGGCTGGGACAAGGCCGGCACCATCGTCGACTCCATGAAGGAGACGGCGACCACCAACGCCAACGGCATGAACGTGCACATCACCGGGCCCGCCGGCACCGCGGCCGACTCGGCGGAGGCGTTCGAGGGCATCGACAGCACACTGCTGTTCGCCACCATCGGCGTGGTTGTGGTGATCCTGCTGTTCACGTACCGCAGCCCGATCCTGTGGCTGCTCCCGGTCATCTCGGCCGGCGTGGCGCTGACCACCGCCCAGGGCGTGATCTACCTGCTGGCCAAGCACGCCGGCCTCACGGTCAACGCGCAGAGCGCCGGCATCCTCACCGTGCTGGTGTTCGGCGCGGGGACGGACTATGCCCTGCTGCTGGTCGCGCGATATCGGGAAGAACTGCGCCGCCACCACGACCGGCACGAGGCGATGGGCGTGGCGCTGCACCGCGCCGGCCCGGCGATCATCGCGAGCGCGGCGACCGTCGCGATCGGCATGATCTGCCTGCTCTTCGCCGAGACCAACTCCACCCGCGGACTCGGCCCGGTCGCCGCGATCGGCGTCGTGGTTGCCCTCGCCGTCATGCTGACCCTGCTCCCCGCGCTGCTGGTGACCGTCGGCCGCTGGATCTTCTGGCCGGTACGCCCCAAGGAGGGCTCCGCCGAGCCGACCGCCACCGGCGTGTGGGCGAAGATCGGCAACCGGATCGCCCAGCGGCCGCGCACCACGTGGGTCACCACGTCGCTGGTGCTGGCCGTGCTGGCCATCGGCATCGTGCAGCTCGACGCGACCGGCCTGACCAACAAGGAGTCGTTCCGCGGCAACCCCGACTCGATCGTGGGCGAGGAGGTGCTGGCCCAGCACTTCCCGGCCGGCTCCGGCAACCCGGTCGTCGTGATCAGCAACGCCGCCCAGGCACCAGAGGTCCGTGCGGTGCTGGCTTCCACCGAGGGCATCGACGCGGCGTCCGTGCCGCAGCCCGTCGTCAAGGGCGACGTCGCCTACCTGGAGGGCACCCTCACCGCGCCCGCGGACAGCCAGGCGGGGTACGACACGGTCGACCGGGTACGCGACCGTGTGCACGACGTATCCGGAGCGGACGCCCTGGTCGGCGGCAACACCGCGATCAACCTGGACCTGCAACGGGCGGCCCGGCACGACCGCAACCTGATCATCCCGATCGTGCTGCTCGTGGTGCTCGTGATCCTGTGCCTGCTCCTGCGAGCCATCGTCGCCCCGCTGGTGCTGGTCGCGACCGTGGTGCTGTCCTTCGGAGCCGCGCTGGGCGTGAGCGCCCTGGTGTTCAAGCACCTATTCGGCTTCGGCGGGGCCGACAGCTCGCTGCCGCTGTTCGTGTTCGTCTTCCTGGTCGCCCTGGGCATCGACTACAACATCTTCCTGATGACCCGGGTACGCGAGGAAGCGGCGAGACACGGCACCAAGCGGGCCGCGCTCATCGGCCTCGCCGCGACCGGTGGCGTGATCACGTCGGCGGGTCTGGTGCTCGCCGGCACGTTCGCGGTGCTGGCCACGCTCCCGCTGACCGCGTTCGCCGAGATCGGGTTCGCGGTGGCGTTCGGCGTGCTGCTCGACACGATCGTCGTACGAGCGGTCCTGGTGACCTCCCTCAACCTCGACATCGGCCGCCACATGTGGCACCCCAGCCGCCTGGCGAAGGTCCCCGACGAGTCGCCCGCCGAGGCAGCCCGCGAACCCACCGAAGTCCCCGCATAGTCCCTCCCCGGTAGCCCGGCGCGCCGCCCCCGGCAGCGCGCCGGGCCACACCCACCCCCGGCTCGCCTGCCGCACGCCCCGCCGCCGCACACCCCGCCGCCGGGGTGTGCGTCGATCAAGGACCTCGCTGTCGATCAAGGACTTTGCCGTCGATCAAGGGCGAATGGTCGTGCTTCGATCTCCAAACCACGGCCATATGCCCTTGATCGACGCAAAATCCCTTGATCGACGCACGCCGCCGGCGCGACGCACGCAGCCGGCGCGACGCACGCCGCGAAGCGCGGCGCACGGCCGCGGGAACGCGACGCGGCGTAGGCCGCACGCACATCCACGCGGCGGCAGGGCACCCCATGCCGGCCCGCGTTGCGCGCGATCAAGGACTTTGCCGTCGATCAAGGGCGAATGGCCGTGCTTCGATCTCCAAACCACGGCCATATGCCCTTGATCGACGCAAAATCCCTTGATCGACGCACGCCGCCGGCGCGACGCACGCCGCGGGGTCAGCGGAAGTCGCGGGATGCCGGGCTCACCGGCGGGGTGATCGGGTCGAGCCGGTCGGCGGTCACGTTGATGACGCCGTCGTGCTTTTCGAGTCGCCCCCGCACGATGAGGGCGGCGCTTGTGCGCGCCACCTTGCGGTAGCGCTGCCACAGGCCCGGTGAGCAGGTGACGTTGAGCATGCCGGTCTCGTCTTCGAGGTTCAGGAACGTGATGCCGCCGGCCGTCGCGGGCCGCTGCCGGTGGGTGACGATGCCGCCGACGCGTACCCGGGTGCCGTCGTCGAGGAGGCCGAGCCGCGCGATCGGCACCGCGCCGGCGTCGTCGAGCCGCGGCCGGATGAACTGCGCGGGGTGGCTTTCCGGGGACAGCCCGGTCGCCCACACGTCGGCGACGAGGCGGTCGACGGCGTCCATGCCGGGCAGCGTGGGCGGCGGATTGGGGCTGGTGGCCGTACCCGGAAGGCGGCCGCGCCGTTCCTGGGCGGCGGCGCCGGCCGCCCACAGCGCCGCGCGCCGGGACAGCCCGAGGCTGGCGAAGGCGTCCGCGGTGGCCAGCGCCTCCAGCTGCGCGGTCGTGAGACCTATCCGGCGGGCGAGGTCCGCCATGTCCCGGTACGGCCCACCGCCGGCCCGGTGCTCCGCGATGCGCTTGGCGAGGTCGTCGCCGATGGTGCGCACATAGGACAGTCCTAACCGGACGGCGGGCCCGCCTTGCCCCCACTGGTGCGGCGGCTCGTCCCGCTCGCTGCCCCAGCGGGTGTCCGGCGTGTGCTCCAGGGTCGCCTTGGCGTCGCTGAGGTTGATGTCGGGCCGGCGCACCTCCACGCCGTGCCGCCGGGCGTCGTCGACCAGGGTCTGCGGCGAGTAGAAGCCCATCGGTTGGGCGTTGAGCAGTGCGGCGAGGAACGGCGCCGGGTAGTACCGCTTGAGCCACGAGCTGGCGTACACCAGGTAGGCGAAGCTGATCGCGTGGCTCTCCGGAAAGCCGAAGCTGGCGAACGACGACAGCTTGAGATACACGTCGTCGGCGACCGCGCCGGTGATGCCGCGCTCGGCCATGCCGGCGTAGAGCCGTTCCTTGAGCGCGGCCATCCGCTCGTCGGAGCGCTTGGACCCCATGGCCCGGCGCAGCTGGTCGGCCTCGGCGCCGTTGAAGCCGGCCACGTCGATGGCGAGCTGCATGAGCTGCTCCTGGAAGAGTGGCACGCCCAGGGTCTTGGACAGCGCGTTGGCCATCGCCGGGTGTGGCGGCTCCGCGGCCTCCAGCCCTTTCTTGCGCCGGATGTACGGGTGCACCGAGCCGCCCTGGATCGGGCCGGGCCGGATCAGCGCCACCTCGACGACCAGGTCGTAGAAGCATTCGGGCTTCAGCCGCGGCAGCGTGGCCATCTGGGCACGCGATTCGACCTGAAACACGCCCACCGAGTCGGCCTTCTGCAGCATCGCGTAGATCTCGGTGTCGTCCAGGGGCATCTCGCTCAGCTCCAGGTCGTCCTCGATCAT
This sequence comes from Phytohabitans rumicis, assembly GCF_011764445.1. Taxonomy (NCBI): domain Bacteria; kingdom Bacillati; phylum Actinomycetota; class Actinomycetes; order Micromonosporales; family Micromonosporaceae; genus Phytohabitans; species Phytohabitans rumicis. The sequence goes on from NZ_BLPG01000001.1 coordinate 2,503,882, forward strand.
GTCGTACGCGTACCGCAGCGCGGACAGCATCCCCAGCCCGAGCAGGTCGAACTTGACCAGCGCGACGGCGGCGCAGTCGTCTTTGTCCCACTGCAGGACGGTGCGGTTCTCCATCCGCGCCCACTCGACCGGGCACACGTCGATGACCGGCCGGTCGCAGATCACCATGCCGCCGGAGTGGATGCCCAGGTGCCGGGGGAACGTCTGCAGTTCGTTGGCGAACTCGATGACGTGGCCCGGGATGTCGTCGACGTCGACGGCCGCGACGCTCCCCAGCGGTCGATCTGCTTGCTCCACGCGTCCTGCTGGCCGGGTGAGAAGCCGAACGCCTTGGCGATGTCGCGCACCGCCGACCGCGGCCGGTACGAGATCACGTTGGCGACCTGCGCGGTGTGCTCCCGGCCGTACTTCTCGTAGACGTGCTGGATGACCCGCTCGCGCTCGTCGGACTCGATGTCGACGTCGATGTCCGGTGGGCCGTCACGCTCGGGCGCGAGAAAGCGCTCGAAGAGCAACCCGTGCTCCACCGCGTCGACGTTGGTGATGCCCAGGGCGTAGCAGACCGCGGAGTTGGCCGCCGAGCCCCGGCCCTGGCAGAAGATCCGCTCCCGGTGACAGAACGAGACGATGTCGTGGACGATCAGGAAGTAGCCGGGGAAACCCAGCTCATCGATCATCTTCAGCTCTCGGTCGAGCTGGTCGTACGCCTTTGTCGCCGCCGCACGCGGGCCGTACCGCCGCAGCGCGCCCTTCATGGTCAGCTCGCGCAGCCAGCTCATCTCGGTGTGGCCGGCGGGGACCTCCCAGTCGGGCAGGTTGGGCGCGACGAGCTGGAGGTCGAAGGCCAGCTCCTTGCCGAGCTCCGCGGCCCGCGCCACCGCCCCGGGTACGCGGCGAACCGGGCCGCCATCTCCTCGCCGCTGCGCAGGTGCGCGGTGGCCGCGGCGGGCAGCCAGCCGTCGATCTCGTCGAGGCTGCGCCGGGCCCGTACCGCCGCCAGCGCGGTGGCCAGCCGCCGCCGGCTGGGCTTGGCGTAGTGCACGTTGTTGGTGGCCACAATGGACAGTCCGGCCGCGTCGGCGAGGTCGGCGAGCGCGTCGTTGCGGTCGCCGTCGTACGGGTCGGCGTGGTCGATCAGCTCCACCACCACCCGGTCGCGGTCGAAGGCGTCGACGAGCCGGTCCAGTTCCTCGGCCGCCGCGGCCGACCCGCCGATCCGCAGCGCCGCCGGCACCGTCCCCTTGCGACAGCCGGTGAGGACTACGACGTCTTTGAGCGCCTCGCCCAGTTCCGGGAGCGACGGGTAGACCGGGCGGCCCTTCTCCTTTCCGGCCAGCTGCGCCTTGCTGACCGTGCGCGCGATCTGGGCGTACCCGTCGGGGTTGCGGGCGAGCACCAGCAGGTGGCGGCCGACCGGGTCGGGCTCGCCGTTCTGCGGGCGGGGCAGGCCGAGGGACAGCTCGGCGCCGAAGATCGTGGGCAGCTTGATCGCCCTAGCCGCCTCGGCGAAGCGCACGACGCCGTAGAACCCGTCGTGGTCGGTCACCGCCAGCGCGGTGAGCCCCAGCCGGGCCGCCTCCTCGGCCAGTTCCTCCGGGTGGCTCGCCCCGTCCAGGAAGCTGAAGTTGGTGTGGCAGTGCAGCTCCGCGTACGGCACGGCGCCCTCGGTGCGGACGAAGGCCGGCGCCTCGTACGGCGGCCGCTTGCGGGTCCAGGCCGGCGAGTCCCCACCGTCGGCGTCGATCGCCAACGGGTCGACGACGTGCGGCTTCCCCGACATCGCCCGCTCTAAATCCGCCCACGGCACCGGCGGGTTATGCCACCCCATCAGTCGTACACCGCCTCTATGACCCAGACGCCGCCGGACAGGGACAGCAGCATCGCCCAGCCGTGTGGCAGGCCGATCTGGAACCGGGCCCGCCGGGACGCCTCCTCCATCGCCCACCAGCGCTCTTCGACGGGCCACGGGCCGCTCCACCCGGTGACCTCGACGGTCCGCGCCCGCCGGGTCGAGCCGATCACGATCCGGGCCGGCGGCGCGCTCACCTCCAGCCGGGCGCTCACGCTCACCGGCGCGCCGGTCGCGTCGTACACGCTGATGGGCAGCGGCGCCGGCAGCACCGCGGCGGGCGCCGGTGCCGGCAGCCGGCCGGGCCACGGCGGCGGCGCGGGCCGGGCCGGGGTCCGCTCGTCGCCCCAAGGGGCGAAGCGCACCTGGTCGCCCGGCGAACGCCCGCCCCGAGCACCGCGGTGAGCACCGCCTCCGGCCCGAGGATGCCCTGCACCCGGTTCAGCGCCCGGTGCGCCCGCTCGCGCTCCTCGCCGGTCTCGCCCCACAGTCCCGGCTGCAACCCGGCGTGCGCGAGCACTCCCTCCGGGATCAGCCGCAGGCGCATGATGCCCGAGACCGGCCGGTCCCTGCGCCCGGAGATCCACCCGTCGAGCTGCCAGCGCACCCGGTCGGCGATCGCCACCGCGGTGAGCAGCCCGTCGTGCCGCCAGACCCGGTGCAGCTCCTGCCCGTCCGCGGTCACCGCCTCGATCGCCACCCGGGTGCAGGCCAGACCGTGCCCGGCGAGCGTGGCGTGCAGCCGTTCGGCGAGCGACCGGGCGGCGAACGCGGCCACGTCGACCCGGTCGAGCGGTTCGTCGTACGTCTCGGCGACGTCCAGGTCGGGCGGCGGCCGCCGGACCGCCAGCCCGCGGTGGTCGCGGCCCGCGGCCAGGCGGTGCGCCAGCGACGCGTCAAACCCGAACCGGGACAGGACGTCCGCGGCGGGCAATGCCGCAAAATCTCCGAGGGTACGCACGCCGAGGCGCCGCAGCAGGTCTGTCAACTGTGGACGGTCGAGCGTCTCGACGGGCTGGCCGGCGAGGAACTCCGGCGTACCACCGGGCGGGACGATCTGCCCGGCGCGCGCCGCGAGCCCGGCGGCGAACACCCCGTCGGCGACACCGGCCTGGCTCTCCACCGCGCACGCCTCGGCGATCCGCTCGACGATCTGCTCCGCGGCCCGCTCCTCGCCGCCGAAGTAGCGCGCCGGGCCGCGGGCCGCCAGCGCGCAGGAGCCGGGGCGGATCACCTCGACCCCGACCGCCATCTCCTCGACCGCCGCGACCACCGGCTCGAACGCCCGCGCGTCCCGGTCCGGATCGTGCTCCACCACGGTCAGCCGCGGGCACCGGCTCTGCGCCTCCCGCTTGCGCAGCCCGCGCCGTACCCCCTCGGCGCGCGCCGCCTCGGAGCAGGCGATCACCCGGTTGGCGTGCACCACGGCCACCCGCCCGGACGCCGGAATGCCCTCGACGATGTCGACGGCGAGCACCGGCCAGTCCGGACACCAGACCAGCAGCGTACGCATCCCTGGATCTTAGTACACTTGTTCGATCGCGTCCCAGGTGATCTGTCCGGCGCCGTCCGCACGGCTCCTGGTCAGCGAGACGCGGACGTCCGCCCGCCCGGGCGTACGGCACACCGGGCAGGCGCCGGTGAGCTCGCCCACGAAGCCGTCCTCGGATTCGGCGTAGCGGTCGTCGTCGCGGTATTGCCAGGTCAACGCCGCCGCGACGCGACGCTGGATGCCACAGTTCAGGCAAGGCGCGCGCACCTCGGCACGCTCGGGCCGGACGCCAGCCGCCAGCGGGGCGGGATCGCCCAGCTCCAGCAGCACCGAACCCCGCCGGAGTGGTGGATCACCAACGGCTCGCCTTCCAGAAACAGGTGGCGCAGCGGACCCGGTGGCAGCGGTTCGAGGCCGGCCCGGATCTGGGCGGCGGTAAACAGGTGTGCGAGCCGGGTCTGCTCAGCCGCCCAGCCGGCCGCCGGGTCCCCACCCGCTGCCGCCACGGCCACCCGGACCCCTCGTCCATCGTCTGACGCAGGTCGCCGGGCGGGCTGGCCAGCCAGCGGCGCAGGTCCGCGGCCTCGTCCGGCGAGTACGGTTCGAGCGCCGCGACCGCCCACCCCACCACCTCCCTGAGCAAGCGGTCCCGCTGCCCGGAGTCCAGACCGGCGGCCGGGTCCACGGCGACCGGCCGGCCGTCCGGCTTGGCGAGCGCCCGGGTCAGGTGGAAGACATGGCCGTCGCGGTCGGTGTTACGCAGCATGCGCTCCAGCAGGCCGCGCAGCTCGGGGACGTACGCCATCAGGTGCTGGTAGCGCAGCATCGACGACAGGACCTGGTAGTCGTCCTCGACCAGAATGCGTGAGGCGAACGCGGCGGCCACTCCGGCGTCGGCCAGGTTGTAAAGCACGCTGGACGTCCACTGTTGCAGCAGCGGTTCGTCGGCGAGGAGTCCGACGACGGCCGGCAGGACGCCAGGTTCCTGGATGCGACGCTGCAGGCCGGACAGCAGCCTGCCCTTGGTCAGCAGGTCGGTCTCCACCCGGAGGGCGGCCAGAAATGGCGCGCTGCCGGCGGGGGTGAACACGAGGCACGAGGCCGCCGCGCGGCGTACCTCGGCGGCGGCATCCGTCGCCAGCACGCGCTGCAACACCTCGACGTCCAGGCCCTTCGGCACCCGCAGGACCGCCTCCGCCCGTACAGCCGGCGACGGGTCACTGAGGAAGCGCATGCTCACGTCGGCCGTACGGTCCGGGTCGGCCTTGAGCGCCCGCAGCCGCAGCCGGCCCTCGGGACTCGCCGCCAGCTCCCGCCGCAGCGGCTCGTAGCGCGGCCCGAGATGGTGCAGCAGGCGGCCCACCCGATCGTCGTCCGCCCCGGGATCGGTCACGGCGGCGCGTACCCGCGGGTCGATGCCGTCCACGCGCTCCAGAACCCGCATCAGCGAGCTGGCCGCCGTGTCGCCGATGTGCTCCGTGTCGTCGTTGAGCCCGAAGGCGGTACGCACCTCGGTGTCGTCGGTCAGCGCGACCTCCAGCAGCACCGGCACCAGGCCGGGCTCATCACCCTCGGTCGCCGCGTGTGCCGCGCGCGCGGCCTGGAGCCGGGCCCAATCGCCCCCGTTGCGAAGGTCGTCGACCAGCGACATGGCGCCTCGTCAACCGCGGTCGCCGGGCCGATATTCGGACACGTGCCCACCATAGAAACCCCGCGCACGCGACCACCCAGATGTCACTCCGGCTCCCGGGCCAGCACGTCCGTGAGTCGGGCACTGCACGGATCATTGACCCCGCCCATGTGGTGATCATGGAGTTAGCGTCGCGGAGAGCGCTTCCTGCGCCGCTAACTCCATGATCACCACATGGGCGGGGTCAGGAGACCTGGCGGAGGAGGGTGAGGGTGGCTCGGCGGGCGGTCGTACGGCTCGGCGGCTCGAGGTCGACGATGGCCACGACCGGTCGGCCGCCGGAGCCGGGCATCCAGACGGTGATCTCTTTGGGGCGGGCGGCTGCTCCTCGGCCGCGCGCGACGATGGTGACCCTGCGCTGGCGCAGTCGCCCCCGGCCCTGCTCCAGCCCCTCCCACACGCTCCGGGTCACCTGCAGCGTGACGTCGGCTCCCTCCCACCGGCCGTACGGCACGAGCACGCTCCCCCGCTGGCGCGCCCGGGCGGCCAGGCGGCCGGCGACCGTGGCGGACACCGTGCCGGGGACGGCGGCGACCACCACGTCGAGCCCGTCGATGAGGGCGGCGACCACCGCGGCCCACTCCGGCCCGGGGTTGGGCACCACGGCGAGCCGGTCGAGCGCGATGCCCGCGTCGGCGGCGGCGAGCGCACCGAACGTGGGGATGCCGACCAGCGCGCACCAGGAGCCGGCCCGGGACGCCTCGGCGATCAGGGCGAGCACCAGCGAGGAGCCACCGGCTGAGTTGGCTGGCGCTCGCTCCGCTCGCGCGGGCCCAGGGGCCTGGGAGGCGCCGTCTTCCCTCGTCGCTTCGCTCCTCAGTCCAGACGGCGCCGGCCCCAGGGCCGCGACTGGCGGGGTGGCGACCACCGCGATCGTGGTGCCCCGGCGCAGCCCTCCGCCCGGCAGCAGCACGCCCAGCTCGGGCAGCACCGGGAGCACCCGGTGCCGCCCGGTCGACTCCGGGTCACTCGCCGGTCGGACCAGCCCTGTTACGGCGGCGGACCGCAGCGTCGCCAGGCCCGCCATGGCCTCTCGCTTTCCTGTGTGTACTAACTACTACGGAGGGTCAGGCGGCCAGCCCGTCGAGGGCGGGCTGGTGGGCCACGCCGAGCGCGACCTCGACCACCGCCACGAACTGCTCGGCCGCGCGCAGCAGGTCGTCGGCCTCCCGGGCGGTCACCACGCGGGGGATGCCGGCCTGGGCGGCGGCGCGCTTGCTCGCCCCGGCGGCGAAGTAGTTGGCCCACTCGCGCAGCTCGGGGGCCACCATCAGCAGCAGCGCCCAGACGCTGGTGACCCGGTTGCGCCGGGTGGGCGAGGGCTGCGCCCGGGCGGCGAGCATGGCGGCCGCGGCGCGCAGGGCGGACAGGTGGGCGGCCGCGTAGCGCAGGCCGTCGGCGCGGGTCTCGGCCGCTTCGGCGAGCCCGTGCCGGGCGAGCACGAGCAGCTCAGCAGGTGTGCGGTGCGGCATCACGTGGGCCGGCACGGTGGGTGCCTGAGCCGTACTGGTCGGCATGGAACTGTCTCCTCGGCGTTGTCCAGTTCGACGGTGCCGGCCGGGCGTGAATGCTTCCCCTCCTCACACCCGACCGGCTCAGCCGGCCGGTCCGTTGCCCGCCACCCGGGGGTCGGGGGCAGCGGGCAACGGTCCTGCCTGTGGGCCCGAACCCGCGAATGCCCGGACCCGCACGCGGTTTCCGCGAACCGCTCTCGGGTGCCGCGTCGCGAACCGCTCCACCCGAGCTATTCGAACAGTAGTTCGATTACGGAGAACTGTACACCTCCCCTACGACAAAAACGCCGCGCGCGTCCGGGGCAGAATGGTCGGCATGCCAGCTCACCCCAACGTGCAAGCCGTCCAGGACGCCTTGGAGAACGCCGGCTCCGTCGACGGCTCCGGCCGGCCCTCCGAGGTACGGCTGCTGCCCGACGCCGTACACACCGCCGTCGCGGCGGCTGCGGCGCTCGGCATCGAGGTGGGCCAGATCGCCAACTCGTTGATCTTCAACGCGGACGGCGAGCCGCTGCTGATCCTGACGTCCGGCGCGCACCGGGTCGACACCGCCCGGGTGGCCGCCGACCTCGGCCTCGGCACGCTGAAGCGGGCCACGCCCGACTTCGTCAAGACGCACACCGGCCAGGTCATCGGCGGCGTCGCCCCGCTCGGCCACCCCAAGCCGGTCCGCACGCTCGTCGACACCGCCCTGGCCCAGTACGGCGAGATCTGGGCCGCCGGCGGCGTACCCCAGGCGGTTTTTCCCACCACGTACGCCGAGCTGCTCCGGATCACGGCAGGCACGGCCGCCGAAGTGGCGTGAGCGTACTCGTGACGCTGGATGTGTGGCGGGTGCGGCGCCGCGCGGTCCCGCGCGCCCTGGCCCGGATGGCCCTTGATCGGCGGCGGCTGCGGGCCGCGCCCGGCGTGCGCTTCGCGAAGCTGCTCGGGACCGGTACGGGCACGAGCTTCGGACCCGCCGACGCCGACCTCACCCGGTACGCGGCCCTGGCGGTCTGGGCCGAGCCAAACAAGGGCCTCGACGACACCCCGGTCGGGCGGGGGTGGGCCCGGATCGCCACGGCACACGCCCGCATCGTCCTGCGCCCGCTGGCCAGCCGGGGGCGCTGGGCCGGCGTGGAGCCGTTCGAGAGCACGGCCGACCCGGCCGAAGGCCCCGTCCTCGCGCTCACCCGGGCCCGCCTGCGCCCGCGCAAGGCGGTGACGTTCTGGCGCGCGATCCCGCCGATCGCGACGGCCGTGGCGGGCGCGCCGGGGCTCCTCACCCGCTTCGGCATCGGCGAAGCACCGATCGGCTGGCAAGGCACGATCACCGTGTGGCGCAACGACGCAGACCTGGTTGAGTTCGCGTACCGTCACCCGGAGCACCGGGCCGCGATCCTGCGCACACCGGCCGAAGGGTGGTACGCGGAGGAGCTGTTCGCCCGGTTCGCGGTGCTGGACGTGGTGGGCGACCGTAGGGTCGTGGGCTGGTGACCGGAGGGGAGCGCGGGCGCGCATGAGGTTGGTGCCGTGGATGCCTGACGACCTCACCAGGCGGCTGGACGACGTGGTCGCGGTGTACGGCGAGGCGATGGGCTACCGTGCCGAGCTGCTGGAGGCGCGGCGCGGCTACATCGCCACGCACGCCCGCCGGCCCGGGTTCCGGGCGGTCGCCACGCTCACCCGCGACGGGCACCTGGCCGGCTTCGGATACGGCTACACCTCCGCCGGCGGGCAGTGGTGGCACGACCAGGTGCGCGGTGCGCTGAGCGAGGAGTCCCGCAAGACCTGGCTCACCGACTGCTTCGAGGTGGTCGAGCTGCACGTGCGCCCGCCCGCGCAGGGGCACGGCGTGGGCGCCCGCCAGCTCCGCGCGCTGCTGCGGATGGCGAGCGGGGCCACCACCCTGCTGTCCACACCGGAGGCCAACGAGCAGGCGTCCCGGGCCTGGCGCCTCTACCGCCGGTTCGAGTTCGTGGACGTGCTGCGGGACTTCCGCTTCCCGGGCGACGAGCGGGCCTTCGCGGTGCTCGGGCGGCAGCTGCCACTGCCTCAGTAATGCGACGGTTGCCCTGGCTGCTGCTGGGCGCGCTGGTGCTGGCCCAGATCGGCTACCCGCTCACGAGCGGGTCCGGCCGCGCCGGGTTGACGGTGGTCACCGTCCTCATCGGGTACGCCACATCGGTGACCCACGCGCTCGTCAGCCGGGGCGTACGGGTCACCGCCGTGCTGGTGGCGGTGACCACCGGCGGCGGGCTGGCGGTCGAGGCGCTCGGTGTGGCGACCGGCTTCCCGTTCGGCGCGTACGCGTACGCCGGCGACCTCGGGCCGAAGCTGGCCGGGGTGCCGCTGGTCATACCGCTGGCGTGGACCTGGATGGCCTGGCCGGCGTGGGTGGTGGCCGGCCGGGTCACGACGAGATGGCGGGTACCGCTCGCCGCGATCGCGCTCGCCGGATGGGACCTCTTCCTCGACCCGCAGATGGTGGCCGAGGGCTACTGGACCTGGTCCGACCCCCATCCGGCCTTGCCCGGTGTACCCGGCGTCCCCCTGACCAACTACCTCGCCTGGCTGCTAGTAGCCCTGCTGATGATGTCGGCGCTCTCCCAGCTGTTAGGAAGGGACCCTTGCTATGCAAAAAGCGATAACAGGGTGCCCTTCCTTGCACTTACATGGGCATACGCCAGCAGCGCCGTAGCGCAGGCGGTCTTCCTCGACCTCCCCGGCACCGTGCTCACGCCGCTGAGCTGGCTCCTGGCCGCCACGGTCGGCGCGCTCACCCTGCACACCGCCGTCAACGCGCTGCTTCTGCGCCGCCTCCGCGCACCGGGCGAAGCGGTGGACGAGCCGGTCGCCGTGCTGCTGCCGGTACGCAACGAGGCCGGCCGGGTGGAGCCCTGCCTGCGCGCCCTGCTGGCCCAGCGGGGCGTACCCCGGCTGCGGATCGTCGCGCTCGACGACGGCTCGACGGACGGGACCGCCGGCATGATCGAGGAACACGGAATCCGGGTGGTCGAAGGCGCGCCACCGCCGGCCGGCTGGCTCGGCAAGCCGTACGCCTGCCAGCAGCTCGCCGACCTCGTGCCGGACGCGTCCGTGCTGGTCTTCGTCGACGCGGACGTGGTCCTCGCCCCGGACGCGGTGGCCGCCGCCGTCGCGGGTCTGCGTGCCGCCCGCGCCGACCTGCTCTCGCCGTACCCCCGGATGGTGGCGCGGACGGCGGGTGAGCGGCTGATCCAGCCGTTGTTGCAGTGGTCGTGGCTGACGTTCCTGCCGCTGCGGGCGATGGAGCGCTCGGCGCGGCCGTCGCTCGCGGCGGCGGGCGGGCAGTTCCTGGTGGCCGACCGGGCCGGGTACGACCGCGCGGGCGGCCACGCGGCCGTCCACGACCAGGTGCTCGAAGACGTGGCGCTGGCCCGGGCGGTCAAGCGCGCCGGCGGGCGGATCGCGCTCGCGGACGCGTCCGCCCTGGCCAGCTGCCGGATGTACGCGGGCTGGCGGGAGCTGGCGGACGGCTACGCCAAGTCGCTGTGGGCCGCGGTCGGCTGGCCGGTCGTGTTGCTCCTGCTCGCCCTGTACGCCCTGCCGCCGCTCCTGGTCACCGTCGCGCCGGCGGCCGGGCTCACGGCGTACCTCCTGGGTGTTGCGGGAAGGGTGATCAGCGCGGCCGCGACCGGCGGTCGGGCCTGGCCGGACGCGCTGGCCCAGCCGGCGTCGGTCGTTGCCTTCGCGTGGCTGGTGGCGCGGTCCCGGCGGCTGCACCGGCAGGGCCGGCTGACCTGGCGCGGGAGGAGTGTGCCGTGAGCAGGGTGGTGGTGGTTGGCGCGGGTGTCGGCGGGCTGACCGTGGCCGCGCGGCTGGCCGCGCGCGGGCACCGGGTGACCGTCTTCGAGCGCGCCGGCGTGGTGGGCGGAAAGCTGGCCCGGTACGCGCGGGACGGCTTCGTCTTCGACACCGGCCCGAGCCTGTTGACGCTGCCGCAGGTCTTCGAAGGGCTCATGCCGGTGCCGCTCGACCCGATCGTGCGGCACGTCTTTCCGGACGGCGCGACGCTCGACTCGTGCCGCGACCCGGCGGAGTTCGCTTCGCGGGTGCGCCTCGCGCTGGGGCCCGCCGCGGCCGCCGAGTGGGACGGGCTGTGGCGGCGCGCGGCGCGGGTGTGGGAGACGTCCTGGCGCCACGTGCTGCGCCGGGAGATCGCGGGCGTGCGGTCGCTGGCGCCGCTGGCGTGGCGGCTGCGCGACCTGTGGGCGGTGCGTCCCGGGCAGACGCTGCGCGGGGTGGGGGTGCGCGACCCGCGGCTGCGGATGTTCGTGGACCGGTACGCCACGTACGCGGGCGCCGATCCCCGCCGGGCGCCCGCCGCGCTGCTCGCCGTCGCGTACGCGGAGCTGGCCTTCGGCGGCTGGTACCTGCGCGGTGGGCTGGCCACGCTGGCCGACGCGCTGCTCGCGCGCTGCCAGGACCTCGGCGTGGTCGTCCGGACCGGGTCCGCGGTCACCGCGATCGACGCGGCGGGCGGCCGTGTCCAAGGGGTACGCGTCGGCGGCGCGCGCGTCGCCGCCGACCTCGTGGTGACCGATGTGGACGCCGCCACCGTCTACCGGGACCTGCTGCCCACGCCGCGGCGGCTCGCCCGGCTGGCCGACCGGAGCCTGTCCGGCTTCGTGCTGCTGCTCGGCGTGCGCGGGCGCTCCGGCCTGGCCCACCACACCGTGTACTTCCCGGCCGACTACGACGCCGAGTTCGACGCGGTGTTCGGGGGTCGTCCCGCGGTGGATCCGGCGATCTATGTGACGGTGCCGCCGGACACCGCTCCCGCGGGGCACGAGGCGTGGACCGTGCTGGTGAACGCGGCCCCCCACTGGCGCCGCCCCGACCTGGCCGAGGCGTACGCCGACCACCTCCTCGACGTGCTGGCCGCGCGCGGGCTGGACGTGCGGGAGCGGGTGCTCTTCCGCGAGGTCCGCCCGCCCGGCGAGCCGATCTACGGCACCGCGGGGAGCCTGCTGCGCCCGTCGAACCGCGGCCCCGTGGCGGGCCTGTACCTCGTGGGCGGCTCGGTCCACCCCGGAGGCGGCCTACCCATGGTGACGCTGGGCGCGGAGCTAGTCGCGAAGGCCGCGATGGACGGCGGCTAGGAGCTGCGCCACGCCCACGACGGCGAGCAGGACCCACACCGCGCACACGACGGTGATCGTGCCCGCCGGGAGGTCGGACTGGAGCGCGCCGACCCAGCCGGCCAGCACCAACCCCACCACGGCGACGGACACCCGGGTCGGGCGCTCGCCGACGGTGACCACCGCGATGTCCTTCATGCCGGCCGCCGTGACCCGGGCCCGGATGTACTCGTGCAGCCAGGACAGCGCGCCCGCCGCCACCACGAGCGACCCCGGCGCCCCGACCAGCCAGAACGCGATCAGCCAGCAGCCCTCGCCCAGCCGGTCGACCAGCGAGTCGTACAGGTAGCCGAGCCGGGTGGCGCGCCCGGAGACCACGGCGACGGCGCCGTCCACGCTGTCCGCCATCGCGGCGAGCAGCACGAACACCCCCGCCACGGCCGGCCGGTCGGCCAGCAGCGGCACCGCCACCGACAGCCCCAGGCCGACCAGCGTGACCATGGCCGGTGCCACCCGCGCGCGGGCGAGGCCGGCGCCGATCCCGTACGCCAGGCGCAGCCAGCCGCCGACCGCCGGCCCGGCGCGCCGCGGGTCGAACCCGCCGTGCAGCCGGGCCCACGCGACCGCGTACTCGTCCCAGTTCAACAGCTGCCGGGTGCCCACCACTGGATCAACCGTCGAGCGGGCGCTTCAGACGCGGGCGGTCACCGGAAGGTTCTGCCAGACTTCCCGGGTCGCCGTCGAGCGGTTGAGCGTGATGAAGTGGATGCCCGGCACGCCCTCGTCGAGCAGCCGCTGGCACATCTGGCTGCACTGCTCGATGCCCAGCCGGCGCACCGCCTCCGGGTCGTCCGCGACCTGCTCGAAGCGGGCCGCCAGCGCGGGCGGGAACGGCGCACCGGACAGCTGCTCCGAGCGCTCGATCGTCGCCATCTTGGTCACCGGCATGACGCCCGGCACGATCGGCGTGTCACAGCCGGCCGCCGCGACCCGGTCGCGCAGGCGCAGGTAGTCGTCCGCGTCGAAGAACATCTGCGTGATCGCGAAGTCGGCGCCGGCGCGGCACTTGTCGATGAACCGGGCCGTGTCGGTCGCCACGTCCGCCGACCGCGGGTGCTTGTACGGGAACGCGGCCACCCCGACGCTGAAGTCGCCGGACGCCTTCACCAGCCGGACCAGCTCGTCGGCGTACAGCACGCCCTCCGGGTGGCGCACCCACTCGCCCATCGGGTTGCCCGGCGGGTCACCGCGCACGGCCAGCACGTTGCGCACGCCCACGGCGGCCAGCCGGCCGATCACGTGCCGCAGCTCGGCCACCGAGTGGTTGACCGCGGTCAGGTGGGCCATCGGCAGCAGCGTGGTCTCGGTGGCGACCCGCTCGGTCAAGGCCACCGTGGTGTCGCGGGTCGAGCCGCCCGCTCCGTACGTGATGGACACGAACGTCGGCCGCAGCGACTCCAGCTCCCGGATCGCCTGCCACAGCAGCCGCTCGCCCTCCGCCGTCTTCGGCGGGAAGAACTCGAACGAGAACGTCGGCGCCGGCCCGCGGATCAGGTCACCGATCGACGGCTGTGAGCCGGGGAAGACGGAGGGGAGACCGAGCGCCATGGTGCGACTGTAACGGCTGACCCATCGGCAGTCAGTACGGCCGGGTCAAACCGGACAGTCACCACCTCCGCACGCCCGGGTGACCGCCCGACCACCACGGGCACGTCCCGCTCCCGTCCGGCCGGCACGACGAGCTCCCGCCAGCGGCCGCGCTCCCTGACACGTACGGCGATGACCGGCAGTGGGCCGTCGTAGCCCGGCCACGCCTCCGGCTCGATGCGCCAGAAGCACGGAATGCCCGCTTCGGCGTACAGGTCGCGTTTGCGGCCGCGGGTAAACCGCCGGGTCCGCGGCGCCACGACGTCCACGACCGTGTGCACCCGCCGCGCCGGCACCACCACACCGGCCGCGTCGCACACCGCCAGGTCCGACGCCGGCCGGTCGCCGTCCGGCAGGAGTACGACGACCGGGGCGATCGCCCGTGCGGTGGCGGGGAGGGCGGCGGTCAGCAGCTCACGGAGGCGGTCGCGGATCCGCCGGTGCTCGGGTGGCGGGGCCGGGGTGAGGACGAGACAGCCGTCGATCACTTGACACCGGAGGCCGGCGAAATCGGGGGATGCCATGCCGCCAGAAAACGTCGTACCCATGCGGTAGAGAAAGAGCCAACACGGTGTGCCCGCTCCTGGCCCCGGGGCCAGTTGGGGCCGGAGGCGGACACACGGTGGGAAACGGGGGCGCCCGGCGGCGCCTGGGTAGGGGGCGCCGCCGGACGGCCGTGGGGTCAGCACCGCGCGTCGTGGGGGGTCGCGACTGAAGAGGGGCTGGAGACACCGTGTCCGAAACACGATCTGCCCAGGACCCGGGCAGCGCACCACCGCTCAACCCGCCCGGTTCGCTGGGCACCCTGTTGGCCGCGCTCCGCTTGGCGCGCGGCTGGTCCCAGTTGCGGGTCGCCGAGCAGCTCTCGGCGGCCACCGGCCTGTCCACCGTGAGCCGGCACGAGATCTCCCGCTGGGAGCGGGGCGAGCGGGTTCCCGGCGACTTCTGGCTCGGCTGGCTGGCCGCGGTGCTCGACGTGCCGCGCGACGAGCTGGCGGTGGCCGCCGAGGCCGCCCGGCGGGGTCCGGCCCGCCCGGCGGCTCCGGCGGTGCTCGCCACCGGCCCGGCCGACCTGCTCCAGCTCGCCCACGCGTGGCTCGCCGAGCCCGCGGGCAGCCTGGGCCGCGCCGGCCGCGCCTCGGCCGGCCGGTCCGGTGGCGGACCACCGGGCGCGCCCCGGGCCGGCGGAGCACCCGGTCCGGCCGTCTCCCGCCTCGACACGCTGGCGGCCTGGTTGGCCGGCGGTGGGCCGTGCCCGAAGGCCGAGCAGGACCGCGACGCGACGGCGACCGACCTGGACGCGGTGGCCGCGGCCGTCGGCGTGCTGCGCCGGCAGGACGACCTGGTCGGCGGCGCCGACCTGGCCGGCCCGGCCGAGCGGGCGCTAGACGCGGCGCTCGGGTCACCGGCCGGTGCGCCGGCGCGCGCCCGGCGCCGGCTGCTCGGGCTGGTCGCCGAGGCGGCCCAGCTCACCGGGTGGGTGGCCGCCGACGCGGGCGACGCGGACACGGCGCTCGCGGCGTACCGGACGGCGCTGGCCGCCGCGGCCGGCGCCGGCGACCGTCCGCTCGCCGCCCACGTGCTGGGCTCCGCCAGCCACCTGCTCGTCGGGCAGGGCGACCCGCGGGGCGCGCTCCTGCTGGCGCGCACCGGGCTGGCCGGGGCCCGGCGCTCGGCGTCCGCCACGCTGCGGGCGCTGCTGCTGCACCGGGTGGCGTTCGCGGCCGCCCGGTGCGGGGAGCGGCGGGCAGCACACGCCGCGCTGGGCGAGGCCGGCGAGGCGGCCGCCCACCGCGACCCGAGCAACGACCCGCCCTGGCTGTACTGGCTCGACGAGGCGGAGCTGACGGCGATGACCGGCCGTTGCCTCGCCGCCCTGGGCCGGCCGCTACGGGCGGAGCCCCTGCTCACGGCCGCGACCGGGCGCACCGACCAGCCACGCACCGCCGCGCTGTACGGGGCCTGGCTCGCCCGGGTGTGCCTCGACCTCGGCGAGGTGGAGCGGGCCTGCGAGGTGGCCGAGGCCGCCCTGCTCGACGCGGTGCGCGCCGGGTCGGCGCGGGCGGCCACGGAGGTCGATGCCGTGCGGTCGCGGCTGGCCGCCCACCGCGACCTGCCCGAGGTCCGGCGGTACGCCGAGCTGGCCGCCGCGTGCCGCCCCTATCTGCCGGAAGTTGCGGTAGGTGGGGGCCCGGCCGCCGGGGAGGTGGGCAGCGACTAGCGTCATGACGTGCCAGCAGACGTACCCTCAGCGACGCCGCTCGACCGCGCCGACCTGCGGTCCCGGGTCGACAAGGCGCTCGCCGAGTTCCTCGGGATGCGGCGGGCCTGGTTGGCGACCGTCGACGAGGCACTGCTGCCGGTCGCCGACGCCGTCGAAGACTTCGTGCTCGGGGGCGGCAAGCGGTTGCGGCCCGCGTTCGCGTACTGGGGCTACCGGGGAGCCGGCGGCGCCGACTCGGACCGAGTGGTCACGACCGTCGCCGCCCTGGAGCTGGTGCAGGCCAGCGCGCTGATCCACGACGACCTCATGGACCGCTCCGACACCCGGCGCGGCGAGCCGGCGGTGCACCGGCGCTTCGCGGCCCGCCACCGTACGGCCGGGTGGCGGGGCGACCCCGACGCGTTCGGCGACTCGGCGGCGATCCTGCTCGGCGACCTGTGCCTGGTCTGGTCCGACGAGCTGCTGCACACCGGCGGCCTGCCCGCGGACACGATCGCCCGCGCCCGGCCGGTCTTCGACGAGATGCGCACCGAGGTGACCGTCGGCCAGTATCTCGACGTGCTCACCCAGGCCACCGGGACACCTCGGTCGAGCGGGCCGGCAAGGTGGCCCGCTACAAGGCCGGCAAGTACACGGTCGAGCGGCCACTGCTGCTGGGCGCCGCGCTGGCCGACGCGCCCGCCGGCGTACCCGCGGCCTACTCCGCGTACGGCCTGCCCCTGGGCGAGGCGTTCCAGCTGCGCGACGACGTACTGGGCGTCTTCGGCGACCCGGCCCAGACCGGCAAGCCCGCCGGCGACGACCTGCGCGAGGGCAAGCGCACCTACCTGGTGGCGGCCGCCTTCGCCGCCGCCGACGAAGCGCGGCGCGCCGTACTGGCCGCCAGCCTCGGCGACCCCACCCTGGACGCGGCCGGCGTGGCCGAACTCCGCGACATCATCACGGCCAGCGGGGCGCTCGCGCGTACCGAGGAGCGCATCGCCGAACTGACCAGCAGCGCCCTGACCGCCCTGTCCACCGCCCCCATCGAGCCCGAGGCGCGCGAGGTCCTAGTCACCCTGGCCGCCGCCGCCACCACCCGCACCGAGTAGCCCTCCGCTCCCGCCCCCACGCCGTGCGCGGCCTTGCGGCTCGCGTGCTCGCGGGCTCGCGGGCTCGCGTCGATCAAGGACTCTCGCGTCGATCAAGGGCAAACGGCCGTGGTTCGATCTCTAATCCACGACCATTCGCCCTTGATCGGCGGAAAAGTCCTTGATCGACGCACGGCGCCGGGCCGCGGGCGCGAGGCCGCGGGCCGCGGGGCCGCGCGAGGCCGCGCGGGCGGTGGGCCGCGCACGGCGAGGGCGGGACGTCAGAGGGTCGGGATCAGGCCGGAGCCGTCTGGCTCGTCCGCCGGGCCGGAGCCGCGGAGCAGGACGTACAGCGGGGCCGCCCCCGCCGCCCGGCGCGCCTCGATGGCCTGCCCGAACGCCTGGTACGCCAGGCGCCACGCCTTCGCGTCCGCGCGGGCCAGTACGCCGTACTGCTCCCACAGCAGCACGTGACCCGCCCCGGGCAGCCAGGACAGGTCGCCGAGGCAGTCGGTGAACGCCTCCCACGTGCGCCCGAACCAGCCGGGAAACGCCAGCTCCTCGGCGCACCGGTCGAAGAGGTCCATCCGCCCGTTCATGGTGCGGCCGTCGACCAGGTGGGTGGCCCACCCGGCGCCCGCCAACTCGCGCCGGACCGCGCTCGGATGGGCCCGGGACAGCCAGCGGTAGACCCCCGTTGGCCGGGCGCCATCGAGCACCACGGCAAGACGAGCCGTCGTCACAAGGCTCCCCCTCCTGAGCCTCACCCCCACGCCGTACCGGCTATCGGGCCCCCGACCCACCGGTACGCACGCCTGTTGGCGCAGTGTCCCCGGACGGCGGCTCCTCTGCAAGCCGGTCCCCGACACTGTTGATCAGGGACCTCCTCCCCCGCCACGCCGCAACACGCCAGAGTCACTCCCTGATCACCGAGGCGAGCCGTACCCACACCGACAGGGTCAGCAGGATCAGGGCGAAGCCGAAGAAAACGTCTTCCAGCGGGGCGTACACGAGGCGGATGCCCAGGATGGCGTCCGGGTTGTAGCGGACGATCTTGCGGCCGGTGAGGATGCCGTTGGCGAGGAGTTGGAAAAACAACACGATCGGGTACGTCGCCCAGAAGACCCGCCGGCGCAGCAGGCGCGTACGCAGGACGAACAGGTCCACCGTCACCGCCCCGGCCACACCCAGCAGGGCAGCCACCGTGTACGTCATGGGTCGCGCAGCACCTTGCGTACCGCCTCGAAGCCGAGCACCGCGCACACCGGCACCACGATGAAGAAGAGCAGCTCGTCCAGGGGCAGCCCGCCGGGCAGGACGACGCCGGTGGTCTGCGCCGGATCGAAGGTCCAGTGGCCGGCCGCGATCGCCGCGATGTCCCACGCGGCGAACACCACGACGACGGGCACCAGGGTCAGCAACAGCCGCCGCCACCGGCGCAGTACGCCCACCCGCAGCACCGGTTCGAGCCACAGCGCGCCGGCCAGGCACCCGGCGAGGACAGCCAGGTAGGTCAACCGCTCCACGACAAATGCACCTAGAAGCCCAGTGCCTGCGCCCGCCGCTTGACCTCGGTGGCCCGGCCGGTGCCCAGCGCCGCCGCGGGAACCCCCGGAAGGGTGTCGTCCGCCTCGTACAGCCACCGGAGGGCTTCTTCGTCGTTGTACCCAGCGTCGTGCAGCAACGTGAGTACGCCGGGAAGGTGCTTGAGCACGGTGCGATTGGCCACCAGCTCGGCAGGCACCCGCTGGACTCCGTCGCGGCGCACGGCGAGCAACGTGTGATCACGGACCATCTGGTGCACCTTGCTGATAGGTACGTCGAGACGCTCGGCGACCTCCGGCAGGGTCAGCCAGGACGATGGCTCGGAGGCCGGCGGCGAATCGGTCACCCGATCACCCTCCCATGGCGGGCCGGATCAGCACCAGCACCCCCGACTTACGCCGGAAGGACCCTGTCGTGAGAAACGTAGGCCGTGAGGTGGCGGGCGCTTGGCGCTCGCTGCGGTACGACCTGGCCCGTCGGCCGGCTCCGGACGACCCGACCGACCTGATCTACCCGGAGTACGAGCCGGCCCACCGGCCGCGGCGCCGGCTGCTGGCCGCGACCACGTTCGGGGTGCTGGCGCTGACCGGGGCGGGCGGCACGTACTTCGCCGTGGTCAGCGGCCTGAGCGCGCTGGCGAGTGAGGAGACGGTGCCGCCGGCGCGGCTGCCCGCGATGACGCCCGCGCCGGCGCCCGAGGCGAGCACGCCGGCCCCGGTCACGAGTCCACCGAGGGTCAAGCCGAAGCCGACACCCAGCCACCGCGCGGTCCTGGGCCGGGCGACGGTACGCCCGCCGGCCCCCACACCGACCTGCGCGTGTGTGACTCCCCCGGTGCCGCGACCGACCTCGGCGCCGCCGGTGACGCAGCCGCCGGACCCGGAGCCGAGCACCGCGCCGCCGTCGCCGGACCCGACCCCGGAGCCGACTGAAGCACCAAGTGACCCACCTGGCGCTGCGAAGACATAGACTGCCTGCCGATGGAGATACAGGTCGCCGACACGCTACTGGGCTCGCTGATCGACGGGCGCTACCGCATCCGTGGTCGCGTGGCCCGTGGTGGCATGGCGACCGTGTACATGGGCGTCGACGAGCGGCTCGAGCGCACGGTCGCCCTGAAGATCATCAACCAGACCCAGGTGCGCGAGCCGCGCTTCGTCGAGCGCTTCACCGACGAGGCCAAGACCATCGCCCTGCTCACTCACCCGAACGTGGTAGCCGTCTACGACCAGGGCACCCACGGCGGCCTGCCGTACCTCGTCATGGAGTACGTCCGCGGCCGCACGCTGCGGGACGTGCTGGCCGAGCGCGGCCGGCTCAATCCGGGCGAGGCGCTCGCGATCCTGGAGCAGATGCTGGCCGCGATCGCCGCCGCGCACCGGGCCGGCTTGGTGCACCGCGACGTCAAGCCGGAAAACGTGCTGGTCGCCGAGGCGCCCAGCGGCGGCTCGGGCAACCTGATCGACAGCGTGGTGAAGGTCGCCGACTTCGGCCTGGCGCAGGCCGTGGAGGCGAGCGCCGAAGACGAGGCCGGCGGCCAGCTGATGGCGACCGTGGCGTACGTGGCTCCCGAGCTGGTCACGAACGGCCACGCCGACGCGCGCACCGACGTGTACTCGGCGGGCATCGTGCTCTTCGAGATGCTCACCGGCCGCGTGCCGTACGACGGCGACCAGCCCGTCGAGGTCGCCTGGCAGCACGTCGACCAGGACGTGCCGGCGCCCTCGTCGTTCGTGCCCACCCTGTCCGGGGCGCTCGACGACCTGGTCGCCCGCGCCACCCGCCGCGATCCCGGCGCGCGCCCGACCGACGCCGGCGCGATGCTGGCCGAGGTGCAGCAGGTCCGCGACGATCTCGGCACCTCCGCCAACGCCAGCACCGCCGTGCTCCGCCAGGTGGCACAGCCGACCCAGGTGGTCCCGGCGGTCGCACCCACGGCCCGGCCGTCCTGGGCCCGGCTGCCCGAGCAGAAGGACCGCCCGGCGCCGGGGCGGCGACGGGCCGCGGCGCCACCGCCGTCCGGGAGCACCGGCGGCCCGCTGGGCGGCCTGCGCCACCGCCTCCTCGGCGACCCGCGCTCCCGCATCGCGGTCGTGGCCGGCGCCGCGGTCCTGCTGCTGCTCGCCGTGGTCGGCATCTGGTGGCTCAGCCTCGGCCGGTACACGACCGCGCCGCAGTTCGTCAGCATGCCCAAGGCCGAGGCGGAGGCCCAAGCCGCGCGGGACGGCTTCACCATCGAGTACGCCAGCGGCCGGTACGACGAGCAGGTCGCCAAGGACGTCGTCCTCGCGCAGGACCCGCCCTCGACGGAGCGGATCGTCAAGGGCGGCACGATCACGCTGACGCTGTCCCTCGGCCCGGAGCGGTACCCGGTGCCGGACGTGGTGGGCAAGGACCTCGCGCAGGCCCGCGCCGACCTGGAGGGCGCGAAGCTGGTCGTCAAGGACGGCGGCCAGCGGTTCGACGACCGGCTGCCGGCCGGCGTGGTGATCGCGGTCGACCCGAAGGCCGGCACGCAGGTCAAGCCGGGCACCCAGGTGACCCTGACGGTCAGCAAGGGCCGGGCGCCGATCACCGTGCCCGAGGTGGTCGGCAAGAACATCAACGAGGCGCGCAGCATCCTGCAGGGCCTGGGCCTGACGGTGGTCGAGCAGTACAAGGACTCCCCGACAAGCCCAAGGACGAGGTCATCGGGCAGAGCCCGGCCAGCGGCTCCGGTGTGGAGCAGAACGCCGAGATCAAGCTCGAGGTCAGCAAGGGCCCGCAGCAGGTGATCGTGCCGCGCGTCGTCGACCTGCCCTGCCAGCAGGCCCAGCAGGTGCTGGAGGGCCAGGGCTTCCGGGTGCGCGTCGACCTCAACCCGCAGGGCGTGGTCCGGATCCAGAACCCGGGGGAAAACAGCCAGGTGCCGCCGAACACCGAGGTTGTGCTCACGTGCCTCTAAGCCGGGTCGGTTCGCACACTCCGACCGCGGGCGGCATGGCGAAGGCGGGACTGCCGTACCTCGACGGCGCCGGGTCGGAGGTCGCGCAGATCTTCGTGTCCAACCCGCGCGGCTGGACCCTGTCGCCGGGCATCCCCGCGCAGGACGCGGCCTTCGTCGCCGGTTGCGCCGAGCGCGACATTCCCGTGTACGTCCACGCGTCGCTCCTGGTCAACCTCGGCTCGCCGACGCCGGCCACGGTCGAGCGCTCGACGGCCACCCTGGCGCACGCCCTGGAGCGGGGTGCGGTCATCGGCTCGCGCGGAGTGGTCTACCACGCCGGCAGCGCCGTCGACGCCACGTACGCCGAGGCGGCCATGAAGCAGGTACGCGAGGCGCTGCTGCCGCTGCTCGACCGGGCCGCGGCGACCGGCGGCCCGAAGCTCCTGGTGGAGCCGAGCGCGGGCGGCGGCCGCTCGCTGGCGGCCCGGGTGGAGGACCTCACGCCGTACCTGGCGGCGGTGGACTGGCACCCCTGGATGGGCGTCTGCCTCGACACCTGCCACGCCTGGGCGGCCGGTCACGACCTCGCGACGCCGGGCGGCATGTCGGCGACGCTGGACGCCCTCGTGGCCGCGGTCGGCCCGGACCGGCTGTGGCTGGTGCACGCGAACGACTCGCGCGACCCGTGCGGGTCGACCCGCGACCGGCACGAGACGATCGGCAAGGGCACCATCGGCGAGGCCGCCTTCGGCGAGCTGATGCGGCATCCCGCGATGGCCGGCGTGCCCGTGATCGTGGAAACGCCCACCGAGGGATTTGTGGGCCATGACCGCGACATAGCCACCCTGAAGAGACTTCGAACACTTGCGTGAGCAGGAGCTTTAGGGCACCCTTACTGAGGCCAGGCTAAGCACAGTAAGGGCACCCCTCATGTACGTCTGCATCTGCGCTCGGGTCCGCGAGTGCGAGGTTCGCACCGCCATCCGCGCCGGGGCGCGTTGCGAGGAGACCATCGGCGACGCGTGCGGCGCCGGCACCGGCTGTGGCAGCTGCCTGGACCGCATCAGTGACCTGATCGAAGAGGAGAAGCCAGCCGACACGCTGCTCCCGATGGCTGCCTGACCTGCGCAGGAGCGTAGGCTCACCCCCACACGTTCACTGTGGGGGTCTTCGGCATGCAAGGCGACGCTCGGGTCATCGAGTTTCTCAACGAACAGCTCACCGCGGAGCTAACCGCGATCAACCAGTACTTCCTGCACGCCAAGATGCAGGAGAACTGGGGCTACACGAAGCTGGCGAAGTACACCAAGCACGAGTCGATCGACGAGATGCGGCACGCCGAGGTGCTGACCGACCGCATCCTCTTCCTCGAGGGCCTGCCGAACTACCAGAAGCTCCTAGCGCTTCGGATCGGCGAGACCGTCAAGGAGCAGTTCGAGTGCGACATGAAGATCGAGCTGGAGGCAGTTGAGCGCCTGCGCCGCGGCATCGAGTACATGCGCTCGATCGGCGACGTGACCTCGGCCAACATCTTCGAGTCCATCCTCGAGGACGAGGAGCACCACGTCGACTACCTGGAGACGCAGCTCGGCCTGATCGAAAAGCTGGGCGAGCCCCTCTACCTCCAGAACGTCACGGAGCACCCAGAAGCCTCCTAGCCACTGCAAGGAAGGGCCCCTTGTTATCGCTTTTTGCATAACAAGGGGCCCTTCCTTGCACCCTAGGCGGGGGGCGGCGTGCCCTCCGGCGGGGTCCCGCCGCCGGGCATCTGGAACGAGTCGTCCGCACCCACCGCCGTGTCGGACAGGTCGAGCGCGATCCCGAAGTTCGCCGCGTACCCGGGACCTTGCCGGGTCGGGTTGAGCAGCATCTGGTCGCCGATGTCCGCGTAGTGCATGTCGGTGGAGTTGGTCGTGTCCGGCGTGCCCTTGCTCGCATACGGCTCCGTCGCCAGATACGCGGCGGTGAACGCCTCCGGCAGGTACAGCTGCGAGGTGAACTCGTACGCGTTTCCGTCCGTGCCCGTCGTCTGGATCTTGACGTGGATGTGCACGGTCCGGCCCTGGTACCAGCCCGGCAGGATCGTGGTGAACACGGCCCGCCCGGCCCGGTTGCTGACCTGGTACCCGCGCAGGAACTGCTTGCCGACCGTGTCCTGCTGCTCGATCCCGGAGTAGACGCCGAGCGCGTCGCACTGCCAGATGTCCACGGTGGCACCCGGCAACGGCGTACACCTGCCGTTGGTGATCTGGGTGACGGTGAGGTTGAGCCGCAGCGGGGTGCCGGCGACCACCGAACCGTCGGACGGCTCAATCCGGATATCGGACCGGTTCAGCACCTCGTCCAGGAAGTACGGCCCCTCGGTCATCTCGGGCTTGGCGACGCAGTCGACCACGCCAGCGGTCCTGGCGGTGCCGCCGGTGCCCGCCGAGCCGGCGGACGCGATGCCGGTGCCCGCCGCCGTGGTCGCGGCCACGCCCGCCAGGCCCAGCAGGGCCAGGGCATGCCGCCGGTTGAGTACCCGACCAACTTGCTCATCGTCTGTATGCATCGACAGAAGGTATGAACGACGCCTCCAAGAACCATCAATGCGAGCTGTCCACTCCATGTGACGATTAGGCTGGCCCCGTGACCGGCATCGAGGTGCATGCGGTCGACAAGGACCGGTGGGACGACCTGGTCGACCTGTTCGGGCCCAGCGGCGCGTACTCCGGCTGCTGGTGCATGTGGTTCCGGATCCCGAGCGGCGAGTTCAGCCGCAATGGCAACGCCGGCAACCGCGCCGCCCTCGAATCCCTCGTCGCGGACGGCGAACCGATCGGCCTCCTCGGCTACGCCGACGGGCAGCCGGTCGGCTGGTGCACGGTCGCGCCCCGCCCCGCGTACCCGCGAATCTTGCGCTCGCCCGCGCTCAAGCCCGAGGTGCCCGCGGACGCCGGCGTGTGGTCGGTGCCGTGCTTCTTCACCCGGCGCGGGCAGCGCGGCGGCGGCGTCGCGGCCGCGATGCTGGAGGCGGCCGTCGCCCACGCGCGAGCCCAGGGCGCGTCGGCGCTGGAGGGCTACCCGGTCGACACCGGCCAGGGCCGCGTGCCGCCGCCCGCCGAGCTCTACACCGGCACGGTCGCGCTCTTCGAGCGCGCCGGCTTCACCGAACACCGCCGGCCGCCGACCGGCCGGCGGGTGATCATGCGGCGGCCAATACCCGGGTGAGCACCTCGATCGCCCGATCGATGCCGGCGTCGTCGACGTCCAGGTGCGTGACCAAACGCGCGGTCCGCGGTCCCAATACAGATATGAGTACGCCGTCCGCCTGAGCCGCCTTACCCAGCCTCCCCGCGTCCAACGCCGCTTTGGAAAGGTCCAGCGGCACGATGTTGGTACGCACGGCGCCGGCCACGATCCCGAAGGGTGCCAGCGCTTCGGCGAGCCGGGCGGCGCGGGCGTGGTCGTCGGCGAGCCGCTCGACGTGGTGGGCGACGGCGTACCGGCCGGCGGCGGCGAGGATGCCGGCCTGGCGCATGCCACCGCCGAGCCGCTTGCGGATGACCCGCCCCTCGGCGATCCGCTCCGCGCTGCCGATCACCAGGGAGCCGGCGGGCGCGCCGAGCCCCTTCGACAGGCAGACCGACAGCGTGTCGAAGAGCGCCCCATACTCGGCGAACGGCACGCCGTCGGCCACGTAGGCGTTCCAGATCCGGGCGCCGTCGCAGTGCAGCGCGACCCCGGCGTCGCCGGCGACCCGGCGCAGCTGCCGGAGGGTGGCGAACGGGATGACCCCGCCGCCGCGGCGGTTGTGGGTCTGCTCGACGGCGATGGCCCGGGTCGGCACCGCGTGGTAGCCCTCCGGCCGGATCATCGCGGCCACCGCGTCCGGGTCGAGGTCGGCGCCCACGGCCGGCCAGGTGCGCGTGGAGATGCCGCCGAGGGCCGCGGCCGCCCCGATCTCGTACGTCACGACGTGCGCGTCGGCGTCGCACAGCAGCTCGGTCGCCCGCGGGGTGACCAGTTGCAGCGCGATCTGGTTGGCCATCGAGCCGGTCGGGGTGAACAGCGCCGCCTCGTGCCCGAAGAGCGCCGCGACCTCGGCTTCGAGCGCGTTGACGGACGGGTCCTCGCCGTACACGTCGTCGCCCAGCTCGGCCTCGGTGATGGCCCGCCACATGCCCGGCGTCGGCTTGGTGACGGTGTCCGAACGCAGGTCGACCGGTTTCTCAGCCACGCAGCATCTCCGCCACCAGGAAGGCCAGTTCCAGCGACTGCTGCGTGTTGAGGCGCGGGTCGCAGGCGGTCTCGTACCGGTCGGGCAGGTGCACGTCTTCGATCGCCTGCGCACCGCCGAGGCACTCGGTGACGTCTTCGCCGGTCAGCTCGATGTGCAGGCCGCCCGGGTGGGTGTTGAGGGTGCGGTGCACCTCGAAGTACCCGAGCACCTCGTCGACGATCCGGTCGAAGTGCCGGGTCTTGTAGCCGTTGGACGACTCGATGGTGTTGCCGTGCATCGGGTCGCACTGCCACACCACCTTGGCGCCGCTCGCGGTGACCTTCTCCACGATCGGCGGCAGCGCGTCGCGTACCTTGTGGTTGCCCATCCGCGCGACGAGGGTGAGGCGGCCCGGGACGTTGTCCGGGTTGAGCCTCTCGCACAGCTCGATGGCCTGCTCCGGCGAGGTGGTGGGGCCGAGCTTGACGCCGATCGGGTTGGCCAGCCGGGACATGAAGTCCACGTGTGCGCCGTCGATCTGCCGGGTGCGCTCGCCGACCCACAGGAAGTGCCCGGACAGCCCGTACGCCTTGCCACCGGCGACCCGGGTGAGCGCGCGGTCGTACTCCAGGGCGAGGGCCTCGTGCGAGCAGTAGAGGGTGACCGTGCGCAGGGCCTCTTCGTCGGTCATCCCGCACGCCTGGATGAACGCGAGCGCCCGGTCGATCTCACGGGCGATGGCCTCGTAGCGCTCGCCGGCGGCCGACTGGCGGACGAAGTCCTTGTTCCAGTCGTGCACGGCGTGCAGGTCGGCGAGGCCGCCGCCGAGGTAGGCGCGCAGCATGTTCATGGCGGCGGCCGAGTTGGCGTACGCCCGGATCATGCGCTGCGGGTCGGCGACCCGCGCCTCCGGCGTCGCCTCCAGCGAGTTGATCATGTCACCGCGGTACGCCGGCAGCCCGAGCGAGTCGTTGGGCGACGAACGCGGCTTGGTGTACTGGCCGGCCACCCGGGCCACCTTGACCACCGGCAGCGACGCCCCGTATGTGAGAACGACCGCCATCTGCAGCAACGTGCGCGCGTTGGCGGACAGGTGGCTGTCCGTGTTGTCCGCGAACGTCTCAGCACAGTCCCCGCCCTGCAGCAGGAACGCCTTGCCCGCCGCCACCAGCGCCAGCCGCTCGCGCAGGCTGTCCACCTCGTACGGCGCGACGATCGGCGGCACGCTGTCGAGCACGGCGCACACCTCGTCGACGACGGCCAGGTCCGGCCACGGCGGCATCTGCGCCCGGGGCAGGGACCGCCACTGGTCCAGGCCCAACGCCTTGACCTCGGGAGAGTCGTCGGTCGGGCGTCCGATCTCGAGCCCGGGGTTACGTACCTGGTGCCACTCTTGGCGCATGGCCCAAAGCCTACGGCTGGCCGGTGCGGGATACGTAGCGGGGCCAGCTGAGTTATACCAAGTTATACTCACAGGGTGAAGACGGCGATCTCCATCCCCGACGAGACCTTCCAGCGGGTCGAGCGGCGTGCCACCGCGCTCGGCATGAGCAGGTCGGAGTTCTTCGTGCGCGCCGCCCAGCGCTACCTGGACCAGCTCGACGCCGAGTCGCTGACCGACCGTATCAACGCCGCGCTGGACCTGGCCGGCGACGACGACACATCCCGCGCCGCCGTGGAAGCGGGCTGGCACCGCCTGGCGGCGGACCAGGACGAGTGGTGATCCGCCGTGGCGGCGTCTACTGGGTCGACCTCGGTCCCGCGGCGGGCAGCCGGCCGGCCAACCGCCGCCCGGTGCTGGTGATCCAGTCCCACCCCTACAACGCGAGCCGGCTCGCCACCGTGGTGGCCGCGGTCATCACGTCCAACACCGCGCTGGCCACCATGCCGGGCAACGTGTTCCTGCCGTCCGTCGCCACCGGGCTCCCCAAGGACTCGGTCGTCAACGTGACCGCCCTCGTCACCCTCGACAAGGC
This sequence comes from Phytohabitans rumicis, assembly GCF_011764445.1. Lineage (NCBI taxonomy): Bacteria > Bacillati > Actinomycetota > Actinomycetes > Micromonosporales > Micromonosporaceae > Phytohabitans > Phytohabitans rumicis. The sequence goes on from NZ_BLPG01000001.1 coordinate 2,531,121, forward strand.
CGATCTCCAAGGGCCCGTCGGCCAAGCCCCCGACGAGCTGATGAACAAGGTCGACCGCGGCCTACGCCAAGCCCTAGCCCTCTAACCGCCCTCCGCCCCGCCGCCCTCCGCCCCCTGCCGCCCTCTCCCGCCCGCGGCCCCTCCCGCCCGCGCCCGTCTCTGCGTCGATCAAGGGCAAACGGTCGTGGTTTGATCTCCGATCCACGACCGTTTGCCCTTGATCGACGCGGAAATCCTTGATCGGCGAGGTCGGCCAAGACCCCGGGGTGCGGCCGGCCCAGGACTAGGGCGCCCCGGTCCACGTCAAGCGCCGAAAGCGCCAGATACCCCGTTGGGAAAGATCGTCTTACGTGTTCGGCCGCCAGGCTGGGTCACGGCCGAAGGAGGACAGCAGCCGGTCCTGCTCGGTGGCCCCGGCCGGCAGCTCCACGCGCGGGCCGATCACACCCCAGCTCCGGAAGAGGTCCTCCTGGCTGGCGAACCACTCGGCGCAGGCGTGCACCGCGTCCGGGTCCAGATTTCGGTCAGCGCCGATGGCCACGGCCAGGTCCCAGCCGTGGATCAGGTGCTCGGCCGCTAGCTGGTACGCGTACTCCGCCGCCGGCGTGGCCCCGAACGACAACCGCACGGTGCGGTCGATCGCGCCCGGCTCGGCAACGGCCCGCCCGGCCTCCTGCGCCGCGTCGACGGCGTTGCCCACCGGGTCGGCGCCGAGCAGGTCGCCCTCGAACCGGTCGCCCACCTGCTCGATCGTCTGGCCGCCGAAGAGCGGAGCGGTCCACCTGTCCTCGCTCGCGACGTGGTTGACCAGCGTCCGCACGTCCCACCCCGCACACGGCGTCGGCGCGTCCCACCGTCCCGCTCCCCGCACCGTCCCGACGTACCAGTCGAGGCTTCGCCGATACAACTCCAACACGTCCATGGGCCGATCGTCCCCGTTGATCAGGGAGTTTGTCCCGCGTTTCTCGGCGCGCCGAGAGAGCCTTTCCCTGATCACCGCCCCGCCCCGGACGCCGCCCCGCCCCGGACGCGCCAGCCGCACGGCGCGCGGATCAAGGCTTTCCGCGTCGATCAAGGGCATACGGTCGTGGATCGGAGATCAAAGCGCGACCATTTGCCCTTGATCGACGCGGAAAGCCTTGATCGACGAGCGGCGCGCGGCGCGCGGCGGATGGGTTACGGGCGCGGCAAGGTGATCGGGCTGTCGGCGACCAGGACGCGGTGTCCGCGGCGGAGGGTTTGCCCCGCGGGGACCACCAACGGCGTTTCCCAGGCCAGGGCGGCGCAGACGCCGGGGTAGCCGCTCACCCGGACGAACCAGTGGTCGCCCTCCCCAAGCCCCGAAAACACCAGCGTGTACGCGTCGGTGCGTACCTCCAGCCAGGGCTCTTCGCTGCCGTGGCACTTCTCCTCACCGTCCACTGTGGCGGTGCGGACCGCCGGCTCGCCCGGGGGCAGCCGCCAGAAGAACCCGCCGTAGCCGGCGTTGCCGGGGCGCCCGTTGGTGGCCGGGCTGCCCAGCTCGATGTCGCGGTCGGCCGGCGCGGTCAGCGCGTACGAGAATGCCAGCGCCCAGCCGCCCTCGGCCGGCTCCGCCGCGATGACCCGTTCCTCGGTCAGCAGCGTCTCCCCCGCCCGGTCGAGCCAGCGCAGCCGGTGCGCCAGCCGGGACTCGGTGCGTTCGAGCCACTCGTCGTGCACGATCCGCCCGTGGTCGTCGAGCCAGGTGTAGCCCGCGTCCCGGACATACGTGCGCCCGCCCCACAGGTTCGTCCCGGAGACGTCCTGGACGGCGACGCTCACGCCGAGGTGCCAGCGGTGGTCCTCGGGCAGGACGTCGGTGACCGTCACGCCACCGAGCGTGCGCACCGGGTGCAGGTACGGCCGGGGCGACAGGGTCGGGTCGAGGTCCGGCTCCACCACGTACTCGGCGACTGTCCGCCCGTCCACCCGTAACTCGACCATCCGGCCCTCCTGGAAAGCGCTTACCCCTGCTCCCGACAGACTACGGTGTGCGAAGGCGAAGGAGCGAGGGGGCGACAGTGGCACTACCGACGGTCAGCATCCGCGACGTGGCCAACCACGCCGGCGTGTCCGTCGGCACGGTGTCCAATGTGCTCAACCGCCCGGACATCGTGGCCCCCACCACGCGTTCCCGGGTCCTTGCCGCCATCAGCGAGCTGGGCTTCGTGCCCAACGACGCGGCCCGGCAGCTGCGCCGCGGCCGCGGCCGCACGCTCGGCCTCGTCGTGCTCGACGTCGCCAACCCGTTCTTCACCGACGTCGCGAAGGGCGTCGAGGAGACCACCGGCAAGGCCGGCATGGCCGTCATCTTCTGCAACAGCGACGGCGACCTCAGCAAGGAGAACGCCTACCTCGACCTGCTGGAGGAGCAGCGGGTCCAGGGCGTACTGATCACCCCGATCGACGACGCCAGCGAGCGCCTGCACCGGCTGCGCGACCGCGGCGTGCTGGTCGTGTTGCTCGACCGCAAGTCGCCGCAGGCCGACCTGTGCTCGGTCTCGGTCGACGACCGGTTGGGCGGCGAACTGGCCATGCGCCACCTCGTCGACAACGGCCACCGCCGGATCGCCTTCGTCGGCGGCCCGCACCGGCTGGAGCAGGTGCGCGACCGGTACGACGGCGCGGTGCAGGCGCTCACCGAGGCCGGGCTCGGCGCCGAGCAGCACCTGCGCCGCTTCGAGACCCCCGCGCTCACCGTCACCGCCGGGCGCGACGCCGCCGCCCGCATCCTCGGCCAGCCCCGCGACGTCCGGGCCACCGCCGTCTTCTGCGCCAACGACCTGCTCGCGCTCGGCGTCCTGCAGGGCCTGACCCGGCAGCGGGTCCGGGTGCCGGACGACATCGCCCTGGTCGGGTACGACGACATCGACTTCGCCGCCGCGGCCGCCGTCCCGCTCTCGTCGGTACGCCAACCGCGCCAGCGCCTCGGCCAGACCGCCGCCACCCTGCTGCTGGAGGAGGCGAACGAGCCGGAGGCCCACCGCCACCAGCAGGTGATCTTCGAGCCGGAGCTGGTCGTGCGCGAGTCCAGCCAGTTCACCCGCCGCCCCTGACCCGTACTAATTCTTGACACTGGCGCGACCGAGGTGGCAGGCTGTTGAAACGGTTCATTTTACGAGGAGGCGCCCGTGCGACGCGTCTGCTTCATCCTGCGGGTCAAGCCTGACCGGCTGGCCGAGTACCAGGACAGGCACGCCGCCGTCTGGCCGGAGATGCTGATCGCCCTGCGCGACGCCGGCTGGCACGACTACTCACTCTTCCTGCACGAGGACGGGCTGCTGGTCGGCCACTTCCGCACCGACGACCTGGCGGCGTCGCTGGCCGCGATGGAACGCACCGGCGTCAACGCGCGCTGGCAGGCCGAGATGGCCCCGTTCTTCCAGAACCTGGATGGCAAGCGCCCCGACGAGGGCTTCGTGGTCCTCGACGAGATCTTCAACCTCGACGCGCAACTGGAGGCCCTCAATGACTGACGCGGTACGGGCGGCGTTGCGCGCCCAGCGGATCGAGGTGCCGTCGTGGGCGTACGGGAATTCGGGTACCCGGTTCAAGGTGTTCGCCCAGCCGGGGGTGCCGCGTACGCCGCAGGAGAAGATCGCCGACGCCGCGCAGGTGCACAAGTACACGGGTGTGGCGCCGGTGGTGTCGTTGCACATCCCGTGGGACAAGGTCGACGACTACGCCGCCCTGGCCAAGCACGCCGAGGACCTGGGCGTGCGGATCGGCGGCATCAACGCGAACGTGTTCCAGGACGACGACTACAAGCTGGGCTCGGTCACCAACCCGGACCCGGCGGTACGCCGTAAGGCCCTGGACCACCTGCTCGAATGCGTGGACATCGCGGATCTGACCGGGTCGCGGGACATCAAGCTGTGGTTCTCCGACGGCACCAACTATCCGGGGCAGGACTCGATCCGGGCCCGGCAGGACCGCCTCGCCGACGCCCTGCAGGCCGTGTACGAGCGGCTGGGCGACGGGCAGCGGATCCTGCTGGAGTACAAGCTGTTCGAGCCCGCCTTCTACACGATGGACGTACCGGACTGGGGCACGGCGTACGCGCACTGCCTGCGGCTCGGCCCGAAGGCGCAGGTGGTGATCGATACCGGGCATCACGCGCCGGGGACGAACATCGAGTTCATCGTGGCGTTCCTGCTGCGCGAGGAGAAGCTCGGCGCGTTCGACTTCAACTCGCGGTTCTACGCCGACGACGACCTGATGGTGGGCGCGGCCGACCCGTTCCAGCTCTTCCGGATCATGCACGAGATCGTGTCCGCGGGTGCCCTGGACGCCTCCTCGGGGGTGAACTTCATGCTGGACCAGTGCCACAACATCGAGCCGAAGATCCCGGCCCAGATCCGCTCGGTGATGAACGTCCAGGAGGCCACCGCCAAGGCCCTGCTGGTCGACGCCGCCGCCCTGGACGCCGCCCAGCTAGCCGGTGACGTCCTCGGCTCCAACGGGGTATTGATGGACGCGTACAACACCGACGTGCGGCCGCTGCTCGCCGATGTGCGGCAGGAGATGGGCCTGGACCCGGACCCGATGGGCGCGTACGCCCGATCCGGGTACTTCGAGAAGATCGCCGCCGACCGGGTCGGCGGCCAGCAGGCCGGATGGGGCGCCTGAGATGTCCACTGTGGAAGAGCTCGTCGCCCGCTCGAACCGGCTGGGCGCCGACCCGCGCAACACCAACTACGCCGGCGGAAACACGTCGGCGAAGGGCTCCGATGTGGACCCGGTCACCGGGCAGCCGGTGGATCTGGTGTGGGTGAAGGGCTCCGGCGGTGACCTGGGCACCCTGACCCCGGCCGGGCTGGCGGTGCTGCGGCTGGACCGGCTGCGAGGGCTGGTCGCCACCTACCTGGGTTTCGCCGGCTCCGCCGGCTCTGGCGGCGCAGCGCGCGAGGACGAGATGGTTCCTCTTCTTGACCACTGCCTGCACGGGCGGGGCGGCGCCGCCCCGTCGATCGACACCGCGATGCACGGCCTGGTGGACGCCGCGCACGTGGACCACTTGCACCCGGACGCGGGCATCGCGTTCGCCACCGCCGCGGACGGCGAGGCGCTGACCAAGGAGTGCTTCGGCGACCGGGTGGTGTGGGTGCCCTGGCGCCGGCCCGGCTTCCAACTCGGCCTGGACATCGCCGCGGTCAAGCAGGCAAACCCGCGCGCGATCGGCGTCATTTTGGGCGGGCACGGCATCACCGCCTGGGGCGCCACCAGCGAGGAGTGCGAGGCCAACTCGCTGGAAATCATCCGGACCGCGCAGGCGTTCATCGACGAACGCGGCAGGTCCGCGCCTTTCGGCCCGGCCATCGACGGGTACGCCGCACTGCCGGCCGCCGAACGCGGGGAAAGGGCGGCCGCCCTCGCTCCGGTGATCCGGGGGCTGGCGAGCACCGACCGGCCCCAGGTGGGTCACTACACCGACAGCGACGTGGTGCTGGACTTCCTCGCCGCCGCCGAGCACCCGCGCCTGGCCGCCTTGGGCACCTCGTGCCCGGACCACTTCCTGCGTACGAAGGTGCGCCCGCTCGTGCTCGACCTGCCGCCGACCGCGCCACTGTCCGATGTGGTCGAACGGCTCCGCGAGCTGCACGCGGCCTACCGCGCGGACTACGCCGCCTACTACGAGCGCTTCGCCGCCCCGGACAGCCCGCCCATGCGCGGCGCCGACCCGGCCATCGTGCTCGTCCCCGGCGTCGGCATGTTCTCCTACGGCGCCAACAAGCAGACCGCGCGGGTGGCCGGCGAGTTCTACGTCAACGCCGTCAACGTGATGCGCGGCGCCGAGGCCGTCTCCTCGTACGCCCCGATCGACGAGGCGGAGAAGTTCCGCATCGAGTACTGGGCCCTGGAAGAGGCCAAGCTGGCGCGGATGCCCAAGCCCAAGCCGCTGGCCACCCGGATCGCCCTGGTCACCGGCGGCGGCTCCGGCATCGGCCGGGCCATCGCCCACCGGCTGGCCGCCGAGGGCGCGTGCGTCGTCGTGGCCGACCGCGACGCCTCCTCCGCCGCGGCCGTGGCAGCCGAGATCGGCGGCACCGACGTCGCCGTACCGGTCACTGTGGACGTCACCGACTCGGCGGCCGTCCGCGCCGCCATCCAGGCCACGGTCCTCGCCTTCGGCGGCGTCGACCTGGTCGTCAACAACGCCGGCCTGTCCATCTCCAAGCCGCTGCTGGAGACCACCGACGCCGACTGGGACCTGCAGCACGGCGTGATGGCACGCGGCTCGTTCGTGGTGTCGAGGGCCGCCGCGAAGGCCCTCATCGACCAGGGCATGGGCGGCGACATCGTCTACATCTCCAGCAAGAACTCCGTCTTCGCCGGGCCCAACAACGTCGCCTACGGCGCCGCTAAAGCAGACCAAGCCCATCAGGTACGTCTGCTCGCCGCCGAACTGGGTGGCCACGGCATCCGGGTCAACGGGGTCAACCCCGACGGCGTGGTCCGCGGCTCCGGCATCTTCGCCGGCGGCTGGGGCGCCAAGCGCGCCGCCGTGTACGGCGTGCCCGAGGAGGAGCTCGGCGCCTACTACGCGCAGCGCACCATCCTCAAGCGCGAGGTGCTGCCCGAGCACGTCGCCAACGCGGTGTTCGCGCTGACGGCCGGCGATCTGTCGCACACGACCGGGCTGCACATCCCGGTCGACGCGGGCGTGGCAGCGGCGTTCCTGCGATGAGCCCGATCCCGGTCGCCGCCGTCGACCTGGGCGCCGCGAGCGGCCGGGTCATGCTCGCCGCGGTGTCGCCCGACGGCGTCGCGCTGGAGGAGGTGCACCGGTTCGACAACGGGCCGGTGCGGCTGCTCGGCACGCTGCACTGGGACGCGCCGCGGCTGTACGCCGAGGTCCTCACCGGGCTGCGCGCGGCGGTGGCCCGGCGGCCCGACCTGGCCAGTGTCGGCATCGACTCCTGGGCGGTCGACTATGGACTGCTCGACCGGGATGGCGCGCTGCTGGGCAACCCGGTCCACTACCGCGACGCCCGGACCGACGGTGTGATGTCCACTGTGGTCGCCAAGCTCGGCGCCGAGTCCCTGTACGACACGACCGGCCTGCAACTGCTGCCGTTCAACACGCTCTTCCAGCTCGTCGCGGCCCTGGACACCCCGGCCCTGGCGGTCGCCGAGCGGATGCTGCTGATCCCGGACCTGCTGTCGTACTGGCTCACCGGGGTGGCGGGCACCGAGGTCACCAACGCCTCCACGACCCAGCTGCTCGACGTGCGTACCAGGGAATGGTCCGCCGACCTGATCGCGCGCGCCGGGCTGCCGGCGCGGCTCTTCGGCGACCTGCGCCGGCCCGGTGACCCGGCGGGCGTGCTGCTGCCCGGACTGGTGGACGCCGCCGTGCCGGTGACCGCCGTGGGCTCGCACGACACCGCCTCCGCGGTGGTCGCGGTGCCGGCCGAGGGCGACCGGTTCGCGTACATCTCCTGCGGCACGTGGTCGCTGGTGGGCGTCCAGCTGCCTGAGCCGGTGCTCAGCGAGGCGAGCCGGGAGGCCAACTTCACCAACGAGGCCGGCGTCGACGGCACCGTGCGCTATTTGCGCAATGTGATGGGCCTGTGGGTGCTGCAGGAGTCGCTCCGCACGTGGGGCCCGGTTGACCTGCCCGCCTTGCTGGCGGACGCCGCCCGCGAGCCCGCACTGGCGACCGTGGTGGACGTGGACGACCCGGTCTTCCTGCCGCCGGGCGACATGCCGGCGCGGATCGCCGCCGCCTGTGCCGCGACCGGCCAGCCCGTGCCCGGCTCGCCAGCGGCGTACACAAGGTGCATAGTGGACAGTCTCGCGCTGGCCCACCGCCGCGCCGTACGTCAGGCGCAGGAGCTGTCCGGCCGCGACGTGGACACGGTGCACATCGTCGGCGGCGGCGCCCGCAACGAGCTCCTGTGCCAGCTCACCGCCGACGCGTGCGGGCTGCGCGTGGTCGCCGGGCCGGTGGAGGCGACCGCACTTGGTAACGCGCTGGTGCAGGCGCGCGCACTGGGCGTGGTTGGCGGCGAGCTCGACGACCTGCGCGCGCTGCTCCGGCGTACCCAGGAACTGCGGGTATACGAGCCGGCGGCCGGCGCGGAGGCCGCGTGGCGCGAAGCCGAGGCCCGCCTTATCAAGTCGTAAACCGTAGCCGTATCCTTTCCCGGGCACCGCAGCTGATCTTCCACAGTGGACAGAGCGAGGCGGGATTGGACCAAACGGGGAACGAGAAGACCGCTGAGCTGCGCATCGGCGGCTGGCTGCCGCCCATGGGGCCGGGCGACGTGCCGACGCAGGCGCTGCCCCGCGTGGTCGACGAGTCCGTGACCGAGCTGATCCCGATTGTCACCACGCAGCCGGCGGACGTGCCGGCGCACGGTGAGTCGCGGCTGCCCCGCCCCGCCCGCTGGGCCCTCGTCACCGCCGCGGTGGCCGCCCTGGCCAGCGTCCCGATCGCGCTGTTCGCGACGTCCGACTCGGCCCCCAGCCAAAACGAGGTGCTGGCGCCACAGTGGCCGGTGCCGCCAACCGTCCTGGCCCCGGAGTCGAGCGCCCCGCCGCCCCCGGACACCGGCGTGCCGGGCGGCCAGCCCGGCCCGGCCGGATCCGGACCGGCGCGGTCGAACGCGGCCGGCACCGAACCCCGCACCACGACCTCCGCCACGCCGTCACCGTCCGCGTCGGTGCAAGCGCCCATCTCGTACGAGGCGGAAGCCCCGGAGAACCGGCTGCGCGGGCAGGCGGCCCGGCGCGGGCACGGCGGAGCCTCCGGCGGACAGGTCGTCGGCTGGGTGGGCGGCCGGCGGGAGAACACGCTGCGGTTCGGCGACATCAAGGCCGCGCAGGCCGGGCAGTACCAGGTGACGATCTTCTACATCGCCGGCGAGCGCCGGTACGCGACCGTCGAGGTGAACGGCGACTTCGCGACCGTCGCGGAGTTCCCTGCCGTGCGGGACTGGGTCTCGGTCGGCTCCTACACCATCACGCTGACCCTGAAGGCCGGCGACAACACCATCCAGTTCGGCCACCCGTACGCCTGGACCCCCGACCTCGACCGCATCATCGTCGCCCCCCGACCGTGAGCGAGTAGAGCGCCTCAAGGCCGGGAAGTTAGTGGAAACCCGGTCCAGCGCAAGATGCGTCACCGGTGACCGCGCCGCTCCCCGTTCGCTGAGGTGATCATGAAGTTAGCGGCAGGGAAAGGGCTCTCCCCGGCGCCAACTTCATGATCACCGCAGGAGCCGGGTCACCGTCCGGGTGATCGGGAACGACGCGGTCACCTGGCAGCGCACAACAGGGGCGCCCTCCATGGCCGCAACATCAGGGGCCGGTGCGGACGTCAAGGCCGCGACGACGAGGCGGGGTAGATCTAGACGAGTTACGGCTGAGATCGAGCCCTAACTCGTCTGGATCTACTGCCAGCTTCGACCTGGCTGGGGGTGGGCCGGGCCCGCACCCGGATGTATCCGACATAACCGGCCGCTGGATCTGGGTCCACCCACCGGGCCGGTGATGTGTTCGACGGCGGAGCCGACCTACGCCGTGACTGTGGCGAGCAGTTGCCCCTGGGCGGGCAATTTCTCGACACAGTCGCCAAAGTCGAGGGCGATGGCCGCGTCACATCAGCGCTCGACATGGACCTGATTCCCTTAACCACCCGGCCTTGAGGGCGCCCCACTCACGCAAGGCTGGGCCCGGTTCGTCCCGTACAAGCCCGTACAGCCCGCCGGGCTCGCGCGGCGCGCCGATCAAGGATTCCCGCGCCGATCAAGGGCAAACGGTCGTGGTTTAGAGATCAAAGCACGGCCGTATGCCCTTGATCGGCGGGGCGGGCGGGGCGGGGGCGGGGCGGGGGCGGGGCGGGGCGGGGGCGGGGGCGGGGGCGGGGGCGGGGCGGGGGCGGGGGCGGGGGCGGGGGCGGGGGCGGGGCGGGGGCGGGGCGGGGGCGGGGGCGGGGGCGGGGGCGGGGCGGGGGCGGGGGCGGGGCGGGGGCGGGGGCGGGGGCGGGGCGGGGGCGGGGCGGGGGCGGGGGCGGGGGCGGGGGCGGGGGCGGGCAGGGCGGGCAGGGCGGGCAGGGCGGGCAGGGCGGGCAGGGCGGGCAGGGCGGGCAGGGCGGGCAGGGCGGGCAGGGCGGGCAGGGCGGGCAGGGCGGGCAGGGCGGGCAGGGCGGGCAGGGCGGGCAGGGCGGGCAGGGCGGGCAGGGCGGGCAGGGCGGGCAGGGCGGGCAGGGCGGGCAGGGCGGGCAGGGCGGGCAGGGCGGGCAGGGCGGGCAGGGCGGGCAGGGCGGGCAGGGCGGGCAGGGCGGGCAGGGCGGGCAGGGCGGGCAGGGCGGGCAGGGCGGGCGGGGCGGGCGGGGGCGGGGGCGGGGCGTGACTAGGATCGGCGGGTGAACGACCACGCCGCCTTTGTACGGGCGCACACCCGGCTCGCGCCCGTCCCGCTCGTCCCGGAGGTCGTGCTTTACCAGGCCGAAGAGGCGATCGCGCTCTGGGAGCAGACGGAGAGCGGCTCGGCCGAGCAGCAGCCCCCGCCGTTCTGGGGGTTCGCGTGGGCTGGCGGGCAGGCGCTCGCCCGGTACGTCCTGGACCACCCCGCCCTGGTCGCCGGCGAGCGGGTGCTCGACCTCGCCGCCGGCTCGGGACTGGTCGCGGTCGCCGCCGCGCGCGCCGGAGCCGCCGAGGTGACCGCCGTCGACATCGACCCGCTCTCGCTGGCCGCCGTCGCCGCCAATGCCGCGGCGAACGGCGTACCAGTGAATGGTCTGGAAGAAGACGTGCTGGACCAGGACGCGGACGCTGACGTGGTCCTCGCCGGCGATGTCTTCTACAGCCGCGAGATGGCCGAGCGGATGATGGCCTACCTGCGGCGGGCCGCCAAGGGCGGCGCGCATGTGCTGGTCGGCGACCCCGGCCGTGCCTACCGGCCGGTGGGCCTGCACGAGGTGGCGGCGTACGACGTGCCCGTGGTGGCGACCTTGGAGGACGCGTCCGTGAAGCGCACGACTATATGGCAGGTCCGGGCCGGATAACGCATATGCATCGGCGCCGATTCCAGGTACATTCGTTTGAACGATGCCGCCACCGCTGTGGGATCCCTTCGCAAACGTGACCGGGAGGCAGCCAAATGACGCAGAACGACGATTCCGATGTCATCTGCCTCCCGAGATTGGAAGATCTCTCACCGCGACAGTTACTCGCGCTTGATCGCCCGGTGCTCGCGGACGTAATCCGGGACGAGATCGAGAAATCCGCGGCCGACGACAAGATGGCACGCTTTTCGAACTACCTGTCGCTATAGGCCGATGACCCCCGGGCGGTACGGCGACGCCGGCAGACCGGCGCCGTTCCGGCAGGTGTTACTCAAAATCCACAGTCGCTGCAACCTCTCGTGCGACCACTGCTACATGTACCAGCACGCCGATCAAAGCTGGCGGCACCGGCCGTTCGTGATGTCGAAGCGGACGCTGGATCACACAGCGGCCCGGATCGCCGACCACGCCATCGAGCATGACCTGCGCTCCGTCGCCGTGATCCTGCACGGCGGCGAGCCGCTGCTGGCCGGTGCGCACACGATCGACTACGCGGTCCGCGCGATAAAGCGTGCCGTGGGCGACCGCGCCGAGGTCCGCTTCGGGCTCCAGACGAACGGCCTTCTGCTGGACGAACGGTTCCTCGACCTATTCGCCCAGCACGAGATCGGCGTGGGGGTGAGCCTCGACGGTCCCTCGGACGACAACGACCGGCACCGCCGGTACGCGGACGGGCGCGGCAGCCACGACGGCGTCGTGCCGGCGTTGCACCTGCTCAGGAACGAGCGCTACCGGCACCTGTACGGCGGGATCCTGTGCACAGTGGACCTCGCGAGCGACCCGGAAGGCGTCTACGCCCACCTGCTCGACTTCGAGCCACCGGAGATCGACTTTCTGCTGCCGCACGGCAACTGGACCAAGCCGCCGCCGGGACGGGTGGACGACCCGATCGCGACGCCGTACGCCGACTGGCTGATCACCGTTTTCGACCGGTGGTACCGCGCGCCCGAACGCCGTACCAGGATCCGACTGTTCGAGTCGATCATGGCCCTGCTCCTCGGCGGTCGCAGCGGCACCGAGGCCGTCGGGCTCAGCAAGATCGATCTGATCACCGTCGAGACCGACGGCGCCATCGAGCAGGGCGACGCCCTCAAGACCACGGAAGAGGGAATGGCGGCGACCGGGCTGCACGTCGCCCGGGATTCGTTCGACCGCGCCCTCGCGCACCCCGCGATCGCCAGCCGGCAGAGCGGCCTGACCGGACTCTGCGCGACCTGCCGGGACTGTCCCGCCGTGGCGGTCTGCGGCGGCGGCCTGTACGCCCATCGGTATCGCATCGACAATGGATTCGACAACCCGTCCGTGTACTGCGCCGATCTGCTCGCGATGATCCGGCACATCGCCGTCACGATGTCCGCCGACCTGAATTCGACGCTCGTGTAGCACGCCGCCATGCGGTACTAATAGAGGGATGCAGCGGCACTCCTACCTGGCCGTATCCGCAGCGCTTGACGGCCCGGAAGGGGCTGGCTCATGCGACATTTCTTCCTCAGCTACTCCCCCGGCACCGATGATCTCTATGTCGCCCGGTTCTTTTTGGATCTATCCGCGGCCGTTCGACGCGAACTCGATCTAGAGCCGGACCGTGCGGTCGGCTTTCTCGACAACGGCAATACCAGCGACCATTGGCCCAACGAAGTGCGCAACGAGCTGGCCACCTGCCAGACGCTCGTCGTGCTCTACTCGCCCAAGCTGTTCCTGGACGAGCGCTGCGGTCGGGTCTGGACGGTCTTCGGTGACCGCCTCCGCCGGTACGAGCGGGCCACCGGGCGGCGCGCCCCGGCGCTGATCCCCGTGACGTGGTCCCGCAGCGGACTGCCGAAGGGCCTGGACCCGGAGGGCGCGGCGACGCCGTACCCGCCCACCGACGACGACGTCCGGGTGCTGATCCGCCTGCACAGCCGCCAACCGGCGTACCGCGAACTGGTGAATTCCCTCGCCCGGCGGATCGTCGAGACCACCCGCGCGCACCGCATCCCAGCCGCGCCGCCCGAGGCGGATCTGCCCACCGCGCGGGACGCCTTCGCGTCGTGGCGGAGCAAGGTCGCCCGCGCCGAGCGCCCCCAGCAGATCCACATTGTCGTGGCCGCCGGCACCCGCGACCAGATGCGGGTGGTGCGCCGGGATGTGGGCTTCTACGGCGACCGGCAGGAGGACTGGGCGCCGTACCAGCCCTCGACCCCGCTGCCGCTGGCCAGCCGGGCACGCGGGGTGGCCGCCGAGCAGCTGTTCGAGTCGGAGGTCATCCCCATCGGAGCGATCGGTGAGCGGATCGCACGCGCCCGGGAGCGAAACGAGATCATCGTCCTCCTGGTCGACGCGTGGATCGCCGACGTGGAGCCGTTCCGGGCGGCGCTGGCCTCATTCGACCAGGTCGGCGAGTCAGCCGTCGCGATCCTCGTCCCCACCAGCCGGGACGACGCCGAGACCACCGACCACCGCTCCGCGCTCCACGTCAGCCTGCTGAACGCGTTCCCGCGCTACGCACGGCGGCGCGATCCCCTCTTCCGGACGGAGATCGAGACGCCCGGCGGGTTCGACGAGGACCTGGCCGCGGCCCTGGAGGAGGCACAAAATCGGATCTTCGCGAAGGGCCGGGTGTTCCGCCGGCCGCCGGGTGGCCCGGCCAGCGCCCGCCCCATCCTCGAAGGACCCTAGGCGTGACTGGCGTCGATACCCTGTGGGCGTGCCGCGCCAGCTACCCACGGTGCGAGGAGGAGGGATGCGGTACTTCTTCTTGAGCTACGCGCACGGATCGAGCGACCACCTGGTTGAGGAGTTCTTCGCGGATCTCTCCGGCGAGGTGCGCGAGCACGCGGGGCGCGAGCGCCAGGAAGAGGTCGGCTTCCTCGACCGCATCCACCTCCACGCCGGCGACCGCTGGCCGCCCACGCTCATCGAGGCCCTGCAGACCTGCCGCACGTTCATCGCGCTCTGCTCGCCGCGGTACTTCCGCAGCGTCCCTTGTGGAAAGGAATGGGGCGTCTTCTCCCGGCGGCTGGCCGCCGACCCGTGGCCCGGCCCGCCGTCGCCGGCGTTGATCCCGCTTTTCTGGCTGCCCGCCGAGGTGCCCGCGCACCTTTCCGACCTGCAATACCGCGACCGGTCGTTCGGCGCGCCCTACGCGGAGCACGGGCTGCGAAAGCTGCTCCAACTGCGGAAGTACCGCGACGACTACCTCGAATTCCTCGCCTCCCTCGCGATCCGGGTGACCGCCACGGCGCATGCCCGCAACCCGCCGCCGCTCGCCCCGCCGCCGACGTTCGCGAGCGCGGTCAACGCGTTCCTCCCCGCGCCACCCGAGCGAAACTCGCCGCCCCGGTCCGCCACCAGACCCGCGAGTACCCGCGGTCCACGGGCGAAGCTCCCCCTTGTCAGCTACGACGAAACCAGGGACGAAGATGGATATCGCTGAGTCCGCCGACCGCAATGGACGGATCATCACCTTCTACTCGTTCAAGGGCGGGGTAGGACGGACGATGGCGCTGGCGAACGTCGCCTGGATCCTCGCCAGCACCGGCCGCAAGGTCCTCACCGTCGACTGGGACCTGGAGTCTCCCGGGCTGCACCGCTACTTCGCGCCGTTCCTGCTCGACCGGCAGCTGCGCGAGTCTCCCGGGGTCATCGACGCGGTACGCGAGTTCGCCCGGCTCAGCACCCGCCCGGACGCCGGTGAGGTGGTGCGCGACCTGCGCCCGGAGGACGTCCACGAAGCGGCGCAGATCCAGCGGTACGCCAGCTCCCTGGAACGGTACGAGTTCCCCTACGGCGGCTCGATCGACTTCGTGCCCGCGGGCCGGCAGGATCGGGCCTACTCGCCCGCGGTGAGCACGTTCAACTGGGACGACTTCTACGAACGGCTCGACGGCGCGGCGTTCCTCGACGCCCTCGCCGACGACATGCGGCGGCACTACGACGTGACGCTCATCGACAGCCGGACCGGGCTGAGCGACAACGCCGGGATCTGTACCGTGCAGCTCCCCGACGCGGTCGTCAGCTGCTTCACCATGAACAACCAGAGCATCGACGGCGCGGTGGCGGTCGCCAACTCGATCCGCCACCAGCGCGGCGACGGCGTGCAGATCTACCCCGTGCCGACCCGGGTGGAGGACGGCGAGCTCGGCAAGCTGGAACGCGGCCGAAACTACGCGCGGCACCGCTTCGAGGAGTTCGTCCGCCTGCTGGGGCACCCCGACCCGGAGAAGTACTGGGGACTGGTGGAGATCCCGTACAAGGTCTTCTACGCGTACGAGGAGACGCTGGCGACCTTCGGCGACCGGCCACAGCAGGAGAGTTCGCTGCTGGCGGCGTACGAACGACTCACCGGTGAGCTGATCGGCGAGCCGATCGAGTTCAGCGGACCGGCCGAGCACGTACGCCGGGGCTGGCTCGCGGAGTTCGAGCAGCGCGGGTCCGCGGACTCGGCGCCGCTCCTGATCGCGTACACGCCACGGGACCGGGTCTGGGCGGAGTGGATCGCGTTCCAGCTCCGGCAGATCGGCCAGCGCAGCACGCTGCAGGACCTCTCCAGCCCGCCGGTGCTGGACAAGGTCGGCCGGGTGCTGGTGCTGCTGTCCCGCGAGTCGGTCCGGCTGCCGCACACTCGCCTGTTCTGGCAGGCCGCGATGGCCCGGGAGACGCCCGGTCCGGGCCGGTTCCTGGTCCCGTTGCGGCTGGAGGGGTTCCGGGTGCCGCCGCCGTTCGACAACCGCGAGCCGGTCGACCTGTTCAACATCACCGCCGGGCACGCCCGCGAGGCGCTGCTGGCCAAGCTGAACCTGCGCGACGCCGCCCTGGCCGTGACCCCGTCCATGAGCAGCGGCCCGCAGCCGCGGTTCCCGGCCGAGCCGGCCCGGGTCTGGCGGGCCCCCGCCCGCAACTCGTCCTTCACCGGGCGGGACGCCATCCTGGAGTTGCTGCGCGAGCGGCTGAACGCGAGCACCGCCCTCACCGGTCCGGCCGTGCTGCAGGGCATCGGCGGGGTCGGCAAGACCCAGATCGCGACCGAGTACGTCCACCGGTTCGCCGCCGACTACGACATCGTCTGGTGGATCTCCGCGGACCAGCCCACGCTGATCCGTACCGCCCTGGCGGATCTCGCCATCGAGCTCGAGCTGCCGGTCACCGGCGGCGCCGCGGAGCAGGTGCAGGCGGTGCTTGAGGCGTTGCGGCTGGGCAAGCCGTCCAGCCGCTGGATCGTGGTCTTCGACAACGCGGGGACCCCGATCAGATCCGCGAGTTCGTGCCCAGCGGGCTGGGCGACGTGATCATCACGACGCCCGGACGGGAGTGGGTACGGGAGGCGTGGACCATCGACGTCAACGTCTTCGAGCGCGCCGAAAGCGTGGCCCTGCTCGCCCGCCGGGTCGAGACGCTCGCCGCCGCCGACGCGGACGCGATCGCCGAGAAGCTGGGCGACCTGCCCCTCGCGGTGGAGCAGGCGGCCACCTGGTTGGCCACCACCGCCATGACCGCGCGCGGCTACTTGGAGCTACTCGACGAGCACCTGCCCCGCATCCTCAACGAGCCGCCGCCACCCGGATATCCGCATCCGGCCGCGAATACCTGGCGGCTTTCCCAGGAGCGGCTGCGCCAGTCGAACAGAGCCGCTGCTCAACTGCTAGAACTGTTCGCCTTCTTCGCGCCGGAACCGATTCCCACGAAACTGCTGGAAAGCCCCGGAATGATCGACACGCTCGAAAAGTTCGACCCAGGGCTGCGCGATCCGCTCCTGCATGGTTCACTCATCCGGGATATCAACCGTTACGGCCTGGCCCGGGTGGATCCGGCGATTCCGGCGATACGAATTCACCGCTTGGTGCAGAGTGTCGTCAGGAGTGATCTGTCGGTGACCGTTCAAGAGGAAAGACGGAGACAAGTGCAGCTGATCTTGGCGGCCGAGCGGCGCGGAGACCCGAGGACTCGGGCGAATTGGCCTACGTACCAGTCGCTCCGCATCCACCTGGAGCCGTCCGGAGCGCTCGAATCCGACGATCCCAAGGTCCACGCGCTGGTCATCGACATGGTGCGCTACCTGCGCTACCGCGGCGACCTGGCCGGCAGCCGCGAGCTGGCCGAGCACGCCGTCGCCAGCTGGCAGCCACGGCTCGGTCCCGACGACGTCGACGTGCTCCGGATCCGGTTGGAACTGGCCAACACCCTGAAGTCGCTGAGCCAGAGCCGCGACGCGTACGAGATCGACAACGACATCCTGCCGCGCCTGGAGAGCAGGCTGGGCGCCGAGCATCCGTACGCGCTGCGGGCCCGCCAGGGCCTCGCCTTCGACCTGGCCGGTCTCGGCGAATACCGCCGGGCATTCGAGCTGGCGGAAAAGACCTTGCCGACCTGGCGGGAGACCCACGGCGACGATCACGACGAGACCCTCAAGGCGTCGAATAACCTGGCCGTGACCTGCCGATTGGTGGGCGACTTCGACCGCGCACTCGAACTCGATGAAGACACCCTCCGCCGGCGGGTCACGCAGTTTGGTCCCGCCGATGTGCTGACCCTGCAGGTCGCCACCATGTACGGTCGCGACCTGCGTGAAGTCGGCGAGCTGGAAAAGTCCGAGGAGCGGCTGCAAGCCACTTTCGAGCTGAGCCACAAGGAGTTCGGCGCCGACCACCCGACCACCCTGATCGCCGGAAAGAATCTCGTCGTGACCCGGCGCCGGCGTGGGCGCATCGACGAGGCCCATGAGCTGATCACCGCGGTACGGCAGGGCTATGCGCGCACCATTCCGCCGATGGGGCCGACGACGCCGGAGGCCGTTCTCGCGTGCACCCTTGAGGCGGCCTGCGTCCGGTCCGCGCGCGGCGACCACGACGAGGCGCACACGCTCGCCCGGGACGTCCTGGAGAGCTGCCGGGAGCAGCTCGGCCCCGACCACCCGTACACCCTCGCCGCCGCCAACGACGTCGGCATCTTCCTCATGCGCGCCGAAGGCCACGAGGAGGCCCGGCCCATCCTCGCGGACACCGCCACCAGGTTCGCCAACGCCGTCGGCGCCGACCACCCGTACACGCTCGTCTGCCAGATGAACGTGGCCAACGCTCACTTCGCGGCTGGCGAGATCACCGAGGCGCTCCGCCTCGACCAGCACTGCCACCGGCACTTGGCGGGCAAGTTCAAGAAGGAGCACCCCACCGTGCTCGCCGCCACCGGCAACCTGGCCGCCTCGCTCCGAGCCACCGGCGCCCGGCACGAGGCCGACGTGCGATCCGACGAGGCCCTGGAGATCTCCCGGCGGGTGCTCGGCGCGGAGCACCCGAGGACGGTCGCCATCGAAGAAGGCGCCCGCATCAACAGCGACATCGAGCCGGCCGAGACGACGACGTAGAAATCACCCGGTACCCGGCGGCCGCCGGTGCTCCGACATCCACGTCACCGCGTAAGCCACCGCTTCGCGGATGCGCAGGAATCGGGCGGCCGCTCCCCCGACGGCACCCTTGACAACGGATCCGTTGCCGCGTTCGAGTTCCGCTCCGATCACGGGGAAATCGTCCGCGTTCAGTTCCATGCCCTGGTAATCCAGCCAGCGCCGGCCCGCCGGGCCCAGCACGACGCATCGGTTCGGCCGGCGCCGCTGCCAGGGCAGCCGGTACTCGGCCAGGTGCAGGGCGGTGCACCGGTCGTACCCGACGCCGAGCAGCAGCGTCCGCGCGTCGGCGGCCTCCAGCGCCGCCAGTGGGGATGACTCGCCCAGCTCCGATTCGAGGTCGTGCACCGCCATGAGGTCGGCGGCCCGCGCCCCTATCGCGACGAACGACGTCTGGGGATGAGCGCTGCGGACGGCGCCTGGCCAGGTCCGGACCGTCTCGGCGACCAGGCCCATCGCCCGGCAGTCGCTGATGGCGGGATCGAACCCGGGCAGATGGTCCCGGATCACCGGCCACCACTCTTCCGGCACCGGGCGGTGTGACCAGCGCGACGGGTCGCGATTGTCCGAGGTCTGGGCGAAGACGGCGAGCGTTCCGCGGTCACCCAGGACGTCCAGGAACGCGTGCACCACCGCCGCCGGGCCCCCACACACCCATCCGACGGCCCGCAGCGACGAGTGGAGCAGGATCGTGTCGCCCGCCCGCACGCCCAGCGCCGACAGATCCGCCGCCAACGAGGAGCGCGTATGGGGAGGAGCCATGGGCCGGATTCTGCCAAGCGACCGGCGCGGTAGCGTGGCCGGCGTGCTGTTCCGGACCTGGGCCGAGCCGGTGGCGCGGGAGTGGCCCGACGTCGCGACCGTCGCCGACCACACCGGTGTCGATCACCTCGTGGTCACCCAGCACGCGCTGGTCCGCGCGGTGCTGGCCGATCAGGAGGCGTTCCGCCCCGACAACGCGCTCGACGCGGTCAGCCCGATCCCGGTCGCCGCGCTCCGGATCCTCACCCACCACGGCTTCCGCCTCCCGCCGACCCTGGCCAACAACGGCCACCCCAGCCACCCCGCGATCCGCGCGATCGTCGCCGACGCGCTGCACCCGCACCGGGTCGAGGAGCAGAGACCCTGGCTGACCGCCGTCGTGCGGGAGCGGGTCCGCCGCCTCGGCGCCGACCTCGACACCGGCAAGAGCGTCGACGTGTACGCGGAGCTGGCAGCCGACCTGCCGCTGCTGGTCCTGGCCCGGCTGGTCGACCTGCCCGAGGCGGACGCGGCGGTGGTGAAGGAGTTCGCGCGGGCCGCGCTGGAGCTCTTCTGGGCGCCGGTCGACCTCGACCGGCAGGTGGCCCTGGCCGAGGCGGTGGGACGGTTCCACGCGGTCCTGCGGGAGTTCGCCGCGTCGGCTCCGGGGCTGCCGGCGCGCCTGCGGGCGTACGCCGGCGACGACGACCTCGTGGTCGGCGCGCTCTTCTTCCTCTTGGTGGCCGGGCAGGAGACGACGTCGCAGTTCCTGACCCTGCTGCTGCACCGGCTGGCCGGCGAGCCGGCGGTGCTCGACGGCCTGCGGGCCGGTACGGTCAGCGTCGACGACGTCGTCGAGGAGGGCCTCCGTCTGGAGCCGCCGATCGTCACCTGGCGCCGGGTCGCGGCCCGCGACACGAGCATCGGGGGTACGCCGGTCGCGCGCGGCACGAGCATCGTGTTGTGGCTGGCCCGGGCCGGTCGCGACAGGGCGGTCGTGTCGAATCCGGACGAGTTCCGCCCGGGTCAACGCGGATCCCGCCGCCACCTCGCGTTCGGCGCCGGCGCCCACCGCTGCGTCGGCGCCCAGCTGTCCCGGATGGAGGCGTCCGTGGTGGTGGCGGAGACGTTCCCCCTGCTCCGCGACGCGGTAGTGATCCGCGAACCGTGGTGCCCCGACAACCTGAGCTTCCGCATGCCAGACGCCTTCGTCATCTCCCGCCCCCAGTAGGGGTGAAACGCTGGCTAGACGGCGTCCTCGGCCCAGACGCGCCAGTCGTCCAGCACGCCGTACAGCGGTGGGGTCAGCCAACCGGGGCGCTCCGCTGGAAGACGCCCGGGTCCATGGAGCCGGCGCCGTCCGGCAGGGCGCCGACCAGGGTGGGGAGCAGCTCGGCGAGGTTTTCCCAGTGGACCAGCTCGGGTTCCGGGGGCCAGGCGCCCAGGACGACGCCGGCCGCCACGCTCCGGCGGGACAGGGCCTCCAGGGTGAGCGCGGTGTGGTTGAGGGTGCCCAGGCCGGCACGGTTGACGACGATCGCGCGGGCGTCCAGCGACACCGCCAGGTCGGCGACCGTCCATGGCTCGCCGGACGGGCGCAGCCCCATCGGCACGAGCAGCCCGCCGGCGCCCTCGACCAGCACCAGGTCGTGCTTTTCCGCCTCGGCCCGCACCTCGTCGACCACCGTGTACAGCTCCAGCGGAGGCAGCTCCGCCACCCGGGCCGCCGCGAGCGGCGCCAGCGGATCCGGGTACGACGCCAGCGTCCGTGCCGTCGTCGGGGCGGCCAGGTGGTTGACCACGTCGACGTCGGAGGTGCCGCCGGCGGCCGTACCCGTCTGGCCCGGCTTGACCACCGCGACCCGCAGGCCGGCCGCCTGCGCCGCGGCGGTGATCGCCGCGGTCACGATCGTCTTGCCGACGTCGGTGTCGGTGCCGGTCACCACGATGGGACCGCGCCATTCCGTCATGGTGCGCACTCCACGATTACGTCGACGGCCCGGTCGAAGTCGGCCCGCGGCACGCCGACGTTGACCGTCAACCGCAGCCGGGCCCGACTGTCCGGAGTGGATGGTGGACGGAAACAGCCTACGGCCACACCGCGGTCGAGGCAGTCCGCCGCCCAGGCCACCGCGGCCGCGGAGCCAGCTGGCGCTCGCTCCGCTCGCGCGGGTCCCCGATCCAGGGAGGCGCCGTCTTCCCTCGTCGCTTCGCTCCTCAGTCCAGACGGCGCCGGCCCGGGGACCATCACCGAGACGACCGCACCGGCGGGCGTGGACACCTCGAACCCGGCGGCACGCAGCCGTCGTACCAGCGTGGCGGCGCGGTCCGCGAGCTCCGCGCGGCGGCCGTCGGAGGCGCGGGCCAGGTCCAGCGCGGCGAGTGCGCCCGCCGCGACCGCCGGCGGCGGCGCGGTGTCGTAGATGAACGTCCGGCCGGTGTCGACGAGGTGGCGGATGAGCGCGGCGGGGCCGGCCACGACGCCACCGGCCGCCCCGAGCGACTTGGACAGCGTGGCGGTGATCACGACGTCCGGTTCGCCGGACAGCCCCGCGGCCGCGACGCCGCCCGCCCCGCCCGGACCGATCACCCCGAGCGCGTGCGCGTCGTCGACCAGCAGCAGCGCGCCGTGCCGGCGGGCAGCCGCGTGCAGCTCGGCGAGCGGGGCCAGGTCCCCGTCGACCGAGAAGATCGACTCGGTCACCACGACCGCCGGGTCGCCCTGCACCGCCTTCTCGACGGCCTCGACGTCGGCGTGCGGGACGACCTCGGTCCGCGCGCCGCTGATCCGGCAACCGTCGATCAGCGAGGCGTGGTTGTACGCGTCGGAGACGAGCACGGTACGGGGCCGGGTGAGCGCCCGCACGGCGCCCATGTTGGCCAGGTAGCCGGAGGAGTACACCAGCGCCGCCTCGACGCCCAGCCAGTCGGCCAGCCGCCGTTCCAGCTCGCGGTGCACATCGGTGGAGCCGCGCACGAGGCGGGAGCCGGTGGCGCCCAGGCCGTACGCGGACAGCGCCTCCCCCGCCGCCGCCACCACGTCGGGGTGCGCGGCCAGGCCCAGGTAGTCGTTGCCGGCGAGGTCGACCACCGCGTCGCCGGCGCCGCGCGGCCGCAGCCGCCGGGACAGGCCGGCCTTGGCACGCAGGTCCGCGCGCCGGTCCAGCGCCTCCAGCCAGCTCACGTTGCCTCCTGGGTCGCGTGAGTTAGCCCCTCACGTCGTGCTTGTAAGGTACGACCATGCCAGAGATCCTCGACCGTGCCCGTACCCAGGTGCTCGAACAGGGCGTCGGTCTCGACGAGGCCGGTGTCCTGGAAGTGCTGCGGCTGCCCGACGAGCACGTGCCGGACGCGCTGCAGCTCGCCCACGAGGTACGCATGCGGTGGTGCGGGCCCGAGGTCGAAGTCGAGGGCATCGTCTCGCTGAAGACCGGCGGCTGTCCCGAGGACTGCCACTTCTGCTCGCAGTCGGGCCTGTTCACCTCGCCCGTGCGGTCGGTGTGGCTGGACATCCCGTCGCTGGTCGAGGCCGCCAAGCAGACCGCCGCCACCGGGGCGACCGAGTTCTGCATCGTCGCCGCCGTACGCGGTCCGGACGACCGGCTGATGAAGCAGATGCGCGAGGGCGTCGCCGCCATCAAGGCCGAGGTGGACATCCAGGTCGCCGCGTCGCTGGGCATGCTCAGCCAGGAGCAGGTCGACGACCTCGTGGAGATGGGCGTGCACCGCTACAACCACAACCTGGAGACGTGCCGCTCCTACTTCCCGAACGTGGTCACCACGCACAGCTGGGAGGAGCGCTGGGAGACCCTGCGCATGGTGCGCGAGTCCGGCATGGAGGTGTGCTGCGGCGGCATCCTGGGCCTCGGCGAGATGGTGGAGCAGCGGGCCGAGTTCGCGGCGCAGCTCGCTTCGTTGGATCCTCATGAGGTGCCGCTCAACTTCCTCAACCCGCGGCCGGGCACGCCGCTGGGCGACCGGCCGGTGGTCGAGGGCAAGGACGCGCTGCGGGCCATCGCCGCGTTCCGGCTCGCCATGCCGCGCACGATTCTCCGGTACGCGGGCGGGCGCGAGATCACCCTCGGCGACCTGGGCACCCGTGACGGCCTCCTCGGCGGGATCAACGCGGTGATCGTGGGCAACTACCTGACCACGCTCGGCCGGCCGGCCGGCGAAGACCTGGCGCTGCTCGACGACCTGAAGATGCCGGTCAAGGCCCTGTCGGCGACACTGTGAGCGAGCGGAGCGGCGCCGGTGGCGCGTTCCCGGCCGCGTCACGAACCCCGCCAACCACGGACCCCACCGCGGCTGGGAACGCGCCACCTTCGGGGCGCCGCGGAGCGAACGAACCATCGGACTCTGTGAACGAAGTGTGGTGTGACCGCTGTGGCGCCCCGCGAGCCGAGGGCGACCACGCGGCCTGCGCCGCCGCGCGCCAGCTCGAACCGCCCCGCTTCTGCCCCGCCTGCCGCCGCCGGATGAAGGTGCAGGTGCTCCCGGCCGGCTGGTCGGCCGTGTGCGTGGAACACGGGACGGTACGCGCGTAGCAAGCTCCTCGGGGCTACGCCGCCGGGGCCCGGTCCAGGTGCGGGTCGGCTTCGACACGTACGGCGAGGCACTCGGCGGACATCGTGTCCACGGCGGTGCCGGCACCGTCGGAGCAGCGGTACCGGACCAATGCGGCCCAGCCCGACGCGCCTTCGACCACGCCGGCCCGCCGGATGCCGTTCCGGTAGACCCAGACGAGGTCGCCCCGGCGGTAGGTGGCCGAGGGCGGCACGCTGTCGCCCGGACCGACCAGCCACGCCGTAGCGACCTGGCCGGTGGCTCGCGCCCGCCGCTTCGCCCGGTACATCGCCTGGTCCGCCCGGCGCAGCAGGTCGGCGAGGTCGGCGGGAGACCCGGCCGGTACGACACCGATCGACGCGGTGACCGTCAGCGTGTGCTCGCCCACCACCATCGCCGGCGCGACCGCGGCGCACAGCGTGGCGGCGATCTCCGCGCAGTTCACCCGCGGGCCGACCACCAGCGCGGCGAACTCGTCGCCGCCGAACCGCGCCACGAGGTTGTCGCCCAGACACGCGACGATCCGCCGGCCGACGGTGCAGAGCACCTCGTCGCCGACGTCGTGGCCGAAGGTGTCGTTGATGGGCTTGAAGCCGTTGAGGTCCAGGACCACCATCGCGGCCGCCTCGTCCTGCCGCAGCAGGGTCGGGGCGAGCACGTCGAAGAGGCGCCTGTTCGCCAGTCCGGTTAACGCATCGTGACCGGCCATCCAGCGCAGCGCGCTCCGCTCGGTTTCCAGCCGCGCGACATGCGCCTCAAGCTGGTCGATGCGTGCCTGAAGCCGGGCCGCGTCGGCCTCGGCCCCCAGCTGTCCACCATCCGCGGTGGGGTGGTGGATCTGCATCGGCCATCCCCTCGTGAGTGTGGTGAACCTCATCTGAATCATGACAGCAAGCATGGGCTCGTGCAAGATTTCATGCCGACAACTCTCCAAAATGACATCGTGCATGCCGACCGGATTCGGCTACGCTAGGTGCGTCTATCTTTCGTGGTGAAAGAAAGACGTTGGGACGCACGAGGGAGTCACCATGAGCAGCGACACCAGCTGGATCATGTCCAGCAGGTCAACCGGCAACGGCGGTAGTTGCGTCGAGGCCCGGCGGCACGACGGTCTCATCGAGGTCCGCAACAGTAAGGCACGGCAAGCCGGCACCGTACAGTTCACCACTGAGGAGTGGGACTCGTTCCTGTACGGCGCCAAGCGCGGCGAGTTCGACCGGCTACTGGGCGACTGAGACGCGGTTACAGCCCGCTACGGCGGGCCACTCGAACGGAGCGAAAGGCCGGCTAGCTAAGGCAGCCGGCCAACGCCCGCCAGCATCCGCGAACGCCAAGGCTCGTCGCGGAAGTCCGCCGGGTCGGTGGGCTCGGGGCGCCACTCGGGCAGCCACGCCAGTCCGGGCTCGATCAGCTCGAAGCCGCCGAAGAACCGCTCGATCTGGGCCCGGGAACGCACCGACAGCGGCGTCGCGGTCTGCCGGCGCCAGATGTCCGTCGTGGACTGGAGCTGGCGCTCGTCGACCGGCTCGCCGTCGACCGTGCCGTGCGAAATCACCACGTGGCTGCCCGGCACGCACGGTGCGAGCAGCCGCTCCATCGCGGGGTACGCCTCGGCGTCGTCCGGCACGAAGTAGAGAACGCCCACCAGCAGCACCGCGACGGGCTGGGTGAAGTCGAGCACCTTGCGGACCTGCGGGTGCTCGATGATCTTTTCCGGCTCGCGCAGGTCACCGCGGACCGCCGTGGCGTACGGGTTGCCCTCCAGCAGCTCCTGGCTCTCCGCCACCGCCACCGGGTCAATGTCCACATAGACCACTCGGGCGTCGGGGACGACCTGCTGCGCCACCTCGTGCACGTTGCCCTCGGTCGGGATGCCCGAGCCGATGTCCAGGTACTGCCGTACGCCGGAGTCGGCCAGGTAACGGATGGCCCGGCCCAGGAACGCCCGGTTGGCGCGCGCAATGGCCACGATGGACGGCGCCTTGGCCAGGATGGCCTTGGCCGCCTCCTGGTCCGCGGTGAAGTTGTGGATGCCGCCCAGGTAGTAGTCGTAGATGCGGGCCGCGGTGGCTGGCTTCTGGTTGGTACCCGGTCCCCCGGTCATCGGTACTCCTCCACCGGCACGGCGTTCTTGTTGATCAGGTCGAAGATCCGACGGTACTCGTCCACCTCGGCCTGCTCTTCCAGGTACAGGGCGCCCACATGGGACTCCAGATAGACGACGTCCGGATCGTCGGGTCATCGAACTCTAGTATCCGGAACGCGCCCGCCATCGCCGCATGGGCCCCCACCCCGAACGGCAGCACACGGACGTCCACCGTGTCCTCTTGGGACAGCCGCCGCAGATGCTCGATCTGCGCCTTCAGCACCTGCTCGCCGCCCACCGGTCGCACGAGGACACCCTCGCCGAGCACGGTCACCAGCCGGGGCGGCGGCTTGCGCCCGAACAGCGTCTTCTGCCGCTGCATGCGCAGCTTGATGTGGCGCTCCCCGACCTCCGGGTCCTGCGGCTGCTCCGCGCCGAACAGCGCCCGCGCGTAGTCCGGCGTCTGCAGCTCGCCCGGCACGACCTCGCCCTCGTAGCTGAACATCCGGGAGGCCGACGCCTCCAGGCCGACGTACAGCTTGAACCACTCCGGGATGACCGGGCTGGCGTCCCACCACTCCGGCTGGGAGGTGCCCAACGCCAACTCCGCCAGCGCGTCGGTGATGCTCTGGTCGGCGCCGTACAGCCAGCAGAGGGCGCGCACGTTGGCCGCCGTCACCGGGACCTTTCCGGTCTCGATCCGGTGCAGCGTCGGCTCCGAGATGCCGAGCCGCTGCTCCGCTACCTCGCGACGACTCATCCCAGCGGCTGTGCGCAGCCGCGTCAACCGGCGGCCCAGCGTCCGCCTTACGACGCGCTGCCCTGTGACCGGCACACCCCACCTCCGCCCCATGGTCCGGTCTGCTCCGACGAAAAATGTGACGCCGAATACCGTACCCGCAACGCGGTGTCGTCAACAGGCGACCCGGGGTCGGGTTCTAAGCAGGAGTTTATGACACCGCAGTAACCAGGTGGTACATACCGGACGACGGGTTGTCGTGCGGGAAGCGGACGCCGTTCAGAAGGTGCATCCGCTCCAGCGCGGCGGCCCGTCTGGTCGCCACGTCCCGGCTCGCCATGTAGGTCGCGCCGTCGACACCCTTGTCCCCCTGGCCGTCGCAGGAACGCCGAAGCCTGCGCGCCGCGTCGTTGTCCAGCCAAGCCCGGTGGTCCCGGAAGTGAAGGACGAGCCACAACTCAAAGCATGGATTGGAGACCGCGACCTCGATGCCGTGCTTGCGGGCCAGCTCCAGCGCCTCGACGAGCCCGGAATGGTTCGTCGGCCACTCCACATCGAACACACACCAGACCTCATCGACCTCGCCCTCTTCGCGGTCGGCCCGGTCCTTGGCCGCCACCGCCATCCGTACCAGGGCCAGTGGGGCCGACTCACCAGCGTGCCGCTCGATCCGGAGGTCGACCGCGGCCACGTCGCGGACCGCGGGCTCGCGCTTCAGCGCTTCGAGGTACTCGGGCTCGCTGCGCCGGCCCTCGCAGAACACCACAACGGTCTTGCGGGGCTCTCGGATAGCTACCTTGCGCCGAAGCGGCTTTCCGGTCTTGCGACGCCCGTGCCCCATCAGCCTTCGCCTGCCCGGCGATCTCGTGAGCGGGCCGCCGCGCCCAGGGCGCTTCGCAGCAGCCGCTGATCCAGCTCCGGGACGGCCCCGAACCGACCCTGGAGGTACGCCTTCTCGAGGTTCAGGGAGCGACGCACCTTGTCTCCGCCGTACTCGGCCAGCGCGGTTAGCGTCGTGGCACCGTTCGGGCCCTTCTCCGTCAGCCAGACCTCATCCCGGTTGAGGTGGTTGAGGAGGCTGGTGTCGTGCGTGGTGAAGATCAGCTGCGCGCCGCGAGGATTCGTGTCGGGATCCTGGAAGAGCTCCACGAGCCGTGCCGACAACCGAGGGTGCAGGCTGGCGTCGATCTCGTCGAACAGCAGCACCTGGCCCGCGCGAAGGGCTTGCAGGATCGGCCCGATGAGCCCGAACCAGGTCCGGGTGCCCTCGGACTCCTCGTCGAAGCCGAAGGGCACCTGCTGGCCCTCGACCTGGTGCATGAACCGCAGCCCGCGCCCCGTCTCCCCGGCCGAGCCGGCGAACTCGTCCACGACGAGCACCTCGTCGATGCCCAGGTCCGCGAACCGCAACAGGGCCAGCGCCGGCTCGACCTCGGTGCGGTCGAAGAACAGCCGCCCGGTGGTCAGCAGACCCTGCGTGTTGTGGCGAAGGCCGAGCACACCGATGCCGGCCAGGGCGCGGGCGAAGCCGCTGACCTCGGGCTCGTCAAGTCTCATGGCGGCCGAGAGAGCGAGCGTCGTCGGCGTCAGGAGCTCCCGCGTTCCCGACAGCCCGCCCAGACCCCGCCTGAAGCTGATCTCCAAGCCTTCGCGCTCGAAGAGCGAGCGCCGCCGGCGTTCGGGATAGCCGTAGAGGCCCTCGAACCGGACCTGGGCGTCGTCCACCTCGACCTGGTATTCGTACCTGACTCCGTCGACCACCAATTCCAGCTCGTACGTCGACGGGGCGCTGGGCCCGCCGCCGAACTTGAAGGGCTCCCTCGGGATCGTCCGGTCCCACTCCCGCAGCGACCTGCTCACCGCCGCCGAAAGCCAGGCGATGGCATCCAGCACATTGGATTTTCCGGAAGCGTTGGAGCCATAGATGCCCGCGACGGTGAGGACGCCCTCGTTGAGCCGGTCGAAGGACCGCACCGCCGGCCGGTCCGCATCGACGGCGATCATCGACAGCTCCACTGGATCCATGATCGAACGGTGGTTGGAGACCTCGAACCGCAGCAGCACCATTCGCCCACTTCCTGCACCACGACCGCACGCCCAGACCACTGTACGTCAAGATCTGACGAAAACAGCGGCCTGAGCGCAGCAAGTCGGCGCATTGGTCAGGCGACGGTGCAGGTGGCGCCGTTCACGGTGAACGTGGTCGGGCGCGGGTTCGTGCCGGTGTGGGTGGCGTTGAAGCCGGCGCTGACCGAGCCACCGGCCGCCACCGCGCCGTTGTACGACTCGTTCGCCGCCGTGACGGCCGTGCCGGTCTGGGTCCAGCGCGCGCTCCAGCCCTGCGTGACGCGCTGCCCGCCGGTGAACGAGAACCCGAGCGTCCACGACGTCCAGGCGGTCGTGCTGGTGTTCCGGATCGTCACGCTGCCGGTGAAGCCGTTCGACCAGTCGTTCGTGGTGTAGGTGACCGAGCACGGCCCGCCGGGCGCGGGCGTCGTCGGGGCCGGGGTGGTGGGCGCTGGCGTCGTCGGGGCAGGCGTCGTCGGAGCGGGCGTGGTCGGGGCGGGGGTCGTCGGGGCCGGCGTGGTGGGTCCCGGTGTGGTCGACGACGGCGGGTCGCCCCAGAGCTTCACGCCGTTCTCGTAGAGCGGTACGGCGCGGTTCGGCCCCGTGGCCGTCTGGTACGACGGGTCGTTGGCCGGGTTCCACGTGCCGCCCTCGGGCACGCCGACCTTGAACTGGACCTCCATCCGGTGCTGCGACTGCCCCGCCGGCGCGATGCTGTAACCGGTGCAGTCGATTTCGACGTACCAGATGTCGCCGGAGTGCTGGCGGGCGGTGGTCGGCGACGGGCAGCCCTGGGTGTAGCCGGCGGTCACCACCGGCGCGAGCGTGCCCTCGCGGGTGAAGTAGTAGCGGAACACCGAGCGGGTCAGCGCCTTCGCCGGGAACGCGGACTTGTTGTAGACGATGGCCTTGATGCCGGTGGCGCGCGGCTCGTTCTGCATCACCGTGGTCTCCACGGTGAACTCGTCGATGTCCGGCGTCTCGGGCTGCGGGAAGTTGGCGAGCGGCGTGCCGCCGTACTCCTGGTAGAGGCGCGCCACCGCGGACGTGAAGCCGGCGTTGTAGTCGGTGGCGACCTCGTTCATCACGTAGTCGTTGCGCTCGTCCTTGTACGCGTCGTCCGGCGACGACGGACCGCCGACCAACGCTCCATAGAGGACATGGCGGGTGTTGGTGGGCACGGTCATGTTGTCCCACCACGAGCCGTGCGCGGTGCGGTGGTGCGGGTTCTTCGGGTAGTTGTTGCCGAACCCGATGACGTAGCTGGAGTTGCGCGGGTTGGCGCCGAGCGCGTAGTCGACCTGCCGGACGGCGAAGTCGTGGTAGCGCGCCTTGCGGGTGGCATCCGACGTCCGGTCACTGTAGAGCAGCGCGACGAACGCCGTATTGGCCGCGTACCGCAGCGCGCCCCAACTGTCCACAACCACCATGCCGCCGGGCGACGTGCGCACCTTCTCGCCGTTGACGCCGACGGTGAACCAGTCCAGCCAACGGTTGGCGTCGTCGACGTACTTCTGCTTGCCGGTCAGGTTGGCCAGCAGCACGTAGTTGCCGTACTGCTTGTTGTCCCACGAGATCGTCCACTTGTACATCTTCGTGGTGGTCTGGTTTTCGTTGCCCTGCGCGTCGTAGCCGGCCTCGGCCTTCGCGAGGTAGCTCGCCTCGCCGGTCGCCCGGTAGAGCCAGATCGCGCCCCACACGAGCTCGTCGGCGTACCCGCTC
The DNA here is from genome assembly GCF_011764445.1 of Phytohabitans rumicis. NCBI lineage: Bacteria > Bacillati > Actinomycetota > Actinomycetes > Micromonosporales > Micromonosporaceae > Phytohabitans > Phytohabitans rumicis. The sequence continues at coordinate 2,561,515 of NZ_BLPG01000001.1, forward strand.
CACGACTTGTAGAAGTTCGTGACGTCGGTGATGCACTCGTGGTACATCCGGCGGACGGTGTCCGCGAACGTGTAGAGCTGCCGCGCGTGGGTCAGCAGCGTGTTGGCGTATGTCGGGTCGGTCGGCCGGAAGACCATCGACGAAGCCGCCATCGCGGCCGCCGTCTCGCCGGCCAGGTCCGCGCCGCCACAGCTCGCGTCTATCTTGTACGCCGGGCGCGCCATCGGCAGCACCTCGGCCGGACCCCACCACTTGTGGTCGTCGTCGCCCTTGCCCACCTGCCCGTAGAGGACGTTGGCGGACGGGTGCGCCTTGATGAAGTAGTCATTGGGCACACGCAGGTTGTTGAGCAGGTGGGTCAGCTGCCCCGAGGCGGCGTACGCGTCGCGGTACTCGACCGCGCCCCACGCCAGCATCGTCGTGGTGAACGCCATCGGGAAGCCGAACTTGACGTGGTCGCCGGCGTCGTACCAGCCGCCGGTGAGGTCGAGGCCGGTGCCTGACCCGTCGGTCAGCGCCGAGTCGGCGCGCCAGGAAACCCTGTTCCACGCCGGTTTCCGACCGGACACCTGGGCCTCATAGAAGAGGAGGGACTTCTGCAGCACCTCGCCGTAGTTGTACGCGGCGGCGGCCTCCGACCGGGCCGCCGCCCAGATCGCGGCGGTGGCCAAGAGCAGCGCGGCCACGACGAGGGCGACCGCTCGGCGGTACCAGATGATCCGGGCAGACATTAGAATCGCTCCTGTCCGTGGAGTCACAACCACGCGTCGAGGGGTGGATGTGGGCGCATCCGCCCCTCATTTATGTCCGTTATGGGAGCGCTCCCATATATAGACAGCAATGTTCCCACACTGTTTCGCGTTTGTGAAGGGATCGACAGCGGGCAACCTCACACCATCGACGCCCATCTCCGAATGGGCCTCGAAAAGCCCTGATCACGAGGCTTAACTACCGCTAAGTAACCCACAAAAGTGCAGGTCAGGCCGTCTTGGCATACGAGCGTACGGTTGCCGACACCCCGCGTAGCCGCCACCCTCACCCCAACGACAGCCGAGCCGAGGAGGCAGCGATGGGCTTGCGCCTTGCCCCGGGCACCGCGTGGGAGGACGTACTCACCCGCGCGGTCGCCACAACGCCCGAAGCGTTCACCGGTGGGACCCTGCGAAACCTGGTCGAGGGCGGATGGCAGCCCGTCGGCACGCCCAGCCCTGTGCGAACTCCGATCGACAACGGCGTACTCGTGAATCTGTCCCGTGTGGACGCGGCGGCCGCGCGTGCGGCGGTGGCATCGGCGGCGGCCGCGCACCGCGCCTGGGCCGCGACGCCGCTGGCGGAGCGCAAGGCGCGGGTCGTCGCGGCCCTCGACGAGCTGGCCCGCCACCGCGACCTGCTCGCCACCCTGCTGGTCTGGGAGATCGGCAAGCCGTGGCGGCTGGCCTGCGCCGACGTGGACCGCGCCCTCGACGGCGTCCGCTGGTACGTCGACCAGATCGACCGCCAGCTCGCCGGCCGGCAGCCACTGCCCGGGCCGGTGAGCAACATCGCGAGCTGGAACTACCCGATGAGCGTGCTCGTGCACGCCGAGCTGGTGCAGCTGCTGGCCGGCAACGCGGTCATCGCCAAGACGCCGTCGCAGGGCGGCGCGGTCTGCCTGACGGTGGCGCACGCCCTGATGCACCGCGCCGGGCTGCCCGTCACCCTGCTGTCCGGCGGCGGCGAGGAGCTGTCCGAGGTGCTCGTGCGGGCGCCGGAGATCGGCGCGGTGGCGTTCGTCGGCGGGCGCTCCAACGGCGGCAAGGTCGCCGCCGCGCTGCTCGACACGAACAAGCGCCACATGATCGAGCAGGAGGGCCTCAACGCCTGGGGCATCTGGAACTTCTCCCAATGGGACTCGCTCGCCGCCCACCTCAAGAAGGGCTTCGAGTACGCCAAGCAGCGCTGCACCGCGTACCCGCGGTTCGTGGTGCAGCGCGACCTGGTCGACTCGTTCCTGGACATGTACCTGCCGGTGGTCCGCTCCGTCCGCTTCGGACACCCGCTGGCCGTGGCCGCGGCCGGCGACCCGCTACCCGACCTGGACTTCGGGCCGCTGATCAGCGCGGCCAAGGCCGACGAGCTGCGCCGCAAGGTCGACGAGGCGGTACGCGGCGGCGCCGTCCCGCTCTACCGCGGGCGGCTGGACGGGGCGCCGTTCCTGGACGGGCAGGACCGGTCGGCGTACGTCGCGCCCACCGTGCTCCTCGCCCCGCCCGGCCGGTCCCGGCTGATGCACGCCGAGCCGTTCGGCCCGGTCGACACGATCGTGGTGGTGGACACCGAGGACGAGCTGCTCGCCCAGATGAACGCCTCCAACGGCGCGCTGGTCGCCAGCCTGGCCTGCGACGACGGGGACGAGGCCGGCAAGCTGGCGGTGGACCTGCAGGCGTTCAAGGTGGGGATCAACAAGCCACGGTCCCGGGGCGACCGCGAGGAGCCGTTCGGCGGGCGGGGCGCCTCCTGGAAGGGCGCCTTCGTCGGCGGCGACCTCCTCGTGTCCGCCGTGACCGAGGGTCCCACTCCCCTGTACGGCAACTTCCCCGACTACTCCTCGTACCCGGCGACCTGACCGGCCGGGGTTAGCGCCCGCGCCCCGCGGCGATCAAGGACTTCCGCGCCGATCAAGGGCATACGGTCGTGGATCAGAGATCAAAGCACGACCGTTCGCCCTTGATCGACGGCAGTGTCCTTGATCGGCGCGGCGCACGAGCGCGCGGCACGGGGCACGGCGCGGCGCACGCGTGGCGGGGCGCTACGTTGCGGGAGCGGTGGTGGTGGCTCGGGCGGCGGCCAGCGGGACGGTCACGCTCAGCATCGTGCCGTCGCGGTCCACCGGGCCGGGGCGGTCCAGGCGGCGCAGCGTCGCCAGCATGCCAACGTTGTCCGCCTGGGTGTGGGCGACCACGGCCGCGTACCCGGCCCGGCTCGCGTGGGCCACCAGCCGGCGCAGCAGGGCCGTGCCGACCCCGCGCCGCTGCCACGCGTCCTCGACCAGCAGCGCGATCTCGCCGATCGCGCCCTCCGCCACCAGGTTGCCGACCGCCACCACGCGGTCGTCTTCGGCGAGCGCCACCAGGGTCACTCCGCGCGCCGGCTCGATCAGGCGGGCGAGCAGGGCGGGCGACGGGCCGGACGTACCGGCGAGGTAGCGGCGGTGCCGGCTGCGCGGCGTGCACCGCTCGTGCATCGCGCGCACGGCGGCCAGGTCGTCGCGGACCGCGGGGCGTACCCGCACCTCGACGCCGTCCGGCAGGACCAGCGTGACCTGGTCGGCCGCCTGGCGTACGACGGTGGCGGCCAGGTCGACCAGGGCCTGGGCGCGGGCGTACTCGGCGGGCGTGAAGGCCGGCGCCGGGCGGCTGATCTCGTACGTGCCGCCGGTCGGGTCGACCAACCGCATCTGGCCACGGTTCGCGCCGTACCGGTCGTCGCCGGGCCTGGGCCGCCAGATGACCGCCTCGGCGCCGAGCAGCGCGGACAGCACGTCGCCCAGCGAGTGCGGGTCACGGACCAGCCGGCTGGCCAGGGACAGCGTCTTCGTCGGCCAATCGGCCAGCTCGCGGGCCTCGGTGCGGCTCACCCAGGGGTCACGGCCGCGGCCCTTCTCCACCGCGGCGATCAGGTCGGCCTCGGTCATCGCGTCCGGCGCGTCCACCAGGAAGTCATCGACGGCCCCCGCCGTCGTCGTGTGCACCTGCACCGCCAGGATGTTGACCGACTTCAGTGCCAGGCTCGCCGTCAGCACGGCCAGGTAGCCCGGCCGGTCGTCCACGGTCGCCCTGATCCGCCACAGTCCCATGAGGACCTCCTTACCCGGTGGTTGCCGCCGGTGACGCCGTGACCAGGTCGAGCCGATCGCCGAGGATCACCGCGGCGGCGCGTACGAGCTGCGCGACCCGGTCGACCTCGGTCACGTGGAACGCGGCCGCCGGCAGGTCCTCGACCTCGCCGCGGGCCACCATCAGCACCAGGCCGGCGCGGCCGAACGGCGCCACCGCGTACCGGGTGCGGTCCGGCCCGGTCAGCGACCGTGCCCGCAGCGGGGTCACCTCGGGCAGCAGCAGCGGCGCCGGGGCACGCCAGCTCGCGTACGCCACCGCGGGCTCACCGCCACCGGCCACGAGCGGGTCGTCGCTCGCCAGCGCACGCGGGGCGGTCCCGCTCCGTGCGGCCCAGTCAGCGGGTACGACGGCAGCGGCGGCCCAGTCGGCGGCGAGCAGCCCGGGGACGGCGTCCACGAGCGTGGCGAGCCCGTCGGCCGGGTTGGCGGCGACCTGGGCGAGCAGCTCCGCGTCGTGCCCACTGGTCACCGGGGCGCCGATGGCCCGCCAGATACCGTCGACCTGCACACCCGGGATCGCGGCGAGGCCGGCCCGCAGGCGGTCGATGCGCGACGCGCCCGGCCACACCACGGTGAAGTCGTCAACGGCCCGGCCACCCAGCCGTTCCAGGACGACGACCTGGACGATGTCCGCTCCGGCGACGCCGAGCGTGCGCGCCACCTGCCCCAACGCACCAGGCCGGTCCGGCAGGGTCACCCGAACCCGCAACAACATGGCAAGCCTCCCGTCGGTGGGCCGGCGTCCAGCGCCGGTGTCCCCTACCAGGGTGCCTGATGACCATTTCGTCCCTGTTGCATAGCCATGTCTCGGCGCGTTCACCAGCCGTTAAGCGGAGGCGCGTTGCACCATGTGGGTGTTGAGGAGCACGAATGGCTCTTCTAGCTCATCGCGCCGAATGAGCGACATGAGCAGGTGTGCCATGTGCTGACCCATCTCCTCGACCGGCTGGTAGACCGTGGTCAGCGGCGGGTCGGCCTGGCGGGCGATCTCGGCGTCCTCGAAGCCCACGACGGCGACGTCGTCTGGGACCCTTCGGCCGGACTCGCGCAGCGCCCGCAGCGCGCCGCTCGCCATGAGGTCGGACGCCACGAACACCGCGTCGAGGTCGGGGGTGTGCTCCAGCAGCCGGCGCATCGCCGCCGTGCCGCTGGCCTCGCTGAAGTCGCCGTACGCGATGAGGTCCTCGCTCACCTGGCCGCCGTGGTCGCGGATGGCCTGCTCGTAGCCGGCCAGCCGGGTCATGCCCACGCCCATGTCCTGCGGGCCGGCGATGGTCGCGACCCGGGTGCGCCCCCGGTTGATCAGGAACTCGACGGCCTGCCGCGCGCCGCCGGCGTTGTCCACGTCGACGAAGTTGGCCGCCTGCGCCCCGGGCTGCAGCATCCGCGCCGGGCGGCCGCCGAGCACGGTGGGCAGGCCGCGCTGCTCCAGCAGCGTCGGCAGCGGGTCCGCGTCATGCAGCGACAGCAGGAGTACGCCGTCGACGTGCTGCGTGGTGAGGTGGTGCTCGACCTTGTCCCGCTCGGCGGGGGACTGGGCGAGCGCCAGCCACAGCTGCATCGGCGTGTCGAGCAGGCCGGCGTGGATGCCGCGGACGATGCCGGCGAAGAACGGCTCGCCGAACAGCCGCTCCCCCGACTCGGAGATGACCAGCGCCACCGAATCAGTACGCTGAGTAACCAACGCCCGCGCCGCCCGGTTCGGGACGTATCCGAGTTCCTCGATCGCCTGTAGGACGGCGGCGCGGGCCTCCGGGCTGACCTGCGGAGAGCTGTTGACCACGCGGGACACCGTGCCCCGGCCAACACCGGCGCGGGCCGCGACCGCGTCCAGAGTGGGACGGCCGAGCGACCGGGTCCGCTGCGTAGTCATCGGCTGCTCCTCATGTCGGCTGACCTTGCCTATTGTGCGCGTTGCGGCCGTTCTTGGCCGCTGCGGCCCAGCCCGTTCTGTCGAATCACCCCGGCATACCACTTCGCGCTCGACTTGGGGATCCGAAGCTGGCTCTCGTAGTCGACGTAGACCATGCCGAAGCGCTTCGAATAACCCCACGCCCATTCGAAATTATCCATGAGCGACCACGCGAAGTAACCGCGTAGCGGGACACCGGCCGAAATGGCCTCGTGGCATGCCCGCAGGTGGGAGTCGAAGTAGGCCAGCCGGTCGGGGTCGTCCACCTCCCCGTCGACCACCGTGTCGACGAACGCCGAGCCGTTCTCGGTCACATAGAGCGGCAGCGCCGGGTATTCGCGGTGGACCCGCTCCAGCACCTCCACCAGGCCCGGGGCGTCGATCTCCCAGTTCATGTCGGTCACCGGGGCGCCACGGGTGACGAAGCGCACGCCCTCGCTGCCGGGCCAGTTCGACGGGGCCCGCCAGTAGGACTCCGGCGCGCCGCCGTCCGGGGCGGCCACGACGTACCGGCTGTAGTAGTTGATCCCCAGCACGGACAGCGGCGTGGAGATCACCGCCAGGTCGCCGTCCCGGACGTGCCCGAAGTCGCTGACCTCGGCGAGGTCCCGCAGCACGTCGGCCGGGTACTGCCCGCGCAGGACCGGGTCGAGGAAGAACCGGTTGGCGAGCCCGTCGATGCGCCGGGCGGCGTCGGCGTCGCCGGGCGAGTCGGTCTGCGGCGAGATCGCGTACAGGTTGAGCGTGATGCCGAGCTGGTCGTCCGGGCGGGCCGCGCGCATGGCCTGCACCGCCAGCCCGTGGCCGAGCATCAGGTGGTGCGCCGCACGCAGCGCGTCGGCGCCGTCGCTGCGACCCGGGGCGTGCGCGCCCGAGCCGTACCCCAGGAAGGCCGAGCACCACGGCTCGTTGAGCGTGGTCCAGTACCGCACCCGGTCACCCAGTGCGCCGTGCGCCAGCTCGGCGTACTCGGCGAACCGGCCGGCGGTGTCGCGCACCGGCCAGCCACCGGCGTCCTCCAGTGCCTGCGGCAGGTCCCAGTGGTAGAGCGTCACCCACGGCTCGATGCCGTGCTCGAGCAGGTCGTCGACCAGCCGCCGGTAGAAGTCGAGGCCCTCGGAGTTGAGGCGGCCCGACCCGTCCGGCTGGATCCGCGGCCAGGCCAGCGAGAAGCGGTACGACTTGAGGCCCAGCTCGGCCATCAACTTCACGTCGTCGGGCGCCCGGTGGTAGTGGTCGCACGCGACGTCCCCGGTGTGCCCTCCCGTGACCTTCCCCGGCGTACGGCTGAACGTGTCCCAGATCGACGGCGTCCGGCCGCCTTCGGTGGCGCCGCCCTCGATCTGGTAGGCGGCGGTAGCCGCGCCCCAGAGGAAGTCCGGCGGGAAGGCCACACCATGGCCGTTGGGGCTGATCACGCTTTAACTGCACCTTCCATGATGCCGCCGATGATCTGGCGGCCGAACAGGATGAATACCACGATCAGTGGCACCGTGCCGACCGCCGTCGCCGCGAACACCATCGAGTAGTCGGTGTAGTACGCGTAGGAGAGCGTCGCGAGCGACACCTGCAGCGTCGGGTTCTCCGAACTCAGGATCGCGAACGGCCAGACGAATTCGTTCCAGGTCTGCATGAACGTGAGCAGGCCCAGCACCGCGGCGGCCGGCCGCAGGGCGGGGAGCACGACGTTCCAGTAGACGCGCCAGGTGGAGCAGCCGTCGATGCGGGCGGCCTCGATCAGCTCGTCGGAGACCGCGGAGCTGGCGTACTGGCGCATCATGAACACGCCGAACGCGCTGGTCATGAACGGCACGGTGACAGCGAGCAGGGAGTCGTACCAGCCGAAGTCCTGCATCAGGCTCCACAGCGGGATGATGCCGAGTTGGGTGGGCACCATCATCGTGCCGACGACGAACAGCAGCAGCGCGTTGCGGCCGCGGAAGCGCAGCTTGGCGAACGCGAACCCGGCCAGCGAGCCGGTCAGCACCACCGACACGGTCACCACGCTGGAGACCAGGATCGAGTTGATGACGCCCTGGAGCAGGTTGGCTGTCTCGTTGTCCAGCGCCCGGCCCAGGTTGTGGCCGAACGCGCCGGCCGGGGTGAACGGCGGCGGCGTGTCGTTGATCGCGTCGTTGCTGCGGGTCGCGATCACGAACATGTAGTAGAGCGGGTACAGCGAGCTCAGCACCGCGAGGATGAGCGCGATGTAGGTGAGCGGGCTGGTACGCCACAGCCGCCTCGATCCCGCCGAGATGGTGGTCATCGCAGTCTCCTCACTTGACCGAACGGCGGGTGATCAGGAAGTTGAGCACCGACACGATCACGATCATCAGGAAGAGCGCCCAGGCCACGGCGGCGCCGTAGCCGGCCGTACTCAGGTTGTGGATGCTCTTCTCGAACATGTACATCTGCACGGTCTGGAACTCGCGCTGGGTGCCGCCGAGGATGTTGCCGTTGTTGAAGATCAGCGGCTCGACGAAGAGCTGCAGCCCGCCGATCGTCGACAAGATCACGACGAAGATGAACGTCGGCCGCAGCATCGGCAGCGTGACGGTCCAGAACTGCCGCCATGGCCCGGCGCCGTCGATCGCGGCCGCCTCGTACAGGTCGCGCGGGATCGCCTGCATGCCGGCCAGCAGGATCAGCGTGTTGTAGCCGGTCCAGCGCCAGTCGACCATCACCGAGATGGCCGTCCACGACGACCACCGCTCCTGACGCCAGTCGATCGGGCTGATGCCGACGAGGTCGAGCCCCCAGTTGATGACGCCGAAGTCGCGCTGGAAGAGCATGCCGAAGACGATCGCCACGGCCGCGACCGAGACGACGTTCGGCACGAAGATCGCCATCCGGAAGAAGGTCCGCATCCGCAGCAGCGGCCGGTTGAGCAGGTTGGCCAGGAAGAGCGCCAGCAGCAGCTGCGGGATGGTGGCCAGGAAGAACATGCCGAACGTGTTGCGGACGGCGTTCCAGAAGTACTCGTCCTTGATCAGGGCCGTGTAGTTGTCCAGCCCGATGAACGTGTGCGCGCCGACCAGGTCCCAGTCGTGCAGCGACATCCACAGCGTCCACACCATCGGGTAAAACCCGAAGATCGCGAAGAGCACGAAGAAGGGGGCGATGTAGAGGTACGGCGAGTACTTGAGGTCGATGCGGGCCAGCCGGGTCGAGAACCGGTGGCGCTTGGGCTGGGCATGTCTGTGGGGTGCGCCGCGGGAGGGCGGTGCCTGGGTGGCCGACAGGCTCATGGGGATGTCCTTCCCGGGTGCGGCCGGCGTGAGGGGAGGGTGGGTGGGCACGGGGCTCGGTGGCGCCCGGGCAGTGCCCGGACGCCACCGAGGCCGTCATTGGCGCTGATGGGTGCTAGAAGGCGCCCTGGGTAGCGGCGTCCTTGGTGAACTGCTCCCATGCCTTGGCCTTGCTGGCTTCACCCTTCTCGTACGCCCGGAGAGCTGGCTCGAGCGCGTTCTCCTTCACCGCCTGGTGCTTCGGGCCCATGTACGTCGGCACGATCTTCAAGACGCTGTCGCCGAAGATCTTGCCGGTCGGCGCGTCGCTGAAGTACTTGTTCGTGTACGACGTGAAGGCCGGGTCCTCCAGGGCCTTCAGGTTCGTCGGCAGCGGGCCGCTCTTCTTGAACGCGGCGACCTGGCCCTGCGCGTTGGTCAGGAACTCGATCAGCTTCGCGGCCTCGGCGTGGTGCTTGCTCTGGTTCGGCACGCCGAGCCACGAGCCGCCCCAGTTACCGGAGCCACCGGGCACCGCGGCGAGGTCCCACTTGCCGGCGTTCTCCGGGCCGGAGTTGCTCTCGACGATGCCGAGCATCCAGGACGGGCACGACGTGACGGCGAACGTGCCCTGCTTGAAGCCGGCGCTCCACTCCGGCGACCACGTCGTGATCTTGGCCGTGATGCCGGCGTCGGCAAGCGCGACCGCCTGATCCCACGCCGCCTTCACCGCGGGGCTCTTGTCCGCGATGACGTTGTTTTCCTTGTCGTAGAACAGGTCGGCGCCGTTCTGCTGGAACATGACCGCGTTGACCGCCATCGTCGACGAGTCGACGAACGCCTTGCCGGTCTTGGCCTTGTAGTCCTTGCCGGTCTGGATGAACTGTTCCCACGTCGGCCACAGCGCGCCGACCTTGTCACGCTCGGTCGGCAGGCCGGCGGCCTTGAAGAGGTCGGAGCGGTAGCAGATGCCGAGGCTGCCCACGTCGGTCGGCAGGCCCATCAGCCGGCCGTCGGGGGCCTTGCCCAGTTCGTACTTCCAGGACAGGTAGTCCTTGCTCTTGTCGCCTACGAGCGGGGCCAGGTCGACCCAGTTGGCCGGGTTCGACTTGAGCTCGTTGAGGATGCCCTCTTCCAGCATGATCACGTCGGCGGCGCCCTTGCCGGTCGCGAGTGCGCGCACGATCCGCGGCCGGAACTCGTTCAACTGCGCGACCTTGCGCAGCTCGATCTTGATGCCGGACTGCTGCTCGTACTGCTTGACCAGGTCGTCGTAGCCAGCCTCGCCGAAGGTGTCCACGACCAGCTTGTCTGGCTTCTGTCCGGTGTTCGATCCGCTGTTGTCGTCATCGCCGCAAGCCGCGACCGCGAGCACCGCGACCGAAGCGAGCGCGACCGCCGCAAACCGCCGGCGCGTCGAAACGCTCATCCCTGACCCCTCTCAGGTCTTTGATGTGTGTGGTGGGGGTGTGCCCGATGCACGCCACCATCGGCAGTCGCACAACAAAGGGGCCCGCGACCGTTTCTGGGGGCATGCCTGGCGCCACACGGTGCCCGGTGTGTGGCTCTCACCACACCCCGCCGGGAGCGCTCCCATGAGATTGCCGGCACGTTTCTGGGGTGTCAAGGCCCAAGTGGGAGCGTTCCCATTTCGTTACTCGCCGCAGCGGGATGAACCGCCATATGCGCGGTATATGGGATCAAACTAGGACGAGAAAATAGTACAAAAGCCACAAAAGGTACTGCCGAATACCGGCTATATCACGGGAATTCGGCTACGCCAACCGGCGTAAGAGCGTCGAAGTCCGCTCCATAGGAAAATCTGCGGGGTCGAACGAACGGCCCATCCAGCCGACCATCGCCTCGTACTCCGGGTGCTCCGGGTCGGCGATCGCGGCGAGGAACCGGGCGTACCCGAACGCCCCGCCGACGTCTTCCGGCGGGCACGCGCGCTCGCCGCCCACGCAGGCCGGGTAGCGCTCGTCCGGCTCCGCACCGACGACGTCCTCCACCGTGACCTCGTGCTCCCACCAGTCCCCGAAGTCGTACGTGTAGAGGAACCGGCCGCCCTTCGCCGCCACCGCGTCGAGCCGCACGTCCAGCTCGTCGCGCAGGGCCAGCTCACCGTCCGGATCGGGCTCGCCGTACTGCACCCCGTCGATGTCGAACGAATGCAGGTGGCAGTCCTGCCAGCCCATCGCGAGCTGGATGACCCGGTGCAGGCGGTCGAGCGTGTAGCCGCCCGGCACGAGCACCCGCCGCCACACCGGCGGCGCGACGTCCGCCAAAGACACCCTCAGCTGGAAGATCTGGCGCGGCATGGTTGGCACGGTCCCCCGTTCTTGACTTACGAGCCGTAGGGTTTCCACATGATCTGCCGGGCGTGCCGGGCGAAGCGACACGCGGACTGCCGGGGTGGCAGTTGGTGCGACTGTCAGCACCGTACCCCGGCACCGACCCCACCGGTCACTGGTCCGGCCGGCGAATGAGCGCCGCACTGGTCCGGCTTTCGTCGGGCGAGCCGCTCGACGACGCCGCGCTGACCGACCTGTACGCCATGGACGAGCCGGGCGTACGGGTCAACTTCGTGACGAGCGCGGACGGCGCGGTCGAGCTGGACGGCTTTTCCGCGGGCCTGTCCGGCGGCTCGGACAAGCGGGTCTTCGCCCTGCTCCGGATGCTCTGCGACGGGCTGCTGGTCGGCGCCGGCACGCTGCGCCACGAGGGCTACAACGCGCTGCGCCTGGACGAGAAGCGGCGCGCCTGGCGCCGGGAGCACGGGCTCCCGGACTACCCGACGCTGGTCGTCGTCTCCGGCGCGCTCGACCTCAACCCGGCGCAGGCCGCGTTCGCCGACGCACCCGTGCGCCCGATCGTGCTCACGCACGGCCGGGCGCCCGCCGACCGGCGGGCCGCGCTGGAGCCGGTCGCGGAGGTGCTGACCGTGGGTGCCGACGCCGTCGATCTCACCGACGCCCTGGTACGCCTGCGCGAACGCGGCCTGCGCCACCTGCTGTGCGAGGGTGGGCCGCATCTCCTCGGCACGCTCACCGCCGCGGACCTGGTCGACGAGGTGTGCCTGACCGTGTCACCGCTGCTCACCGGCCCCGGCGCCGGCCGCATCACCGCCGGCCCGCCAACCCTCCCCGTCCTTTGGCCCTCCACCACGCATTGCAGTCGGACGACACCCTCCTCCTCCGCTACACCCGCCCCTAACGGCACCCTTTTCGCGTCGCCCACGGCCCCCTTTTCGCGTCGATCAAGGGCAAATGGTCGTGCTTTGATCTCCAAACCACGGCCATTTGCCCTTGATCGACGCGAAAATCCTTGATCGGCGAGCCCGCCGGGCCGCCCTTTGAAGCAAAGGCGGGGCGGGCGGCGACCACAGCTTCTTGTGGATAGAGCTGTGGATTACCACAAGTTCTTGTGGATATCGGTGAGTCGGCTGCCGGGATGTCGGTGGGGTGGGGCACGATGTTGGCGTGGCAGATGAGACCGGTGAGGCTGAGCTCGTAGACGTGGTGGGGCGGGTCCTCGGCACGGCCGACGCCACCCCGTTGCAGTTCTGGACCGCGGTGGCGCCGGGCAGCTACCTGCAGCTCGACGACGTCGTGGTGACCCGGCGCGAGCTGCCCGACCGCGGGCCGGTCACGATCGCTGGCGTGGTGACCCAGGTGCGGGCCCGTCACGAGGGCGCCCAGTTCGACTCCGACGTCTTCGCCATCGCCGACGGCACGCTGCCCGCGATGGTGCAGGAGGCCGCCGAGATCACCACCACCCGGGTCGACCCGGAGCTGTACGTGCCGCCCTCGCCCGGCGCCGTCGTGCACCGGGCCCGGGGCGACGCCCGCGCCGCCGCGCTGCACTTCGACCGGATGGAAAAGCGGATACCCATGGGCACCGGCCGCGACGGCGCCCCGGCCTACCTCAACGGCGACTTCCTCGACGGCAGCCGCGGCGCGCACGTGTCGATCTCCGGCATCTCCGGCGTGGCCACCAAGACCAGTTTCGCCACGTTCCTGCTGTACTCCGTGTTCCGCTCCGGCGTCCTCGGCGGCGACGCGATCAACGCCAAGGCGCTGATCTTCAACGTCAAGGGCGAGGACCTGCTGTTTCTCGACCACCCAACGCGCGGCTCGACGAGGCCACCACCGCGGCGTACGCGACACTCGGCCTGCCCGCCACCCCGTTCCCCGACGTCCGGGTGTACGCGCCGCCGCGTACCGGGGACTCCTCCGGCACGCCCGACGTGAGCAGCCGGCTCGCCGGGGTGGACAGCTTCTACTGGACGCTCGCCGAGTTCTGCGAGCACCGGCTCCTGCCGTACGTGTTCGCCGACGCCGACGACGAGCGCCAGCAGTACACGATGGTCGTCCACTCGGTGGCCGCCCACCTGGCCCGCTACGCGCAGCCCGCCGACGGGGGCGTGAGCATCGACGGCACGCGGCTGGGCTCCTACCCCGACCTGGTCGACTTCATCGTCGAGCGGCTCACCGACGAGGAGACCCGCGGCACCTGGGCCGGCAGCGCGATCAACACGGGCACGGTCAACGCGTTCGCCCGGCGGCTCATCGCCAGCAAGAAGGACCTGGCCCGGCTCATCCGCGGCGACCTTGCCGCGCGCCGGCCGCACGCGATCAAGACGGCGGAGAGCGCCCAGGTCACGGTCGTCGACCTGCACAACCTGCCGGACCGCGCGCAGCGCTTCGTGGTCGGCGTGACCCTCAAGACCGAGTTCGAGCGGAAGGAGAAGGCCGGCACCGCGAAGCCGCTGCTCTTCGTCGTGCTCGACGAGCTCAACAAGTACGCGCCGCGCGATGGCTCCTCCCCCATCAAGGAGGTGCTGCTCGACATCGCCGAGCGCGGCCGCTCGCTCGGCGTGATCCTGATCGGCGCGCAGCAGACCGCCAGCGAGGTGGAGCGGCGGATCGTCACCAACTCCGCGATCCGGGTCGTCGGCCGGCTCGACCCCGCCGAGGCGTCCAGACCGGAGTACGGCTTCCTGCCGCCCGCCCAGCGCCAGCGCGCGCTGCTGGCCAAGCCGGGCACGATGTTCGTCAACCAGCCCGACATCCCGGTGCCGCTGTGCATCGAGTTCCCGTTCCCGGCGTGGGCGACCCGGCCGTCCGAGGCCGGTCCGGCGCCATCGGCCACGCTGCGGTCGATCGTCCAGTCCGCCGACCCGTTCGCGGTCGTCGGCGGGCGCTCCGAGGATGAGATCCCCTTCTGATGAAGATTCTGCACACGTCCGACTGGCACGTCGGCAAGGTCCTCAAGGGACAGTCCAGGGTGGAGGAGCACATCGCCGTGCTCGCCCAGGTGGTGGACGTGGCCCGCACCGAGCGGCCCGACCTGGTCATCGTGGCCGGCGACCTGTACGACACGGCCGCCCCCACGCCGGAGGCGACGCGCCTGGTCACCCGGGCGCTCTCCGCGCTGCGCGGCACCGGGGCGCAGGTGGTGGCGATCGGCGGCAACCACGACAACGGCGCCGCGCTCGACGCGCTGCGCCCGTGGGCCGAGGCCGCCGGCATCACGCTGCGCGGCACCGTCCGCGACTCGGCCGCCGAGCACGTGCTGACCGGCGAGACCGCCGGCGGCGAGCCGTGGCGGCTGGTCGCGCTGCCGTTCCTGTCCCAGCGGTACGCCGTACGGGCCGCCGAGATGTACGAGCTGACCGCCGCCGAGGCCACCCAGACGTACGCCGACCACATCGGACGGCTGATCGGCGTGCTCGCCCGGGACTTCGGGTCCGGCACCGTCAACCTGGTCGCCGCCCACCTCACGGTGGTCGGCGCGACGATGGGCGGCGGCGAGCGCGAGGCGCACTCCGTCCTCGGGTACGCCGTGCCCGCGACCGTCTTCCCGGGCAGCGCGCACTACGTGGCGCTCGGCCACCTGCACCGGGCCCAGCAGGTGATCGGGCCGTGCCCGATCCGCTACTGCGGGAGCCCGCTGGCCATCGACTTCGGCGAGGGGGAAAACACGCCCTCGGTCGCCGTGGTGGAGGTCACCGCCGAGACCACGGCCAAGGTGCGCGACGTGCCGATCACCGCGGCCGTCCCGCTGCGCACCGTCCGGGGCACGCTCGACGAGCTGTCCACGATGGATCCCGACCAGCCCGGCTGGCTGCGCGTGTACGTCCGCGAGGCACCCCGCGCCGGCCTGCGCGAGGAGGTCCAGGCGCTGCTGCCCCGCGCCCTGGAGGTGCGCATCGACCCGGACATGCTGCCCAGCAGCGATGCCGCCGCCCGCGCCGCCCAGCGGTCCGGCCGCTCCCCGCGCGAGCTGTTCGCCGACTACCTGGACAGCCGCGGCCACGCCGACGACGGGGTGCGGGACCTCTTCGACAAGCTGTACGAGGAGGTGTCTTCGACATGAGGCCGCTGCGGTTGGACATGGCCGGGTTCACCGTCTTCCGCGACGAGACCACGGTCGACTTCACCGACGCCGACTTCTTCGCCCTGGTCGGCCCGACCGGCTCGGGCAAGTCGACGGTGCTCGACGCCATCTGCTTCGCGCTGTACGGCCAGGTGCCCAGGTGGGCGAGCAGCCGGGGCATCGTGAACGCGCTCGCCCCGTCCGCCACCGAGGCGCGGGTGCGGCTGGTGTTCGAGTCCGCGGGGGCGCGCTACGTGGCCACCCGGGTCGTGCGCCGGGACGGCAAGGGGCGGGTCTCCACCGGCGGGGCCGGCCTGCAGCTCATGCCGGCCGGGTTCGATCCGTCCAAGCTGGACGCCGGGCTGACCCCCGACGACCTGGGCGAGGTGCTGGCCGGCACACCCGGCGAGATGGACGACGCGGTGCTGGACGCGGTCGGCCTGCCGTACGAGCAGTTCACGAGCTGTGTGGTGCTGCCGCAGGGGCAGTTCGCCGACTTCCTGCACGCCAAGCCGGCCGCCCGCCAGGAGATCCTGGTCAACCTGCTCGGGCTGCACGTCTACGAGGCGATCCAGAAAAGGGCATCCGGGCGGGCGATGCAGGCGGACGCCCAGCTCGCCGCCGTCGACAAGCTCCTGGGCGACATGTCCGACGCCGACGACGACGCGCTGGCCCAGGCCGCCGACCGGGTCACCGCGATGCGCGAGCTGGCCGCCGCGGTCGAGGCCGACGTGCCGGCGCTGCGCGAAGCCGAGCTGGCCGCGGAGGGCGCGTCCGCGACACTGCACGACCTCGGCCGCGAGATCGAAGACCTCACCGCGATCCGGCCGCCGGACGACCTGGCCGGCGTGGCCGGGGCGGTGGCGACCGCCCGAGCCGCCGTCGCGGAGGCGACCGCCGCGGTCGCGGTCGCCGAGGAGCGCGAGGAGAAGGTCCGCGGCGAGGTGGCCGGGGCGCCCGACGCCGCCGCCCTCCGCATGCTGCTGGAGGCGCACGCCGAGCACGACCGGCTGACCGGCCAGGCCGCCACGCTCGCCGACGCGGTGACGGCGGCCGGTCGGGAGCATGCCACCGCGGCACAGTCCCTCGACGAGGCGAAAGCGGATGCCGCCCGGGCGGCCGAAATGCTGGAGGAGGCCAGACGCTCCTATCAGGACGCACAGGCGGCTGACCGGGCCGCCTCGCTGCGCGTACACCTGGTTGTCGGAAAGCCCTGCCCGGTGTGTGAGCAGGCGGTGCCGGCGGTGCCCGAGGTGGTCGAATCGGTCGTGGCCAACGCGGAAGCGGCCGGAAAGGCCGCCCGCAGGGCCGCGGACCGCGCGGCCGCGGTCGTGGAGCAGCGCGACAAGGCGCTGCGCGAGCTCGACCGGGTGCTGGAACGGGCTCGCGCGCAGCACGACCAGCTCGGCGCGCGGCTGACTGAGCTGTCAGACAAGGTCGCGGAGTCGCCCGGCCCGGCCGCGCTGCGCCGCGAGCTGAAGGCGCTGGATGTCCTGCAGGGCCGGCTGGACGAGGCCGGCGCCGCGGTGCGGGCGGCGCGGGAGGCGCAGCGGCGGGCCCGGTCCACGGCCGACGCCGCAGACAAGGAGCTGCGGGGGGCGTGGATCCGGTTCGATCTGGCCCGCGACCGGGTCGGGCGGCTGGCCCCGCCGGCCGCCGACCGCGACGACCTGGCGGTGGCGTGGGCGGCGCTGTCGGCCTGGGCGGCGGAGCAACGCGCGGAGCGGGCGGTCTGGCGCGAAGAGGCGGACGGCCGGCTGAAGGCGGCCCGCGCGGCGGTCGAGACCGTCCAGAAGCGGCTGACCGCGCTCTTCACCGGCGCCCACCTACAGGTCCCGGAGCGATCGGACGGCGAGGGGTTCAGCCGCACGGCGGTGGTCGCGGTGGCCCGCATCGAGGCCGCCCACCAGCGCATCGTGGAGCGCCGCGAGCAGGCCGAGCAGCTGCGCGAGCAGCGGACCGAGCACGAGCGCGACGGCCAGGTCGCCAAGGCGCTGGCCGGTCACCTGCGGGCCAACAACTTCGAGCGCTGGCTGCTCGAAGAGGCGCTCGACCTGCTCGTCGACGGCGCTTCCCGGATCATGCGCGAGCTGACCAGCGGGCAGTACGAGCTGGTGCACGACAAGGGCGAGTTCTTCGTGATCGACCATCACGACGCGGGGCTGCGCCGGGGCGTGCGGACACTGTCCGGCGGCGAGACGTTCCAGGCGTCGCTGGCCCTCGCGCTGGCGCTGTCCGAGCAGCTCGCCGGCATGTCGACCACCGCGGCCAGCCTGGAGTCGATCGTGCTGGACGAGGGCTTCGGCACGCTCGACACGGCCACGCTCGACACCGTCGCGGCGACGCTGGAGGGCCTGGCCGCGCGCGGCGACCGGATGGTCGGCGTGGTAACCCACGTGCCGTCGCTGGCCGAGCGGGTGCCGGTCCGCTTCGAGGTGCGCAAGGACACGCGCACGGCACGGGTCGAACGGACCGGCCTATGAGCGAGCACAGCGAGTGGGCGCCGAGGCGCGGCGGTGCCTTCCCAGCGGCGCCGCGAACCGACGGCGCACGGACACCGCCGCCGTTGGGAAGGCACCGCCATCCTGCGCCTCGGCGCCCGCGAGCCGGCTGGCTCAGCGGCGCGGCGCCGTTTTACCAACGGCGTCGCGAATGCCCCACCCCGACGGGCACCGCCGCCGTTGGTAAGACGGCGCCTTTCGGCGCCGCTGCGCTCGCGAATCGGGCAGGCCCATGACCCGGCTGTTCGTGGACACGTGGGACCCGGCGTACGGGGCGTCGTTCGAAGGGGACACCGGTGGTGGGCCGGCCACGCCGAGCACCGCCCAGGTCGACACCGACGCGGAGCTGCCCGCCGCCGAGTGGCGCCCGCTGACGGCCCCGCCCGACCTGCGCCCGCCGGACGTCGTACTGCTGGTCGACGGGGTGCGCCGCATCGACGCGGGCCTGTGGACCGAGGAGGAGGACGGCGCGTCGTACGCGGGGCTGGCCGCCTCGTACGCGGCCGGCGTGGTGCGTTGCGACCTGGCCCGCGGTGCCGCCGAACTGGTCGGCAAGCAGGTCGCGCGCGGTCTGTTCACCGCCAGCCCGTCCGCTCGGGACGTCGTCGCCGGCCAGATCCGGTACGCGCTGCACAAGGTCAGCGGCTCCGGCGAGCTGAGCAAGCTGCCCGCCTCCGTCCAGGGCCCGCTGACCGCCCTGGAGGTCGAGGTCTCGGGCGCCGCGCGCACCGACGGCGACCTCCTGGTGGTCGACGGCCCCTTGCGCAACCGCCGGCACCTCCCGCGCACGCTGGGCTACGTCAAGACTCAGCACAGCCAGTACCTGCCGGCGACACTGTCCGCTGTGGTCACCTCGCTGCGGGCGGGGCAGCGTTCACCGGTCTTCGCGCTGGGTACGGCCTGGGGCGGCTGGTCCTGGTACCTGCGGCTGCCCGGCTCGGGCGGTGCCCCGTGGGCCGGCATCGTCCGGGTGGAGTGCTCCCCCGACCTGACCGTGGCGCAGGCGGTCGAGCTGGCGCATTTGTCGCTGGTGACGCTGCCCCGGTTCGCGTCGACGCCGTACAAGGATCCGCGTGCGCCGCAAAACCTGATCCCGATCGCCGGGCTGGAACGGCGGCTGCGCGGGCTGCTCGGCGATGCCCGTCTGCTGCACCGCGCGCTCACGCTGGCCGCATCCCGCACAACGTAACGCCCCGCTCCCCTTCACCTCGGCTTCCGCTCCGCAGCCCACGCCGCGCGGGCCAGCGCGGGCCGTTGCGCGGGCCGCGCGTCGATCAAGGACTTTTGCGTCGATCAAGGGCATACGGCCGTGCTTTGATCTCCAAACCACGGCCGTTTGCCCTTGATCGACGCGGAAGTCCTTGATCGGCGCGGTGGGGGCACGGGGAGGTTGCCCACTTGGCGGCGGACGCCGGCGGGTGGGGCCCGGGGCTCGGTGCGAGGTGTTACCCGCGAGTAGGGGTCCCCTCCTGGGGACGGGCCGTGAGTGGGGCGCCCCCACTCACGGCATAGCGGGTACAGGGGCGCCCCACTCACGCCCGAGCGCCCAACAAGGGTCCCCTTTTGAGGCTCGCCAGCCCAGCGCCGCCCCACCTCGCCCACCGCGTCGATCAAGGATTTCTGCGTCGATCAAGGGCAAACGGCCGTGGATCGGAGATCAAAGCACGACCATTCGCCCTTGATCGACGCAAAAGTCCTTGATCGACGCGCACAAGGCGCGGGCGCGCGGCG
The DNA here is from genome assembly GCF_011764445.1 of Phytohabitans rumicis. Taxonomy (NCBI): domain Bacteria; kingdom Bacillati; phylum Actinomycetota; class Actinomycetes; order Micromonosporales; family Micromonosporaceae; genus Phytohabitans; species Phytohabitans rumicis. Next base: position 2,581,144 of record NZ_BLPG01000001.1, read on the forward strand.
CCGGGCGCGCGGGCGCGGGCGCGGGGCGAGGCGGGCGCGGGGTGGGCGTTGGGTGGAGAGTGGGCGGGGATACTTGCGCGCGTGGGGCGTGGGCGGCGGGCGGCGGGGCGGATCTCGGCACAGGTCGACTCGGGCTGTGTTGAGCTGGTTCCCGACCCTGACCGGGCGCGGTCGTACACGCTGCTGCTCGACGGGGCGCCACAGTCACACGTCGACCTCGACGACCCGAGGTACCTGGACTTTGAGTACGTGCGACGGATGGCGATCGCCATCGACCTGGCCGCGCCGGATGGGCAGCCGCTGCGGGTGCTGCACCTGGGTGGGGGCGCGCTGACCCTTCCCCGGTACGTCGCGGCGACCCGGCCCGGGTCGCTCCAGCGGGTCGTGGAGGTGGACGGGGCGCTGGTCGAGTTCGTGCGGCGGGAGTTGCCGTGGCCGCGGGATCCCCGGTTGCGGGTGCGGGTCGCCGACGCGCGGGCGGCCCTCGGGGCGTTCCAAGATGCCCATTTTGACCTGGTTGTCACCGACGTGTTCGCCGGTGCGCGTACCCCGGCTCATCTGACGTCCGTGGAGTTCGCGGGCGAGGTGGCCCGCGTGCTCGCGCCCGGCGGCGCCTATCTGGTCAACGTCGCCGACGGGCCTCCGCTGGCGTACGCCCGCGGGCAGGTCGCCACCGTGCGCGCGGCGCTGCCGCACGCCTGCATGATCGCGGACTCAGCGGTCCTGAACGGCCGGCGGTATGGCAACCTTGTGATGGTGGCCGGCCGGACCGAGCCGCCGATCGGCGATCTGGCGCGGCGGGTGGCTGGCGACTGGTTCCCCGGACGGGTCGTACACGGGAGCGAATTAGACCGGTTCGTCACGGGTATTCGGGTTGTCGATGACGCCCGCGCCCAGCCGTCCAACCCTCCCCGGCCAGTTTCGGCCGCGGTTGATCCGTGGGGCATCTATAGCCGTACCAGAGCATGGTCCGAGGATCTCGAACCTGCGATGCCCGATGGAGGACTGCATGCTGACGCCGCTGGAGAGCCTATGTACGCGGTAGCCGCCGAGTGGCGCGGAAGCCGGGCGACGGACCGGGTGTCCGCCGTGCCACCGCAGCGCTCGGCGAATCGTTGGCAGGCTATCGACGGAGGCGCGGCAGCACGCCATGATGAGGCCGTGACGCCACGCCCCGCCCCCGGGCGCCACCATGCCGGGTCTACGGCACCGAACCACGACGACGCTCTGGTTCGCGAGCTGTACGAGGAGCACGCCGGTCCGCTCCTGATGTTCGTGCTGCGCCTGACCGGCGGCGACCGCCAGCGAGCCGAAGACATCGTGCAGGAGACGCTGCTCCGCGCGTGGCGCAACGCCCACCGACTCGGCGCGCAGGGCCAGTCGTCGTTGCGCCCGTGGCTGGTCACCGTGGCCCGGCGGATCGCGATCGACGACCACCGCAGCGAGAACGCGCGGCCACCGGAGACGTACGGACGGGATCTGGAGAGCTTCTCCGAGCCGGACGAGACCGAGCGCGTGCTGCGGCTGATGACAGTGACGGACGCGCTGCGTACGCTCAGCCAGCCGCATCGGGAGATCATCCTGGAGACGTACTTTCGAGGTAAGACCGTGCCCGAGGCCGCCGAGACACTGGGGCTCCCGTTGGGTACGGCCAAGTCGCGGGTCTATTATGCGCTCCGTGCATTACGGAGCGCGCTACAGCAACGGGGTGTGACCGGATGAGCCGGGCAGCGCATTGGGACGTCGCTGCGTACGCCCTCGGCGTGCTCGACGCGAAAGAGGCGGAGCGCTTCGAGGAGCACCTCGCCGGTTGCTGGGCGTGCGCGGGCGAGCTGGAGTCGATGCTGCCCGTCGTCAACCTCCTGTCCGAGGTGGACAGTGAGAGCCTCGTCACCGCGGAGCAGTCCAGATCGGACGGTCACCTGCTCGACCGGATGATCGTCGAGGTCGGCGCACACCGGCGCCGCGCCCGCAGCCGCCAACTCCTCGCCGCCGCGGCCGCAGTCGTGGTCCTCGCGTTGGCGACCGGGCTGTCGCTCTTCGCCGGCGGTCGCCTCTTCGGCGAGAGCAGCACGCCCCGCGATGTCGTCGCGCAGAGCAACAACACCCCGTCGACGAGCGCGCCGGCCACCCCTGCCGACCCGGACACGAACGGCCCCGGCATCGGTGGCCCCGGCGGGCTGAGCGAGGACGGCGAGGAGTTCAGCGCCACCGACGTGCAGACCGGGGTGGACGCCAAGCTGGTGCTGGAGACGAAGATCTGGGGCACCCAGGTGTCGTTCCAGCTGACCAAGCTGAGCGGGCCCCGCCAGTGCCGGCTGATGGTCTTCCACGAGAACGGGAAGAGCGAGATCGTGAGCAGCTGGACGGTCCCCACGTCCGGTTACGGCACGAAGGACGAGCCGCAGCCGCTGGTGCTCCAGGGCAGCACCGCCACGCCACGCAACGAGATCGACCGCCTCCAGGTGCAGGCGGTAAGCGACGCGGGCGTTGTCGAGTCGCTGGTTACCATCCCCGTTTAAGGATTAGTTAAGAATTAGGGGTGTGGCCGCCGGAATCGGCGTCCACACCCCTTAACTTCTCTTAAGAATTCGGGGTGTACACACCCCTCGCATACCTGCACACGCACGCTGACCAGCCCTGGTTCAAGGTCTGCCTGTGAAATTGTTCTCGGTCGATCATTCATCCTTCCCGACCGTTCTCCCGTACTCACTGTCGACAAGGCCCATGTGGACGAAAGCATCAGGGAGGGCAAGTGATACCGGGAAAGCGAACCGCTATCCTCGCAGGCGCTCTGGCAGGTGTGGCACTCGCCCTGCAAGGTTGTGCTCCGGCTGGCTACGACCAGGCCGACGGCGACCAGGTTGAGGTTGCCAACCAGGCGGCTGCGGCGGCGGAGGCGACTCCCACGCCCGACGCCACCCCAGACGCCGCCGAGGACGCCGAGGAGACCGGCGACGAGGCCACCAAGGACGTCCCGATCACGACGAAGCTGACCGCGAAGACCCTGCCCCGGATGGGGAAGGTGGTCCTCGACCAGGACGGCTGGATCCTGTACCGGTTCGACAAGGACACGGTCAACCCGGCGGCGAGCAACTGCGAGGACAAGTGCGCAGCGGTCTGGCCGCCGTCATACACCGACGACGGCAAGCCCGAGCTCGAGGGCATCGACGAGGACAAGGTCGGTGTGCTCACCCGTTCGGACGGCACCAAGCAGCTCACGCTGGGCGGATGGGCCCTGTACCGCTACATCGGCGACAAGAAGCCGGGCCAGTGGAAGGGCCAGGGCGTCGGCGGCACCTGGTTCGTGGTCGCCCCCGACGGCAAGCGCAACCTGACCTGCTTGCCGACCGGTACGCCGAAGGCCGTCGCGCCGCCGGCGGACAGCGACGACAAGGAGAGCGGCAGCTCGGACTACAGCTACTAAGCACGCGCGCAATGGCGGCGGCCGGTCGTAACCCTCGTGGGTACGACCGGCCGCCGCCGTTTGGCCGTCCCCAAGAGGGCCTGTCGCCGCGCAGCACGATGCCTCCGACCCGGGGGCGAGCCAGCGCGGAAAGTACGCCGTGAATCGCGTTTGAGCAGCTATTCCGCCCGGTGCCGTGAGCCAGTATGGTCAAACTTGGGAAATGACAGGACCACGACCTTGGCCAGCGGTTGAACCGCCGACATCAGCCGAACGGCCGATGCCCCCAAGATGAATCCCGCCGCCATAAGTTCGCTTTAAATGTCACCTAAGAAATCCCTATTTCTGGCCCCGCCAGATTGACGATTCCTTGAGGTCGCAATACCGTTTCTCCCAGCTTCGACGTTGGAGGTTGAATAGATGTACAGGGGACGACTCGCGGCACCCGCATCGCGCCGGGCGGCAGCCGTCCTTGCCGGCCTGGTCATCGGCATGCTCGGCTCGCTGGCCGTACCGATGGCCGCGCAGGCCGCCCCGGACACGCCCCTCACCGCTGCCGACAAGAACCTGCTGTCGGCGGTACGGCTCGCCGGCCTCTGGGAGATGCCGGCCGGCAACATGGCCGTGGAGAAGGGCGGGCGCGTCCGGGTCCGCCAGGTTGGCGAGGAGATCGCCAAGCAGCACGCCCAGCTCGACCGGCTCGTGGTGGACGCGGCGAACAAGCTGAACTACCAGCTTCCCAACGAGCCGAACCAGGACCAGCAGAAGTGGCTGGCCGAAATGGAAGAGGCCAAGGCTGGCACCGACTTCGACCAGGTCTTCGTCGACCGGCTGCGGGCCGCGCACGGCAAGATCTTCCCGGTCATCGCCGGCGTCCGCACCGGTACGCGCAACGACGTGGTCCGCAAGCTCGCGCAGGACACCAACGGCTTCGTCATGAACCACCTGACCCTGCTGGAAAGCACCGGCCTGGTGAAGTACTCGGAGCTGCCGCTGCCCCCCGAGCCCGCCAACGCGCAAGCGGCGAGCGGGATCCTCAACAGCGCGCAGGCCCGGTCCCAGATCGGCGGGGTCGACCCGGCGGTGATCTGGGTAGTGCTCCTGGTGGCCCTGGTGGCCGGCGGGGCGACGACGTTCCGACTGTTCCGCCCTCGGTAGTGAGCAGAGCGGAACAACCCAAAGTAAATAAGAAGACTTTCTAGAGCGGATCGCACACCCGCCCACCGGCCAGTCGACATCGTGTCGGAGAGCCCACGATGTAGACGCAGGTCGCGCACCAGCCAGCGGGCGGTGGCGCCAAGTTCCCCCAAACGAGGCGCCCCACGGGAAGGGCCTGGAGACCCCAGCGCGAAGGGAGAGGTCAGGGTACGACCGCCGGGCCTCGCGAAACGCTCCGGAAAGGGCAGCACCGGGACACCCCGTCCGTGTCCCGGTGCTCGCCGTCTCAGCCACCCTACCCCGCATGGCACAGTGTGCAGGTGCGCCGGGTACTGGATCCGCCGGATGACTACCACCTCGCCGGCTCGGTGGGGCTGCTGCCGATGGGCCGGCACGATCCATGCGCACGGTTCGTCGAGGGCGTTTTCTGGTACGCCAGCCGCACTCCGGACGGTCCCGGCACCCTCGCGTTGAGCCGGGACGGCGCCGCGTTGACCGCCACCGCCTACGGTCCCGGCGCGAGCTGGCTGATCGACCGGGCCGGCGCGATCGCCGGGCTGGACGACGACGTCACCGGCTTCCCCGCACTCGCCGCCGCTCACCCCGTCGTCGCCCAGCTGGCCCGCGCCCACCGCGGCGTACGGCTGCCGGCGACCGGTCAGGTGTTCCCGCGCCTGCTGCGGGCGATCTTCGAGCAGAAGGTGACCGGCAAGGAGGCGTACCGGGCGTACGCGGCCACGGCCCGGCACTTCGGCGAGCCGGCGCCGGGTCCGGTCGAGCGGTTGCTGCTGCCGCCGCCCGCCGAGGCGGTCGCGGCCACGCCGTACTGGGTCTTCCATCCGTTCGGCGTCGAGCAGCGCCGCGCGGACACGCTGCGCCGCGCGGCCGCGGTCGCCGCCCGCCTGGAGGCGTGTGCCGACAGCCAGGAGGCCACCAGGCGCCTCACGGCCATCGCGGGAATCGGGCCCTGGACCGCCGCCGAGGTCGTCAGGACCGTGTACGGCGACGCCGACGCGGTAAGTGTCGGCGACTATCACATTCCCAACACGGTGGCGTGGGCGCTTGCCGGAGAAGCGCGTGGAGACGACGCGCGGATGTTGACTTTGCTTGAGCCGTTTAGCGGTCATCGGGGCCGAGTGTGCGTACTCTTGGAAGCGGCCGGAATTGCGGCGCCGCGTTTTGGCCCGCGCATGCCGATCCGTTCTTTCGCCCGGTTCTGACCACTCTCCGTCAGCGATCGAGGGCGGACGGCATCGGCCCTGCTCAGGGCGCTGACCAGGGATTTCAAAAAAGTTCCAAGATCGTTGAACCGCCGGGATCAACCGATCGGACGATGCTGGCGCGATGAAGCGCCTAGCATAAATCTCAATTAAAGAACCGGCCGGAACCTTAATTCCTTCTTCGTCGCTTGACACTAATCGACGGCCGCTTTTAGGTTTGGTCTGCGGATAGACGTGGTGCGTACTCGTCGCGTTTGGAGCCTCGGACGTTAATCGGCACCCGCCTCCGGCACGTACTACAGCGAGGCAATCCCTCAACGGACGACGCCTGCCCACCGCGCCGCCCTTGACGAGAAGGAGAAGGACCCCACATGTACAGGTCGGCACAACGGCGCAGATCGACCACCAGCGGGCGAAACAAGCGCATCATTGCCGTGCTTGCGACGCTCGTGGTGTTCGGCGGCATCATCACCGTGACGCAGGTCTCTTCCGCGGAGAGCCGGCGGGAACGCAACCGCGGGCGTGCCCCGGCCGCCGCGTGCCGCCCGGCGCCCAACGGCACCGCGCCGCAAGGGCAGCAGAACGTCACGACGAGCCGCCAGAACGGCCGCACCGTCCGCAACTACTGGGGTGACGGCCAGGCGTGCACCGGCACCGGCAACCCGACGCCGGGTGCGACGACCACGTCGGGCACCAACAACGGCGGGAACAACAACGGCGGCAACAACGGTGGGGGCAACAACCAGCCCGCGACGACCGCGCCGACGACCGCACCGCCGCCCCTGGACTTCGGCCCGGACGAGTGCTCCGAAGGCAACGGCCTGCAAATCCACGACGGCTTCCAAAACGGCAACCGCTGCGTCGACACCGAAATGGGCGAAGTCGGCAACGCCGACACCAACCCCTCCCTACTGATCACCAGCGCACCCCGCAACGTCGGCGTCAACGAACCATTCGTCATCCGGGTCAGCACCCGCAACCTGGTCCGCGACCGGTTCCTGCCCGCCGGACAAGGCGGCTACTACGTCGACATGTCCATCCTCAACGCCCAGGGCCTGGTCCGCGGCCACTTCCACACCAGCTGCCGACTGCTCAACAACACCAACAACGCCCCCGACCCCGCACCCGCACCCGCGTTCTTCGTCGCCACCGAAGACGGCGGCGGCAACGCCCAACCCGACACCATCGAAATCCGGGTACCCGGCCTCGCCCAACGCGGCACCTTCCAATGCGCCTCCTGGGCCGGCGACGCCTCACACCGCATCCCCATGATGCAACGAGCCAACCAACAACCCGCCTTCGACGCGGTCCGCGTCCAGGTCCGATAGCGGCAGACACGCGTACGGGGCACGGACCACCTGGTCCGTGCCCCCTGCGCAGCTAGGAGGCTCTTCATGCTTCGCAACCGGCGTACCGCTGTCGTGGCGGTGGGGGCCGCCATCTTCGGCGCCTTGGCGTTCGCGTCGCCCGCGGCGGCGGACGTGACCGCGACCCCGTCTGAGGCCATCCGCGGCGACGGCACCAAGGTGACGTTCCGGCTTACCGAGGACCGGCCCGGGGCGTACACGACGAAGGTCCAACTCTTGGCGCCCGAGACGAACGTGGTCGCCGAGATCTACCCGATGTCGCAGAACGACTGGGCCCCCGCCACCACCATGCGGAAGGCGAACCAGGCGGTGGACGGGCTCCACGGCATGCCGGTCTCCGAGGTGACGGCGACGATCACGTGGACCCGGGTGTCCGGCGCGCCCAAGGCCGGGCAGGCGCCGGAGCTGACCGTCTCCATGGGACCGATGCCCACCCAGGGCGACGAGGTCGTGTTCACGCTCGTGCAGACGTATTCGGACGGCACGGTGGTCCGCTGGGCCGACCCGGCCGGCGGCGCCCACCCGGCCGTCGTCGTACGCCTGACCGGGGCGCCCGTGGCCGGCGGAGGCAACCACCACGGCGGCGGCACCGAGCAGCAGGCCATCCAGCCCGCGGCGACGGCGTCCGACGATGGCGGCGGCGCGTACGGCATCCTCGCGGCCGGGCTGCTCGCCGGCCTGGGACTGGGCGTGGCGGGCGGCTGGCTCATCCTGCGCAGCCGCCGCGGCGGCACCGACGCGCTCACCGCGCCGCTAGAACCCGAGCGCGAGAAGGCCACCGCCGACGCCTGAGTAGGGCGCCCTAGCTGACTGAGTACACAGGCGGATCCCCGGGTTGCCGGCATTCCCTACCGTCGATGCATGCCTGGGTTCACCCAGCGAGTCGCCGAGGCGACGCCGGACACCCGCGACCGCGCCGTCGACGGACTGCGCGCCCTCGCGATCCTCGGCGTCGTCGGCGGCCACTGGCTGGTCACCGCGCTCACCGCCCGCCCCGACGGCAGCCTGCGCATCGACAGCCCGCTGCGCTATCTCGGCGGGCTCGCGCCCGCGAGCTGGCTCCTGCAGACGCTCGGGCTCTTCTTTCTCGTCGGTGGGTTCGCCGCTGCCAGGTCCGCGTCCACGCACTCGAGTCTCTGGGTACGCCGGCGGCTGGTGCGCCTGGGTGCGCCGGTGCTCGCCGCCACCACCGCGCTCACCGCCGCACTCGCGGTGGCGGCGCTCGCCGGGGTGCCGGGCGGGACGCTGCGCACCTGGACCGTCCTGTTTGTCCAGCCACTGTGGTTCATCGCCGTTTACGCTGCGGTGACCGCCCTTACGCCGTACACGATGCGGCTGGACCAGCGACTGGGCGCGCTCGCCGCGCTGCCTTTCGCCGCGGCGGTGGCCGTCGTCGACCTGTTCCGGTACGGGCCGTGGGCGGACGCTGTGCCGGCGAGCCTGGGTTACCTGACCGTGCTGCCGGCGTGGCTTTTCACCTACCAGCTCGGGGTGGCGTGGGCGCGCGGCCGGCTCGGCCGGCGGGCCGCGTGGGGGCTGCTGGGCGGCGGCGCCGCACTCTTCGCCGCGCTGCTGGGCTGGCTGGACTACCCGGCGAGCATGGTGGGCGTGCCGGGCGCGGACCGGTCCAACTCGAGCCCGCCGTCGCTGCTGGTGCCGGCGCTGGCCGCGGTCCAGGCCGGCGCCGCACTGCTGCTGCGCGAGCGGTTCGACGCGCTGCTGCGCCGGCGGGCCCGGCTGTGGGCGGCGGTCGCGGCCGTCAACCTGAACGCGATGCGGGTGTTCTGCTGGCACCTGACCGCGGTGGTGGTGCTCTGCCTCGCGGTGCGTGCGCACGGCCTGACCGACCGGCCGGCTGCCCATTCCTGGGTGCTGGCCCGCGCCGCCTGGCTGCCGGTGCTGGCGGCCGTGCTGGCCGGGCTGGTGGCGCTGGCCCGGCGGATCGAGGCGCTCACGGACGCCCACCGGATGCTCGCGGGCGCGGTGGCGATGGCGTTCGCGGCGTACGCCCTGACGGTCTACTGAGCGGGCGCGGGTAGCCTGGCCGGGTGGCTCGCACCCAACGCCGGGTTCTGACCGGCATCGTCGTCGGGGCGCTCATCGCCGCCGGCTGCACCCTTCCGGTGTACGCGCCGAACACCGACGGCGACGACAACGCCGCGCCCGGCACGCCGGCGCCCGCGGCCAGCGGCGAGACGGTGCGGTGGCGGCCCTGCTCGGACATCCCGGAAGACCTGGTGGGGCGCACCGCGGACGGCATGACGTACGAGTGCACGACCATCGCCGTGCCCGAGGACTGGGCCAGCCCGGGCAACGGCGAGACGTTCCAGATCGCGTTGCTGCGGGCCCGGTCCGACCAGCAGAAGGACCGGATCGGATCGCTCGTGGTCAACCCGGGCGGGCCCGGCGGCTCCGGCATCGACACGGCGGTCTACCTGTCGTTCGGGCGCGGTTCGGCGGCCTGCCCGCCGAGATCACCGACCGGTTCGACATCGTCGGCTTCGACCCGCGCGGCGTGGCCCGGTCGTCCCCGGTGGAGTGCATCTCGGACGCCGACCTCGACGCCACGTTCGGCGCCGACCCGGATCCGGACACGCAGGCGGAGTTCGACGCGTACGCCGGGCTCAACCAGCGGATCGGCCAGAGCTGCGGCACGAAGTACGGCGCCGACCTGCGCCTGTTCGCGACGGAGCAGGCGGCCCGCGACATGGACGCGGTACGCGCCGCGGTGGGCGACGAGAAGCTGACCTACCTGGGGTACTCGTACGGGACGCTGCTCGGCGCCACGTACGCCCAGCTTTTCCCGAACAAGATCCGCGCGTTCGTGCTCGACGGCGCGGTCGACCCGGGCCAGGACTTCGTCGCCGGGTCGGAGGGCCAGGCGAAGGGGTTCGAGCGGGCGTTCGGCAACTTCGCCACTTGGTGCACGCAGAACGCCGGCCGCTGCCCGATCGCGCCGGACGCGAAGGGCGCGGTCACCGCCGCCATCGACAAGGCACGCGTCTCGCCGGTGCGCTCGGGTTCGCGCGAGGCCACCGCGGGCTGGGTGTTCTACGCGGTGATCTCCTCGCTCTACACCGAGCAGGGCTGGGAGCAGCTGGCCAAGGCGATCGACGACCTGCAGGCCGGCGACGCGAGCGGCGTGTTCGAGCTGGCCGACTCGTACGCCGAGCGGGACGCCGACGGGCAGTACTCCAACCTCTTCGACGCCAACGCGGCGGTGAACTGTGCCGACAACGCCAAGAAGCCGTCGGTGGCGCAGATCAGGTCGCTGCAGTCCCAGTGGCGGGCCAAGTACCCGCTCTTCGGGGCGCCGCTGGCGGTCGGGATGCTCACCTGCGCGTACTGGCCGGCCGAGCGCGACCCGTACCCGACGGGAGAGGCCAAGGGCGCGCCGCCGATCCTGGTGGTCGGCACGACCGGCGACCCGGCCACGCCGTACGAGCAGACGGCCAAGCTCGCCGACATGCTGGGCGTCGGCGTCGTGCTGACCTGGGAGGGCGAGGGCCACACCGCGTACCCGCAGACCTCCTGCGTCACCGAGACGGTCGACAACTACTTCATCTCGCTGGAGGTGCCCCGGCCGGTCGGCGCTGCCCACCCCGTTGAGCTGCTCGACCATCGCCCGGATGGCGCGCAGGTTCTGCTTGATCTCCTCCTGCTCCTCGTGCCGGAACGCGTCCGCGTCGACGATCAGCCGGCTCGCGAAGTGGGCGGTGATCAGCGGGATCACCAGCAGCACCATCGTGGAGATCAACAGGCCGGCCAGGACGCGCCCTTGCCACGTCGTCGGGTACGTGTCGCCGTACCCGACCGTGGACGCCGTCACGACCGCCCACCACACGGAGTCGCCGACGCTCTTCTTCTCGGCGAGGCTGTAGAGCGAACCGCTGATGACGATCATCCCGAGGTACGCGAGTATCAGCGTGCGCGGCGAGTTGGCCAGCCACACGATGCCGCGATAGACCTGGTGCAGCGGCCAGAACAGCAGCTTCATGCCGCATGATGATGCCCGGTGCCGGCGGGCCCCTGCCATAGGCTGGCCGGGTGAGCGACACCGTCTTCCGCCCGGCCACCCACGCCGACGTACCCGGGATCGTGGCCCTGCTGGCCGACGACGCCCTCGGCGCCACCCGCGAGAGCCCCGACCAGGCCGCCTACCTGCGGGCCTTCGAGGCCATCGACGCGGACCCGCGCAACGCGCTGGTCGTCGCCGACCGGGACGGCGAGCTGGTCGGCACGATGCAGCTGACCTTCATCCCGGGCCTCAGCCACAACGGCGCCGAGCGCCTTCAGATCGAAGCCGTCCGGGTACGCTCCGACCTCCGCGGCCAGGGATTGGGCCGCGAGATGATCACCTGGGCCCTGGAGCAGGGGCGCGGCAGAGGCTGCCGCACCGCCCAGCTGACCACCCACAAGTCCCGGGTGGACGCCCACCGCTTCTACGCCGGCCTGGGCTTCGCGGCGTCCCACGAGGGCATGAAGCTGGTGCTCTAGGCGCGGGCCGGGCCCACGATCCGGCGCTGGCGGTACGCGCGGGTCTTGTTGCGGTTGCCGCACGAGGCGCCGCACCAGGTCTTCGAGGAGTTCTTGGACCAGTCGTAGAACGCGTACTGGCAGGTGTCCTCGCGACATATCTTGAGCCGGGTCCACGCGCCCTCGCGCTCAGCGAGCACCACCTCGGCGACCACGCTCGCCAGCGCGCCGCGTACGCCTGCGCCCACCGCGGCCAGTTCCACGCCGTCCGCGGTGAAGCGGGCCCGCAACGGCAGGCCGGCGGCGAGCCGGTCGAGCTCGGCCCGCACCGCGCCGTCGTGGTCGGTGAGCTCGGCCCGCAGCGCCGTACGCAGGGCGAGCGCCAGGTCGGCGTCGCCCGGCTCGACGGGACCGCGCGCGGCCAGCCACTGAGCCAGCTCGTCCGTGCCCTCTTCGACGTCGAGGGTGTTGACGAACGCACCCACCAACGCGAGCTGACCCGGAATCTCCGACACCAGTAAACCTCCTTGACCCGTAACACCGATCGTACTACCGTCAAAGCAACACCAGCAAAGCGCGTTCACTAGTGTCGGAGGGACGGCTCTCATGCATCCGCTCATCGCCTCGATGTGGCTCAAGGCGTACGAAGAGGATCTCCGCGACGAGGCCCGCGACGCGCGCCGCGCGGCGGCCCTGACCAGCGATGACTCCCTGCGGGCACGGACCGGACGCGGCCTGATCCGCCTCGGCCAGCGCGTCGGCGGCGAGGCCGTGCGCCGCCCCCAGGCTGTTTAAGCCTTGCGGTCGCGGTCCTTGGACGGCTGCACCCGCTTCGGCTCGCCGGGCATCTTGGGGTGGTCCGGGGGGTACGGCATGTCGCCCAGCCCGTCCCGATCGTCCCGCGCCGACCACTCCAGCAGCGGCGTGATGTCGAACGGCTCGTCGTCGATCGACGCGTGCGGGTCACCCACCTTGGCGAAGCGCTCCGGCACCGTACGCAGGTCGAAGTCGTCCGGCTCCACCTCGGCCAGCTCGTCCCAGGTCACCGGCGTCGAGACGGTCGCGCGGCGGTTGGCCCGCAGCGAGTACGCGCAGGCGATCGTGCGGTCCCGGGCCATCTGGTTGAAGTCGATGAACACCCGCTCCCCGCGCTCCTCCTTCCACCACGAGCTGGTGACCAGGTCGGGACGGCGCCGCTCCACCTCGCGGGCGAGTGCGATCACCGCCCGCCGTACGCCGACGAAGTCCCACTCGGGGCGGATCCGCACGTAGACGTGCACCCCCCGGCCGCCGGACGTCTTGGGGTAGGCGGTCGCGCCCACCCCTTCGAGCACCTCGCGCACCACCCCGGCCGCCTCGACGGCGTGGCCGAAGTCGGTGCCCGGCTGCGGGTCGACGTCGATGCGCAGCTCGTCCGGATGGTCCACGTCGGCCTTGCGCACCGGCCACGCGTGGAAGACCACCGTGCCGAGCTGGGCCGCCCACGCCACGTGCGCGAGGTCCGCCGGGCACAGCTCGTCGGCCGGCCGCCCGCTCGGAAACCGGATCTGCGCCGTCTGCACCCACGGCGGCACGCCCCGCGTCGGGACGCGCTTCTGGAAGAACATCTCCCCGTCGATGCCGTCCGGGAAGCGCTGCAACGTCGTCGGGCGGTCGTGCAGCGCGCGCACGATGCCGTCGCCGACCGAGAGGTAATACTCGAACACGTCCCGCTTGGTGAAGCCCCGTTCCGGGAAGTAGACCTTGTCGGGGCTGCTCAGCCGTACCGCATGGCCGGCGACCTCGACCTCGACGGCGCTCGCCTTTGGGCTCATGCCCGCCACCCTAACTGTGGATGCTCCAATCACGGTGCGTCTCCCACAGGTGGACCAGCATGAAGAGGCGCCGCTCGAAGAACGGGTCCCGCCCCAGCCAGTCACCGTCGTAGGGCGCGCGCAGCCGCAGGGTCTCCCCCGAGTCCAGGTAGACCACGACGACCGTACGCCGGCGCCGGCGCTCGGCGCGGATGTCCACCACGCGCTTCCACGACGCGACGCCGCCGGGTGGGGTGTGGCGGATGCCGTACTCGTCGACCTCCGTGCCGCCACGGCGGCCCACGACCGCCACGACCAGGGCGGCCAGCAGCGACGGCACCAGCACCGCCGCCGGGTGCGGCTCGCCCGGCAGCACCAGCCCGACGAGGTACGCGGCGACGGCGCACGCCACCCCCGCGTACACCCCACGCCCGACCGCCTGCCGCCACGTCGGCCGGAAACTGATCACCATGACTCGTCAACGAGACCGTTCGTGGTTGGTAATCACGGGTCACTCCGGCGCGGTCGTACCGTTGAGGGCATGGCTGCTGACGAGATGACCGTGCCCACGACCGAAGACGAGTGGCGGGTCCGGCTGTCGCCCGACGAGTACCGGGTGCTGCGCGAGGCGGGCACCGAGGCACCCTGGACCGGCGAGTACGTCGACTCGAAGACCAAGGGCGTCTACCGCTGCCGGGCGTGCGGCGCGGAACTGTTCTCCAGCGACACGAAGTTCGACTCGCACTGCGGCTGGCCGTCGTTCTTTACGCCGCTGGCGGAGGACCGGGTGCGCTACATCGTGGACAGCACGCTCGGCATGGTCCGTACGGAGGTGCGCTGCGCCCGCTGCGACTCGCACCTGGGCCACGTCTTCGAAGGCGAGGGCTACCCGACCCGACCGACCAGCGCTACTGCATCAACTCCATCAGCCTTACCCTGGAGCCCGCCACCGAGTAGCGTCAGCGTGGTCGGTAGACATCCGTGCGCCGCTG